>NZ_CP029354.1 GCF_003130795.1 Azospirillum thermophilum
GGACCGTTGCGGCCGGCGCCCGACATGGCCGGCGCCTTCCACCGGCGCCGGTTCCTCCGCATGGCCTCTGCGCTGCCGCTCGGTCTCCTGGCCGGCGGCACGCAGCCTGTGCGGGCCAAGGACGCAGGCGGGGTCTGTGCGCTCGACTGGACGAGCGCGCAGGCCCTGCTGTCGTTGGGCATCGTCCCGCGCGGCCTGCCGGAGATCGACCGCTACCGCCGCTCCGTGGTCGAGCCGGCGGTGCCGGACGGCGTTGCGGACATCGGCGCCAGGGCGGAACCGAACCTGGAACTGCTCGACCGGCTGGCGCCGGCAGGTTTCGTGACCGACGGCATGCTGTCCGCGGTGCGGGGCCGGCTGGAACGGATCGCCCGCTGACCCTCTACCAGTCCTTCGACACCCGGTCCGCCGAAGGGGAAGGGCGAGGCGGCCAGCTCGCCTTCGCCGTCGCGTCGCTGCGCGGGCTGGCGGGCGGCCTCGGCATGCCGGAGGCGGCGGACCGCGCGTCGCGCGCCTCGACCGCCTGCTGGAGGAGGCGCGCGACCGCCTGTCCGGCCGGGAGCGCCGCCCGCTCTATGTTCTGAGCGTCCTCGACGGGCGCCGCGTCCTCATCCATGGGCGCAACAGCCTCTACCAGGACCTTCTCGACCGGCTGGGGATCGAGAATGCCTGGACGGGTCCCAGCGGCCCCTATGGCCATGCCACGGTGACCATGGACCGGCTGACCGGCCGCCCCGACGCCGGGCTGGTCAACATCGGCAGCGAGGGCAAGCGGGCGCTGGAGGCGCTGGCCGCCCTGCCGCTGTTCGCCGGGCTGCCCTTCCTGCGCGAGGGCCGGGTCACCATCCTGCCGCCCATCCTGTTCTACGGCGGCGTCCCGGCGGCGGAGCGCTTCGTCCGCCTGCTCGGCGAAAGGCTTGTGCAGCGCGATGGCTGACACCGCGATCCCGCCCCCGCCCCGCCGGTTCGGCCCCGCCTGGCCGGTGGCCGGCCTGTTCCTGCTGGCCGGGCTGGCCTCCCTTCTGGTGCTCGACCGGCAATTGCCGCCGGATCTGTGGTGGCGGGCGCTGGTCGATCCCGATCGGGCGCGGCTCGACCAGCTCGCCGCCCATTACGTCCTGTTCCCGCGCTTCGCGGTCGCCCTGCTGGTGGGGGCGGCGCTGGGGCTGGCCGGCACCATCCTGCAGCAGGTTCTGCGCAACCCGCTGGCCGAGCCCGCCACCCTCGGCATCTCGGCGGGCGCGCACCTGTCGCTCGCCGTCGCCACCCTGTGGCTGCCGGATGCGCTGGCGGCGGGGCGGGAATGGGTGGCGCTGGCCGGCGCCGGGCTGTCGGCGGCGGCGCTGCTGGCGCTGTCCTGGCGCAAGGGGCTGTCGCCGGTGACCGTCGTGCTGGCGGGCCTCGTCCTCAGCCTCTATGCCGGGTCGGTCAGCGGCGTGATGGTGCTGTTCAACCACGATCTGCTGATCGGCCTGTTCCTGTGGGGCGCCGGCTTCCTCGACCAGCAGGATTGGGGAGTGGTCGCCTTCCTGGCGCCCCGGCTGGCGGTCCTGGCGGTCGCCGCCATGCTGGTGCTGCGGCCGCTGGTCCTGCTCGGCCTGGGGGAGGACGGGGCGCGCGGCCTGGGCCTGTCGGTGGTGGGCGCCCGGCTGGCCGGGCTGGTGATCGCGGTGATGCTGACCGCCCTCACCGTCGCCGCGGTCGGCGTGGTCAGCTTCGTCGGGCTGGCCGCCCCGACCATCGTCGGCATGGCCGGCGCCCGCCGGCTTGGACAGCGGATGCTGTGGGCGCCCCTGTGCGGGGCCGCCCTGCTGTGGGCGACCGACGCCCTGGTGCTGATGGCGCCGATCACCTACCGCGAGCTGCCGACCGGTGCCGTCACCGCGGTGCTGGGCGTGCCGATGCTGCTGTGGCTGCTGCCGCGGCTGCGCAGCTCCGCACCGCCGGTCATGGCCGCCGCCGCCCTGCCGCCACGGGCCTCCCGGCCGGGCCTGGCGCTTGCCGGCGCCGCCCTTCTGCTGCCGCTGGCCCTGTGGGCGGCGGTCGCCGGCGGCCCCGGACCGGACGGCTGGGACTGGAGCGTCGGCGGCGGGCTCGCGGCGCTCGACTGGCGCCTGCCGCGGGCGCTGGCGGCGCTGGCGGGCGGGGCGATGCTGGCGGTGGCGGGGGCCATGCTGCAGCGGATGACCGGCAACCCGCTGGCGGCGCCGGAAATCCTCGGCGTCTCCTCCGGCGCGATCCTCGGCGTGATCGTGCTGATGTTCTCGGCCGACGCTCCCGACCGCGCCGCACAGACCGCGGCCGGCGGGGCGGGGGCGGTCGCGGTGCTGGCGGCCATGCTGGCGCTCGGCCGCAAGGACGGCTTCCCGCCCGACCGGCTGCTGCTGGCCGGCATCGCCACCAGTTCGATTTCCGGGGTCGTCGTCGCCGTCCTGATGGCCGGGCAGGACCCGCGCCTGCAGACGCTCGTCACCTGGCTGTCCGGATCGACCTACATGGTGGGGTGGACCGACGGGCTGGCGGCGCTTCTGCTGGCGCTGCTCGCCGTCGCCGCCATCCCCTTCGTCGCCCGCTGGCTCGACCTGCTGCCGCTCGGCGGCGGGGTGGCCGCGGCGCTGGGGGTCAGCCCGCCGCTCAGCCGGATCACGCTGTACAGCCTTTCGGCGCTGCTGACCGCGGCGGCGACGCTGATCGTCGGGCCGCTGAGCTTCGTCGGGCTGATGGGACCGCATCTCGCCCGCATGCTCGGCCTGCAGCGGGCGGCGGCCCATCTCGCCGGCTCCGCCATGCTCGGCGGACTGGTCATGCTGCTGGCCGACTGGCTCGGCCGCAGCGTGATCTTTCCCTATCAGGTGCCGGCCGGGCTGCTCGCCTCGGTGATCGGCGGACCCTTTCTTCTCTGGCTGCTGGGACGGCGCTGATGCCCCGCTTCTCCTGCGATACCGCAATCCCTCACGACCATCCCGCCGCTGCCGCCGACCGGCTGGTCGCCGCCGCGGAGCCCTATGGCCTTTCCTTCATCCGCGAGGGCGACGCGCTGGCGGCGAGCGGCGAGTTCGGCCGGCTTGCGCTGAGCGTCGGCACCGATGCCCTGCATCTGCGGGCGGAGGCGGACGACCGCGGGCTTCTGGAGCGGCTGCGCGCCTCGGTCAGCGAACAGCTCGCCGGCCTGCTGGGGGAGGATGTTGCCATCGTCTGGACCGGCGACGTGGAGAGCGGGCCGCTCTTCGCCGACTTCCGCGAGATCCGGGTCGCCGCCGTCCGGGACCTGACGCCGCGGCTGCGCCGCATCACCTTCCGAGGCGGCGACCTCGGCCGCTTCGCCACGCCGGACGACCTGCATGTCCGCCTCTACCTGCCGCCGGACGGGCTGGCGGCGCCGTCCTGGCCGCGCCCCGGCCCCGACGGCCGGCCGCTCCGGCCCGAGCCGGAGCGCCGGCCGGCGGTCCGCTACTACACCCTGCGGCGCATCGACGCCGAGGCGGGCGAACTGGACATCGATTTCGTCCTTCATGCCGATGGGGGAGCCGGTGCGGCCTTCGCCCGGCGGGCCCGGCCCGGCGACCTCTGCGGCATGTCCGGCCCCTGCGGGCTGGGCATCCGACCGGCGGGCTGGTACCTGCTGGCCGGCGACGAGACGGCCCTTCCCGCCATCGCCCGCATCCTGGAAGACCTGCCGGCCGACGCCCGCGGCACCGCCCTGATCGAAGTGCGGGACGCGGACGACGAGTTGCCGCTTCGGGCCCCCGCCGGCGTCGCCGTCCGCTGGCTGCACCGCCGTGACGTCGGAGGGGAGGGTCCGCTGGTGGAGGCGGTGCGGTCCCTGACACTGCCGTCCGACCCGGCCGATCTGTTCGCCTGGGTGGCCTGCGAGTTCGACGCGCTCGCCCGCCTGCGCGACCATCTGCGCGGGCGCGGCATCCACCGCGACCGCATGCTGACCGTCGCCTACTGGCGGCGCACCCCGCCGGCCGCCTCATCAGACAGCAGGACCTCCGCATGACCTCGTTGGATAAGCCGATGTTCAGGCTCGAAGGGGTGAGCTTCGCCCTGCCGGGGCGCCTCCTGCTCGACCTGCCGTCCTGCGACCTCTTCCCGCGCCGGGTGACCGCGCTGATCGGCCATAACGGGTCGGGCAAATCCACCCTGCTGAAGATCCTGGCGCGCCAGCAGCCTCCCAGCGGCGGGCGGGTGCTGTTCGAGGGGCAGCCGCTGGAGCGCTGGAAGCAGCGGGCGCTCGCCCGCCGGATCGGCTATCTGCCGCAGCAGATGCCCGCGGCCTCCGGGCTGCTGGTGCGGGAACTGGTGGCGCTCGGCCGCTATCCCTGGCACGGCGCGCTCGGCGCCTTCCGGGCGGAGGACGCCCGCAAGGTGGAGGAGGCGCTGGCCCTGACCGACACCGCGCGGTTCGCCGGCCGTCTGGTGGACAGCCTGTCGGGCGGCGAGCGGCAGCGGGTGTGGCTGGCCATGCTGATCGCGCAGGATGCCGGTTGCCTGCTGCTCGACGAGCCGATCTCCGCGCTCGACGTCGCCCATCAGGTGGAGGTGCTGGCCCTGGTCCGCCGCCTGTCGCGGGAGCGCGGCATCGGGGTGGTCGCGGTGCTGCACGACGTCAACATGGCCGCCCGCTTCTGCGACGACATCGTCGCCCTGCACGGCGGGCGGCTGATCGACCGCGGCACCCCGGCCGAGATCATGACGCCGGGCCGGCTGGGCGCCATCTACGGCCTGCCGATGACCGTGATCCCCCATCCCGAGACCGGCGCGCCGGTGGGGCTGGTCCGCTGACTGCCGGGCCGGCCTGCCGCCGCCGGCGAACCAGCCCGGCCCGGGACGCCGATCATCGCCGGACGTCTGCTTCCGGGCGCGGTCAGCCCGAGGTGAGGAAGTCGACCGGGGTGAGTTCGGTCACGCCCAGCAGGGTGAGCGAGGGCACCCGGCCGGTGGTGTCGGCATACCAGGTCATGGTCAAGGAGCCGTCGGCCACGCTGAAGCGCTCGTCGGCACCGTTGAGGACACCGTCCCCGTTGCTGTCGAACCACTCCCAGAGATGATAGCCGGGCCGGACGTCGATCACGTCCTCGCCCCGTGTGAAGTCCAGGATCAGGTCGTCACCGTTCCAGGTACTGCCGAAGCTGTAGTTGTCGCGCCCGGCGCCGCCGATCAGCGTATCGTTGCCGGCTCCACCACCATCCCAGCCAAGGCTCGGCCCATCCTCGGGCTCGCTGGTGAAGTCGTACGCGCTGAGATACATGCGGTCGTCGCCGTCACCGCCGATCAGCAGGTCGTCTCCGAGACCGCCGATGAGATCGTCGTTGCCGTCCTCGCCGAACAGTATGTCATTGCCGCTGCCGCCGCTCAGGCCATCGTCGCCCAGGCCGCCGTAGATGGTGTCGCTGCCGGCGCCGCCCTCCAGGCCATAGTACTTCGTGTCGCCGAAAACATCCTCATACTGATGGGTCCAGCCGTCGTCGCCGTCGCCGCCAAAGATCACATCATCGCCTCCCCTGCCCCGGATGCGATCCCGACCGGCCTCACCGGACAGTTGGTTGGCGCCGCTGTTGCCCTCCAGGTAGTTGTCGGAGGCATTGCCCCAGCCACCGAGGTCGGCGCTCCCGTCCAGGACAAGAGCCTCGATGCCGGTCCCCAGCCGGTAGGACAAGGTGGTCGTCACCGAGTCCCCGACCCAATAAAGGTCGCCGGAAGGCGGCCGGTCGAACGAAACGGGAGGCCCGATCTCGACGACCCGGTCGCCCGGATCGTCGACGTAATAGCGGTCGTTCCCTTCTCCGCCGACCATCAGATCCGCGCCGGTTCCGCCGATCAGTATGTCCCGACCGTCACCACCGAGAAGCGTGTCCCGGCCGGCTCCGCCGAACAGCGTGTCCAAGCCGTCCATCCCGATCAGGGTATCGTCCGCATCGGTGCCGGATAAGCTGTCGTTGCCGCTGGTCCCCAGGATCGGCTTGGCCAGCATGCTCCACTGCCCGGTCATGGCATTCCTCCAGAATTGTGTGGGCGTGCGCCCTCTTCTGCATCCTTAGGATGCGAAGTTCATGCTGGATGGATGGGCCGGGCGCACCAACACATCTTTCGGATGCATGATCTTTAGGCAGAGCTCGCGCTTGCTTTTGACCAATGCGACAGGGATGCGGGGGAGCCTCCTCGGCCGGATTTCGGCCGATTCCGGGGCCGCAGGTCCGGGACGGCGGTGCGGCCGGGCCGCCGGGAGCTTCACTCCAGATGATCCAGCGGCAGCCGCGTCTCGAACTTCACCTCCTTCAGCGACACGTTGGAGCGTACGTGGGCGACGCCGGGTATGGAGAAGATCTTCTCACTGAGGAAACGGCCGTAATGCTCGGTGCTGGGCACCACGATGCGCAGCAGATAGTCGGCATCGCCGGTGACGGCAAAGCACTCCAGCACCTCCGGCATGGTGCGGATGGCCGCCTCGAACTGGTCCACCACATTCTCGCGATGGCGCTCCAGCGTCACATGGGCGAAGACGCACTCGCTGAGGCCAAGCTTGCGCGGGTCGAGATGAACCGTGTAGCGGCGGATGACGCCGATCTCCTCCAGCGAGCGGACGCGGCGCCAGCAGGGGGAAGCCGACAGGCCGACGCTGTCGCCCAGTTCCTGCATGGTCAGGCGGGCGTTGTCCTGCAGGGCGTCGAGAATGCCCTTTTCATGCCGGTCGAGCTTGATCGTCACAGGTGATCCATCCTTTCAGGCCCAATCTTCAGGAAGGCTCCTCGAAGAGACTGTGCGACGCGTCATGCCCGCAGGCAAGACGCCCGCCCGGCGCCGGACCCGGCGCAAAAGAAAAAACCCAACCGGCCGCGGGACCGGTTGGGGGAGGTATTGCGGAACCAGGGAGTCCGGTCCCGCAAAAGGGACGCAAGAACAACGGACGCAGCAGCAACGGCTTCCGGCCGGCGTCTCACTCTGGTGCGGATCGGGTCATGACGGCGGTTCCTCCTGTTTCTTGTTCCTTCGGCGTTTTGCCGTTCCGGCGACCCCGACCGCATTCACGATGGAGCCTCCCTGTTCATGTGTTTGTTTAGCAAACTGAGTGTGGAAAGGGTATCCAAAACAGCCCCGGTTTTCCGCCGGATTCGGCAGGATTTTCCGATGTACAGCCGCAGCGCGGATCGATTTGCCAAACACCGCGGATCGGCCGTCCGGCCACCCCTCCAAAGCGGAGGTAGGGCACGAAGAGGAAGGCTAATCCCTCAGACGAAAAGAAACAAATTGCAGTCTTAAAATGGCCTGAACAGTATTTATTGGAAGATCGCAGTTTATTCATCAGGATCCGAGAAAAACGAATCCTGCCATAGCCGAACACACAGGATTTGACTTGGGATTCTCTCCGGCCCGTGCAGCGGAGGGCGGGTTGCCGTGCGCCCGCCCCCTCCATCGGACCAGCCGGCGGACGTGACGAGGAAGACGACCCATGAGCTTTTTTGAACCGAAGATCGTCCGTGCCAGCACGGCCACCGGCGGCACGCAGGCCAATGCCGACTGCTACGTCCCGTCGCTGTCCGGCGACGGCTCCAGGGTCGCCTTCCAGGGCTACGCCTACAACCTCGTCGCCGACGACACCAACTCCGCCGCCGACATCTTCGTCAAGGACATGGCGACCGGAACCATCGTCCGCGCCAGCACCGCCGGAGACGGCACCCAGGCCAACGGCTTCTCCTACTTCCCCTCGCTGTCCAACGACGGCTCCAGGGTCGCCTTCTACAGCTATGCCACCAACCTGGTGGCCGGTGACGGCAACGGCGTCGCCGACGTCTTCGTCAAGACCCTCGCCACCGGCGCCCTCACCCTGGTCAGCACCTCGACCACCGGCGTGCGCGGCAACGGCGATTCGACCTACCTGTCGCTCTCCGGCCAGGGCAACCACGTCGCCTTCATGAGCGAGGCCACCAACCTGGTGACCGGCGACGGCAACGGCGTCGCCGACATCTTCGTCAAGGATCTCACCTCCGGCACGCTGACCCGCGCCAGCACCAGTGCGGCGGGCGTCGAGGCCGATGCCGCCTGCTACAAGCCGATCCTCTCGGCGGACGGCGGCAAGGTGGCCTTCTTCTCCACCGCCTCCAACCTCGTGGCCGGCGACGGCAACGGCACCTGGGACGTCTTCGTCAAGGACATGGCGAGCGGCGCCGTCACCCGCGCCAGCACGGCCAGCGACGGCAGCCAGGCCAACGGCTATTCCTATGACGGCTGGCTGTCGGGCGACGGCCGCAAGGTCGCCTTCGTCAGCCACGCCACCAACCTGGTGGCCGGCGACAGCAACGGGGTGGCGGACATCTTCGTGAAGGACCTGATCACCGGCGCGCTGGTCCGCGTCAGCACGGCGGCCGACGGTACCCAGGCCAACGGCGACTCCGCCAATCCGGTGCTGTCGGCCGATGGAACCAAGGTGATCTTCCACAGCAATGCCAGCAATCTGGTGGCAGGGGACGGCAACGGCGCGTCCGACATCTTCGTGAAGGACCTGATCACCGGCTCCATCACCCGCATCGCCGAGGATCCGAGCGGCGACGGGCTGTCGCTCTCCGCCGACGGCAGCCATGCCGGCTTCCACAGCAACGTGCCGACGCTGGTCAGCGGCGACAGCAACGACCGCTGGGACGTGTTCGTGGCGGACATTTCCGGAGCGACCCAGCCGCCGCCGGGCGGCAACAGGGCTCCCGCCGCCCAGCCGGACAAGACGCTGACGGTGGCGGAGGATTCCGGAGCAACGCCACTGGCGATCACCCGGCCGACCGACGCCGACGGCGATCCGCTGACCATCACCGTCGCCGCCGTCCCGACCGCAGGCCGGGGCGCCGTCTATCTGGCCGATGGCACGACCGAAGTCGTCGTCGGCCGGATCCTCACCGCGGCCCAGCTCGAAGGGCTGCTGTTCCGCCCCGCCGCCGATGCCAACGGGGCGGCCGGCGGCTTCCGCTACACGGTCAGCGACGGCAAGGGCGGCATCGTCAGCCGGACCGTCTCGCTGGCGATCACCGCGGTCAACGACGCCCCGGCCGGCGTGGCGGACTCCTATCAGACCGCCGCCGGCAAGCCGCTGGTGGTCGCCGCCGCGGCCGGCGTTCTGGCCAACGACCGGGACGTGGACGGCGACGCGCTGACCGCCGTCCTGGCACAGGGACCGGCGCACGGAACGCTGTCGCTGGCGGCCGACGGCTCCTTCGTCTACACGCCCGCGGCCGGCTTCTCCGGGGCCGACAGCTTCACCTACACCGCACGTGACGGCGTTGCGGCAAGCCAGCCGGTCACCGTCGCGCTGACTGTCCGGCCCGCCGGCGCGGTCACCATCACACGGGCCAGCACGGCCACCGACGGCACGCAGGCCAATGCCGACTGCTACGTCCCGTCGCTGTCCGGCGACGGCTCCAGGGTCGCCTTCCAGGGCTACGCCTACAACCTCGTCGCCGACGACACCAACTCCGCCGCCGACATCTTCGTCAAGGACATGGCGACCGGAACCATCGTCCGCGCCAGCACCGCCGGAGACGGCACCCAGGCCAACGGCTTCTCCTACTTCCCCTCGCTGTCCAACGACGGCTCCAGGGTCGCCTTCTACAGCTATGCCACCAACCTGGTGGCCGGTGACGGCAACGGCGTCGCCGACGTCTTCGTCAAGACCCTCGCCACCGGCGCCCTCACCCTGGTCAGCACCTCGACCACCGGCGTGCGCGGCAACGGCGATTCGACCTACCTGTCGCTCTCCGGCCAGGGCAACCACGTCGCCTTCATGAGCGAGGCCACCAACCTGGTGACCGGCGACGGCAACGGCGTCGCCGACATCTTCGTCAAGGATCTCACCTCCGGCACGCTGACCCGCGCCAGCACCAGTGCGGCGGGCGTCGAGGCCGATGCCGCCTGCTACAAGCCGATCCTCTCGGCGGACGGCGGCAAGGTGGCCTTCTTCTCCACCGCCTCCAACCTCGTGGCCGGCGACGGCAACGGCACCTGGGACGTCTTCGTCAAGGACATGGCGAGCGGCGCCGTCACCCGCGCCAGCACGGCCAGCGACGGCAGCCAGGCCAACGGCTATTCCTATGACGGCTGGCTGTCGGGCGACGGCCGCAAGGTCGCCTTCGTCAGCCACGCCACCAACCTGGTGGCCGGCGACAGCAACGGGGTGGCGGACATCTTCGTGAAGGACCTGATCACCGGCGCGCTGGTCCGCGTCAGCACGGCGGCCGACGGTACCCAGGCCAACGGCGACTCCGCCAATCCGGTGCTGTCGGCCGATGGAACCAAGGTGGCCTTCCACAGCCACGCCAGCAATCTGGTGGCGGGGGACACCAACGGAGTGTCCGACATCTTCGTGAAGGACCTGCTGAGCGGAACGGTGACCCGCATCGCCGAGGACCCCAGCAGCGACGGCCTGTTCTTCTCGGCGGACGGCCTGCATGTCGGCTTCCACAGCAACGTGCCGACGCTGGTCAACGGCGACAGCAACGACCGCTGGGACGTGTTCGTCGCCGGGCTGACCGGCGCCTGACCGGCGGACGGCCGGGGCAGTGGTTCGGCCAATGGTTCGGACGGTGCGGGAGTTTGTGCGGGAACAAAGAAGCGGAACGCATGCCGCGATAGAGCTACGGCCGACCGTTCCGGTCCCCCGTCACGGCTCGCCACTCACTGCTCGCCACTCACTGCTCAGTGGATCGTCATGCACACCACCCTTCCCGCCGGCCGGCCCCAGCGTCCCGAACCGGTCATCGACGTCCAGTCCATCCCGCCCTACCAGCGCCACCCGATGATCTTCCAGGCGGTGCAGGAGCTGGCGCCGGGCACCGGCTTCTCGCTGGTCAACAACCATGACCCCCGGCCGCTCCACCTGCAGCTCCAGTCCCTGCTCGGCCCGACCTTCACCTGGGAGTATCTGGAGCGCGGCCCCGAGGTCTGGCGCGTGCGCATCGGCAAGCCCGAAGCGGGCGAGGCCGCGGCGTCCCATCGCGTGCGCATCGAGCGAAACGGCCGGGTCGTGGCCGCCGACCGCTTCGACGAGCTCGGCCCGGCCGGCGCCGGGGCGCAGGTGTGCGAGGTGGTGGACTGCCCGCCGGGCACGGCGATCGAGGAGGTGCTGGATCTGATGCAGGGCGTCCTGCCGCCGCCGGGCGTCGTCAGCCTGCCCTACGAGCGGCTGGTGGCCCGGCGCAGCGGATCCTGCTGCGGCGGCATGTGCGGCTGAGGCCGCGCCGGCGCACGACCTTTTTCCGGGCGACCCTTCCAAAGCCCCTGCCGGACCTCGGGCCGGCGGGGGTGTTTCTTTGCCGGCATGCAGGAGCCGGGTCCCGACGCGCCGGCACCGTCGGGATTGGGGATCAGTGGCTGGTCCCGCTGGAATAGTTGATCTTGTTCCAGACGTTGTACTTGCCGATCGGCTTGCGCATCGGCAGCCGCCTGACCTCCTCGAAGGTCGCCGCGTCGTAGACGATGATCGCGCCGTCCTCCTCCATCACCGAGACCAAGGCGTAGCGGCCGTCGCGGGTGAACTCGACATGCGCCGTCAGCTTGCCCGGCGCCGGGCGCAGGGTGCGGACGATCTCCAGGCTGCGGGTGTCGATGATCGGGATGAGGTCGCGGTCCCTGCCCATGTAGGCGTCGGCCCAGGCATAGGGCGTGTTCTCGTGGCCGCGCAGGAAGAAGCCGGGACCGGGCATGGGAATGCGCTTCACCGTCTTCCAGTCCACCGTGTCGATCACGCTGATCACCGGGTCCTTGAAGTGCGGCGTCGCCATCACCGGCCGGCCGTCATGCGTGAAGGTGATGCCGGAACCGAGATGCGGCATGCCCGGCAGGTCCAGCTCGGCGATCTGGCGGCCGACGTCCATGTGGACGACGATCCCCTTCTTCCCGTCGCGCGAGGTCGCCATCAACTGGTCGTAGGGCTGGTCGAAGAAGAAGTCGTCGACATACTCGTCGACCTTCAGCTTGCGCACGGGGAAGGGGCCGGGCAGCGCCACCCCCTCCTCCCGGCCGGGTTCGCGGGAATGGACGAGGCCGGCATAGACCGGGCGGTCGTCCCACGGCATCTCCCACACCTCCTTGAAGTCCTTCAGCGCGGCGACGAAGGCGTTGCGCGGCGGCATGGCGTAGACGGCGGAGACGCGCGAACTCGCCCCCTTGCCGTCGGTGACGGGGATCACCTTCACCGGCGACAGGTCGCGGGCGTCCAGCGCCACCAGCGTGTGGGGCAGCGTGTTGCCGACCATCAGGTAGCGCCCGTCGGTCGAGACGGCGACGTTGCGCGTGTTGACGCCGGCCCGCACCTCGGCCACCAGCCCCAGGGAATGCAGGTCGTATTTGGAGATCCAGCCGTCGCGCGAAGCGAAATAGACGAAGCGGCCGTCCGGCGAGTATTTCGCGCCGCCATGCAGGGCGAAGCGGCTCTGGAACCGGTCGAGCACGGTGAAGCGGTCGCCGTCGAGGATGCTGACGTGATGGTCGCCGGCCTCCACCACCGTGAAGAGGTTCAGCGGATCAGCCTGATGCTGCGGCTTGTCGGGCAGCGTCGCCGGATCGCGATGGACGACGCGGCTGGCGGCGATCTCCGCCATGCCCCAGGGCGGCACGGCGGGCAGCGGCGTGAAGACATAGGCGGCCAGCGCCTTCACCGCCTCGTCGGACAGGGTTTCGGCCGGGAAGCCCGGCATCTGGGTCGCCGGGCGGCCGTGGCGGATGATCCGCTCGGCCTCCGCCGGCTTCAGCCGGCCGAGATTCTCCGGCAGCAGGGCCGGGCCGATGGCGCCCAGCCGGTCGCCGCCATGGCAGGCGGCGCAATGCTCGGCGAACAGACGCTCCGGCTGCGGCGCCTGCGCCAGCGCGAGGGCGGGCAGCACGCCCGGCAGCAGGGCCGCGAGGGCGGCGACGGAACGGCGGCGGATCATCGGGGCCTCCAGGCTGCCTACAGGGCTCCGCAGCAGGATGGGAAGCCGGGCATTTCAAAGCCTTGACGACCGTCAAGTGCGGGTCCGGCGGCGGCGGGCGGAACGGGCGGCGGAAAAAGGCGGCGGGGCGGCACCGGATGGCACCGCCCCGCCAGGGGACATCGCGAGGGGTCGCGAAGGGCTATTTCTTCACCGCGTTGATCTGCGCCTCCGCATTGTCGAGGGCCAGCTTGTAGTTGACCGAGACATGGTGGAAGCGGGCGTTGGTGTGGTCGTCGTGGATGGCGAAGCCGATGGTGTAGAGCTTGCCCGGTTCGATCGAGATGTCGCCCGGCTTGTCCGACACCAGCTTGCGCACCAGCGTCAGGGTCCAGGTCCCGTCGGCCAGCGTGCCGATGCCGGTGGCGCCCTGGCCGCCCTCCATCACGCGCTCGGCCGAGACGTAGCCGTCCTCCACCGCGTTGCTGCCGGACTTCCAGCGGATCAGGTCGAGGAAGACGCCCTGCTTCAGCAGCTCCGCCAGTTCGTCGGCCGGCTTGCGCTTGTCCCAGCCGCCGCGCGGGCTCTCCTTGAGCGAGATGGCGCTGCGGGTCTGCGGCAGGTACTTGGTCACCTCCTGCCCCGCCGGGGTGTCGGGCATGCTGCGGGCATCATGGTGGCAGGTGCTCCAGCAGCCGCTGCGGCCGGCATCCTCCACCAGTCCCTGGTCGAGGATCAGGGCGAGCTTCACCGGGTTCTGCGGGTCCATCATGCCGCCCTCGACGAAGGGGGCGGGGGTATGCGGGCCGGCCGGCCAGCGGAAGCGCATGATCAGGTTGGTGCCGTCATGGGCCGCCTGCACGGTCAGCGGGATGAAGGCCGGCTTGCCGGGGATGGGCGTGGTCTCCGCCTTCTGGCCGGTGACCATCTTCTTGCCCATGTCGGCCTGCTCGCCCTCGTGGCAGCCGATGCACTCCTCGCCCTTCTTGTAGGCGCGCGCCCCGCCATGGTCGGTGCCGGTCTGGATCCACTCGTAGGAGGTCTGGCCGGGATAGAACAGCGTCACCACGCGCTCCGGGACGGCCGACCAGTCGACGGCCGGAAGATCCCCCGCCGGGGCAGCGGCGGCCTGCGCCGGGACCGCGGGTGCGGGGGTGGGGGCGGGGGCGGCTGCGGGAGCGGGGGCCGGCGCAGGGGTCGGCTGCGCGGCCGGGGCCGCAGCCTGGGCAACGACGGCCGCAGGCAGGATCGCCGCCGTCTTGACGTCGGGAGCCTTCGCCTCGGCAGGTTTCGGGGCAGCGGGAGTGGGGGCGGCGGGAGCGGCGCTGGAGACCTTCGGCGCGTTCTCCTCCTCCTCCAGCAGATGATGCACCGGCTTGTGGGCGATGCCCTTGTGGCAGTCGATGCAGGTCATGCCGTCGGCCTTGGCCATCTCATGCTGCTTCCTGGCGCGCGGCTTCTGCTTATCGGCGCTCATGCCGTCGAAGGAATGGCAGTTGCGGCATTCCAGCGAGTTGTTGGCCTTGAAGCGCGCCCACTCGTGCTTGGCCAGCTCCAGCCGCTTGGCGTCGAACTTCTCCGGCGTGTCGACGCTGCCGAGCAGCCAGTGCAGCACCTCGTTGGAGGCCTGGATCTTGCGCTGGACCTTGTGGATCCAGTCCTTGGGCACATGGCAGTCCGGGCAGGTGGCGCGGACGCCGGTGCGGTTCTCGTAATGGATGGTCTTCTTGTACTCGGCGTAGACGTTGTCGCGCATCTCGTGGCACGAGACGCAGAACTCCATCTGGTTCGTGGCTTCCATGGCGGTGTTGAAGCCGCCCCAGAACACGATGCCCGACACGAAGATCACGGCCGCGCCGATCAGCGTCGCGCCGAGAATCCGCACGCGCCCGAGGCGTGACCAGAGCGCTTTCATCGCCATGTCGTCACCCTTCCTAAGCAATGGAATTGAATGGGGCGGGCGGGTTGCCGGACCACCCGCCCCACGCCGCCGGCGGACCGGACGGGTCAGTAGATGTCGTGCTGGGTGTTCAGCACGTTGAACTTGCCGGTGGGGGTGATCAGCTTCGGATCCTTGATCACCGCCTTCATCTTGCGGGTCTTGTCGTCGACCACGACGATGGCCGAGGGATCGGTCTTGCCGGCCCAGATGGAGAACCAGATTTCGTCGCCGGCGGCGTTGTACTCGCCGTGCACGACGCGCTTCAGCGCCTTGGTCTCGGGCAGGCCGGCCATCTTGGCGATGTTGATGACCTCCGGCCCCTTGTCGAGGTTGCCGATGTCGAACACCGTCACCGATTCCAGAACCTCCTGGTCCGGGTTCAGCGGGGCGTCGGCCCACAGGTTCTTCGACTTGGGATGGGTCTTGACGAACAGCGAGCCGGCGCCGTGGTTCTTCAGCTCCGCCACCACCTTCCAGGCGCTTTCCGGATGCTTGTCCGGATCGGTGCCGATCAGCGTGATGACGTCGGAGCCGAGGTGCGAGGTCGCCCAGACCGGCCCGAACTTCGGATGGACGAAGTTGGCGCCGCGGCCCGGATGCGGCTTCGGCTTGGTCGTCACCAGGGCGGCCAGCTTGCCGTCCCTGGTGTCCACCACCGCCACCTTGTCCGACGCGTTGGCCGCCACCAGGAAGTAGCGCTTGGACGCGTCCCAGCCGCCGTCATGCAGGAACTTGGCGGACTCGATGGTGGTTTCCTTGAGGTTGTTGATGTCGGTGTAGTCGACGAGCTTGATCATGCCCGTCTCCTTCACGTTCACCACCCATTCCGGCTTGATCGGGGAGGAGACGATGGAGGCGACGCGCGGCTCCGGATGGTATTCGCCGTCGATGGTGTTGCCGCGGGTCGAGACGATCTTCAGCGGCTCCAGCGTCAGCCCGTCCATGATCACGTACTGCGGCGGCCAGTAGGAGCCGGCGATGGCGTACTTGTCCTCGAACCCCTTGAACTTGGAGGTATCGACGGACCGGGCGTCGAGGCCGGTCTTGATCGTCGCGACGACCTCCGGCTTCTCCATCCACAGGTCGATCATGTCGAGCTTGCCGTCGCGGCCGATCACGTAGACGTAGCGCCCGGAGGCCGACAGGCGGGAGATGTGGACGGCATAGCCGGTCTTGACGATGTTCCAGATCGTCTTGCTGTCGCCGTCGATCAGCGCCACCTCGCCCGAATCGCGCAGCGTCACCGAGAACACGTTGTCGAGGTTGACGGTGTTCATCTTCCTGGTCGGGCGCTTTTCCGGCGGAATCACGAGCTTCCAGGAGTTCTTCATGTCCTTCATGCCCCATTCCGGCGGGGCGTCGGGCGTCATCTGGATGTAGGTGGCGAGGTTCTTGATCTCGTCCTTGGACAGGATGTCCTCGAAGTTCGGCATGCCGCCCTCGGTGCCGAAGGCGAGGATCTTCTCCAGCCGCGCCTGCCCGAGCTTCTTCGTCGCCTCCGGCTCCAGGTTCTTGCCGGTGGCCCCCTTGCGCAGCACGCCGTGGCAGCCGGCGCAGCGCTCGAAGTAGATCTTGGCGCTGGCGTCCTTGGCCTCCTTCGCGAGCGCCGGGTCCCCCGCCTGGGCGGAGGCGGAAACCGGCGCCAGCGCGAACAGCGCCGGAATGGCAACGGATGCGGCCCACAAGGCCGGACGGGTCCACCGCATAGTCATACTCCAGGGCAGTCTTTCATGAAGATGCCTTGTCTTAAGTCGGCCACCCCCCTTGAAACCTTGACGATGGTCAACATGCGCGGATCATCGGTCCATGCGGCCTTACTTGACCTTGGGTAATTGGAGCTTCTTTGGCGGTAATTCGATAAATTCCAATCAGGCCCGTCCATTACTTTGATACGGAAGGAATGCGACTTGACCATGCGCAAGTGGAGCGGCGACGCCCGCGGCGTCCCGGCCGGCCCTTTGGGAATTTCCAACGGCGGCCGCACGCAAGCAGGGCAGCCCCGTGACGTCTTCACGGCCAAGCCGGTTGACATCGGACCATGGGAGCGGACCATGGGAGCGGAACAAACTGACGGCGCTATGGCGATGATCCCCCTGAGGCGACGCGAACTTCTGGCCGGGTGCGGCGTGCTGGTCCTGATGCCGGCCGTCGCCCTGGCGCAGCCGGTGACAGCCCGACGGCTCTCCCTGCGCAACGCGCACACCGGCGAGACCTTCGACGGACCCTACCGCGACGCCTCCGGCCCGCTGCCCGACGCCATGGCGGACCTCGGCCGGTTCCTGCGCGACCACCGGGCCAACAAGGTCGGTCCGGTCGACGTCGGGACGCTCGACCTGCTGGCCGACGTCATGGAGGCGGTGGCCCAGAGCAAGGCGACCGTGCTGTCGGCCTTCCGCACTCCGGAGACCAACGCCAAGCTGGCGAGCAAGGGGCTGGGCGTGGCGGAGCACAGCCAGCACCTGCTGGGCAAGGCGCTGGACGTCACCTTCCCGTCGCGCCTGCCCGACGCGCACCGCAAGGCGCTGGAGATGAAGCGCGGCGGCGTCGGCTGGTATCCGCGCTCCTTCTTCCTGCATCTCGACACCGGCCCGGTGCGGAGCTGGGAGCTGTTCGGCCGCGACCTCGACAACCTGTTCGCTCCGGGGGTTCGGGGACGGCTGCGCACGGTCGCCGACCGCATGAAGCTGCACCGCGCCATCGCCCGCCGCCGCCTCTCGGCGGGCCGCTGACCGGCCGCCCTGCCCCGCCTGCCCGGCCTCGCCTGCCTGAGCGTCCGTTCTACTCTTCATTGACAGGCCGGGGTGCCGCCCCTATCACTGGTTCCATCGTCAGCGGTTCTCCACGGCGAAAGCCGGGGGATTAAAAGGGAACGACGGAAGGACGGGAGCCTCTCCCGTGCAAGCCGTGGCTGTCCCCGCAACTGTGAGCGGCGAGTCGGTGCCAACCAGGGCCACTGACCGAAGGTCCCCGGACCCGGTCGGGAAGGCGGCAGCGATGACGACCCGCGAGCCAGGAGACCTGCCTCTGACGGCGTCACTTTGCCTTCGGTCGGGGTGTGCCGGGGGTGCGGGAAACCCGTTGTGGTGACGCGTCCATCGACGTTGCCACGGCCGGTTCCCGAAGCGGTGCCCAGTCTCCCCTTCGCGTCCTGCCGTCGAACGGACCTTGCGGTCCGGGCAGCGTCCGTTCAACGGCCCCCGGTGGGCCGGGTCCGGATGCGCGCTCGCGGGGATGGCCTTGCACGGCCCTGCCCGTCCGACCCCGCGCCTTCAGACCCGCGACAGGACGTGGTGCGGCATGAGCAGGACAGGCATCGGTACCGAGTTTCAGGTGTGCTTCACCCCACCGGACGGCCGGGAGGACGGCTGGACCGGAGCCCTCTTCGCCGCCCTGCTGGAGGGGATGCTTTCCGCCCGGCCGGAACTCGCGGAGGCGGAGGCCCGCGCCCTTTGCGGGCTGGCCGGCGATGGCCCGGCGCGGCATCCCGCGGCCGAGCGGATGGGCTATGTGCTGGACGACCGGGCGCCGGACCGCACGGCCATCGAGGCCCTGGCGGACTATCTCGGCGCCGGCCGGCGGAGGGAGGGAGATGCATCCTCCTGAGCCGCCGGGCAGGCGGGGCGGGTCAGCCCGGCCCGCTCCGCCGCCGCCTGCAGGGCGCCGAGGAAGGCAACGGCAGCCTGCCCCAGCGCGAGGGCGACGGACTCGTCGACGATCTGCGCGAGGCTGATGGACTGCGCGAGCTGCGCATCGCGCACCGTGGTGAGGGGAAGGCAGCGGATCATGCGGGCCGACAGCTCGCGGATCGCTCCGCTCAACTGGTCGAAGCCGTAGGGTCCGGAAGGCGGATCGGCCAGCAGCACGGTCAGGGACTCCACCGCCTCGGTAAAGGCGGTGGGCCGGGAATCGAAGGCACGATGCAGGTCCAGCCCGTCAGGCCCGACGGCTGCGCGACCGCCCGCCACCCTGGCTTCCGTCATTCGCATCTCCCTCACCGATGGGAGCGACCGCCTGCCAAGGCAAGGCCACGGGGTGCGGATCCCATCGAATCGGGTTCCGGAATACCAAAGCACACTGGTGGGTCGTCAAGAGCGCAAGGGCGTGCAAGCCATTCTCATGCCTCCGGTTCTCCCGCGGCCGGCGGATGGCCCCCGACCACGGATGAACTACCCCGGATTCACCGGGCCGGCCGGATCGACGGGCGCATCCTCGGGTCCGGACGGCGCGGCGGGAACGGGCTCCTCGTCCGGCTCCTCCGGACGGCGTCCGAGACAGGAGCCGTCGGGACGGACGAAGGGCGATGGCAACCGGGGGGTCCGGGAGTCTGGCGGCATGACGTCTCCTCTCCTCCCCTTGGAACATGGTTCGGGCGCCAGTGTCCCATACGCTCTTGGACAACGGGAGCGGGGAGAGAAGAGGAAAGGCGGGCGCGGCCCGGCGGGAGGAGGTCTCCCGGCCAGGCCGCCCCGCCGTCCGACGTCAGAGCGCCACGGTGACGGTCCGCCAGCCGTCGACGAGCCGGTCCGACGTCACCGTGCCCCCCGCCAGGGTGAGCGCGCGCCTCTCCTGCGGCGGCAGCAGAAGCGTCACCGCCGCAGCCACCGGCGGACAGGCCCCTTCCCTGCCGATGCGGATGGCCAGCCCGTCCGCTTCGGCATCGACCGCCAGGGTCCATCTGCCATGCCGGCCGTCGCGGTAGCCTTCGCTCTCGCCGTCATCCTCGTAGCAGCCGGCCTGGAACGCGCCGGTGCCGTGATGCGGGAAGATGGCGAAGCCCCGCTCGTCGGCGGCGTGGTTGAAATGCGCCCCGGCGAGGTTGAGCGGGATGGCCGAGCCGGCGCGGGCCAGCAACGGCGGGCGGTCCCACGGGGCGGGCAGCGTGACCTCCTGTCCGCCGGCGAAGCGTTCGCCGGTCCAGGCATCGTACCAGTCCGCGCCGGCCGGCAAATAGACCGGCCGGTCCCGCCGTCCGGGCTCGACCACCGGCGCCACCAGCAGGGCCGGCCCCAGCAGCATCTCGTCGTTTTCCTCGAAGCAGCGCGGATCGTCCGGGAACTCGTAGAAGGTCGGACGGATCATCGGCTCGAAGTCGCGGTGATACGTCCAGAGCAGGTCGTAGAGATAGGGGACCAGCCGGCTGCGCAGCTTGATCAGGGCGCTGATGGCCGGGGTGATCTCCGGGTACATCCAGGGTTCGTTGACGGTCTTGTCATCGTTCCAGGAATGGATGGAGAAGCGCGGCAGGAAGATGCCGAACTGGACCCAGCGCAGGAACAGCTCGGCATCGGGCGCCGGGCCGGCAAAGCCGCCGATGTCGTGGCCGGTGTTGGAGATGCCGGAGAGCGCCAGGCCGGTCCCCATGCGCACATTGTATTTCAGCGTCTCCCAACTGGTGTAGTTGTCGCCCGACCAGGTCTGCACATAGCGCTGCATGCCCGCGGCACCCGCCCGCGAGATGAGGAAGGGGCGCTTGTCCGGGGCGAAGTCGCGCTGCGCCTGCTGCGAGGCGCGGATCATCAGCAGGGTGTGCAGCGGCTTGGCGTCCTTGGCCCGATAGGGCGTGCCGAAGCCGGCGGCGACCGCCGCGTCGCTCCAGATCTCGAACTCGTTGTTGTCGTTCCAGGTGGCCGCGATCCCGACCTCGAGCAGGGCCTCCGTGACGCGCGCCTTCCACCAGTCGAGCGTCCTGGGATTGGTGAAGTCGAGATAGGCGCCGGCCTCGTCCCAGAACTGCACCATGGCGGGCTTGCCGTCGGCATCCTTGACGAACAGCCCCTCCCGCTCGGCCTCGGCGAAGCGCGGGTGGTCGCGCAGCAGGCAGGGCTTGATGTTGGCGCACAGCCGTACGCCATGGTCGAGGTAGTGCTTTGCGAAGGCCGCCGGATCGGGGAACTTGTCGCGGTTCCAGTGGAAGACGTAGCGCTTGTCGGCGATGGAGGTGTAGCCGGACGACAGGTGGAAGGAGGAGCAGGGAATGTCGTGCTCCGCGCATTTCGCCAGGAACTCGTTCATGCGCTCCTGGGCGTTGGGCGCGTCGGTGTAGGTCATGGTCGAGCCGGAATAGCCCAGGCTCCATTTCGGCATGAAGGCCGGCCGGCCGGTCAGCCAGGTGAAGCGCCGGGTGATGTCGGCCGGCCGCCCGCCGCCGATGACGTAGTAGTCGAGGTCGCCGCTGTCCGCCACGAAGTAGCGGTAGTGTCCGTGGTAGTTGTCCAGCTCGCGCCCCATGTCGAAGCTGCAGTCGGCGAGCGTGTCGTAGAAGATGCCGAGCGGAACCCGGTCGGTCTTCTTCCAGGTGATGTAGAAGGGAATGTGCTTGTACAGCGGGTCGGACGTGCGGGCGCTGTAGCCCATGGCGTCGAGGTTGGTCATCCGGTAGGACTTGCCGAGCCGGTTCGCCTCGCCGGCGCGTTCGCCGAGGCCGAAGTACATCTCGTCGGCATCACGCTTCAGATAGTGGTAGACCTTGTCGTCCCACCATCCGAAATTGTAGTTCTGGGTTGCCCGATCGGCGGCGGCGGGCTTCCAGCCGCCGCCGGCGCGGGTCTCCCACCGGCAGAACAGGCCCGCCAGGACCACGGTGAGGCGCAACTGCGCGGTGGTCACGACCAGCGTGCCGTCCGTCTCCTCCAGCCGGTAGGCCGGGCAGGCGAAGCCGGCGAGATCGAAGCGGTCCCGGCCTTCGGCGGGGACATCCTCGCCGCCCGGGGCGACGCTCCAGCTGCGCGGGCAGCGCAGGGTGCCGCCGGGAAGCACCATGACGCGGATGATGTCCTCTTCCAGGACGAACAGGTGGGCGACGTGGCCTTCCGCCGCCTGGAGCGTCAGACGGGCGCCGTCCTTTTCCTTCAGGGAGAAGACTGGGGGGGTCGACAGGGACATGATTCGATCTCGATAGGTTCGGTGTCGCCAAGGGGCGGACGGGGATCAGTGGGCGGCCGCGGCAGCCGTCACCTTGCGGTTGCTGTCGCGCAGCAGGGCGATGGCGACGCAGGCCCCGATCAGGTCGAACACGGTCAGGCAGACGAACAGCGGGTTGTAGCCGATGGTGTTGGCCAGCGCGCCGACGATCAGCGAGAAGGTCAGGCCGCCGGTCCAGGAGGCCATGCCGGTCAGGCCGTTGGCCGTCGCCACCTCGTGGCTGTCGAAGACGTCGGCGCTGAGGGTGTTGATCAGGGCCGAGATCATCTGGTGGGCGAAGCCGCCGATGCAGAACAGCGCGATCGCGGTGTAGGCGTCCGAGGCGAGGCCGATGCAGCCCGGGCCGATCATGCAGATGGCGCCGATGACGATGCCGGCCAGACGGGAGTCGACCACTTGGAACTTGAAGTGCTTCATGAAGAAGGGCGACAGGTAACCGCCGAGGATGCCGCCGAAGTCGGCCGCCAGGAAGGGCAGCCAGGCGAACATGGCGATCTGCTTGATGTCCATGCCGCGCTCGGTGGCGAGATAGAGCGGGATCCAGAAGCTGAAGGTCTGCCAAGCCGGTTCGGCCAGAAAGCGCGGAATGGCGATGCCCCAGAAGCGCTTGGTGGAGATGATCTCCATCACCTTCGGCTTGGCGGCGGCGCCGTCGGCGGTCAGCACCGGCGGATTCTGGCCGCCCACGATGAACGCCCGCTCCTCCTCGGTGATGTTCGCATGCTCCTTGGGCGAGCGGTAGAACAGCCACCATAGCGCTGCGAAGACGAAGCCAAGAGAACCGGTGACGTAGAAGGCCGCCTGCCACGAGTACTGCATCTGCACGTAGATGACGAGCGGCGGGGCCAGCATGGCGCCGAGCGAGGTGCCGGCATTGAACCAGCCGACGGCGACGGAGCGCTCCTTGGTCGGGAACCACTCGCCCACCGCCTTGATGCCCGACGGGATGGCGGAGGCTTCGGTCAGGCCCAGCAGGCCGCGGAAGAAGGCCAGCGACATCCACCCGGTGGCGAAGCCGTGCAGGCAGTTGGCGAGCGACCACAGGGCGGCGAACAGGGCGAAGCCGACCTTCAGGCCGAGGAAGTCGACGATGTAGCCGCACACCGGCTGCATCACCGTGTAGGCGAGCTGGAAGGCGGCCACGACATAGGAATATTCCTGCGTCGAGAAATTAAGGTCGGTCTTCAGGATCGGCGCCATCACGCCCAGCGAGTTGCGCGCCAGATAGTTGACGATGGTTCCCAGGCAGATGAGGCCGATGATCCACCACCGGAGTCCTTTGATTTTCATGATGAGCCTCTGATCGATACCCGACGTTGGGGGATGAAGGCGGCTGGAGATCCCGGCGTCTTGCCCATGACGGGATGGACCGGCGGTCCCGCGCAACCCTGCTGTCTGTTCCGTGTGTCCTGATGGCGATGAGGAGGGCCGGTTCTTCGGGGCGACACCTCGTGCTGGTGGGGATGGCGCCGCCCCGCAGGTATCTCCGTTCTGCCGTCAATTACCCGCAGTGGTTGAGCCATCTGTTTTCCGCCCGGTCGACAGCGCGGTCCACCGGCCTACTGGCCTGACCACTAGGCAAACGTTAGCCTAGAAGGACTTTCCCTGGCAAGGGGGACCAGATCTTTTGTCTGTCTTTCTAAAAACTCTTCAATATCAAGTGGATGACCGAGCGGGAAGGAAAGGGTGCGTCAACCAGCCGCACATCACAGCCGGTTTCCCACCAGACGATCCGACGGACGAAGGCTACGCTCCTCAGTTGTGCACTGCACAACACGGCCCGCCGGAGGGGCGCCGGCATCGCCGGATGTCCCGCCCCCTTCAGCCGCGCGGAAGGGACATTGCCGGCCGGGCCCGGCCCGGCGCAGCCTCAATCGACCGAAAAGGGAAGGATCACTTCGCCGGGCTCGCCGCCGTTCCAGATCGTCTGCAACTGTTCGACGATCGGGAGGCCGAAATCCCGGTAGGGCACCTGGATCGACTTCAGCCAGGGAGCGATCCAACTGTTCAACTCGCTGCCGTCGATGCTGACGATGAGGCAATCCTCCGGAATCCGCAGGTTCCTCTCCCTGGCACAGCGGTAGACACCGTAGGCGATCTGGTCGCTGACGCACAGCATCCCCTTGGGCCAGGGGGCGCCGTCCGGCAGCGTCCGGGCGGCGGCGTAACCGACCTCCAGGTGGAAATTGCCGGGAGCCGCTGCCTTGGTGATCCTGGACGCCGGGACGCCGAGCGCGCTCATCCGGGCGCAGAAGCCGGCGACACGCTCCTCCGTCACCGCCGAACCGTTGGCCGGGAAGACGACCGCCGGCTCCCGGCATCCGTGGGACCACAGGTAATCGGCGGCGGCGGCCCCGGCCTGAAGGTTGTCGATGCCGACGAACGCGCCGGGCTTGTACGGGTTGCGCCGGCAGGCGAAGACCACCGGCTCCTTGCGCGCCACGATCTCGGCCAGACCCGGGCTCCTGATGTTCGTGACCAGGATGTATCCCTGAACCGCCTGGGCGCGCATGGCCTGCAGATACTCATCCTGCAGATCCTCGCGGTCATGGGTGTCGCAGAGGGTCATGACATAGCCGATGTCCCTCAGCGCGGCTTCGGTCGCCGATGCGATGGTGGACATCACGGGATTGTTGAGGTTCGCCGTCAGCATGGCGACGACACGGGTCTTTCCCTGCTTGAGGGCGCGTCCGATCTGATTGGGCTGATAGCCCAGTTCCTCGATCGCCTGACGCACCCGCTCCGCCGTCTGTGCCGACGCCCGGTGCGTCTGGCCGTTGACGATGCGGGATACGGTGGAAATCGAGACGTTGGCGGCTTCCGCGATGGTGGCAAGGGAAACCGCCCCGCCTGATTTTCGACCGGTCTTCATCCCTCGACCCGTTTCCTCGATCTGCTGCGATGTCCTGGTCCCGGTATAGCAGGGCCGGGACAGGTGCGGGACTCTTCTCCGTATCCCGGCCCGCCGCCCGGATGCCGGACAGGGCGGAGATCGGAAGGCACTGCCACCCCTGCCCGTTCCTGCTATCCTGCAGCTCCGGGATCATCGGCGAGCGTGCGCGAAGCCCTGCCGGCCGTCGCCGCCGTCCCGGCACTATTCTTCCAATTCACTATCATCTGTTTGGATTTCAAGACGTTGGCTGCCATGTGGGACGTCCCACATCGGTTCCCGGTCTCACCCTACCCTGCCCCGCCGATGTGGGACGTCCCACATCCCTCCCGACCGGCGGAGGTCACGGCTCCTGCAGGATCGCGTCGATCTCGGCGCGGAGCTTGCGGAGCCGCTCCCGCTCGGCCGGCGCCAGATGCGACCGCTGCTCCCGCACCACCGCCACGTCGCGCAGGATGCGCGTCACGCTCGCCCGCAGCAGCCTGGCCGGGTCCCGCCCGCCGGCCGGACGGGCGCCCTGCCCTTGCGCGTGATCGCGCTTGGCCTGCCGCACGAGCTTGACGCTGGCGCCCTCCTTGGCCCGCGCCCACAGCTCCGCCTTCAGCTCGTCCGGCGCCGCGGCGATCTCGACCATCACGGAACGCGAGACATGTGCATGGGCGTGGGCGCCGGCATACTCCTCCAGGATATCGGCGGGCAGCGACAGGATCGCCAGCAGCTTGGTCACATCGGTGCGGTCCTTGCCGACCACCGCGGCCAGCTCCTCATGCGTATAGCCGTGCTTCTCGGCCAGCCGGGCCAGGGCGGCGGCATATTCGACGGCGTTGAGGTCGACCCGCTGGATGTTGTCGATCAGCGCGATCTCGTCGGGGTCGCCGGAGGTCAGGATCGCGAAGATCGTCTTGCGGCCGAGCATCTCGTGCGCGCGGACGCGCCGCTCGCCGCCGATCAGCAGATAGTCGCCCTGCGGACGCTGGCGCACCAGGATCGGGTTCTGCAACCCGTGACGCTCGATGGAGGAGGCGAGGCTCTTCAGCTCCGCCTCGTCGAACTGGCGGCGCGGCTGGTCCGGATTGCGGGCGACGCGGTCGAGGTCCAGTTCCACCACGTGGGGGAAGCCGGCGGAGGTGCCGAACAGCCTGTCCGACCCGATGGTGAGGGCAGGGGAAAGGGCGGGGGTGGGGGAACCGCCCAGCAGCTCCTTCGTCTTGCGCTCGAACTTACGCGGCATGGCTGGCGTCCCTCTGCTTGGCATAGGCGCGGATCTGGCGCGCGACCTCCCGGAAGGTCTCGGCCCCCGGCGCGCCGGGATCGCCGGCCAGCGTGATCATGCCCGCCGCTGCCGCCTTGCCGTAGACGGTCGCCCGTGGGATCGGGGGGAAGACCGGAACCTGCTCGGCATAGGACTCGCGAAGCTCCTGCAGGGTCGCGCGGTCCTGGGTCAGGCGGTCGTTGTACATGGTCGGGATGATGCCGGCGATCCGCAGCCCGGGGTTCACCCGGCGCCGGATGCGCGTGATGGTGTCGACCAGCCGCTTGACGCCCAGCAGGGACAGCGCCTCCGTCTGGACCGGCACGACGACCAGCTCCGCCGCCGACAGCGCGTTGGCGGTGACGAGGCCGAGGTTCGGCGCGCAGTCCATCACGACGAAGTCGTAGCTGCCGCGCAGATCGTCCAGCTTCTCCCGCAGCACCAGCCCGCCGGTGGAGTCCGCCGCCAGCTCGACATCGGCATCCGCCAGCGACAGCCCGGCCGGGACGAGGTCCAGCCCGCGCTCGCCCGTCGGAATGATGACGGAGGACAGCGGCTCCTCCGAGCGCAGCACGTAGTAGAGCGTCTTGCGCTGCTGCTCCAGCCCGACGATGGCGGCGTTGCCGACGCCGACATGGACGGTGGCGTTGCTCTGCGAGTCGCAGTCGATCAGCAGGACGCGCGCTCCGCCCTCGGTCAGCGCATAGGCGAGGTTGACGGCGGTGGCGGTCTTGCCGACCCCGCCCTTCTGGTTGGCGATGGCGAGGAAGGTGGCGCGCCGCGGCCGGTCCTCCTCCGTCCGGCCGGCCAGGAAGTCGAGCACCTGCTGCGGAATCCGCTCCGCCCCGCTCTCCCAGCGGCTGATCTTCGCCTTGGTGTAGCTGCGCCCAAGCTCCGCGTTCAGCCAGTCGGCGAACTGCGTCTGGTTCTCCCCCCGGCGCTCGCGAAGCTGACGCATCTCGTCCCCTCCGATCGGCGGCATGGCCGTCCTCCCCCTGTCCTGCCCG
This sequence comes from Azospirillum thermophilum, assembly GCF_003130795.1. Taxonomy (NCBI): domain Bacteria; kingdom Pseudomonadati; phylum Pseudomonadota; class Alphaproteobacteria; order Rhodospirillales; family Azospirillaceae; genus Azospirillum; species Azospirillum thermophilum. Next base: position 26,906 of record NZ_CP029354.1, read on the forward strand.
GCCGGTAGCTGAGCAAGTTGCGGCAACCTTGTCAATGGAGGAGGCGGGAAGTTGCCGGAACCGGATCGGCGCACAGCGCCTGTCAGCCGGGGCAGGGAGACAGGATCCCGCCGGAGCGGCACACCTGGTCCCGGCCGCCATTCTTCGCCCGGTACATGGCGGTATCGGCGGCCTTCACCATGTCGTCGGCGGTCGGACCATCCGGTCCCAGGGTCGCGACCCCGACGCTGACGGTCAGCCGGATCATCGCCCCGCCATAGGGAATCCGCAGGTCCCGCACGGCGTCGCACAGCCGCTCGGCAAGCTGGAAGGCCCCCGCCAGCGGTGCGTTGGGCAGCAGGATGGTGAACTCCTCGCCACCGAAGCGGGCGACGAGGTCGCTCTGGCGCACCCCCTCCTGCAGCACGCGGGCAAGCGTCACCAGCACCAGATCCCCGGCACCGTGCCCATGGCCGTCGTTGATGTCCTTGAAATGGTCGACGTCCAGCAGCAGCAGCGACAGCGGCGTGCCATGCCGCCGTGCCGCCGCGGCGGCCCGGCCGGCCGCCTCGAAGAAGGCCCGGCGGTTCGCCAGGCCGGTCAGCGGATCGGTCATGGCGGCCGTCCGCAAGGCCGCCTCGGCCTCCAGCCGCCGGGCCTCCCGCGCCAGCATGGTGCCGAGGAGGAGGATTCCCAGCACCGTGAAGGCGGAGACCGGCAGGCCGCCATGGAGGAAGATCGGCAGGGCCTGGTCCCAGGGCAGGACGAAGATGCCCACGGTGTTGACGGAGGCGGCGAGCGCCAGCAGCAGCAGGCCGGAAAGACTGAGCCGTTGCCGGTCGGGCAGGGAGCGGACGACCAGAAGCACCATGCCGCCGGCGATGGCGATCCCGGTCACGGCGGGAAGGACGCCGGCCCCGCCGACCAGCGTCCGGCCGGCGGCGACGATGGCGGCGGCGAGCAGGGTGGACAGCGTGCCGCCGAACGGAGCGGCCAGGGCGACAGGCACCACCTTGACGTCGAGGAACACACCCGGCGCGATCGGCACCGACCGCAGCATGGCGATCACCCCGCCGGCACCGAACAGCACCCCGATCAGGACCTGCCGCAGCAGGGCGCGGCCGGTCAGGCGCTGCCGGATGGTGCCGTAGCCGAGCGCAATGAGGGCGAGAAGCCCAACCCCGTCAGCGAGTGCCGTCAGAATGTTCGTCATGGTGCCCCGCAAGCGCCAGGCGCCAGAATAATACGGAAACCTTATTGAGGAGTTCATGGATGGAAGAGTTCGCCAGACATCCCTGCACCTTTGATTGATGGTCTCCATGGCGGACACATCACGCGGACGGGACAGCGGGCCGGTGACGCGCGGCACGGCATGATCCTTCTTCCGGGCGAACTCTTCGCTGTGCCGCCGCCAGTCTTTCGCCCGGCGGCGGCGCGCCGAGTCGCCTCAGCCCCTGCCGCCGAGAAAGTCGATCAGCAGCCGGTTGACGGTGTCGGCCTCCTCATGCTGGACCCAGTGGGTGGCCCGCGGCAGATGCACGACGCGGGCATCGTCGCACAGCGCCGCGGCCTCGTCGGCAAGGCTGCTGTCGAGGAAGGCGTCGCGGTCACCCCACAGGATCAGGGTCGGCACCGGAATGCCGACGGCCGGCGGTCGGGGATTGCGGCGCAGCGCCCGGTACCAGTTCAGCATGGCGGTCAGCGCTCCCGGCCGGCCCCAGGCCTCGCGATACCGCGCCAGTTCGTCCGCGGAGAAGGTGCCGCGGCGGCTGGTGGCGCAGAGCGCCCGCTCTGCCATGCGGAACCCGCCGGCCCGGATCAGCCGCTCCGGCAGGACCGGTAGCTGGAACAGGCCGACATACCAGCTCTTCAGAAGCTGTGCCGGGTGCCGGGCCATGTGCGGGCGCAGCGTGGCGGGGTGGGGCGCGTTCAGGACGACCAGCCGGTCGAGCCGGTAGGGATGCATCAGGCCGATCCACCAGGCGACGATGCCGCCCCAGTCATGTCCGACCAGATGGAATCTCTCCCACCCCTCGGCATCCGCCAGCCGCAGGATGTCGCCGGTGAGCTGCCCGATCCGGTAATCCGCGATCCGCTGCGGCTTGTCGCTGAGATTGTAGCCGCGCTGGTCGGGGGCCAGCACGCGGAACCCCGCCCCGGCCAGCGGTCCGATCTGGTTGCGCCAGCCGTGGCTGAACTCCGGAAAGCCATGCAGCAGGATCACCGGCGTCCCGTCCGCCGGTCCGGCCTTCAGCACATGCAGATGGATCGTCTTCATCTCCGCTCCCCCGGGGCAAGCCGCCTTGGCGACATGGCGCGCGCGGCGCCCTTGGCAAGGCGGAGCCCCGGCCGGAACGGGGCGGGCGGGGAGGCTATGCCCGGCGCCGCATCCGTTCGCGATGCGCGGTATAGAGGCCGCTGGCGGCGATGATGGCGGTGCCGACGAAGGTCCAGGCGTCGGGAATGGCGCTGAACACCAGATAGCCGAGCGAGGCCGACCAGATGAGCTGGACATAGGAGAAGGGGGCCAGCAGCGAGGCGCTGCCGAACCGGTAGGCGACCACCATCATGTACTGCCCGATGGTGGAGACGACGCCGATCCCCAGCCCCAGCAGCATCTCGAACCCGGTGGGCATCCGCATGTCGAAGGGCAGCAGGACGCTCAGCACCACGAAGCCGGTCAGCGACGTCCAGACCAGCGTCGTCGCCGTGTCCTCATGACCGCTCATCTTGCGGGTGATGACGATGCCGCAGGCCCAGCTCATCGCCGACAGGACGGGAAAGATCGCGGCGGGCTGGAAGGCCGCCCCGCCCGGCCGGGCGACGATCAGGACGCCCATCAACCCGACCAGCACGGCGATCCAGCGCCGGATCCCGACCCGCTCGCCCAGCAGCGGGATCGACAGGGCGGTGACGAAGGTCGGCGAGATGTAGCTGATCGCCGCCGCCTCGGCCATCGGCAGGCTGCGTACGGCGAAGATGAAGAACAGCGCCGACCCCAGCATGCCGAGCCCGCGCAGGATCTGCAGCACCGGCCGCTGCGTGCGGATCACCCTGGGCCCGCCGCCGAAGGCCATGGCGAGCGGCAGCACGATCACCGTGAAGACGGCGTAGCGCATCCAGCCGATCTCGATCGACGGCAGGGTCTGGTTCAGGTACTTCGCCATCGCGTCCGAACAGGAAAAGAACGCGACCGCCAGGACGACCATGAGGATGCCGCGGACCGGGTCGTCGCGCCGGGGCGCCGGAATGGACGCGGCTTCGGCCGCGGCCTCCACCGGCGGGGTGGGGGCGGGCTCGCTGGGACGATGATCTGGCATGGCGTGGGATCGACCGGAAAACGGGAAAGGGCAGGAACGCCGCAAGTGCCGGAAAGCTGCAGGCACCGAAGGAAAGTGGGCCACTGGAGGGGGGATTCCAGTGGCCCGAAGTTCATAGAGGAACGCAACACAGCAGACGAGACCCGATCCACGAAATCCCGTCATGACTGAACCGCTTATCACAATACTAGTATATCAATCCGCAGGCAAGCGCTTTCCTCGCTCCGTCCGGCGGGATGGGAAGGAGGTGCGGCGAAACGTGGCAGGAGGGGTGTAGCCGGGCACGCGTTTGACGCGCGGCGCCGCGCGCGGCTATATAGCAGCAAACAACAATCTGCCGGCCCAGCCTTCATGCCGCCGGCCTGCCGAGCGGGAGCGGTGTTGACGAAGATCGTGGACATTGGATCGGCCGATGGCAAGACAGCACGCACGGCCCGTCCGCGCGGCCGGCAGGCGGCGAAGCCGGCCGCCCGCCCCGCCCGGCGCGGCGCGACGGCGGCTGCCAGCATCTACCGCGACCTGCGCACCGAAATCCTGTCGCTGCAGCGCAAGCCGGGCGAGGCGATCGTCGAGAAGCAGATTGCCGAGTCCTACGGCGTCAGCCGCACGCCGGTGCGCGAGGCGGTGCTGAAGCTGGCCGACGAAGGGCTGATCGAGATTTTCCCGCAGTCGGGGACCATCGTCTCGCGCATCCCGGTCGCCACCCTGCCGGAGGCGATCGCCATCCGGCGCGTCCTGGAGGAGGCGACCGTCCGCTATGCCGCCGAACGCGCCACCCGCAGCCAGATCGCCCGGCTGCGCGCCTGCCTGGAGGAGCAGCGCGAGCGCGAGACCGCCGGCGACCGCGAGGGTTTCCATCAGGCGGACGAGGCGTTCCATGCCCTGCTGGCCGAGGTCTCGGGGTATCCCGGCTTCTGGCCGGTGATCCAGCAGGTGAAGGTACAGGTGGACCGGTTCCGCCGGCTGACCCTGCCGGTCCCCGGCCGGATGGGCAAGGTGGTGCTGGAGCACGAGGCGATCGTGGAGGCCGTCGCCGCCCACGATCCGGAGGAGGCGGCCAGGGCGCTGAACATCCATCTGGACGACCTGCAGACCGCCATCGTCGATGCGCAGGAAGCCAACCCGCTCTATTTCTCGTAACCTGCCGCGGAAGGTGGGCGCTTGAACGGTCCTGCCCAAGCGCTCCCCCTGATCAGCGCAGGTGATCAGCGCAGCGTTTCCATCGCCACCCAGTCCATGTCCGTATAATCGACGTTGTCGCCGCCCATGCCCCAGATGAAGGCATAGTTGCTGGTGCCGACGCCGGAATGGATCGACCAGCTCGGCGAGATCACCGTCTGCTCGTTCTTCACCACGAGGTGCCGGGTCTCGGTCGGTTCGCCCAGCAGATGGAAGACGCGGGCGTCCTCCGCCAGGTCGAAGTAGAAGTAGACCTCGCAGCGGCGGCCATGGGTGTGGGCCGGCATGGTGTTCCACATGCTGCCCGGCTCGAGCTGGGTCAGCCCCATGACGAGCTGGCAGGTATCGCAGATGCCCGGCAGGATGTACTGGTTGATGACGCGCTTGTTCGACTTGGCGGCGTCGCCGACCGCCATGGTCTTCGCCTGGGCGGCGGTGATCAGGCGCGTCTCGCAGCGGGCATGGGCCGGCGTGCTCATGACGTAGAAGCGCGCGGGATTGGCCGGATCGACGCTCTCGAACCGGACGTCGGCGGTGTCCTTGCCGATGTAGATGGCGTCGCGGTTGGCAAGCTCGAACACGGCGCCATCGGCCACCACGCGGCCGGGGCCGCCGATGTTGAAGGCCCCCAGCTCGCGCCGCGCCAGGAAGGTGGGAGAGCCGATCTCCTTCGGGGCGGTCAGCGCCACGCTCCCGGTCGTCGGAAGGACGCCGCCGACCACCACGCGGTCGATCGTGCTGTAGGTCAGCAGGATCCCGTTCGGCTCGAACAGGCTCTCCATCAGGAAGTGACGGCGCAGCGTCTCGGTGTCGTAGCGCTTCGCATCCTCGGGATGCGTGGCGTAGCGGAGGTCGATCTTCATGGCTTCTCCCGGATGGCTCGGCTGCAGCCGCCGAGGCCGGCCTGTCCGCGACCGGAGGGCCGCAAGGGGGCCTGGGCGGGATGCACCGTACAGCTGGCAATCTACTAGTATATCAATTAAGCCCGGCCAAAGGAAACCCCCGCTGCGGACATATCCCCCTCAGCCCGGCGCGCCGGCACGCTCCAGGATGGCGTCCGTGTCGGTTCCCGGCGGCAGCGTGCCGAACAGGTGGCCCCAGTCGCCGCCCAGCCGGCTGGCGCAGAAGGCGTCCGCCACCGCCGGCGGGGCATGGCGCAGCAGCAGCCCGGCCTGGAGCGCCAGCGCCAGCCGCTCGACCAGCCGCCGGGCCTGCGGAACCAGCGCGGCGGGATCCGTCAGCATCGACCGGATCCCCGCCACCCAGCCGTCGAGACGGGCATCCATCCCCCGGGTAGCCGCCAGCTCGGTCTCCAGCGCGGCGAGTGCCGCCGGCTCGCGGTCCAGCGTGCGCAGGACGTCCAGCGCGATCACGTTGCCCGACCCCTCCCAGATCGCGTTCAGCGGCGCCTCGCGGTAGAGGCGGGGCATGATGCCGTCCTCGACGTAGCCGTTCCCGCCATGGCACTCCAGCGCCTCGTAGACGAGGGCGGGGCAACGCTTGGCGACCCAGTATTTCATGATGGCGACGGCCAGCCGCGCGAAGGCGCGGGCGGCCGGGTCCGCCTCCCCCGCGTCGAAGGCGCGGGCGACCCGCAGCACCAGCGCGACGGCCGCCTCGCTCTCCAGCGCCAGATCGGCCAGAACCGGACGCATCAGCGGCTGACGGATCAGCAGGTCGCCGAAGGCGGACCGGTGGCCGGCGTGGTGGAGCGCCCGCGACAGCGCCGCGCGCATCAGACCGGCGGCGGCATAGCCGCAGTCGAGCCGCGTGTGATGCACCATCTCGATGATGCCGGCGACGCCGCGCCCCTCCTCCCCGATCATCACCGCCTCGGCGCCGTCGTAGTCGATCTCGGCGGAGGCGTTGGAGCGGTTGCCCAGCTTGTCCTTCAGCCGCTGGATGCGGATGGCGTTGCGCGTGCCGTCCGGCAGCCAGCGCGGCACCAGGAAGCAGGACAGCCCGCCGCCGGTCCGGGCCAGCGTCAGGAAAGCGTCGGACATCGGGGCGGAGCAGAACCATTTGTGCCCGGTCAGCCGGTAGGGGCGTCCGGCGCCACCGCCGTCCAGCGGGTGGGCGACGGTCGTGTTGGCCCGCACGTCGGAGCCGCCCTGCTTCTCGGTCATCGCCATGCCGATGGTGGCGCCGGTCTTCTCGACCGCCGGGATGAAGCGGGGGTCGTAGCGGTCGGACAGCAGGCGCGGCAGCCACTCCGCCGCCAGTTCCGGCTGGCGTTTCAGCGCCGGCACCGCCGCGTAGGTCATGGCGACCGGACAGAGTACGCCAGCCTCCGCCTGGGTCATCAGATACCCCATCGCGGCATGCGCGACATGGCCGCCCGGACGGCCCGCGGTCCAGGCGATGGCCTGGATGCGGTGGCGGAAGGCGGTCTCCATCAGGCTGTGGTAGGCGGGATGGAACTCGACCTCGTCGATCCGCCGGCCATAGCGGTCGAAGGGACGGAACTCCGGCGGATGGCGGTTGGCCTGCTCGCCCCACTCCATCACCCCGGCGCTGCCCGCCTCGGCACCGAGGGATGCCAGCGCCTCCTCCGCCCAGCCGGCCCCCTCGCGCCGCACCGCCTCGCGCAGCGCGGTATCGGTCCGCCAGAGGTCGCAGGGCGCATAGTCCGGTGGCTGGTTGGTGACCGTGTGGGTCGCCAGCGTCTCGCTCGGTGCGCGATGGGCCATGGCCGTCCTCTCCTGATTGTTTGACATCCTGGCATTATGCGCCGCGGCCGCGCGCCGGCGAAGGGGAGGGGAGCGGCGCGAGCCGGCTCCATCGGGGGTGCCGCCGATTGGGTGCCGGCCCACTTCGCGATAGTCTTGACCGACCGGAGCCTGCATGCCCCATCTCAGGCACGAGCACCCCTCCGCCGGGAACGAGGCGCCCTTGATGGACAGAGCCCTGGCCGCCGTGCTGGCCGCCGTCACGCTGGATGCGATCGGGATCGGCATCGCCATGCCGGTCCTGCCCGGCCTGCTGCGGGACCTGACGGGCCGGGCGGACGTCGCCACCCTCTATGGGCTGCTGCTCGCCACCTACGGCGCCATGCAGTTCCTCTTCGCCCCGCTGCTGGGATCGCTGAGCGACCGCTTCGGACGCCGGCCGGTGCTGCTGGTCTCATTGGCCGGGGCGGCGGCCGATTATCTGGTGATTACGGTCGCCCCGGCCCTGTGGGTCCTGCTGCTGGGCCGGATCCTGTCCGGCATCACGGGGGCCAGCGCCACGGTCGCCGCCGCCGCCATCGCCGACACCACGCAGGAGTCGGAGCGGGCCGGACGCTACGGACTGATGAGCGCCTGTTTCGGGCTGGGCATCATCGCCGGGCCTCTTCTCGGCGGCCTGCTGGGAGCCGTGTCGCTGCGCGCCCCCTTCCTGCTGGCGGCCCTGCTGCACGGGCTGGGCTTCCTGCTGGTCTGGGCCGTTCTTCCCGAAACGCGCCGCAGGCCGGCGGGCGCAGCGCCGGCCGCCGCCGTCCGGCTGCTGCCGTCGCTGCCGCGGCTCGGCGGCCGGGCGGGACTGGGCCGTCTGGTGGCGGTCTTCGTCGCACTGCAACTGGTGGGGCAGATCCCCGCGGCGCTCTGGACGATCTACAGCATCGACCGCTTCGGCTGGAGCGCGGGTATGGTGGGGGTCTCGCTGGCGGTCTACGGCCTGCTGCACCTGCTGTCCCAGGCGATGTTGACGGGGCCGGTGACGCGCCGCCTGGGGGAGCGTGGGGCCCTTCTCCTCGGCATGGGGACGGAGGTGCTGGCCTATGGGCTGGTCGCGCTGGCGGCGAGCGGCTGGATGGTCTTCGCCCTCACGCCGCTGCTCGCCTTCGGCGCCATCGCGGGGCCGGCCCTGCGGGCGCTGACCTCCTTCCGGGTGGGGGAGGACGGGCAGGGCGAATTGCAGGGCACCCTGACCGGGCTCGCCAGCCTCGCCGGCGTCGCCGGGCCGGTCGCCGCCACCGCCCTCTATGCGGCGACCGCGGAGCACTGGATCGGCACGGTCTGGCTGGCCGGGGCGGTTCTCTACCTGCTGGCCTGCCTGCTGGTCCCGCCGGAGCGGGCGGCGCGGGGCGCCGGCGCTCCGGTTGGAAATTTCCACCCCGCCGGCCGGCCGCGGGCCGATGGCGGCCCGGACCGTCGCGGATAGGGCCGCCGTCGGCTGCGGACGCGTTCCTCAGAGGCCGGCGAGGAATCCGGCGACGCGACGCGCGATCCGCTCGCGATGGGTGAAGAGGACGGTATGGCCACCGCCGTCGATCTCCATCAGCGCCGCCCGGGGCAGGGTCGCGGCCAGGCGCCGGGCACCGTCGACCGGCACCACCGGGTCCGCCGTGCCGTGCACCGAGAGGACGGGGCAGGCGATGCTGCGCAGCGGGTAGTCGATGGCCCGCCGGCTCTGCGCGATGTCGTTGCGCGTACCCGGCATGCGCCGGTCCAGCCCCTCCGCCATGCCCAGCATCAGGGCGAGGTGGAGCGGGCCGGCCACGGGATCGGCCAGCGTCCGCCGCCGCAGCTCGGGGTCCGGCACCGACCGGCTGGCCGCGGCCTCGGGGTCGGCCGCCACCTTCCGGCGCATCGCCCTGGTCAGCGGCGGACAGTGGGCCGCCAGCCGCATCAGGTGGAAGCGCAGCGGAATGCGCGTGCGCAGCCGCTCGCTGCAGGCCGAGACCAGGACCAGGGCCCGGCAACGGTGCGGATGGCGCAGCGCGAACTGGAGCGCGTTGAGCCCGCCGCCCGACACCGCCATCACCACCGCCTGCGCGATGCCCAGCGCGTCGAGCAGGGCGGCGAAGCCGTCCGCCTGCTCCTCCGGCGTCCGCCCCACGGCGAGCGGCGTTCCGAGATAGCCGGGGCGGGACACGGCGACGAGGCGATGCCCCGGCGGCGCCGCGGCGCGGGCCAGGATCATCGACTGGTCCCAGCCGCCGACCGCGCCGTGAAGCGCCAGGATGGCAGGACCGTCGCCCTCCACCGCACACTCGACCGGACCGGCCGCGGTGTGGACAAGGGTCGGGCGCACGCCGCGGAGAAGGTTCTCCGCCGCGCTCGTCAGGTCGGGAGTGGTCATGGCGCGCTCCGCTCCGCTGCGGTGGCGGCAGGCAGGCGCGGCTTCAGGTGACGGATGAGCGCGAGCGCCTCCTCGGGCGGTCTGCGCTCCACCCGGCGGTACTCCCGCCCGTCCGGCGTCCGCGACAGCAGGCCCTGGTCGCACATCTCGCGGCGCAGCAGGGCATGGTCGCCGAAGCGGTGGTTGTCGCGCAGAACGCGGTTCACCTGCTCTTCGGTCAGCACATGGTCGGCGGGCAACCGCGACCACAGCACCCACAGGCAGGTCTGCTGGTCGCCGAACTTCGCCGGCCAGCGCGCGAGGCGCCCGGCCTCGTCGAAGCAGCGGGCGACCTTCACCACCCTGACATGGTCCACCGCCGGGGCCGGCGCGGCAGCCTCCTGCGCCAGATGCTCCTGTGCGGCGGCCTGGGCGCGGAAATGCTGGAAGTTCCGGAACCCCGTGGCTTTCGCCAGGATGTTCAGCAGTTCGACATGGCCGGGCGGGTCCTCCCGTCCGGCAAGATGCGCCCGCAATGATCGCGCAAGCGCGGAGATATCGCCCGCGCTGTACGGCAGCGGCGTCCTGGACATGATCCGATCCTCACAACGCGCCAACCCGGTCAGGGATTGCCGGTGGTCGCCGACTTCCGACGCGGCACGTGCAAGAGGTGTCGGTCGAGGGTACGATGGGCAGGTTTAGCTCCCCGGCGAGGGGCGGCGACGCCTTGGTGAACTGCCGACCGGGGCTGACTTTACCGTGTCCCGGCCCGCCGGACAATACGGGACCTCGGGCGCGCGAACCGGCGGCCGGCGAGAAAGATGTCGCTGCGGACCGGCCGGCGCGATATGTAGGCGGGATGACCAAGGACGGCGATTTCGAGATCTTCATCGTGGCCGCCCCCGGGCTGGAACCCGTGCTGTGCGCCGAGGTCCAGGCGAGGGGCTTCACCGACCCCACCCCCGTCAAGGGCGGCGTGACGGTCCGGGGCGGCTGGCCGGAGGTCTGGCGGGCGAACCTGGAGCTGCGCGGCGCCACCCGCGTGCTGGTGCGCATCGCCTCCTTCCGGGCGCTGCACCTCGCCCAGCTCGACAAGCGGGCGCGCAAGGTGGCGTGGGGCGAGGTGCTGCGTCCCGACCTGCCGGTCCGCGTCGAGGCGACCTGCAAGGCGTCGCGCATCTACCACGCCGGGGCGGCGGCCCAGCGCATCGAGCGGGCGATCCGCGAGGAGCTGGGCGCCCCGGTCTCGGACGACGCCGCGGTCAGCATCAAGGCGCGCATCGACGACGACCTCTGCACCATCAGCGTCGACAGCTCCGGAGAGTCGCTGCACAAGCGCAACCACAAGGAAGCCGTCAACAAGGCCCCGATGCGGGAGACGCTGGCCTCCCTCTTCCTGCGGCACTGCGGTTATGACGGCCGGGAGCCGGTGGTCGATCCGATGTGCGGCTCCGGCACCTTCGTCATCGAGGCGGCGGAGATCGCGGCCGGCCTGCATCCGGGCCGCTCGCGCCACTTCGCGTTCGAGCAGCTCGCGACCTTCGACGCGGCGGCGTGGCAGCGGCTGCGCACCGGCGGAGACGGCACGGTTCCGTCCGTGCGCTTTTACGGCAGCGACCGCGACGCCGGCGCCGTCGCCATGAGCCGGGCCAACGCAGAGCGCGCCGGCGTCGCCGGCTGGACCGATTTCCGGCAGCATGCGATCAGCGACCTCGTCCCGCCGGACGGGCCGCCGGGCCTGGTGATCGTCAATCCACCCTACGGCAGCCGGATCGGCGACAGGAAGCCGCTCTTCGCCCTCTATGGCGCGCTCGGCCAGACCCTGCTGTCCCGTTTCGGCGGCTGGCGGGTCGGTCTGGTGACGAACGAGGAGTCGCTGGCGAAGGCGACCGGCCTGCCGTTCGAGCCGCCGGGACCGCCGGTGTCGCACGGCGGCATCCGCGTGACGCTGTACCGGACCGCACCGCTGCCGTAGCGGAGCGGCCCGGGACGTTCAGTCCCCTGTGGGAACCGGCGACAGCGCCAGGTGCAGCGGGCGGTCCGGGCGGAGCGAGAGCGCCATCACCGGCCGCGGCGGCGCCATGCCCGCGGGCACCGACAGCACGACGCGCTGCAGCACCATCGCCGCGATCACCGTCATCTCGGCCATCGCCAGATGCTGTCCCAGGCAGATGCGGGGACCGGCGCCGAACGGCAGGTAGGCGCCGCGCGGGACGGCCGGCGCGCCGGGGGCGAAGCGCTCCGGCCGGAAGGCCAGCGGCTCGGGGAACCAGCGCGGGTCGTGCTGGATCGCCTGCACCGGCACGAGGACCATCGTGCGCGCCGGCAGGTGCCAGGGCCCGAGCGTGATCGGCCGGGTGATCCGGCGGCTGTTCAGCACGGGAGCCGCCGGATAGAGGCGCATCGTCTCCTTGAGGGTCTGCGTCACGAGGCGCAGGGCCGGCAGGTCGTCCGCCGCCGGCGGCCGTCCGCCCAGCACCCGCCGGACCTCCTCGCGGGCATCCGCCTGCGCCGCCGGGTTCGCGGCCATGCACCATGCCCACCAGGCGAGGGTCGCCGCGGCCGTCTCGTGCCCGGCGAGGATGATCGTCATGCACTCGTCGCCCACCGTCCGCAGCGGCCAGGACGCCGCATCGTCCCGGTGCAGGCGCAGCAGGCGGGTCAGCAGGTCGTCCGGCCAGTCCTCCGCCGCCAGCCGCAGCCTCGCCCCGACATGGCGGTCCACCATCCCCCGCAGCATCGCCAGGGACCGCCGCTTCGTCCGCTTCCAGGGCATCCGGTCGGGCCAGCTCGCCGGCCAGTACAGCTCGGCGTTCGCCGCCCGCAGAAGGGTGGGGACAGCGTCCGCCGCCAGGCGGGCGTCGTCGCCGGCCGTACCGGAAAAGACCATGCGAAGGATCACCTCCATGGTCACCGCGGTGAAGGCGCTCTCGACCGCGACGCTCGCCCCGCCGGCCGGCCAGCCGGCAAGCGCCTGCGCCGCCGCCGCCGCCGCCGCCATCGCCGGCACGAAGGCCTGCACCGCCCCGGGCTGGAAGGCCGGCTGCAGGGCATGCCGCCGGACGCGCCAGCTCTCGCCCTCGGCGGTGAAGACGCTGCGCCCCTGCAGGCCGGTGAAGACGCGCATGCCGCGCTCCCAACGGATCAGCGCGTCGTGATGGCCGACCAGAAGCTCGCGCACCAGCGCGGGATCCGTGACGACGACCTGATGCTCCGGCCAGATGCGCAGATGCACGACGTCGCCGAACTCCCGCTTCCATGCGGCGAGCGTGCCGGGGAGGTCGCGCGACATCCGCTTCAGCAGGCCCCAGCCGGTGAGGCCGGAGCGGGGACCCGGCGGCCAGGCGCCGGGCGGGTGGGGTGCCCTCACGGGAGACGGCGCGTCCGCATGAAACGGGCAGGTGGGGGAGGGGGAGGACGGGATCATGGGCCGGAATGTCCACCGTTCCGCGCCCGCCCGTCTTGAACGCAACCGACATCGACGCGGGCCTTCGCCGCCGCTTATCCTGCTCCGCGATGCCGACCGAGCAAGCGACCCGATTGCCGACCTGCCCCGACCCGCTGGCCCGTGCACCGCGCGTCGGCGGTGCCGCCGCCGACCGGGCGCGGCTTCACCTCGCCCCGCTCGCCCTGCAGGGTGCGGTGGCGGCGATCGTCTGCCGCGACACCCGGGGCATGGCGTTGGGGGATGCCCAGCGCCTGTCGCATTTTCCCGCCTCCCCCCTGGTATGCCTTTCCTGGTTCCAGGGTATGGAGGCCGGGCTGGTGGAGCCCGGCACCGGGCGAGGTCGGTGGCGGCCGTTCGGCGCGGCGGTCATGCTCTCCGGCAGCCAGTCCCGGCCGACGGTGAGCTGGGCCCCGACCACCGGGCGCGCCGGCGTGCTGTGCCTGCCGGCGGACAGCGCACGGGCCCTGTTCGGCATCGACCCCGGCGCCATCCACGACCGGTTCCTGCCTGCGCCGCAGGTGCTGGGCGACACGTGGCGGCCATTGCTGGAGGCGCTGGTCGACTCCCCCGACGACGCGGCGGCGCTGGCGGTTCTGGAGCGCCATCTCGCCCGGCGCTGGCGGCAGATCCAGGACCGCGGCCCGGCCTTTCCGTCGCTGCGCCGGCTCGGCCGTCATTGGGTCGAGCGGCTCGCCTGGCAGGCCCACCAGTGGCAGCGGACCCGCAGCCCGCGGCAGGTCGAGCGGCGCATCATGGCCCACAGCGGCCGCTCGCTGCGGCAGTGGCAGTCGCTTGTCCGGACGGAAGGCGCGTTCTTCGCCGCGCGGGAGCGGTACGAGGCCGGCCAGCCGTTCGACTGGGCGGAACTGGCGCTGGACGAGGGCTTCGCCGATCAAGCGCACCTGTGCCGCGCGGTCAAGCGCATCACCGGCTTCCCGCCGACCGAGTTCGCCCGCCGCTATGCCGAGGATGAGTCCTTCTGGCTCTACAGGGTTTGGGTGTGACGGCGCCGGCCGGATCGCTCCGGCCCTTTGGACGGTACCGGACTATTCTGGCACGAATCGGGGACGCTCTCCGGGAGGCCGTTCGCCAGGACATCGACGCTATCACGCCGACCGAGTGCGTGAACGTCTTCCCGGCCGCCGGATATGACCGTGATTGAGAGGAAATCGGCCCAACCGCCCATGAAATCCGCTCGTCCCATTCGATGAACGGTCGCCTCTTATGCGGCCAGTCCATCCTGCGAGCGACGATTTGCAACGCGTTGAGCCGTATCAACGGCTTGCGTCGAGATGGCGTCCCCTAGGGGATTCGAACCCCTGTTACCGCCGTGAGAGGGCGATGTCCTAGGCCTCTAGACGAAGGGGACGTCGTTGGGCGTGGGCGCGTTGTTTAGCCGAAGTGGTGATGCTGCGCAAGGAGAAGATTGCAGCCGTCGCAGAAAAACTTCGCTGGAGTACCCACAATGCGCAGAAGGGCAGGGCAGCGGCCTTCAAGCCTCGTTAACCACTGGACCGCGATCATCGGGGCATGGCTTCACCTCAGTCCGGCAGGTCAGCATGTCCAGCGAAAGCGCCACCTTCGACGCCGCATCCTTCCAGCCGCTGCCGGAGGCCGAGCCGACCGTCCGGCCCATGGGACCGCTGCCGCGCGCCATCGTCTGGGCCGTGCTGATCGGCGGGCCGTGGGTGGCCATCGTCCAGATCGTCCGCATGGTGTTTTGAGCGGATTCGTTCCGCAGACATGCATCCGGGCGCGGAGTTGCCTCCGCGCCCGGCGTGCGCTTCCTCTACCGATAGCAGGGCCGGAGTCGTTAAACCTGCTCCAGCTCAACCAGCGTGCCGCAGAAATCCTTCGGATGAAGGAACAGCACGGGCTTGTTGTGGGCGCCGATCTTCGGCTCCCCGTCGCCCAGCACGCGGGCTCCCTCGGCCTTCAGCTTGTCGCGAGCGGCCAGAATGTCCTCGACCTCGTAGCAGATGTGGTGGATGCCGCCCGACGGGTTCTTCTCCAGGAACGCCGCGACCGGCGACTTCTCCCCCAGGGGATGCAGCAGCTCCACCTTGGTGTTGGGCAGCGTGACGAAGACCACCGTCACGCCGTGGGCGGGAATGTCCACCGGATCCGACACGCTGGCGCCCAGCGTGTCGCGGTAGAGCGCCGTCGCGGCCGGCAGATCCGGCACGACGATGGCGACATGGTTCAGCCGTCCGATCATCGGCGTCAGCCCTTGAAGATCTTGAGCATGGTTGATCCGAGGGAGGCGGGGCTGTCGGCGACGGTGATGCCTGCGGACTTCATGAACTCGATCTTGAAGTCTGCGGTGTCGTTGCCGCCGGAGATGACCGCGCCGGCATGGCCCATGCGGCGTCCCGGAGGGGCGGTGCGGCCGGCGATGAAGCCGACCACCGGCTTGGTGGTCTTGGAGTCCTTGATGAACTCCGCCCCCTTCACCTCGGCGTCGCCGCCGATCTCGCCGATCATGATGATCCCCTCGGTCTCCGGGTCCTTCAGGAACAGCTCCAGGCTGTCCACGAAGTTGGTCCCGTTCACCGGGTCGCCGCCGATGCCGATGCAGGTCGTCTGGCCCAGACCCGCCGCCGTCGTCTGCGCCACCGCCTCGTAGGTCAGCGTGCCCGAGCGCGACACGATGCCGATCCGGCCCCGCTTGTGGATGTGCCCCGGCATGATGCCGATCTTGCACTCGTCCGGCGTGATGATGCCCGGGCAGTTCGGACCGATCAGCCGCGTCTTCGAGCCGTTCAGCGCCCGCTTCACCCGCACCATGTCGAGCACCGGGATGCCCTCGGTGATGCACACCACCAGCGGGATCTCCGCGTCGATCGCCTCCAGGATGGCGTCCGCCGCAAAGGGCGGCGGCACGTAGATCACGCTGGCGTTCGCCCCGGTCTTCTCGACCGCGTCGGCCACCGTGTCGAACACCGGAAGGTCGAGGTGCTTGGTGCCGCCCTTGCCCGGCGTCACGCCGCCGACCATCTTCGTGCCGTAGGCGATCGCCTGCTCGGAATGGAAGGTGCCCTGCGCGCCGGTGAAGCCCTGGCAGATCACCTTGGTGTTCTTGTCGACGAGAACAGCCATCTCACGCGGCCTCCTTCACGGCCTTCACCACCTTCTCGGCGGCATCGGCGAGGTTGTCGGCCGACAGGATCGGCAGACCGGACTCGGCAAGGATCTTCTTGCCCAGATCGACGTTGGTGCCCTCCAGACGCACCACCAGCGGAACATGCAGCCGCACCTCGCGCGCCGCCGCCACCACGCCCTCCGCGATCACGTCGCAGCGCATGATGCCGCCGAAGATGTTGACCAGGATGCCCTCGACGTTGGGGTCGGACAGGATCAGCTTGAACGCCGCCGTCACCCGCTCCTTGGTGGCGCCGCCGCCGACGTCCAGGAAGTTGGCCGGCTCGCCGCCGTAGAGCTTGATGATGTCCATGGTCGCCATCGCCAGGCCGGCGCCGTTGACCATGCAGCCGATGTTGCCGTCCAGCTTGACGTAGTTGAGGCTGTGCTTGGCCGCCTCGATCTCCGCCGGGTCCTCCTCGGCCTCGTCGCGCAGCTCCTCGACGTCCTTGTGGCGGAACAGCGCGTTGTCGTCGAAGCTCATCTTGGCGTCGAGCGCCAGGATGTCGCCGCCGCCGGTGACGATCAGCGGGTTGATCTCGACGATCGAGCAGTCGAGCTCGATGAAGGCCTGGTAGGCGGCGGTGATGAAGCGGGCGGCCGCGCCGATCTGCTTGCCCTCCAGCCCGAGCGCGAAGGCGATCTTGCGGGTGTGGTAGCCCTGGATGCCGGTGGCCGGGTCGATGGCGACCTTGACGATCTTGTCGGGCGTGTTGTGGGCGACCTCCTCGATCTCCATGCCGCCCTCGGTCGAGGCGATCACGGTGACGCGGCCCGACGCGCGGTCGACCAGAAGGCCGAGATAAAGCTCGCGCTTGATGTCGGCCCCTTCCTCGACGTAGAGGCGCTTGACCTCGCGGCCATCGGCGCCGGTCTGCTTGGTCACCAGCACGTGGCCCAGCATCTCGGCGGCGTTCTTGCCGACCTCCTCGATCGACTTGACGACGCGCACGCCGCCCTTGCCCTCGGGATTGTCCTTGAAGCGCCCGGCCCCGCGGCCCCCGGCGTGGATCTGCGACTTCACGACCCACACAGGGCCGCCAAGCTCGCGCGCCACCGTCTCCGCCTCCTGCGGCGTGTACGCAACACCGCCGCGCGGAACCGCGACCCCGTACTTCTTCAATAGGCCCTTGGCCTGGTACTCATGGATATTCATCGGATCGATCGCCCTTCCTGGCCGTGGCGGGGACGGGGCGGTGGCGCCCGGTCATGGGCGCAATTCTTCGCAAAATTCACAGCGATGCAACGGTATCGTGGTGAAAAACTTGCGGAGCTGCGAAGAAATTCACAACATGACCGGCGGATTTGCAAATTCCCGCGAAGCCACCGGGCCGGGCGGGACGGCGGCAAGCGCCGCCCGCCGCGCCGGAAAGCCTGCGACCGTCAGCCCTTCCGGAAGATCTGGAAGGGCGAGAAGCTCTGCGACACCGGCATCATCTCGATGGTGTTGATGTTGACGCGCGGCGGCAGGCTGGCGATCCAGAAGATGGTCTCGGCGATGTCCTCGGCGGTCAGCGGATCGGCGCCGGCATAGACCGCCGCCGCCTTGTCCCTGTCGCCGCCGAAGCGGACTTCCGAGAATTCGGTGCCGCCGCACATGCCGGGCTCGACACAGCTCACGCGGACACCGGTGCCGTGCAGGTCGCTGCGCAGGTTCAGGCTGAACTGGTGGACGAAGGCCTTGGTCGCGCCGTAGACGTTGCCGCCGGGATAGGGGTAGGTGCCGGCCACCGAGCCCAGATTCACCACATGGCCGCGGCCCCGCTCCACCATGCCCGGCAGCAGCAGGCGCGTGATCGTCACCAGACCCTTGCAGTTGGTGTCGATCATCTGCTCCCACTCGTCGAGGCTCGTGCGGTGGGCGGGCTCCAGCCCCAGCGCGAGGCCGGCGTTGTTGACCAGGCAGTCGACCGCGGCGAAATCGGCCGGCAGGCCGGCGATGGCCGCCTCGGTCGCCGCCCGGTCGCGGACGTCCAGCGCCAGCGGCAGCAGGCGGTCGCCCAGTTCCCCGGCCAGCGCCTCCAGCCGGTCGAGACGGCGGGCGGTGGCGACGACGCGCGACCCGGCGGCGGCGAAGCGGCGCGCGATGGCGGCCCCGAAACCGGCACTGGCTCCGGTGACGAGGACGGTCTGCGGCACGACGGTTTGGGCGGCGGTGGTCATGAGGCGACTCCCGGACTGGCGGTTCGTTGGGAGTCGAAGATGTAGCAGGGATCCCGGAGCCGCCCAACCGGGGCGACGTCCGGGATGTCCGCATGGCAGGGCTACCGGTCAGGCAGCCGCCTTCAGGCCGGCACCGCGGATTGCCCGCGGGCGGAGAACTGCCGGATGAGGACCGGGACGATCAGCGCCAGCCCGACCAGCGTCGAGTAGAGTTCCGGGGCGATCAGCAGGGCGCTGGCAAGCACGAGGAGAACCCGCTCCCACCCCTGGGTCCGGGTCAGCATCCAGCCGGACAACGCCGCTCCCAGGCAGGTGATGCCGATGATGCAGCCGAGGAAGGCGACGATGAAGTCCGGCCAGGTGAAGCCCGGCGCCACCAGCAGCAGCGACGGCGAGAAGACGAAGACGAAGGGCACCAGCGCCTTGCCCAGGCCGAGCCGGAACGCCGTGTTGCCCGTCTTGAAGGGATCGGCCCCCGCCATGCCCGCCGCCGCGTAGGCCGCCAGCGCCACCGGCGGGGTGATGTCGGCCAGCACGCCGTAATAGAAGACGAAGAAGTGCGACACCAGCGGCGCCACCCCAGCAGGCCCAGCGCCGGTGCCGCGATGGTCGCCATGATGATGTAGTTGGCGGTGGTCGGGATGCCGCAGCCCATCAGGATGCAGACGATGCCGGTCATCACCAGGGTGAACAGCAGCGTCAGCCCCTGCTGGCCGAACCAGCCGTCCGGCAGGACCGTCAGCAGGAAGCCGGCGATCTGCGTCGCGGTGGAGGTGACGATGAAGGACAGCTTGAAGCCGACGCCGGTCAGGGTGACGACGCCGACGATGATGCCGACCGTCGCCGCCGCGGTACCGACCGCCAGGGCGTATTTGGCGCCGTCGCGCAGCCCCTCGAACAGCTCGGTCACCGACATGCGCTTGCGCGGGTTCAGCAGACCGACCGCGATGCACAGCGTGATGCCCCAGAAGGCGGCGAGATAGGGCGTGTAGCCGGCGACCAGGATGCCGATCAGCGCGATCAGCGGGATCACCGTCGGCCAGTCGCGGCGGAAGGCGTCGCGCAGATCCGGCATCTCGTGCGGCTCCAGGCCGCGCAGGCCGTTGCGCTTGGCCTCGAAATGCACCTGTACCAGCACGCCGAAGAAATGCATGAAGGCCGGGACGATGGCCGCCACGATGATCGTCGTGTAGGGCAGGTTGAGGAACTCGATCATCAGGAAGGCGGCGGCCCCCATGATCGGCGGCGTGATCTGCCCGCCGGTGGAGGCGGTGGACTCGACCGCGGCGGCGAAGTGCCGCTTGTAGCCCAGCCGGATCATCGCCGGGATGGTCAGCGAGCCCACCGTCACCGTGTTGGCGACCGAGGAACCCGAGATCATGCCGAACAGGGCGGAGCCGAAGATCGCCACCTTGGCCGGCCCGCCGGCGAACCGCCCCGCCACCCAGGCCGCGCAGTCGAGGAAGAGCTGCCCCAGACCGATGCGCGTGGCGAAGACGCCGAACAGGACGAAGTGGAAGACGTAGGTCGCCACCACGCCCAGCGCGATGCCGTACACGCCCTGCGTCGTCAGGTAGAGATGGTCGATCAACTGGGAGACGGAGGCGCCGGGGTGAACCAGGATGCCCGGCATCGACGGCCCGTAGAGGGCGTAGAGCATGAACAGGATCGCGATGATCGGCAGCGGCCAGCCGACCGACCGCCGCGTCCCTTCCAGCAGCACGATGATCAGCAGCCCGCCCAGCAGCACGTCCCACATGTTCGGGTTGCCGACGCGGAAGGCGAGGTCGTCCAGCGGGATCAGCGGCACATGCAGCACCGCCGCGACCGCGCCGATGGCGAGCAGCCAGTCGGGCAGCGGGATGCCCAGCGGCCGGAACCAGGAGGGTGTCGCCGGCTGGTCATAGCCGTGGCGCGAGAAGGGGAAGACCAGGAAGACCAGGCCCAGGACGAAGGACAGGTGGATCCCGCGGTGCGTCATCTCGGACAGCAGCCCGAAACCGGCCGTGTAGTAATGGAAGAGGGACAGAACGACCAGCAGGGTACCCACCAGCCGGCCGGCGAGCGGCGCCAGCGGACGGAAGCGGATCTCGGAGTCGAACTTCTCTTCCAGCTCCCGGGCCTTGGCCTCGTCGAGTTCCATGGGTGAGGCGGGCCGTTGCGGGCGAGGCGCGTCGGTCATCGATGCTCCAATGGAAAATGCCGCCGCGGTCGAGGACCGGCAGGCGGCGAGACGATCAAAACGGACGAAACCACAAGGGGGCGGCCGCAGGGGCCGCCCCGGTCGGGGACTTGCCCCGGGCGTTACTTCAGCACGCCCTTTTCACGATAGAACTTCTCGGCGCCCGGATGCAGCGGGATGCCGATGCCGGCGGTCGCCGTTTCCAGGCGGATCATCTTGCCCTTGGCGTGGCCGGCGTCGAGCTTCGCACGGTTCGGCTCGGCCCACAGCGCCTTGACGATGTTGTAGATCATCTCGTCGGGCTGCTTGGCGCTGGTGACGAGCTGGGCGTTGACGGAGATGGTCTTGGTCTCCGGCACGTCCTTGTAGGCGCCGGCCGGCACCGTGTCCTTGGCGAAGAAGCTGTACTGGGACAGCATCTTGTCGGCCTCCGGCCCCTCGATCGGCACCAGCGAGATGCCGTGGGAGGTCGCCAGCTCCGAAATCGCGCCGGTCGGATAGCCGCCGACGAAGAAATAGGCGTCGAGCGCGCCGTCGCGCAGCCGGTCGCCCGCCGGGCCCGGCTTCAGATACTCGGCCTTCACGTCCTGCTCGGACAGGCCGTAGGCCGCCAGGACGATGCGCGCGTCGACCAGCGTGCCCGAGCCCGGCTCGTCCATCGACACCCGCTTGCCCTTCAGGTCGCGCACCGACTTGATGCCGGAATCCTTGCGGGCGACGAGGTGGATCGTCTCCGGATAGAGGGTGGCGATGGCGCGCAGCGCCTCGACCTTGCCCTTGCCCTCGAACAGGCCGGTGCCGGTATAGGCCCAGTAGGCGACATCCGACTGGGTGAATCCGGCTTCGGCCGAACCGCTGTTGATGGCGTTGATGTTCGCCACCGACCCGTTGGACGCGACCGCCGTCGCCACCAGACCCGGGACGCCGCCGCTGTTGCCGGAGATCAGGTTGGCGATCAGCCCGCCGACCGGATAGTAAGTACCGGCCGTGCCGCCGGTGCCGATGCGGAAGAAGGCCGGGGCCTGCGCCACCGCGACGGTCGCACCGAGCGCCACCGCTCCCAGAACCGCCCCGATGGCCATGCGCCGCGTAATCTTCGTGAAGCTCACAGCTCCCCCTTTTTTCTGTCAGACCTAGATCATGACGGTGGTACGACCAGTTGTCGATATTCCTGTAGGAATGGTCGACCATCCGGCATGTCTACAAAGGGCGGCCATGTAACCCGTCGCACCGGCCGGTGCAACGGGAATGGCGAGGGGAGTGATGGGATGCCCCGACCGCTCCGACCGGCTTACGCCGGCCAGAACCGCCGGGGGCCGGTCATTTACTGATAACCGCCTTCCTCCGCACGTTGTTTTGCTGCGTCTTCCTGCGTCTTTTGGTCAATTTTCGTACCCGCCGGTGTTTCTCCGGGCTGCGGAGAGCGGGACTGGCTCTTCGATTGGTCGGGCTTCTCGGCGGGCTTCCGGTCGTCGGTGGTCCGGTCGGTCATGGCGGGTCTCCCGGTCGGGGTGGTGGGATGGGGTGTTGTGTCCTCACCAACACAGGTTCGGGTCGGTTGGTTGCCGTGAACGAAACGGGATCGTGAATCCGCTTGCGAATCGAACAAACTGCGAACAAGCTTCCCGGCAGGCGAACGAGCCGCAGTCTGAGGAGGCGACGATGATCTTCAACGGACCGAATCGGGTGATCCGTCTCAGCCAGTGGGCATGGCTGCATGTCGGCGCCAGCCGCCGGCTGATCGGCTGGGAGTCCGAGCAGGGGCGCTGGGTCGCCAGCGAACCGCTCTCGTCCGTGGCGTCCAGCCGGCCGATGCAGCCGCCGGGCTGGGTGGTGACGGCGGACGGCGCCCAGATCATGCTGAGCAACCCCGGCGTCCCGACCGACGAATCGGCACTGGAGGCGATCCTGGAGACGCTGGACCGGCTGCGCTACGACCCGCGCGCCGGGATCGCGGCCAGTGCCGCCATCACCATCGTGCCCTGGCTGCCGACAACCGCGACGGTGCTGGAGACGCGGCGCATCGCCTGACCACAGCGGCCGCGGTGGTTGCGGCCGTCACGGTTCGGGGTTCGCCTCGCCGAGCGCGCGGGCGATCTCGGCCTCCATGGCGCTGTCGCTGGTGATGGCGATCCGGATAGCGACGACCTGCACGTCGTCGATCGCGGCGATCCGCTCGGCCAGGCGGTGGCGCACCACCTCGCCGCCCTCCTGGTCGGTCGCCGGCAGCTTGACGAGGATGCCGTCGTCGTCGAATCGTCCCATCTGGTCGACGTTGCGCAGGGTCTCGTTCACCACGTCGATGACGCGGGCTTCGCAGGCCTCCCGCAACACGCCGGACCGGTAGGCCAGCCGCAGCCCGATCAGCGTGAAGGGGATGTGGTAGCGGGCGTTCAGCCGCACGTCGTCGCGCAGCAGCTTCAGGAAGACGCTGCGGCGGTAGAGCGCCGAACCGGGCTCGACGATCCGCTCGTCCTCCTCGTCGAACAGACGGCCGGCCTTGGCCGCCGACTGGCCGAGCGCCGTCAGGCGGAAGCCCCAGATGTCGAGCTGCGGAAGCTGCTCGACCGGCGTCTTCTGGCCGCAGCGGAAGCAGGCGGCCTCCACCGCCGGCTCGTCGAAGGTGATGCTGCAGCTCCGGCAGCGCACCTGTTCGCCGACGATCTCGTGGTCGGTGCCGAGGTTGCGCATGGTATGGCCGCATTTCGGACACTCGCGCCCATTGCCGCGGCTTTCGAAATCGCCGATCGGCGCCACGTAGCCGCAGCGGAAATGATGCAGGACCGGCAGGCTCTCCAGGTTGGAGGAAGCGCATTCCACGCACACCTCGCGCAGGTTCAGCAGATGGCTGCCGCAGCCGGGACAGCGGTGGACGCGGTCGAAATGCTCGCGGTGAAGGTAGTCGTTGGCCGCGAGATACTCCATGTCCGCGGTCAGCAGTTCCTGCGCGCGGGCCGGCAGGCCGGGCCAATAGACGAAACCGGTCAGCGACTCGAGCGCCCAGCTCGGCATGATCTGGCCGCCGCGGTAGAGGATCAGCAGCAGCAACGCCAGCCGCCGCTCCCGCGGCCGGCGGGCGGCAAGACCGTTCAGGAACTCGATCTCGGACTTCGGGTCGGCGGTGCGGGCGTCCATCGGGAAACCGTGAGCTGGAAAACCGTTGGGAAGGAGGAGACGGCCGGTCAGAAAACGTTCAGGACGGAGATCGGGATGGGCAGGTTCGGATACATCCGGAACAGCACGTCCACCCGCTCGTTATGGCGCAGGCTGACGACCCGTCCGCCCGGGGCGGGCGGAAACGTCAGGCGCACCGGCGCATATTGCTGCCATTCCTGGCCCTGCCAGAAATAGCGCTTCAGCTTGCCGGGCAGGCGGCCGACCTGGACGGGCAGGGCGGAGACGGTGGCGGGCAGCGGCTCCGACCCGGTGGCGAGGAAGACCAGCGCCTCCATCCCCTTGACGATGCGGTGCATATCGGCGGCGGGGACATAGGCCAGCACGGTCGGCGTCTCCTCTCCCTGCACCTCCATGATCGGCTCGCCGGCGGTCACCACCTCGCCGGGCTTGCGGTCGCACATGGTGACGGTGCCGGCGATCTCCGCCTTCAGCTCATGCTGTCCGCTGATGGTCAGCAGCTTGCCGAGCTCGGTCAGGCGGGCCTGCAGCCCGGCGATCTGCTCCTGCAGCTCCAGCCGGGTGCGCTCCGCCTCGGCCGAGCGGCTGCGCACCGTCGCCTCGCTCGCCGCCTCGGCCGAGATGGCCTTGACGTAGTTGTTGTCGACGTCGAGCCACTCGTTCAGCGTGACCTGCCTGCTGCGCCACAGCGGCTCCATCGTCGCACGCAGGACCTGCACGTTCTCCCGCACCTTGACCATGGCGCGATGCTCGTGGCCGGCGGCCGTCACCTGCTCCTCGGCGGCGGTGACGCGGGCATTGTAGGCCTGGCGAAGCTGGTTCAGCTCCGCCTCGACCCGCGCATGCTCGGTACGGTACTGCTGCACCATGATCTCGTTGCGCACGACCGCCAGCACCGACCCGGCGGCCACCGGGCTGTCGCAGGTCGCGGCGGTGGAGACGATCTGCGACGGAAACGCGGCGGCGACCCTCACCACGCGGGCGTCCACCGCGCCGAGCGCCATCACGCGCAGCTCCGTCATCAGCGCGACCCAGCCGACGAACAGCCCGAGCAGCACCAGGAACAGCCAGCGGCGCACCCAGCCGAAGACCGGAACCAGGATCGGGCGCAGCCGGCCGGTCACCGGCTCCAGCCGGTCGAACAGCCTCCCGGCCAGCGACGGCGGAGCCGCCGCCGGGGGACGGTGCTGCATCATGCCCTGCTGGCGGACCGACAGACCGGTGCCGCGGCGGCGAATCTTCACGACCGTCCGTCCTCCAGACCAGGACCTGAAACCGGAGCGGGAATTTCCAGACCTGCATGCGCCATCAAGTCACAGCCCTTACCAATCATTAACCGTTCCGTCACTATTTGTCGCAACCTATCTTTATTATCCATTAGCCAGTTACGACTACAAAGGTTTCAAAGTCGTTATTTCCGCGTCTCTTGTCGGACCGGGTCCGCATTTGGAAAGCTTACGGGTGGTGGTGGGTCATGAATGTGCTGATTCTGGGGGGTGACGGGTATCTCGGCTGGCCGACGGCGATGCATCTGGCGGCGGCCGGCCATCGGGTGCATGTGGTCGACAACTACCTGCGCCGCCGTCTGGCGCTCGAGACGCGGTCGGAGGCGCTGATCCCCACCCCGGACCTGAACGACCGGGCGGAGACCTTCCGGCGCCTGACCGGCACCGCCACCGGCGTCAGCATCTTCGACGTCACCGACGCCGCCCGCCTGTCCGCCTTGGTGGAGCGTTTCAAGCCCGACGCGCTCGTGCATTATGCCGAGCAACCGTCCGCCCCCTATTCGATGATGGGGCAGGACGAGGCGCGGCTGACGCTGGAGAACAACATCCGCTCCACCTTCAACGTCGCCTGGGCGGTGATGACCCACGCGCCCGCCTGCCACATCGTGAAGCTGGGCACCATGGGCGAGTACGGCACGCCCGACATCGACATCGAGGAGGGCTTCCTCACCGTCGAGCACAAGGGACGCTCCGACACCTTCCTCTATCCCCGCGCCGCCGGATCGCTCTACCACACGTCCAAGATCATGGACACCGACCTGCTGTGGTTCTACAGCCGCCTCTACGGGCTGACGGTGACCGACCTGATGCAGGGCCCGGTCTATGGCCTGTCCACCATCCAGGCCGACCTGGACCCGGCGCTGGTGCCCAACTTCCACTACGACGACATCTTCGGCACGGTGATCAACCGCTTCCTCGTGCAGTCGGCCTGCGGCATCCCGCTGACCGTCTACGGCAAGGGGGGCCAGACCCGCGGCTACATCAACATCCGCGATACGCTGCGCTGCATCGAGCTGGCGGTGACCAACCCGCCGGCACGCGGGGAGATGCGCATCTTCAACCAGTTCACCGAGCTCTTCTCGATCCTGGAGATCGCCGACCGCGTCCGCGCCGCAGCGACGCTGCTGGGGCTGACGGTCGAGGTTCAGTCGGTTCCCAATCCGCGCAAGGAGAAGGAGCGGCACCGTTACGTCGCCCATGCCGACAGCCTGCTGAAGCTGGGGCTGGAGCCGCACCGGATGACGGAAGAGGCGCTGGCGGGCATGCTGGAGCGGGTCCTGCAACATCGTCACCTCATCGACACCCGCAGGATCATGCCGCGCGTGCGCTGGTCGTAACGGCGTGCCGCGGCGGCGGCCGGGTCAGCCCGTCACGTCCAGGGCCGACCAGCCGCCGCCCAGCGCCTTGTAGAGCGCGATCAGATGCGTCATGGACGCCACCTCGCTCGCCAGCAGAAGCTCGACATTCTCGCTGTAGGTCCGTTGCGCCACCACGACATGCAGGATGTCCTTCACCCCGCGGTCGTGCAGGTCGCGCGCCATGTGGAAGGCCTTGCGCGACTGCTCCACCGCACGCTCCAGCTCGCGGCGCCGGATCTGCTCCTGCGCATAGGTGACGAGGCTGCTTTCGACCTCCTCCAGGGCGGTCAGGACGGCCTGCCGGTGGTTGGCCAGCGCCTCGTCCGCGCGGGCACCGGCCGCGGCGACCTGCGCCTCCAGCCGGCCATGCTCGAACAGCGGCACCAGGAGCGCCGCCCCCAGGCCCCAGACCCCGCTGCTCGCCAGGAACAGGTCGGTGAAGCGGCCGGCGCGTGAGGTGAGGCTGCCGGTCAGCGAGACGCGCGGATAGAGGTCGGCCGTCGCCACGCCGACCTCCGCGGTGGCGGCGCGCAGCTCCTGCTCCGTCCGGCGCAGGTCGGGGCGGCGGGCCAGCAGGTCCGCGGGCAGGCCGACCGGTACGACGTCCGGGGCGGCCGGCGCGGGCGCCGCCTTCAGCAGCCGGTCGAGCAGGGCCGTCGGGTTGTCGCCGGTCAGCACGGAGATGCGGTGCGCCGCCGACTGGATCTGGGCGCGGATGGCCGGGACGGCCGCCCGGTTGCGCTGCAGCGGCGATTCCACCGTCGCCACGTCATACTCCAGCGCCAGCCCGGAGCGGAACTTGGCCTTCGTCCGCTCCAGCGCCTGCTGCTGCAGGACCATCGTCTCCTCGACCAGCGCGAGCCGGCGCTGGGCGCCGCGCAGCTCGACGTAATTGCGGGCCACCTCGGCGACGACGGACAGCAGGACGCCGCGCGCCTCATCCACCGAGGCCTCGTAGCGGGCGGAGGCGGCCTCCACCCCCCGCTGGTTGGCGCCGAACAGGTCGAGCTCCCATTTGGCGTCGAAGCCTGCGGCGATCAGGCCGCGCGCCTTGTCCCGCGTGATGGAGGACGAGGACGGGACGCTGCGCCCGGCCTCGGCATGGCGGCCGGCGATGCCGGCATCCACGCTCAGGCCGCCCTTGCCGTCGGCCACGTCGTAGAGTGCGCGCGCCTCGCGGATGCGGGCCTTGGCGGCGGCGATCTTCTGGTTGCCGGCGGCGGCCTTCGTCACCAGCTCCGACAGCAGCGGGTCGCCCAGCATGTCCCACCAGGCGCGGTCGGGCGTCTCCGCGGTGAAGGACACGGCCTGCTGGTCCGGCGCCTTTTCCCCGAAACGCTGCGTGACCGGGGCGTCCGGCTTCCTGTAGTCGGGACCGGCCGCGCACCCCGCGACCGCCGCGGCACACAACGCCGCGGCGACGATCCCTGCTGTCGATGCCCGTTTCACCGCACGGTCCTATGCCGTTCCTCAGATGACGAACATAGCATCCGTCAGTTGCCGGGCCGTCAAGCCCGAGAGCAGGAGCTGCTGGTCCTCGGCCAGATTTATCACCACGCCGTCGGTCGTGTCCTGGGCCAGCGCCTTCACCGCCGCCACGCCGGCGAAGTGGAACTCGCTGAGGTCGATGCGGTCCTGCACCGTCGCCATGTCCTGGATACGGTCGTAGCCGTCGCCGCGCCGGATGACGTAGGTGTCGGCACCGGTGCCGCCGGTGAAGGTGTCGTTGCCGGCCCCGCCGATCATCAGGTCGTTGCCGTCGCCGCCGTAGAAGACGTCGTCGCCGCCGCCGCCCTCCAGCGTGTCGGCCCCGTCCTGGCCCCACAGCGTGTCGTTGCCCTCGCCGCCGAACAGCAGGTCGTTGCCGAGATTGCCGTTCAGCACGTCGTTGCCCAGCTCGCCGAAGAGGGTGTCGTTGCCGTCGCCGCCATAGAGGGCGTCGTTGCCGTCCTCGCCATGGGCGATGTCGTCGCCGCCGCCGAGCCCGATGCGGTCGTCGCCGCTGCCGCCCCACACCACGTCGACACGGCCGCCGCCGGCCCCGCCGTTGTCGCCCTGATAGTCGTCGTTGCCGCCGCCCAGCCAGACGTCGGCGCGGCTGTAGGTACCGTTCATCCGCACCACGTCGGCCTTGTCGCCGGCCGTCTCGGTCTCGCCGTCGCCATAGACGAGGAAGGACAGCAGCGGGTCGGTGCTGGTCAGCGTGATGGTGTCGAGCCCGTCGCCGCCATAGACCCGCCGGGCATCGAACACCCCGCCGTTGCCGGTGTAGGTCAGGGTGAAGACGTCGTTGCCGGCCTCGCCGTTTGCCACCATGGCGCCGTCGGAATCGGTCATCACGTCGACGCCGGCCCCGCCGTAGATCTCGTCGAACAGGCCGAGCCCGCCGTCGATGGTGTCGTTGCCGGCCTCGCCGTAGAGCTTGTCGGTGCCGTCGCCGCCCAGCAGGCTGTCCTTGCCGCCGCCGCCATAGACGGTGTCGTCGCCGGTGCCGCCGTCCACGATGTCGTTGCCGCCGCCGGTCTTGACCAGATCGTTGCCGCTGCCGGCATGGACCTCGTCCACCCGGCCGGTGGTGGCGTCGGTCATGTCGGCGATGTAGCTGTCGTTGCCGCCGCCCAGCCGGACCTTGGCAGAGGCGTAGACCCCGGTCAGAGTCACCGTGTCGATGTTGTCGCCGGTCTCGTCCGTCATGTCGTCGCCGTCGATGGCGAACTGCAGGTCGGCGTCGGCGCTGGTCACCGTGATGGTGTCGATGCCGTCGCCGCCCGAGATGATGCGGACGAGATCGGGCCGCCCGCCGTCGTCGGCATAGGTCAGGGTCAGCTTGTCCGTGCCGGTGCCGCCATAGACCTCCGCGGCGCCGTCGGCGTCGGTGATCTCGTCGTTGGCCGCGCCACCGTCCAGCTTGTCGAACAGGCCGAGCCCGCCGTCGATGGTATCGGCCCCGGCATCGCCGGTAATGGTATCGTTGCCCTCGCCGCCGACCAGCAGATCGTTGTTGTTCTCGCCATAGAGGACGTCGTCGCCCGACCCGCCGTAGAGCGTGTCGTTGCCGTCGAAGCCGCGCAGCGTGTCGTTGCCCTCGTCCCCGTAGAGCACGTCGTCGCCGCCGTTGCCGTAGAGGTCGTCCAGCCCCGTCCCGCCGTAGAGCGTGTCGTTGCCGAAGCCGCCGTAGAGCTTGTCGTTGCCGTCGTCGCCCCACAGGATGTCGTCACCGCCGCCGGTGCTGATGCGGTCGTCGCCGCTGCCGCCATGCACCCGGTCCACCAGCAGCGTCGTGTTGGCGCTGCCGCCCGTGTTGTCCCCCTGGTAGACGTCGTTGCCGCCGCCGAGCCAGACATCGACCGAGGCATAGGTGCCGCTGACCGTGATGGAGTCCGCCCCGTCGGTCGCCGCTTCCGCCACGCCGTCGCCGTAGATGGACAGGCGCAGGTCGGACAGCGTGCCGGTCAGCGTCAGGGTGTCGGCGCCGGCACCGCCGGTCAGGATGCGCTGAACCGTGGAGTCGCCGACGGGCACCTTGTAGTCGATGACCATGGTGTCGTCGCCGCTGCCGCCGTCGGCCAGCGCGGTGCCGTCGCCGTCGCGCAGCACGTCGTTGCCGGCCCCGCCGGTCAGCGTGTCGCCGCCGCCCGAGCCGCCGGACAGGCTGTCGTCGCCGTCGCCGCCGTCGAGGTCGTCGTCCCCGCCGCCACCCGCAATGGTGTCGTTGCCCAGCCCGCCATGGACGGTGTCGGCGCTGCGGTTGTCGATGGTGACCAGATCGTCGCCGGCCCCGGCATCGATCACACCGGCCACCGACACCCCGGCCAGCGCGGTCAGCAGGATGGCATCGTTGCCCGCTCCGCTGGCGACGCGCACCGTCCCGGCGGCCCCGCTGCCCGCGACCGCCGCACCGGCGCTGGTGAACTCGATCCGGTCGTTGCCGGAGCCGGTGTTGACGGTCCCCGACAGTCCGTCACGGACGGTGACCGAGGAGTCGCCGCCGTCGGCCATGTCGATGTCGCTGCTGACGAACTTCTGCGTGGTGACGCTGGCGCCGCCCTGGCTCGCGACATGGACGTTGCGGACGGTGCCGAAGCCCTTGTCGGCGGTGACCGTCGGATTGTCGGCGGCGTCGCGCACCACCGACACCGTGCTGTCGGCCGCGACACCGGCGATGTCCATGGTGGTGCCGTCGACGGTCCGCCGGGTGGACGGACCGGCATAGGACAGGACATAGCCGTCGCTGCGGTCCTGCGCGCCCGATGCATCGACCGCGTTGCTGACCACGATGCGGTTGGGGCCGTCCACCACCGCCACATGCAGCGCCGCCGCCGTCGCCGCGGTGGAGCCGTCGCTTTCACGCGCGGTGGCGGTCACGGACAGCTCGAAGCTGCCGGCCTGTCCGGCCGGCGGCGTCAGGGTCAGGCCGGCGAGCTGCTGCTGGCTCAGCGTCCAGCTTCCATCGGCATTGCGGGTGCCGGCCGACAGGCTCGCCCCGGCGGGAAGGCCGGCGACGGTGACAGACAGGCTCTCCGACCCGTCGAGGTCGGCGAGCGCGGCCGCGATGTCGAGCGCCACCGGCTCGTTCACGCCGCCCGTCGCCGCCGTGACGGCCAGCGTCGGGGCGTCGGCCACCGGGGTCACGGTGACCGGCAGCGGCGCGGTGACCGTGGCCTGCGTCCCGTCGGGCAGCGGCGAGGAGACGGAGACCGTCAGTTCCAGCGCACCGCTGTAGTTCGGCGGCGCCACCAACGCCAGCGCGCCCAGGTCCCAGCCCGTCAGGTCGGCGGGCGTCAGCCCGTCGGCGGTCAGGCTGTGTACGCCGTCCGACAGCCGCGCCCCGGCCGGCAGGCCGGCGACGGTGACGAAGACCGGCAGGTCCGTGCCCTCCGGCGGCGCCGCCGTGATGGCCAGCGCGATCGCCGCATCCTCCGCCCCCGTCGCAGGCGCGACGGCGAGGATCGGATCGTCCGGCACCGGCGCCACCGCGACGGTCAGCGTCGCGGCCGGCGTGGTGGCGGTCTTGCCGTCGCTCTCGCGGCTGGTGGCGGTGACGGACAGGGTGAGGTCGCCGTTGAAGTCGCGCGGCGGGGTCACCGTCAGGCCGGCGAGGTCGCTGGCCTGCACCGTCCAGCTTCCGTCCTCGTTGCGCGTGCCGGCCGACAGCACGGCCTCGGCCGGCAGGCCGGCGATGGTGACCGACAGCGTCTCCGACCCGTCGGTGTCGGTAAGCGCCGCCGCGACGTCGAGCGCGATGGCGGTATCCTCGTCGCCCGCGGCATCCCGCACCGACAGCGTCGGCAGGTCGGCGACCGGGGTCACGGTGACGGTGAGCGCGGCGGTCGCGATGACGCTGCCGCCGCCCTGCTCGGTCGCGGTGGCGGTCACGCCGAGCGCGATGTCGCCGCTGAAGTTCGCGGGTGGAGTGAGGGTCAACCCGTCGAGCTGGACCGCCGTCAGGGTCCAGGTGCCGTCGGCGTTCTTCGTACCGGCCGACAGGCTGGCGTCCGCGGGAACCCCGGTGATGGTGACGGTCAGGCTCTCCGACCCGTCGGTATCAGCCAGGGCGGCGGAGAGGTCGAGGGGGATCGCCGAATCCTCGGCGCCGCTCGTGTCCGCCGCGGCCAGGACCGGTGCGTCGGCGACCGGCGTGACGGTCACCGCCAGCTCCGCCCTGCGGGTGGCCCGGCTGTCGCCGTCCGCCGCGGTGGCCGCGACGGTCAGGGCCAGGGTGCCGCTGTAGTCGGCGGGCGGCGCCAGGCTCAGCCCCTCGAGGTCGGCCGGCCGCAGGCTCCAGCTTCCGTCCGGATTGCGGGTGCCGGCGGACAGGGAGGCGCCCTCCGGCAGGCCGGCGACGGTGATCGACAGCGTCTCCGACCCGTCGAGGTCGGTCAGCGCGGCACGGATGTCGAGCGCGATGGCGCCGTCCTCCGCACCCGTCGCCGCCGTGACGGCAAGGTCGGGCGTGTCGGCGGCCCCAGCCACCGAGACGGTCATCGTGCCGCTGCGCGCCGTCGTGGCGCCATCCGATTCGGTGGCGGTGGCGGTCACGGCAAGGACGAGGTCGCCGCTGAAGTCCCTCGGCGGCGTGACGGTGACCGTCGCCGCCTCGGCCGCCGTCAGCAGCCACACGCCGTCGGGACCGCGGCTGCCGGCGGACAGCGTCGCTCCCTCCGGCAGGCCGGCGATGGCGACGGTCAGGCTCTCCGACCCGTCGGTGTCGATCAGCGAGGCGTCGATGCCAAGCGCGATGGGCTGGTCCTCCGCCCCGGTCACGTCGGACAGGGCGAGCAGCGGCGCGTCGGCGACCGGCGTCACGATGACCGCCATCACGGCGGCGGTGCTGGCCGTGGAGCCATCGGCCTCGCGGCTCGTCGCCGTCACCGACAGCGTCAGTTCACCGCTGAAGTTCGCCGGAGGCGTCAGCGTCAGGCCGTCGAGCTGTCCGGCGGTCAGCGTCCAGCTACCGTCCGCGTTGCGCGTGCCGGCCGACAGCGTGGCGCCGTCCGGCACGCCGTCGATGCTGATCGACAGCGTCTCCGATCCGTCGGCATCGCTCAAGGCGGCCGACAGATCCAGCGCGACGGCGCTGTCCTCGTTGCCGGTCGCGTCCCGCGCCGACAGGTCCGGCGCGTCGGCAACCGCCGCGACCGAAACGGCAAGGGTTGCGCTGGTCGTCGCCGTGGCGCCGTTCGTCTCGGTGCTGGTCGCGGAAACGGAGAGCGCCAGCGTGCCGCTGAAGTCCTTGGGCGGCGTCAGCGTCAGGTCGGTGAGGTCGGCCTCCGCCAGCGTCCAGGTGCCATCCGCGTTGCGCGTGCCGGCCGACAGGCTCGCTCCGTCCGGCACGCCGGCGATCGTGACCGACAGGCTTTCAGAGCCGTCGAGGTCGCCAAGCGCCGCGGTGATGTCCAGCGCGACCGCCCGATCCTCGCTGCCCGCGGCGTCTTCCACCGCCAGCGCCGGCGCGTCGGCGACCGGGGTCACGGTGACGGTCAGCACGGCGCTGGTGGTCGCGGTGTCGCCGCGCCACTCGGTGGAGACGGCATTGACGGTCAGAACGATCTTGCCGCTGAAATCCTTGGGCGGAACGAGGGTCAGGCCGTCGAGGTCGGCCGGGCCCAGCGTCCAGGTGCCGTCGGCGTTGCGGGAGCCGGCCGACAGGCTCGCCCCCTCCGGCACGCCGGCGACGGTGAAGGACAGGGTTTCCGAATCGTCCAGGTCTGTGAGCGCGCCGGAAATGTCGAGCGCCACCGCATGGTCCTCGGCACCCGTCGCATCGGCCACGGCAAGGGTGGGGGCGTCGGTGACCGGCGTGATGGCGAAGGTCAGCGACTCCGCCCGTACGGACTGGGCGCCGTTGCTCTCGGTGCTGATCGCGGTCACCGTCATGGTGATCTCGCCGCTGAAGTCCTTCGGCGGCGTGAAGGCGAGGTCGCGGAGCTGCTCCGGCGTGATGCTCCAGGTGCCGTCCGGATTCTTCACGCCCTTGTTGAAGACGACGCCGTCCGGCACGTCGGAGATGGTCAGCGACAGGCTCTCCGACCCGTCGAGGTCGGTCAGGCCGGCCGCGATGGTCAACGGGATCAGCGTGTCCTCGGTCCCCGTCGCATCGGCGACCGACAGGGTCGGCATGTCGGCCAGCGGAGCGACGGACACCGCCATCCCGGCGGTCACGCTGCGGCTGTCGCCGCCGCGGTCGGTGCTGGTCGCCGTCACCGTCAGCGCGATGTCGCCGGACCAGCCGTCGGCCGGCGTCAGGGTCAGCCCGTCGAGATCGGCCGCGGTCAGCGTCCAGGTGCCGTCGGCATTGCGCGTTCCGGCGGACAGGCTGGCGCCCTGCGGCACGCCGGCAAGGGTGACGCTCAGGCTCTCGGAGCCGTCGGCGTCGCCGACCGCGGCCCGGATGTCGAGCGCGATCGCCTCGTCCTCGCCGCCGTCGGTGTCCGTCACGGCAAGCGTCGGTGCGTCGGCCACCCCGGCGATGGACAGGGCGAGCGTGCCGGAGGTCGAGGCGCGGTCGCCGGTCCTCTCGGTGCTGGTGGCGGTGACGGTCAGGGTGAGGTCGCCGCTGAAATCCTTCGGCGGAGTCAGGGTCAGCCCGGCCAGATCATCGCGGGACAGGCTCCAGGTGCCGTCCGGATTGCGGTTGCCGGCGGACAGGCTGGCCCCGGCGGGCAGGCCGGCGAGGGTCAGCGACAACGTCTCGGACCCGTCCGTGTCGGTCAGCGCCGCCCGGAGATCGAGCGCGATGGCGCTGTCCTCCCGCCCGGTCACGTCATGCACGTCGAGCAGGGGAGCGTCGGCGACGGCGGTCACCGTCACGGTCGCGGCGGCGGATGCGGAGGCCGTCGCACCACCGTTCGACTCGGTCGAGGTGGCGGTGACGGACAGGGCGA
Organism: Azospirillum thermophilum; assembly: GCF_003130795.1. Classification (NCBI taxonomy): domain Bacteria; kingdom Pseudomonadati; phylum Pseudomonadota; class Alphaproteobacteria; order Rhodospirillales; family Azospirillaceae; genus Azospirillum; species Azospirillum thermophilum. The sequence goes on from NZ_CP029354.1 coordinate 61,524, forward strand.
TGCTGCCGCTGAAGCCGGCCGGCGGAACCAGCTTCAGGCCGGGGAGATCGTTCGCCGACAGCGTCCAGGTCCCGTCCGCGTTGCGCGTGCCGGCCGACAGGCTGGCCCCGCCCGGCAGGCCGCCGACGGTGAGCGACAGACGCTCCGACCCGTCGGTGTCGGTCAGCGCCGCGGCCAGGTCGAGCGCGATCGCCTGGTCCTCCAGCCCGGCGGCCGGCTGGACGGCGAGCATCGGGGTGGAGGCGGTGGCGTCGACCGACATCGGGGTGGCGGTGACCGACCGCAGCAGGAAGTCGCTGTTGTTGCCGGAGCGGCCCGCGCCGTCGTTCAGGGGGGCGAGGGCGACCGATCCGATGGCGCCGCCGAACTGGCTGGCGGTCAGCGTGACGCTGGCGAGGCCGTTGATCGTCCCCGTCACCTCGACGGTGCCCAGCACCTGTCCGCCGGTGCCGAAGACGACGACCTGCGCCCGCTCCACATAGCCGCTGTCGTAGGGACCGCGGTCGGCGCCGGCGATGGCCGGATCGTCCTTGCCGTCGAACAGGGCGGAAAGCTGGATGGTGACCGACTGCATCGGCCGTTCGAAGGACAGGGCCATCAGCTCCGTCGTGGCGGAGGTGCCGCCGCTGATGGTGTCGATCTCGCCGCCGTCGATGCCGTTGCCGGAATTGACGCCGAGGCCGGAATACCGGTAGCTGCCCTGGATCGAGCCGTCGGTCGTGTTGGCGCCGGTGATCGAGAAGCTGACCGTCTTGGTGCCGAGCGCCGTCTGCTGCCAGGAGGCGGGGTTCCCCGCCTCGCCGACCAGCGCGCGGACGAAGACGCCCTGCTCGGCCCATTGCGACACCACGGCGGCGGTGTTGGCGTTGCTGTCCGGGGTGGTGACGCTGACGGTCGCCGGGACCGGCTCCGCACCGCCGCCCGTACCGCCACCCGTACCGCCACCAAGCAGGCCCAGGTCGAAGACCTTGTCGTCGACCGTGACGCGCAGATCCTCCCACCCCGCCGCCTTCAGGCCGAGGGCGGAGAAGGTGCCGATATGGTCATAGTCGCTGCCCCGGGTCTCGCCCTTGTGGTCGGCGATGAAGGCCTTCAGCGCCAGCAGGTCGGCGACGATCTTCGGGTCCTTGAGCTGGGCCGAGGACAGGCGGATCTCCAGCGTGTCGTTGCCCTGGCCGCCGAAATAGAAGTCCCAGCCCTTGGTGTCGGTGCGCAGGTCGTGGATGCCCAGGTCGTTGCCCGCCCCGCCATCGACCCAGTCGTTGCCGGCACCGCCGTTCAGCGTGTCGTTGCCCGCCCCGCCGAACAGCAGGTCGCCGCCGGTGCCTCCGGTCAGTTTGCTGGACGCGGCGCCATCCACAAGCGCGCGCGGGGCGTCGGTCCCGGCCCCACCACCTTTTCCCGGATTGCTCTTGCTGGTCGACACGGCTGCACCACGATCTGGACGGACTCCCGGATCCACACACCCAGGAATGCTCAATTTTTACATATATTTTTAGGATTCGGCAATCATGATGGCAGAACGAATGGTCGCGCTGATAAGGTATTCGTGCCTTTTGATTGCGCCATTCGGAGTCAAGGCCGCAGAAAACACGTAAACCGTGACTGATCGCGTCAAGTACACGACCACAATTGATCAACTGAAACCATTTGTGACGAAATGTGACGTCTCGGCGAACAGTCGGGCGGGAACCGGGACACAGGCGGATTGAAGGGCATGGCATTGTGAGCCGGGACTCGAGCAGGACGAAGGACACGGGCCTGCGGGCCGCGCTGCGGCGCTGCATGCCGGCCGTCGGCTTCTGCGCGCTGTTCAGCGGCGCCATCAACCTGCTGTCGCTGGCCGCCCCGCTCTACATGATGCAGGTCTACGACCGGGTCCTGAACAGCGGCAACCTCTCCACCCTCTTCGCGCTGACCCTGGCGGTCGCCGCCGCCCATATGGCGCAGGCGACGCTCGATTCGGTCCGCGGCCGCCTTCTGGCGCGTGCCGGCGTCATCCTGGAACGCGGGATGCGCGAGCGCGTCTTCCAGGCGGAACTGGCGGGCGCCGTGGAACCGCGCACCGGCCGGGACGGCCCCATCGGCGGGCAGGGGGCCCGCGACCTCGACCAGATCCGCCAGTTCCTCGCCGGACCGGCCGTCCTGGCGGCGATGGATGCCCCGTGGGTCCCGCTGTTCGTGCTGGTCATCGCCCTGATCCATCCCTGGCTCGCGGTGACGCTGATCGGCGGCGCCCTCCTTCTGCTCGTGCTGGCCATCCTGAACGAGGCGCTGATCGCCGGCCCGATCGGCAACGGCACCCGGAGCGCCATGGAGGCCCAGACCGTCTTCGACGCGGCGATCCACAACGCGCCGGTGGTGCGCGCCATGGCGATGGACGATGCCCTGACCCGGCGGTGGAGCGGCCGGCGCGACGAGGCGGTCGCCAGCCTGACCCGCGCCGCCGACCGCGGCGGCGTCCTGTCGGCCCTGGTGAAGTTCAGCCGCCTGTTCCTGCAGAGCCTGGTCCTCGGGCTGGGCGCCCTGCTGGCGCTGGAGCAGCAGATCTCCGCCGGCTCCATCTTCGCCTCCACCTTCCTGCTGGCCCGGGCGCTCGCGCCGGTGGAGCTGGTGGTGGGCTCCTGGCGATCCATCGTCACGGCCCGTCAGGCGTGGCGCCGTCTCAGCGTGCTGCTGCTGCGCCACCCGCCGGAAGCCGGCGGCATGGAACAGCCGCAGCCCCGCGGCGCCCTGGCGGCCGACCAGCTCGGCTGGGCGCCGGAGCCCGGGGCCGCACCGATCCTGCGCGGGATCTCCGTCTCGCTGGAGCCCGGGGAGGCGCTCGGCATCGTCGGTCCCAGCGGAGCGGGAAAATCCACGCTGCTGCGCCTGCTGGTCGGCATCCACCGGCCGGGGGCGGGCAGCGTGACGCTGGACGGGGCCGACCTGGCGGCGTGGAACCGCGCCCAGCTCGGCCGGCTGATCGGCTATCTGCCGCAGGATGTCGAGCTGATCGCCGGCAGCGTGCGCGACAACATCGCCCGCTTCCAGGACGCCTCGCCCGAAGCGGTGGTCGCCGCGGCGGAGGCTGCCGGCTGCCACGAGATGATCATGGCCCTGCCCAAGGGCTACGACACGCAGGTCGGGGATAACGGGCAGATCCTGTCGGGCGGCCAGCGCCAGCGCGTCGGGCTCGCCCGCGCCCTGTTCGGCACCCCGAAGCTGGTGGTGCTGGACGAGCCGAACGCCAACCTGGACGCCATGGGGGAAGACCGGCTGATGGCCAGTCTGCGCCACCTGAAGGAGGCGGGAACCACCCTCGTCATCGCCGCCCAGCGCCCGCGCGTGCTGGAGTTGGCCGACCGCATGCTGGTGATCCGCGACGGCGTGCCGGAGATGCTGGGCGACCGCGCCTCCGTGCTGGCCCGCCTGATGCGGCCGCAGGCGTCCGCGGCCCTCCCCGCCGCCGGCAGGACGGTGGTCAGCCTGAAGGGCGGGGGTGGCGCATGACCATGCTGACCGGCAACGACGCCGGCCCCAGCGGACCGCGGTCCGACGGGGTGCTCGCCACCGCGTCGGTCGGGCTGGCCGTCATCGCGCTGTTCTTCGGCGTGATGCTCGGCTGGGCGGCGCAGGCGCGGCTTGCGGGTGCCGTCATCGTCTCCGGCGTGGTCAAGGTGATCTCCGACCGCCAGCCGGTGAAGCACCAGGAAAGCGGCATGGTGGCGGAGGTCGCGGTCGCCGAGGGGCAGGAGGTGGCGGCCGGCCAGCTTCTGCTGAAGCTGGAGTCGACGCAGGCGAAGGCGCTGGCCGACCAGCTCGCCGGCCAGCTCGACCGGCTGTCGGCGGAGGAGGCGCGGCTCGCCGCGGAGCGCGACGGGCTGGAGGAGATCCTGTTCCCCGAATTCCTGACCGCAAGGGCGGCCGACAGCCGGGCGATGCAGGTGATGGCGACGGAGCGCGCGCTGTTCGCCAGCCGGCGGGAGGCGCTGGAGGGGGAAATCGGCCTGCTGCGCCAGAGCATCCGCCAGATGGAAGAGCAGATCGCCGGCCGCCAGGGCGAGATCCGCAGCCTGGATCGCCAGCTCGGGCTCATCCTGCAGGAGACGCAGGACATCCGCTATCTCTTCGACAAGGGCTACGCGCCCAAGAGCAAGCTGCTGGCGCTGGAACGGGCCGCGGCGGCGCTGGAAGGACAGCAGGCCTCCCTCCGGGCCGGCGTGGCGGAGACCGGGAAATCGATCGAGCAGGCCCGCATGCGCATGGCCCAGCTCTCCCACGACCGGCTGGCCGAGGTGAACGACCAGCTCAGCCAGACCCGCTCCGCCCTGCGCGACACCGAACCCCGGCTGCGCGCGGCGCTGCGCCAGCTCGACCTCACGGAAATCCGGGCGCCGCTCGCGGGTCGCGTGATGGCGCTGTCGGTGCGGGCGCCGGGGCGGGTGATCCAGCCGGGCGACCTGCTGATGGAGATCGTGCCGTCCAGCCAGGCGCTGGTCGTCGAAGGCCCCGTCCGGCCGGAGGACATCGACGACATCGAGACGGGGATGGGCGCCGAGGTGAAGCTGGTCGGGCTGAACCAGCGCCTCGCCCCCCGCCTGCCGGCCCGCGTCGCCACCATCTCCGCCGACCGCATGACCGACCCGCGCACCGGCTCGCCCTTCTACCAGGTGCAGCTCACGGTCGACGACAGCGCGCTGGCCGAGACCGGCCGCTCGCTGGGGCACCGCGTCTCCCTGCTGCCGGGCATGCCGGCACAGGTCGCCATCGCGACCCGGGAACGCACGGTGCTGGACTATCTGCTCTCCCCGATCACCGAAGGGCTGGACCGGGCCCTCAGGGAACCGTGACGCCCCCGTCCGCGGCGGGCGTCACATGATCGGTTTGTCGCCCGCCGGCAGGAAGCCGTCGTCGCTGCCGTTGCCGGCCCCCTTCGCCGGCTTCGCGCCGTCGGCCGGGTCCCCGGCGGCGGCCCCCGTGCCCAGGCTGCCGGCGACCCGGCTGGCCCGGGCGATGAACTCCGACAGCGGCCGTCGGCCGGACGGGGAGCGGGGCTTGACGGGGCGGTCCTGGTCCTCCGGAGCGGCCGGCGGCTCCAGTTCGAAGGTGGGCTCGGACACGGGTTCGGCCGCGGGTCCGGGCGCCGGCTCGGCGACGGCCGCGGCCGGGGTGGCCTCCTCCGGTTCGGCGACGATCTCGTCGCGCGGCACCTCCACCGCCGGCACGACGGCCGGTTCCACGATGGAGGAGGTCTCGACCCGCAGGGCGCCGACCCGCTCCGCGACATCGCCCGGCAGGCACAGCAGATCCGCGACCGGCATCACCGATCCGGCGAAGCGGCGCAGCCAGGACAGGATGCGCAGCCGGTCGGCCAGCGCCAGCCGGTCGTCGGCCACCGCCGCGGTGAAGCGCGCCATCCGCTGGTCGCACAGGATGGCCGCGTCGGTGTCGAGCCGCGGCATCTCGATCTCGATCCCGCCGGCGGCGGCGAAGGCCTTGGCCGCCTCCCGCTGCCAGACCCCGAAGCTTGCCGCCTCGAACAGGCCGTTGCGCACGGCGACCACCGTGGCGCCGGTCCCCAGCGTCTCCGCCAGCCAGGGGGCGGTGTGGAAGTCGGACGGGCTCGGCGTCATCACGTTGACCAGCACCAGCCGGTGGCCCATGGATGCGGCGCAGGCGGCGAACTCCTTCACCGCGACGGCCGGGTTCGTCACGCTCATCAGCCCGGCGATGTCGGTGCGGAAGCCGGCAGGCAGGTCGTGCAGGATGACCTCCACCCCCGGAAAGGCCAGGCTGTTCAGCAGGAAGTCGCGGCCGAAGCGGCGGTCGCGCGCGTCGTACAGGATGCACCCCTGCCGCGGGTCCTGCCGGTCGAGAGGCAGGGAACGGCCCTTCTCGTCGGAATTGCGGAAGAACTTGAACAGGCTGCGCGCCAGCCAGTCGCCATCGAACAGTGCTGCCGACCGCTCCGACAGGCGGTACAGGTCGGCAAGGCCGCGCGCCCAGGTGGACTTGCCGGTGCCGCCCTTGTCACCAACAACGCAGACGATGGTCGCCATTCGGATCTCCGCGGCACTGCAGCCGCATTCTGGAAGGTTTTAACTATTGGCAAGCTGTCCGGGGGCAATCATGGCCCCAACCGGTAAATGATTTCTGATTATGCTGAAAGCCCGTCACGCCGCCAACTACCGACGCCCGGCCCCGCGCATCCGCGTGGCGCGGATCGCGCTGCTCGGCATGCTGGGCGCCACCTTCGGCTGGCTGGCGCTCGTCAACCAGATCCGGGTGGTCGGCGTCGGCCATATCCGGGCCGAGGAGGCGATCGTCTCCACCCTGTTCGAGGGACGGATCCTCGCGCTGCGCGCCACCTGCAACGACCGCGTGGCGAAGGGCGACCTGCTGGCGCTGGTCGGCGATCCGGTGCGCGACCACGCCTACCGCGGCGAGATGATCGCGGAGGAAACGATGGCCCGCGTCCGCCGGATCGTCCAGCGGTCGCGCATCGCGGTGGCGGGGTCGCTGGTGGCCATCTCGGAGCGCCACGCCGCCGCCGCCCGCCGCCATGACGAAAATGCCGCAGCCCTCGCCACCGCCATCGAACAGGCCTGGCGGGCGGAGGCCGTCCCGCTGAAGGAGCGCGTCGCCGTCCTGTCGGCCCGTGACCGCGCCCGCGAAGGGCTGGCCGAGGCGGAGGCGACGCTGCGTCGCCGTCATGCCGAGCTGGAACGGCTGCGTGCCGAAATGGCGGCCCAGACCGCCGGCTTCGCCGAGCGGGTGGCGGCGCGGCAGGTCCTGGCCGGCCTTGGCGGCAACGAGGAGATCCGCGCGCCGTTCGACGGGGTGGTCACGGAATGCCCGCGCAGCCTGGGCGACGTGATCCGTCCCAGCGTCGCCATCGTCCGCCTGCAGCGCGCCGGCAGCGCCCGCATCTTCGTCTGGGTGCCGGCGGTGGAGCTTTCCCGTCTCAGGGAAGGGATGGCGGCGGACATCGTCGTCTCCGACAGCGGCCGGACGCTGGAGGCCCGCGTGATCCACCTGCCCCTGGAGGTCGGACCGCTGCCCGACAGCCTGCGGCGCTACTTCTGGCAGAACCAGACCTGGCAGCAGTATGCGAGGATCGAGGTGGAGCCGGCCGATCCCGCGGAGGCCGCGACCCTGCCGGGCGACGCCCGCGTCGACGCGATCATCCGCCTCACCCGGGAGCGCTGGCTGCCCCGCGACCTGATGAAGGCCCTTTGAACCGACGATGCATGCCCCCGGGATGCCCAGCCCATCACTCTCAACCCATCACTCTCAACCCATGACGGTCAGCCCATGACGCTCAGCCGCCGTACCCTGATGGCCGCCCCGCTTGCCGCCGCAGCGGCGCTCGCCGCCGGAGATCCCGGGCGCGCCGGTGCCGCTGCCGCCGGGACGGCCGGGGACAACGCCCTGTGGATCTGGAACACCGGCCGGGCGGACTGGCCGAGGGTCGCCGGGACGATGCGGCGGGAGGGGTTCGGCACGGCGTACCTCTCGATCCCGCCGGCCGACCGGGCGGGGATGACCGGTCCGGCGCTCGACGCCGCGCTGGCCACCTTCGCCGGGCGCGGCATCACCGTGCTGCTGGTCGGCGGCGATCCCGGCTGGGCGGACGGCCGCGCCCAGCCGCCGGCGCTGGCGGAGTTGCTGCGTCTGGCGGCCGCCGCGCGCGGCGTGGCCGGCGTCCAGCTCGACATCGAGCCCTACACGCTGCCGCTGTGGAAGTCGGGGGCGGAGGGCCGCGCCCGCATCGCCGCCGCCCTGGCCGACCGCCTGGCGGAGGCGCGCGGCGCGCTGTCCGGCTCGGGAAAGCGGCTCGGCATGGTGCTCCACCCGGCCTTCGCCAACGCGCCCGGCGCCGGCCGGGGCAATGCCGGCTTGGGAAACAGCGGCCTGGACACGCTGGCCGACGCGGTGGCCGCGCTCTCGGACGAGCTGGTGGTCATGGCCTACCGCAACCGGCCCGATGCGACGGAGCGCTTCGCGGCGAGGCTGCTGGCTTCGCTGGACGCCGCCCCCAAGCCCTGGCGCTTCGGCGTCACCGTGCAGGGCGGACCGGAACAGGCGACCATCAGCTATGCCGACGCGCCCTATCAACGGGTGAAGGACGACATGGCGGCGCTCGACACGCTCGCGCGCGCCCGGCCGGCGGGGGCGCAGTACCGCGGGGTGGCGGTCCATGCCTGGGCCTCGCTGGCGCCGAAGCTGGAGCGCTGAGGCCGCCCCGTCACCAGTGCGGCGTCTGCCGCCAGATCTTCTCCGGCACATAGCCGTGGCGCAGGCCGATGCGCAGCATCTCCTTCACGATGGCCGGCATCAGCGACAGCTTCAGCCCCAGCCGGTAGAGCGGCACGAGGGGCGCCAGCGGCAGGGCCGCCAGCCGCGGCACCCCCAGCACGTCGTTGGCCGCCAGCATGCGCAGCAGCGTCTCCCACACATGGATCCAGTACATGAAGGTCAGGATCCGCGAGGTGATGAAGGGATCGGTGGCGATGTACCAGAACAGTCCGGCCAGGAAGGCCAGCGGCAGCAGGAAGCGCACCAGGATCTGGTCGGCCATCATCAGGAAGTTGCTGAAGCCGAACAGGGAGACGCGCAGGATGTCGATCTGCTTGCGCAGCCGGATCTTGATCATGTTGCGCTCCCACCGGCTGCGCTGGCGGATCAGCCCGCGCCAGGTCGCCGGACAGTCGACCCAGATGACGGCATAGGGGGCGAAGACCAGCCGCCAGCCCGCCTTGCGCAGCCGCATCGTCAGGTCGGTGTCGTCGCCGAGCCCGGTGTCGTAGCCGCCGAGCGAGCGGATGGCGCCGGCCCGGAACATGCCGCCGGCCCCCGCGATGATCGACAGGATGCCGAGATGCGAGCGCCACAGGCGGCTTGCCGCCACGTTGAAGGCGTATTCGATCTCCTGCATGCGGGTGATCAGCGTGTCGCGCGCGTTGCGCACCCTGAGATGGGCGGTGACGGCGCCGACACGCGGGTCGTCGAAGGGGATCAGCATCTCGTGGATGGCGCCGATCTGCACGTCGGCGTCGGCGTCGACGATCATGATGTACTCGCCGCGCGCCCGCTGGATGCCGATGTTGAGGCAGCTCGGCTTGCCGGAATGGGTGGCGGCGCGGAAGCAGCGGACATGGCCGGTGCCGACGAAGCTGCCGGCGATCTCGAAGGTGTCGTCGGTCGAGCAGTCGTCGACGAAGATGATCTCCATCCGCGGATAGCTGCAGGCGAGCAGCGAGCGGATGGTGCCGGCGATGCCCGCCGCCTCGTTCCGGCCGGCGATCACCACCGAGACCAGCGGCAGCGGTCCCGGCCGGCGCTGCGGCGGTTCGGGGAACAGGCGGTGCGGCACCAGCAGGTTGGCGAGCCACAGCGCGATCATCGGCCCCTGGAAGCGCACCAGGGGCGCGATCACGAAGGCGACGAACAGGATGTTGTACCAGGGAAGATTCGGAAGGGCGTTGACCGTCAGGATGATGTTCACCGGGTCGATGCCTTCGACGAAATACCGGAAGAACTCCTGCACCGGTTCCTCACCACCTGTTTCGGGCCCGCAACCCCGGTCCCACGGAGCGCAGGACGGCGCAGCATGGACGCCGACCGGTTAAGAAAGGCCTGTTTTTCCGGTCCTTCCGCCAACCTCCGGGCCCGTCCCGACTTGCCGCGTCACAGTTTGATTCAATTTTCGTAACTTCCGGCATTGTGCGGCCGTCGCCTGCAGGATTAGGTTGACCGGCAGTAAGCGTATTGCGTGTCCCTCGTCGCAAACGGTCGGTCATGTCCGGAACCTATTACCTGATGCTGAAGGGAAAGAGCGTCGGCCCGCTGCGGGCCGAGCAGTTCCCCCGGCTGGCGGAAGAGGGCCTGATCACCCACCGCAGCCTGGTGCGCCAGCAGGGGACCGGCGACGCCCGTCCGCTCTACCGTCATCCCGACCTCGTCCGGGCCGTCTTCGGCCGCAAGGCCCCGCTGGTCTCGCTGAAGGGCCGGCTTGAGGATGCCCGCACCCGCCCGCTGGTCGGCGTCGCCGCCAGCCTGCTCGTCGGGATGCTGGCGACCTTCCGGTAAGCGCCTCCCCCCTCTCGTTTCCCCGGCTATCCCCGGTGTTCCATCGTGATCCGTTATGGGACGGATCATGAATATGTGTTTGTCATAATAGCTTTCGCCACGGCACAGTGCCGGCCAATCCACAACGACGCCGCGCCGGTCCCGCGCGGCGCAGCGGAAGGGAGCGACCGTGCCTGGACCCTTGTCGCATCTGCGCATCCTCGACCTGTCCCGCGTGCTTGCCGGCCCGTGGTCGACCCAGTTCTTCGCCGACCTCGGCGCGGAGGTGATCAAGGTCGAGCGGCCGGGGCTCGGCGACGACACGCGCGGCTGGGGTCCGCCCTTCGTCGTGGATCCCGACCCGGAGGCGGGGGAGGCCGGCATGGCCGCCTACTTCACCTGCGCCAACCGCGGCAAGAAGTCGGTCGCCATCGACTTCACCACGCCGGAGGGAGCCGCCAAGGTCCGCGAGCTGGCGGCCACCGCCGACGTGGTGGTGGAGAACTTCAAGCGCGGCGGCCTCGTCAAGTACGGCCTCGACTACGAGGCGCTGCGGGCGGTCAAGCCGGACCTCGTCTATTGCTCCATCACCGGCTTCGGGCAGGACGGCCCCTATGCCGACCGCGCCGGCTACGACTTCATGATCCAGGGCATGGGCGGGCTGATGAGCATCACCGGCCAGCCCGACGGCGAGCCGGGGGCCGAGCCGCTGAAGGTCGGCGTGGCGGTGGTGGATCTGTTCACCGGCATGTACGCCGCCTCCGGCGTCCTGGCCGCCCTGTCCCACCGCGACCGCACCGGCGAGGGCCAGCACATCGACGTGGCGCTGCTGGACGTGCAGGTGGCGATGCTGGCCAACCAGGCGGCCAACTTCCTCGCCTCCGGCAAGGCGCCCGGCCGCCTCGGCAACGCGCATCCCAACATCTGCCCCTATCAGGCCTTCGCCACCGCCGATGGCCATCTGATCCTGGCGGTCGGCAACGACCAGCAGTTCCGCCGCTTCTGCGAGGTGGCCGGGGCGCCGGAGCTCGGGGCCGACGAGCGCTTCGCCACCAACCGGCAGCGCGTCGCCAACCGGGTGGAGCTGGTGGCGCTGCTGCGTCCGCTGCTGGCCGCCCGCCCCCGCGGCTGGTGGATCGGGACGCTGGAGGAGGCCGGGGTTCCCTGCGGCCCGATCAACAGCATCGCCGACGTCTTCGCCGACCCGCAGGTGGTCGCCCGCGGCCTGAAGGTGGAGGGGACGCTGGAGGACGGCACCCCCGTCGCCATGGTCGCCAACCCGCTGAAATTCTCCGCCACGCCGCTCGGCCCCTGGGGCGTCCCGCCGACGCTCGGCCAGCACGACACGGAGATCCTGGGGGAGTAGGGCCGGCCCGGCGCCCCCCGATCCTTACCTCCCGGGGGCGCCGCCGCGTCCCTCCGGTCCCTCCATCCTTACGCCTTGGGGGCCCTTACGCCTTGGGGGCGGCTTTCGGACGGGCGGCGCGCTTGCCCGCCGCTTCGGCCGCCACCTCGAAGGCCACGTCGGTGATCAGCCCGTTGGTCAGCGAGGCCAGGGCCGACTTGAAGGTCGGCCAGTGGTTGTTGCGGGCGGTGTCCGCCACCACGGCGCTCTTGGCGTTGAGCGCGAGCCGCCGGCCGCCCTGCGGCGCCTCCTCCACCCGGCCGGGCTCCAGCGCCGCGAGCAGCGGGCCGGGGACCTTGCCCTTCAGCGCATGCAGGGCGGCGGCCCACAGGGCGTGGACGTCGTCGGCGTCGGGCAGGGGGCCGAGATCGGCCGGCCCGGCGGCCTCCGCCGCCACCTCGTCGGCGGGGGCGACCTGCTCCACCTTGCCGATGCGGCGCGCCCGGCGGCCGGCACTGTGGCGCTCGCGCTCCAGGAAGGTCTCGGCCGCCTCCTCCTCGTCCTTGGCGAGGAACTCCAGCGTCACCTTCTCCACCTTGCGGCCGCGCCGCTTCATCTTGTCTTCCGGCATCGAGACCCGGAAGGGGGCGAGCTGGTTCACCTCGGCGATGGCGCGGTCGATGGTGCGGGTGCGCAGGATGCCGAAGTCCTTGTAGGCCCCCTCCGGCACGTTCATCAGCTTGCGCAGCGTGTCGATGTCCAGCTCCAGCGACGGATAGTCCATCTGGTAGCGCTGCATGCCGATCTCGTAGAGCTTCAGCGCGTAGGTGCTGGTGACCTTGACCATCGCCGGCCCCGACAGCTTCGCCCAGAGCTGCGAGGTGCGCTGCAGCTCCAGGAAGGCGTCGGTGAACTGGAAGTGGATGTCGGCGGCGTCGCTGTCCTCCTCCTCCTCCGGGCGGACGTAGCTGGAGAGGATGCGCAGCTCGGCCCGCGACCGCCGGCCGCGGAAGGGGCCGATGACCACCAGGCTGGAATCGAAGATTTCCTTCAGCGCGTCGAAGATCCGCTCGTTGCCCTTGTGGTTGCCGCGCACCACCCGCTTGGGCAGCCGGTAGAGCTTGTTGGCGAAGTTCTGGCTGCCGGCGAGGTGGATCATGAAGTTCAGCATCTTCTGCGCCGGCAGCGACAGGCGCGTGCCGTTCGCCGGATAGCTGTAGACCGCCTCCGCCGCCTTGATCAGGTGCTTGTAGCCGTCGCGCTCGAAGGTCGCGCTGGCGACGCGGGCGGTCAGCCCGGCCACCGGGGCGCTGCCGTCGGGAACGGTGGCGAGCGCCGGTGGGGAACCGGCCGCCGCCTTCTCGCCGCCCGCCGCACCGGCCGCCGCGCCGGCATCGAAGCCGGCGGCGGGACCGGCGGGCGCGCCGGCGCTGTCGATGATGGCGCCGCCGCCGCCCAGATCCTCGGGCGCCAGCACGACGAGGTCGGTGCCGGACGGACCGCTCCCGTCATCCCCCGCCTTGCGCGTCTTCCTGCGCCCTGTCGCCGCCATCGCTCCCCCCGAACCGGATCGACGGAGGCTAAATCAATCCTTACATTGAAAACAAGTAAGGAAAGGGTCTTTTCCCGCTTTCACGTTCCTCCAACTGCGGCGCCCCGGGGCGCCGTTGTGCGGATTGTGCAGCGATCACTTTGCGCACAACGGCATCAGGACCGATTTCATGCCGTCTCTTCAAGGGCTTGGCCGGACCCGTCGGTACGCTGCCATTGTGCGGCCCCTGCCCCGTGGCGCGCCGCGGGAGCGGCAGCGCTGCAACACCCGACGACGCCGTGACGGCCCCGGCGATCGCCGGACGGCGGCTGCCGCGGGCGAGACAAGGCACAGGACGGGCGGTGATGTCCGGAATCCTAACGCAGCGGCCGGGGCGGAGCAAGGCACCGGCGAAACGCCGCGGTTCCTGCCGATCCTTACTCCCTGGGGGCGCATCCTTACCGCGTGGGGGCCGACCCTTACGCCCCGGGGGGTGCGGGAACCGCCCCCGTCCGGTAAGGCGAACGCCCCCGGCTGGTAAGGAAGATTCGCACCGACTCGCCGGACTCCCTCGCGATTCCGGCCGACGAATCCTTCAAAGGGGAACAGAGTCACAAAAACGGTTTTCAGATTCTGGAGGATGGGGGACTTCGCACGCCGTCGCCGGCTCCATCCTTACCGCCTGGGGGCGTCGGTGGAGAGGGCTTAAGTGCTTGAAACGACTCGAGCTTGGCCGGAGTGACCGGACGGGGGCCCGTATCCTTACTCCCTGGGGGCACGGAGCCGGACATCCGCCCCCAAGCGGTAAGGATGACGGCCTTCCGGCGCTTCCGAGTCGCGAATCGGGCTCGGATCGGGTTTACAGCGAGTCGCCCGCCCCCGGGAGGTAAGGAGCGGAGACCGGGCCGGCTGTGGCGAAAGTGCGGATCCGCCCCCAGGGAGTAAGGATCGGATATGGCCGGACGACGCCCCCAAGCGGTAAGGATGAACGTCCGCGCCCCCGGCCCGCCGGCCCGGCCGGACCCGGAAGCGGGCAAAGAAAAAGGGGGCCGAAGCCCCCTTGCCGGTTTCCGGCGCGCCTGTGCGGCCCGGTTCCGGTCAGCCTCCCAGCATCTGCCGCGGCAGGGCGGTCACCATCCCGGGGAACAGGACGACCAGCACCGTCATCACCACCAGCACCAGGAAGAAGGGGAGGGCGGCCCGGCTGATGTAGAGGATGTCGCGGTTGGTCAGCCCCTGGATGACGAACAGGTTGAAGCCGACCGGCGGGGTGATCTGCGCCATCTCCACCACCAGCACGACGAAGATGCCGAACCACAGCAGGTCGATGCCCGCCGCCTTCACCGCCGGCAGGATGATCGAGGTGGTCAGCACCACCATCGAGATGCCGTCGAGGAAGCAGCCCAGCAGCACGAAGAAGACGGTCAGCACCGCCAGCAGCGCATAGGGCGAGAGCTGCATGCCGGTGATCCACTGGGCGAGCGCCGCCGGAATGCCGGTGAAGCCCATGGCGACCGTCAGGAAGGAGGCGCCGGTCAGGATGAAGGCGATCATGCAGGAGGTGCGCGTCGCCCCCAGCAGGCTGTCCATGAAGGTCTTCACGCTGAGCGAGCCCGACGCCCAGGCCAGCAGCAGCGAGCCGAGGACACCCACCGCCGCGGCCTCCGTCGCGGTGGCGATGCCGGCGTAGATGGAGCCGATGACCGCGGCGATCAGCAGCACGACGGGGATCAGCAGCCGGCCGCGCCACAGCTTCTCGCCCAGGCTCAGCGTCTCCGTCTCCTGCGGCACCCTGGCGGGGTTCAGCAGCGACCACAGGGCGATGTAGCCGGAGAACAGCGCCATCAGCACCAGCCCCGGCAGGATGCCGGCGATGAACAGCTTCGCCACCGACACCTCGGCCGCCACGCCGTAGACGATCATGATGATGGAGGGCGGGATCAGCAGGCCCAGCGTGCCGGCGCCGGCCAGCGAGCCGATGCTCATCCGCTCGTCATAGCCGCGCGAGGACAGCTCGGGCAGCGAGATGCGCCCGATGGTGGCCGCGGTGGCGGCCGAGGAGCCGCTGACCGCCGCGAAGATGCCGCAACCGATGACGTTGGAATGCAGCAGCCGGCCGGGCAGCGTCTGCAGCCAGGGCGACAGGCCGGTGAACATGTCCTGCGACAGCCGGGTGCGGTAGAGAATCTCGCCCATCCAGATGAAGAGCGGCAGCGCCGTCAGCGTCCAGCTCGCACTCGACCCCCAGGTGGTGGTCGCCAGCACCGACCCGGCGGGCGAGGAGGTGAAGCCGAGCATGGCGACCAGCGCCACCCCCAGCAGCGACAGCGCCACCCAGACGCCGGTACCCAGGAAGAACAGCAGCAGCGACATCAGCGTCGCGGCGATCCAGAGCTTGTCCATGAGGTGAGGGTCCCTGTTCCCGGCTGGTCGTTATTCGGTGCGGGCGGCTTCGACGGACTGGCGCAGGTCGCCGCCGCGCAGCAGGCGGATCAGCTCGTCCAGCAGGGCGACCGCGATCAGCACGACCCCGACGGCCATGCCCGACTGCGGGATCCACAGCGGAACCGCCAGCACGCCCATGGAACGGTCGCCGAACTCGTAGGATTCGAGGACGAACAGGACGCTGTGGACGGCGAAGTAGACGCCGATCGCCCCCCCGACCAGATGCGCCCAGATCTCGAACAGCCGGCGCCGGGCCGGGCGCATCCGGTCGGTCAGCAGGCTGACGCGGATATGCTCGCCGCGGCGCAGCGTGGCGGCCAGCGCCAGGAAGCTCGACGCCGCCATGCACCAGCCGGCGAGGTCGTCGCCGTCGGGAACCGAATAGCCCGCCAGCCGGCCGCCGATCTGCGCCAGGATGACGACGGCGATCATCGCCAGGAAGATGGCAGCCAGATAGCCGGCCGCCGTGAAGATGCGGTCGAGTATGCTCATGGAATGCTCCGGAGAGGGGCGCCGGCCGTAGGGCGCCGGCCATATGGCACCGGAAGGGGTGCTGAACGGGTCCCAATTGCTGGCCGCCCCGGACCTGTCGTCCGATGTCCGCGGCCCCTGTCGCTGAAAAACCGCCTGCGTCGAACCGGACCGGCCGCGGCGGGACGGAGCCCGGCCTGTGGGCGCCGTCCCGCGCCGGTCCCTACGTCACCTCGGTCCGGCCGGGCCTTACTGGGTCTTGAAGCCGGTCAGCACCTTGCTGCCGTCCTCGCCGGCCTTGGTCGCCCATTCGCCCGACATCTGCACGCCGATGGCCTCCAGCTCCTTCTGGAAGGCGGCCGACGGCTTCTGGATGGACATGCCGCCCTGGCGCAGCTTGCCCAGCAGCTCGTCGTTGGCCTTGCGGGCGGTCTCCCAGCCGCGGGTCTCGGCATCGGCGGCCGCCTTCAGGACGGCCTTCTGCGTGTCCTCCGGCAGCTTGCGGAAGGCGCGCTCGTTGACGAAGACGACGTTCTTCGGGATGAAGGCCTGGACGTCGTAGTAGTTCTTCACGAAGTCCCAGGCCTGGGTGTCGACGCCGGTCGCCGGCGAGGTGATCATTGCCGAGATCAGGCCGGCGGAGAAGGCCTGCGGCACCTCGGCGGCCTGCACGGTGGCGGGCACGGCGCCGATCAGCTCGGCGAAGCGCGAGGTGGAGGCGTTGTAGGTGCGCAGCTTGACGCCCTTCAGGTCGGCCGACTGGGCCACCGGGTTCTTGGTGTAGAGGCCCTGCGGCGTCCACGGCACGGTGAACAGGACGCGCAGGCCGGTCTTCTGGAAGCGCTGCTCGACGAAGGGGCGGCTGACCTTGGCGAGCTTGTCGGCCTGGTCGAAGCTGGTGGCGAGGAAGGGAACCGAATCCACCTCGAACATCGGATCCTCGTTGGCGAGGATCGACATCAGCACCTCGCCCGCCTGGACCTGGCCGGTCTGGACGGCGCGCTTGATCTCCGGATGCTTGAACAGCGAGGCGTTGGAGTGGATGGTGATCTCCAGCCCGCCGTTGGTCGCCGCCTTCACGTCCTGGGCGAAGCGGCGGATGTTCTCGGTGTGGTAGTTGCCGTCGGGATAGGCGGTCGGCATGTCCCACTTCTCCGCCAGCGCGGCGGTGGAAAAGCCGAAGGCCAGGCCAGCGGCGACCAGTGCGGCAAACGTCTTCATTAGACCTCCCCGGTGTTCAGCCCGCCGGTGCGCGCCATGCGCACCGAGCAGGGCAGATGTTGTCATTTTGCCGATAAAATGCCAATAAGGAAATGACACAACCTCATCGATTCCGCGGGTCGCTTCGACATAAACTTGCGCATTTTTCGGGCAGACTGCCCCTTTGGTGGCAATCCGCCGCCGGAAAATGCCTTTTCCTGTCGGGACGCGCGTCGGGAGCCGTTTGGGGCATGGCGGAATTTGCCGACGCGTTATAAATAAGGTGTCGATAAAAACGTTTTCGTTTCGCCTGCGATACAGCCCGCCCCGCCCGAGAACCTGCGGAGTCCCGCCCGATGAACGCCCCGACCACCCCGTCCCAGCCGATCGTCTCCTCGGCCCATCTGGTGTCCGAGAGCAGTGCCGAGACCAGCGAGTTCGAGTATGGCCTGATCGTCGCGGGCAACGCCTTCAACCGCTGGGTCGTGCGCTGCATGGCCGCCGCCGGGATCGCCGAGCTGTCGGCGCTGGAGGTCCTGCTGCTGCACAGCGTCAACCACCGGGCGCGCGACAAGAGCCTTGCCGACATCTGCTTCGTCCTCAACATCGAGGACACCCATGTCGTGAACTACGCATTGAAGAAGCTGCACCGGCTGGGGCTGGTCGAGCGGGGCAAGCGCGGCAAGGAGGTGACCTACCGCACCTCGGAGAAGGGCAAGGAGGCGGTGGCGCGCTATCGCCAGATCCGCGAGGACTGCCTGATCGCGACGCTGCAGGCGCTGGGCACGCTCGACAACCGGCAGATCGGCGAGGCGGCCGGCATCCTGCGCGCCCTGTCCGGCCTCTACGACCAGGCGGCGCGGGCGGCGACCTCGCTCTGACCAAGGGCAAGGGGGCTGTGACGGACGGGGCGGCGACGGCCCCCGCCCCCGTCCCGTCCGGCCTCAGCGCTCGGCGAGCGCAAGCTTCGCCCCCAGCGCCGCGAAGGCCCCGGCGAAGGCGCGGCGCATCCAGGTCAGCACCCAGGGGCGGGAGACGATCCGGCTGCGGATCGCCGCGGCGAACAGGCCGTAGCCGACGAACACCACGAAGGTGACGGCCATGAAGACGGCGCTCAGCTCCGCCATGGCGGCGAGCGGCCGGGCGTCGTCGGCGCTGACGAACTGCGGCAGGAAGGCCAGGAAGAAGATCGACAGCTTCGGGTTCAGGATGTTGAGCAGGACCGCCGACAGGATCACCCGTCCGGCCGGGCGCGGCGTCACGTCCTGCTGCACCTGGAAGGTGCCGCGGTCGCGCAGGGTGGCCCAGGCCATGTAGAGCAGGTAGGCGACGCCGAGATATTTCAGGATCTGGAAGGCCAGCGCCGAGGTGTGCAGCACGGCCGCCAGCCCGAGGATCGCGGCGGCGATGTGCGGGACGATGCCCAGCGTGCAGCCGAAGGCGGCGACGATGCCGGCCTTCGATCCGCGCGACAGCCCGGCGGCCAGCGTGAAGAGGACGCCGGTGCCCGGCGAGATGGCGACGATCAGCGAGGTGATCAGGAAGTCGAGGCTCACGGGGCGGGTCCTCCCTGGCGCAAGGCGCTTGCCCGACGGACGGCGGGCGGCGATGCCCATGCTTCGCCCGGCACCCTGCGGTTGTCCAGCCGAAAGCGCGCGTCAGGCCGGCGCCAGCGGCGCGACGGTCACCCCGGCCGCCTCCAGCGCCGCCCGCACCTTGCGGGCCATGGCGACGGCGCTGGGGGTGTCGCCATGGACGCAGACGGTCTCGGCGGCGATGGGGACCGGCCTGCCGGTGCGGCTGGCGACGGCACCGTCCAGCACCATGCGGACCACGCGCGCCGCCGCCTCGTCCGGGTCGTGGATCACCGCCCCCGGCTGCGACCGCGGGGTGAGGGTGCCGTCCTCCTCGTAGGAGCGGTCGGCGAAGGCCTCGCGCGCCACCCGCAGGCCGGCGTCCCGCCCGGCGCGCTCCATCGCGCTGAAGGGCGGCACCACCAGGACCAGGGCGGGATCGACCGCCTTGACCGCGCGGGCGATGGCGCCGGCGACCTCCGGCTCCACCGCCGCGACATTGTAGAGGGCGCCGTGCGCCTTCACATGGCCGACGCGGTGCCCGGCGAGCGCGGCGCAGCCCTGCAGCGCGCCGACCTGGTAGGCGATCATCCGCTCGATGTCCTGCGGGCCGTCGCCGCGGATGACGCGGCGGCCGAACCCCCAGAGGTCGTTGAAGCCGGGATGGGCGCCGATGCGCACGCCCTTCTCGCGCGCCAGCCGGGCCGTCTCCGTCATGATCAGCGGGTCGCCGGCGTGGAAGCCGCAGGCGACGTTGGCGGAGGTCACGATGTCGAGCATCCCGGCATCGTCCCCCATCTTCCAGGGGCCGAAGCCTTCGCCCATGTCGCAGTTCAGATCGATCGTCGGCGCCATCCGTCCCGTCCTCCCATCCTTACCTGACCCGGTCCTGCCCGCCCCGTTCAGGCGAAGGCATCCACCATGCCGTCCACGAGGTTGAGCGACAACAGCCGCTCGCTGTCCAGCAGGTCGGCGCCCGCCGGCCTCACCAGCCCCGGCAGGGCGTCGATCGCCTTGCGGAACCCGGCATAGGCGACGCGGGCCTCCGCCGCCGTCACCCGGCGGAAACGGACCGACTCTCCCGGCCGCATCTGGGCCAGCGCCGCCAGATCCGGCGCCAGCACGCAGCCGATCTTGGATAGCCGCCGGTGGTCTGGCGGTCGGCCAGCAGCACGATGGGGCGGCCGGTGCCCGGCACCTGGACGGCGCCCGGCGGAATGCCGTCCGAGGTGATGTTGAAGCCGCGGGCATGCTCGATCGGCGGCCCGTCGAGGCGGTAGCCCATGCGGTCGGCCTCGTGCCCGATGCGGTAGGGCTGGCCGAAGAAGGTCTCCAGCCCGGCGGCGGTGAAGGCGTCGTCCTGCGGGCCGGGCAGCACGCGCAGCTCCGTCCCGCGCCGCGGCAGGCCGGCCGGATCGAGCGCCGCGTCGATGCGCTCGGGCGCCTGCTCCAGCCGCAGGGGGAGCCGGTCGCCGGGGCCGAGCGGCCGCCCGTCGAGGCCGCCGAGGCGGCTGCGCACATGGGTGGCGACGCTGCCCAGCACCGGCCGGAGCGCGAAGCCGCCGGCCGCCGCCAGATAGCCGCGCACGCCCGAGCGCAGCGCCCCGACCGCCAGCCGCTGCCCGCGGGTCAGGCGGTGGCTGCGCCAGGGCTGCGCCGGCTGCCCGTCGATGGTCACCACCGCATCGCCGGCCACGGCGACGAGGCAGCTTTCGGCCTCCACCACCAGCCGGTCGCCCAGCAGGGTGAACTCCACCGCGCCCTCGGCCGGGGCGTTGCCGACCAGCGCGTTGGCGGCGGCATGCAGCAGCGGATCGGCGGCACCGGCCACCGAGACGCCGAAGCGCTGGTAGCCGACGCGGCCGGCATCCTGGATGGTGGAGCTGGGGCCGGCGGCCTCGACGAGCAGTGCCGCCATCATGCCATCTCCTCGACGTCCGGCATCAGGTCGCTGCGGTCGGCCTCGGCGGCGAGGCGGTCATAGGTGGCGGCGTCGATCGGCGTCAGCCGCACCCGGTCGCCCGGCGCCAGCAGGAAGGGCGGGTCGCGGCGCACGTCGAAGCCCTTGATCGGGGTGCGGCCCAGCAGGTGCCAGCCGCTCGGCATCTCCACCGGCGACAGCGCCGCCTGGGCGCCGCCCTGCATGATGGAGCCGGCGGGCGTCCGCATCCGCGGATTCTCCCGCCGCGGCAGGTGCAGCGCCTCCGGCAGGCCGCCGAGATAGGAGAAGCCCGGCGAGAAGCCCAGCATGTAGACGCGGTAGTCGGCGGCGCAGTGCAGCTCGATCACCCGCTGCGCCGTCAGGCCGGTGCGGCGCGCCACCTCCTCCAGATCCTCGCCGTGGGCGCCGCCGAAGCAGACCGGCAGGATCCAGCGCCGGCCGCGCCGTTCGCCGGGGCCGCCGCCGGCCGAGGCGAGCCGCCGCAGCGAGGCGGCCAGCCTGTCGGCGTCGGTGGCCAGCGGATCGAAGGCGACGAGCAGCGAGCGGTAGGTCGGCACCGTCTCCACCACGCCGGGCAGGGCGGCCTCCGCCACCAGCCGGTCGAGCCGGTGGACGCGGTCGTTGAGGGCGGGATCGACGCCGTCGCCCAGCTCCACCACCAGGGCCTGATCACCCGCCGGCAGGATCTTCGGCTCCGGGTAGCGGAGGATGTCCGACGCGGCGCTCATCGCCCGCTCCTGCGGCAGCAGTCGTTCATGCGTCCCGTCTCCCGATCCGGTCCTGTGGCCCGGGGAAGACGTTCGCATTACATCGACAAAATGTCAACGTTATGTCAGCAAAGACACTAGGAGGCCACCCGCCGCGCCTCGCGTGCCTCCAGGACGTAGCCTTCCAGCGCCTGGGCGCGGTGCAGCGGCGTGTGGCCGTCGAGGAAGCGGCGGCGGGCGGCGAGGCCCATGGCGCGGCGCTCCTCCTCGTCCATGCCGCTCAGCGTGGCGAGCGCCTGCCCGGCGCTGTCGGCGATGACGATCTCGCGACCGGGGACGAACAGCTCGTCGAGCCCCTCCCAGCGGTCGCTGATGATCGGCACGCCGCAGGCCGCCGCCTCGAACAGGCGGACGCTGGGCGACCAGCCGGCGGCGATCATGTCGGCGCGGGTGACGTTCAGCGTGAAGCGCTGGGCGGTGTAGAAGGCGCGGTGCTCGCGCGGCGGCATGTGCTCGATGCGTAGCACGTTGGCCGGCCAGAGGATGTCCGCCGGATATTGCGGCCCGACCACCGCGAAGCGTCCCTCCTCCCAGCGGCGCGCCGGCTCCAGCAGCAGCCGGTCCAGCGTGGGCTGGCGGTCGGTGCTGTAGGTGCCGAGATAGCCGAGGTCCCAGCGGACCGCGGCGTCGGGATCGGGGAAATAGGCGTCCGGATCGGCGGAGCAGTAGAGCGGCCGGGCCATCGGCGAGCCGAACTCCCGTTCCAGCCGGCGCAGGGTCGGGCCGCCGGTGAAGGAGAGATAGAGGTCGTAGCCGGGGATCAGGTCCGGCGTCAGATACTCCCGGTCGCCGCGGGCCAGCCGGGCGAGCGTCACCGGCGTGTCGATATCGTAGAAGGCGGTGATGCCGCGCGCCGTCTCCTGCACCCAGTGGCCGACCTCCACCCCGTCCGGCACATAGGAGCCGACCACCGCCAGATCGGCCGAGCGGACCAGGTCGCGGAAGCGGGCGGCGAGGTCGGCGGGGTCGCCGTAGAGCTCCGTCCGGCAGCCTTCGGGCTGCGGGCAGTCGCGGTTGTCGCGGTACCAGGGCTTGTCGCATTCGAGGAAGGTCACCCGGTGCCCCCGCGCGGCAAGCGCCCGGATCAGCGCCCGGTAGGTGGTGGCGTGGCCGTTGCCCCAGGAGGAGGTGATGGTCAGCCCGACGATGACGATGGCGAGCGGGCTGTCGCTGCGGGAGGGAACCGTCATGCCGGCACCCGGTCGGCAGCGGCGCGGCGCCCGGTCAGCAGTGCCTCCACCTGCACCGCCCGGCTGGCGTAGGTGTGGTCGGCGAGCACGCGGCGCAGCGCCGCCTCGCCGATGGCGCGGGCGCGTTCCGGCGTCAGGGCGGCGACATGCTCCGCCACCGCGGCACCGTCCTCCGCCACCAGGATCTCGTGGCCCGGTTCGAAGAACAGCCCGATGCCTTCCCAGGCGTCGGTGATCAGGCAGGCGCCGGCGCCGGCCGCCTCGAACACGCGGGTGGCGGGGGAGAAGCCGGTGCGCGCCATGCTCTCCCGGCTGATGTTCAGCACGGCCAGCGCCGAGACGTTCAGCGCGTTGTGGTCGGCCGTGTAGACGTGGCCGAGGTCGGTGACGTTGGGCGGCAGGCCCTTGTCCGCCCAGCCGCTGCCGCCCAGCAGGAAGCGGCGGTCGGGCAGGCGCTGCGCCGCCTCCAGGAAGAAGGCCTCGACCCGCGCCTCGCGGTCCGGCAGACGGTTGCCGAGGAAGGCGAGGTCGCAGGCGAAGCGCTTCTCCCGCGGGACGGGGTGATGGGTGGCGGGATCGAGCGCGTTGTAGATCGGCACGCAGCGCCGCGCGCCGAACTCCCGCTCGTAGGCGGTCACCACGGGATCGCCGCCGCCGTAGGTCAGTACCATGTCGAAGTGCGGGACGAGCGGCGCCAGCCGGTCGTCCGGGTCGTGGCGCATGGAATCGAGCGTCGCCGGCGCGTCGACGTCCCAGAAGAGGACGATCTGCCCGGCCCGCCGGGCGGCCAGCACGCCGGCCTCGAGATAGGCGTCCAGCACCCCGACGCCCGAGGCCTTCACCAGCACGTCGGCGCCCGCGGCGTCGGCCAGCATGGCGTCGGCGTCGGCCTCTGTCGGCTGGTAGACGACGACGCGCGCCCAGGGCGGGTCGGGGATGTCGCGGTGGGCCTGCCGGTCGTAGGCGTCCGGCTCGTAGAAGGTGATGCGGTGGCCGCGCCCGGCCAATGCCCGCAGCATCCCGCGGTAATAGGTGGCGGCGCCGTTCCAGTAGGCGGATACCAGGCTGGACCCGAAGAAGGCGATGTTCAGTCCGCTCATGATCCTCGCTCCCTGACTCGGTCTTATTCGGCGGCGGTCTGTCGGGTGTCCTGACGGGCGGCTGGGCGGTCCGCCCGGAGGCCGGGGGCGCAGAGCGCCAGCAGCTCGTCCACGCGGTGGGCGCAGGTGTGGCGGGCCAGCACCGTCTCCAGCCCGGCTTGCGCCTGCTCGGCGGCGCGGGCCGGGTCGTTCAGCAACTCCGCCAGCGCCCGCTCCATCGCGGCGCCGTCCCGACCATCAGGAAGTCGGTGCCGACGCGGAACAGCCCTCGCTGTCGCGCCAGGGGGCGCTGACCAGCGGGATGCCGCAGGCGAGCGCCTCGAACACGCGGATGGTCGGGATGCCCGGCAGGTGGGTGGTGTAGAAGCGGCGCGGCACATGGACCGTCACCGCATGGGCGGCGAAGACCTCCGGCGCGCGGTGGTTCGGCAGATAGCCGCCGTAGCGGATGCCGGCCCTGCGCACCGCCTCCAGCGCCGGTTCCGGATAGCGCACGCCATGGATGGTCGCGGCCAGACCCAGCCGGGCCACCGGGTCGAGCAGGAAGCGGCGCAGCTCCTCGCTGCGCTCGTCGTCGCCCCAGTTGCCGATCCACACCAGGTCGCCGCGGCGCTCCGTGCCGGGCCGCGGCCGGAAGACGCTGGTGTCCGCCGCCTCGTGCCAGGTGTGGGCGCGGCTGCCCCATCCGTGCGTCGCATAGATCGCGCGCACGGTGTCGCCGAAGGCCAGCACCCCGTCATAGGCGTCGAGGTCGAAGGCGCGGATGGCGTCCGGCTCCGACACGGTGCGGTGGTGGGTGTCGTGGAACAGCAGGGTGAAGCGGCCGCCCGCCGCCCGCCGCCTGCCGATGGCGGAGACGAGGCGCTTGTCGTTCCACTCGTGCACCAGCACGACGTCCGCCCCCTCCAGCGCCTCGTCGAGCACCGGCTCGAAGGGACCGTCGGCCGGGTAGCTGCGGGAGGTCAGGTCGGGGAAGCTGGCGGCGAAGGCCTGCTCCGCCTCCGGACCCGCGTCGGCGACCAGATTGCCGCGGCTCCAGCCGCCGGCCGGCTCATAGACGCGCACCTCGTGGCCGCGGCGCTGCAGGTCGCGGACGACGCCGCGCAGGAAGTGGGCGTTCCCGTGATTCCAGTCGGACACCAGGGAATGGACGAAGAGGACGAAGCGCATGCGGAAATCACCCTGCCAGGGCATGGGAAAGGGAAGGGCGGTCCTGCCGCCGGCCGGCGCACAGCCGTCCATAGAGCGTGGCGGTCTCGCGGGCCATCCGGGCGGCGCCATAGGTCAGCGCGCGCCGCCGCGCCGCCCGGCCGAGGGCTGTCCGCCGCCCGCCGTCGCCGCACAGGGCGGCCAGCGCCTCGGCCAGGGCGGCCCGGTCGTCCGGCGGGACGAAGAGGGCGGCGTCGCCCCAGACCTCGCGCAGGCTGGGGATGTCGCCGAGGACGAGCGCGCAGCCGCTCAGGCCCGCTTCCAGGGCGGCGAGGCCGAAGGGCTCGTAGCGGGCGGGGCTGCAGAAGATGGCGGCCCGGCCGTACCAGCCGGCGAGATCGGACGGGGGCAGCGGGCCGAGCGCCCGCACCCTGTGCGGCGGACGGTCGCCACCGTTGTTGCCGCCGCTGCCGCGGTTGCCGTCATCGGTGCCGGGCCGCCGCCAGTCGCCGGCCAGCGCCACCGGCCAGGGCAGCGCCGGAGCGACGGCGGCGAGTGCCGCGGCGTTCTTCGCCTCGTCCCACAGCCGCCCGACGCCGAGGATCAGCGGCTCCTTCGTCGCCGGCCGCCATCCCCGCGGGTCGCGCCCGTTGGAAATTACCAGCGCCTCGCGCAGCCGGCCGTAATGGGTCTCCAGCGCCCGCAGCATGGCGGCGGTCGGTGCGGCGACGGCGTCCGCGGCGGCCAGCCCGGCCCGCACCCGCGCCTCGTAGCCGGCCCAATCCTTACGCGGTGGGGGAGCCTTGTGCACCGCCTGCCACCAGGACAGCACGCAGGAATGGCCGACGACCAGCACCGGCGCCGGCCAGGGCAGGGCGGCATGGGCGTAGCCGTTGAGATGGACGAGACCGGCGCCGCTCTCCGCGGCGAGCTGCAGCAGCCAGGACCCCGCCGCCTCCAGGTCGGCCTCCGGTTCCGCCATCCATTCCAGCCTGAAGGGCCCCTCGCGGAGGTCGAGGCCGGGGACGGCCAGCGCCCGCGCCCGCCTGGCCCCGTCCATGCCGCCGCCCATCACCGCCAAAGTGACCGACACCCCGAGCGGGGCGAGGCCGCCTGCCAGCTCCAGCGCATAGTCCCACACCCCGCCGACCGCGTCGGCGGTCATCAGGACGCGGCGGGGGAGGGACGGCGGCGGCGGGAGGACCGGGCCGGTCATGCCACCGCCCGGCGGGGCGGCCGTTCCAGCGCCTGCAGCGGCAGGGGGCGTTCCTCCTGGATGTCGCTGAAGCTGGTGTGGTTGGCCAGATAGTCGTCCACCGCCCGCTCCCAGGCGAGGTCGTCGGGCAGGCCCCAGGCCTTGCGGTAGTCGGGCGAGCCGGGATAGCGGAACAGCGGCACCGGGTCGTTGGCCCAGACGCCGTGGCTGCGCAGCTCGTCGCGCCAGGCCCGCACCATCTCCGGCGTGTCGGTGCCCGACGCGATCAGGTTGGCCTGGACGAAGGCGACATGCTGCTTCGCCAGGATCAGCCGCCGGGTCAGCGTGTCGGTGTCCATGCGGCAGTTCTTGTCGAGCGCGTTGCGCCCTTCCGGCGTCAGGGACTCCACCCCGGCCTCGATCGACACGCAGCCGGCCCGGCCGAGCAGCTCGATCATCGGCGGCTTCCACAGGTCGATGCGGGTCTGGATGCCGAAGCGCACCGGCCGGTCGACGAGGGCGGCCAGCAGCTCCTCGTTCGGCAGGAAGATCTCGTCGATGAAGTAGAGATACTCGACGCCCTGGGCGATCAGCCGGTCGATCTCCTCCATCATCACCGGCACCGGCCGGCGGCGGTAGCGGTCGCGGAAGGTCTCCTTGGCGCAGAAGGAGCAGCGGTAGGGGCAGCCGCGCGAGGCCTCGACCTCGGCCCCCGGACCTTTTGGCGGAACGTCGAAGCGGTGGTGGTGGTGGTGGTGCCGGCGCACCCAGGCGTCGGGCCAGGAGAGGGCCGGCAGGCTGGCGAAATCCACCTCGGCCAGCCCGCCCTGGAGATGCACGGTGCCGTCGCGGTCGCGGCGGACGAGCGACTGGACGGCGGTCCAGTCGTCGGTGGTCAGGCGGGCCAGCACCTCCTCGCACTCGCCCATCACCGCGGCGTCCACGTCCAGCTTGGCGAGGGCGGCGCGCGGCGTGGTGGAGGCGTGCGGGCCGACCGCGACCATGCGGGCGCCGAGCGGCCGCAGCAGCGCCACCGTCTCCTGCGGGACGCGCAGTTCCGGCGGGGCGCAGCGCCAGAACAGGTAGCTGGGGGCGGTGGTGACCACGATCAGGTCGGGCCGGACGGCGGCCACCCGCTCGCGCAGCTCCTGCGGCGTGAGGGAGAGGAGCTGGGCGTCGATGATCTCCGCCTCGCTCCCCGCCCGCTCGATCAGCGCCTTGGCGTAACCGAACTCCAGCGGCAGATGGGGCTCGCGGCAGCCGAAATAGATGCTGCCGTCGAAGCTCCAGGGCGGATTGACCAGGGCGACCCTCATAGCGCCACCCGTCCCTTCGCCCGCTGCGGCAGCCCGGTGGCGACCACCAGCGCCGGGGCGGCCACCACCGGCCCCGGCACCAGCCCGGCCTCCACCAGCCCGGCCTCTACCAGCCAGGCGGCGAGGCGCTGCACGCCCTCGGCGATGCCGACGCGCGGGCGCCAGCCGATGGCGGCGGTCAGCGCGCGGGTGTCGGACACGTACCAGGGCTGGTCGCCCGGCC
Source organism: Azospirillum thermophilum (assembly GCF_003130795.1). NCBI lineage: Bacteria > Pseudomonadati > Pseudomonadota > Alphaproteobacteria > Rhodospirillales > Azospirillaceae > Azospirillum > Azospirillum thermophilum. The sequence goes on from NZ_CP029354.1 coordinate 89,025, forward strand.
GCCAGGAGCCGAAATCGACGTCCACCGGCCTGCCGGTGATGCCCTCGATCCGCTCCAGCAGCTCCAGCAGGCTGGTGGCGTTGCCCGGCCCGCCGCCGATGTTGAAGACGCGGCCGCGCACGGCCTCCGGCTTCTCCAGGCAGCCGAGCATGGCGTCCACCAGATCCTCGACGAACAGGACGTCGCGCACCTGCTTGCCGTCGCCGTAGAGGGTGATCGGCTTGCCGCGCATCGCCTGGATCAGGAAATGGGCGACCCAGCCCTGGTCCTCCGTCCCGAACTGGTGCGGGCCGTAGATGCAGCTCATCCGCAGCACGGTCGCCGGCAGCCCGTAGATGCGGGCATAGTCCAGGGCATACTGGTCGGCGGTGCCCTTCGAGCAGCCGTAGGGGCTGTAGAGGTCGAGCGGCCGGCTCTCCGGCACGCCGCGGGTGCGCAGCGTGCGGTCGTCCGGCTCCCACCGGCGGTCGCCGGCGGTGACGCTGATGTCGGCGAGCTTGCCGTAGACCTTGTTGGTGGAGGTGAAGACGACCGGCGGCGGCTCCGCCCGGCCGCGCACCGCCTCCAGCAGGGCGACCATGCCGCCGGCGTTGATGGTGAAGTCGTCGACCGGGTCGACCAGGCTGGTCGTCACCGCGACCTGGGCGGCGAAATGGTAGATGCCGGCCGCCCGCCGCACCGCGTCGCGCAGGACATGACGGTCGCGCACGTCGCCCAGCACGGCCTCGACCATGCCCGGATGACGGGCCTTCAGCCAGGCGAGATTCTCCTCCACCCCGGCGCGGGACAGGTTGTCGTAGACCAGCACGCGGCGGCCGCTGCGGGCCAGCCGGTCGGCGAGGTTGGTGCCGACGAAGCCGGCGCCGCCGGTGACGACGACCGGCGCGTCGGAACGCTGGTCGGCCGGCAGGACCGGACGGAGCTGCAGGCGCTGGCGGACCGGGGAGGAGGGGCCGGCAGGCTGGGAGGCGGATGGCGTCACCGGCGTCAGGCGCCCGCCGTCCGGGCAGGCGTCGATCAGCGTCTGCAGCCGCCGCAATTCGGCGACGCCGCCCTTCTCCAGCAGGCGGTGGGCCAGCTTCGGCACGCCGCTGGCGCGGGTCAGGCCCATGTGGTAGTGGCGCTCGTCGAAGTGGAAGCCCTCCTGGGTCTCCAGCTCCTCGGCGACATCCTCGTAGGCGTACCAGTAGACCCGCTCGACCGGGGCGGCGAGCGCCTCCAGCAGCGTGCGGATCTGGCCGTACTCGTCGTGGCGCCAGGTGGAATAGCCGACCTCGCTGATCCACAGCCCGGCCGTGCTGCCGTGGCGGTCGAGGACGACGCGGTGCGCCTCGGCCATCGCGGTCCAGCCGGGCCAGTGGCTGTCCCAGGTGCCGGGGAAGCCGTGCAGCCCGACCGCGTCGATGTACTGCAGCACGCCGCGCCGGCCGAACAGGTCGAGCAGGCCGGGATCGGACGGGCAGCAGCCGGCGAGCAGGGTCTTCTTGCCGCGCTGCTTCATCCAGTAGGCGGCGCCGCCGACCATCGTGCAGAAGGTCAGCCATTGCGGGTCGAGCCGGCTGTCCCAGTCATTGTGGTTGTTGGGCTCGTTCCACAGCTCGATCCACTCGAAGCAGTAGCCGAGCCGGTCGACGAACATGTCGAGGAAGTCGGCATAGCTCCTGGGATCGGCGGGCGGGGCCGAGCTGCGCGGCTCCACCGCGATGGAGGGGGGCGTATAGACCACGCAGGGCACGACGGTGAAGTCGGCCGCCAGCCGCGGCAGCAGCCAGTCGTACCACTCCGCCCCGCCCGGCCGGAACCAGTCGGCCCAGGAGACGCCCGTGCGCAGGTGGCTGATGCCGAGCCGCTTCAGCCCGGCCGCCACCCGCTCCACCCGTTCGCGGTCGTTGATGTGGAACCACTCCAGCATGCCGAGCGCCGGCATGGGTCCCGCCGTGGCGTCGACCCGCCCCGTCATGCGCTCAGTCCCCGCTGGGCCAGCTCGCGGCGCATGTCGTCGACCCGGTCCACCGCCGTCTGGCCGGCGACCCAGCCCGCCAGCTCCTGCAGGCCGGCGTTGAAGTCCATGATCGGGGTGAAGCCCAGCAGCTCGCGCGCCTTGCCGATGTCGGCGAAGCAGTGGCGGATGTCGCCGGCGCGGAAGGTCCGCGGGATCTCCGGCTTCAGGTCCGGCCGGTTCATGGCGGTGGCGACCGCCTCGGCGACCTCCGCCACGGTGACGCAGCGGCCGCTGGCGACGTTGATGGTCTGGCCGGCCGCGCCCGGCGCGTCGAGCGCCATGCGGCAGGCGCGGGCCACGTCATGGACATGGACGAAGTCGCGGCGCTGCTGCCCGTCCTCGAACACCAGCGGCGGCTTGCCGTTGAGGATGCGCGAGGCGAAGATCGCCAGCACGCCGGTATAGGGGTTGGACAGGGCCTGACGGGTGCCGTAGGCGTTGAAGAAGCGCAGCGCCACTGTCGGGATGTCGTAGGTCTCGCCGACGATCAGGCACATGCGTTCCTGCACGTACTTGTTCAGGGCGTAGACCGAGGCGAGGTCGGGCGCCTTGGTCTCCGGCGTCGCCAGCGGCGTCAGGGTGCCGCCGGTGCCGGTGCCGGGCTCCCAATGGCCGGCCTTGAGCTGGTCGATGCTGCGGCGCCCGGCCTCCACGACATGGCCGTGGGCGTCCTGGTAGAGGCCCTCGCCATAGACGCTCATGCTGGAGGCGACGACCAGCCGCTCCACCGGCCGCTCGATCAGCGCCTGCATCAGCACCGCGGTGCCGAGGTCGTTGACCCCGACATAGTCGCCGATCTGGTACATGCTCTGGCCGACGCCGACCAGGGCGGCGAAATGATAGACCGCGTCCACCCCCTGCAAGGCCGCCCGCACCGCATCGGGGTCGCGCACGTCGCCGCGGATGAGTTCGATGTCCGGGTCGAGGTAGTCGGGCCGCTCGCCGCCCGGGCCGTGCACCTGTTCAGAGAGATTGTCGAGCACACGAACCTTGTGGCCCTTGCCAATCAGGTCGTCGGCCACATGTGATCCAAGGAATCCTGCGCCGCCCGTGATCAGGATTGTCCGAGCCATTCGTCGACCTCGCCTCTTCTACTTCATCATCTTCCCCCTTCAACGCAGTGGTTACGCCCAGGTTACGCTGCCCGATGGAGGTAAATCGGATTCCGGGCCGCGACTCATAGGTTGCCTGTGCCTCCGGCCCAGAACCGGCCGTCGGGGACACCCCGTTGCGCCAGTGATCGGCTGCGCCGTCCGGGTGAAACGGCGGTGCGGGCGGTCTTTGCGGCGAGCACGGAGTGAAACAGACCTTCGCGGACCGGGCCGTTACCTGACCGTCGCGCGGCAGGACCGGAGTGGCCAGTACATGACCGGGGGATTCACTGGAGGCCGTGTCGGAAGTGTCGGGGCAGGGCGGAAACTCCTGCGGCCGGCCCCGGCGGACCGGCGGCGGCGACCGCGGGCACTTGGGCCATAAAACCATTACTTACCGAACTAAGTGATTTTTCTTTTGCTTCTAAGTATTCGATATTCATACGGTTGTACGATGCAGGGAAAATATACATCTTTCTGTTGTAACGGCGCTTGACAGTATTTGCAGTGTGGCTATAGCTTTGCACCGAAGGCGGTGAGAATGGAAGTTTCCGGCGGGGTCATCCCGTTCGGCAAATAAATCGCCTGTTCTTAAAAATAACGCTGATGGGAGAATCCCGACATGACTGTTCGGAACGGTACTTCTGCGTCCGAAGTGATCGACCTGCGCGGGCTGGTTCCGGGACCGGGCGAGAACGCCAACGGTTCGGCGGCCGGCGCCGGCAACGATACGGTGTATGGCAGCAGCTACAACGACCTGATCCAGGGCGAGGCGGGCAACGACCTGCTCTACGGCTTCGACGGCAACGACATTCTGGTCGGCGGCAACGACAGCGACACGCTCTACGGCGGTGCCGGCGGCGATTCGCTTCTCGCCGGATCGGGCAACGACCATCTGCTGGGCGAGGCGGGCAACGACACGCTCTATGGCGGCGCCGGCAACGACGTCTACTATCACTCGGCCAACGGCGGCGTCGACCTGATCAACGACGACAAGTCGGAGGCCGGCAACCCCGGCTATGGCGGCGGCAGCGCCGACATCGTCTATTTCACCAACGTCGCCATGGCCGACCTCGCCTTCTACCGCCCGCCGTCGAGCAACGACCTCTGGATCTCCAGCACCGCGGATTTCGCCGACGGCTACCTGAACGACGGGGTGATCATCCAGGATTTCTACCTCGGCGGAAACAACGTCATCGAATCGCTCTACAGCTCCGACAACTACGTCTTCAACCTGTCGTCGCTGCTGTAAGGCACCGCTCCGCCGTCCCGCAGCAGGGAAGCCGCCGCGCCCGTCGCGGCGGCTTCTGCCGTTTTCCGGGCGGGCCGTTTTCCGGGCGGGAGGCGGGGATTCCTTCGGTTCCATCGGCATTTCCCGCCGCCTTCCCGGCAAATTCAACCGCCCCGCCGGGGCGTCCCTGCCGGGTCCGGCCGCCCGTGTCCTGCGGTTGCAACGGCCGGCCTCCTGGCATGGCCGTTGCAACCTGTCCGCTATCAATCAAGCAGGAGGATCTTCCGATGGTCGCGATCGCCGCTTCCTCTTCCGCCTATCCCATGGCGACGGGCTACAGGCTGGCCGGTGGAGCCCTGGCGCAGCCGGCTACGGCGGCGGTCAGGGCCGATGCCGCGATGATGGCGCAGGTCCGCGTCAACGACGCCTCCTTCCAGCAGGAGCTGAAGGTGGCGAGCGACCCGAACGCGGTCGACCCGGCGATCACCGCGCGGGGGCGGGCGGTCCAGGCGCACACCGTCTTCCGCCAGGGCGGGCAGGTTGTCGCCGCGGTCTGGCGCGACGGGCAGACGACGCTGAGCAACGGGCTGGCCGGGCGGATGGACTGGCCGGCGCTGGAGCGGCGGACCGCCGGCATGACCGACGCGCAGCGCCGTACCGTCATCGCCGACGAGATCGCACGCCAGCTCGGCTCCGCGGTGCAGGTCCAGCGCTTCGGGGAGACCGGCCAGGCCCCGAGCCGCGGCGCCATCGACGAGGAGCAGGCGCGCGGGCGCCGCTAGGACCGCCCCCGCCGCCCGGCGGGCCGCTGACGCGGGTCACGCGGCGCCGTATCCCGACAGGAAGCTGTCGAGGTTGGCGGACAGGGCGTCGATGGCGTAGCCGCCCTCCTGCACCAGCACGGTCGGCAGGCCGGCGCCGGCGATCATCGCCGCCATGCGGGCGAAGCCCGGCGTGGTGACGCCGAAGGCGGCGAGCGGATCGTCGATGAAGGTGTCGAAGCCGAGCGAGACGAACAGCATGTCCGGCGCGAAGCGGCGGACCGCCTCCAGCCCCTCGCCGATGGCGGCCAGCACCGTCTCCTCGTCGCTGCCGATGGGGCGCGGCAGGTTCAGGGTATAGCCCTCGCCGCGGCCGGTGCCGCGCTCCTGCGCGAAGCCGGCCATGTGGGGATAGAAGTCGGCCGGGTCGGCATGGACCGAGACGAAGAACACGTCGTCGCGGTCGTAGAAGATGTCCTGGGTCCCGTTGCCGTGATGCAGGTCGACGTCGAGGATGGCGACGCGGGCCGGGCGCCCCTGGCCGCGCAGGACCGGCAGCACCGATTCGGCGGCGATGGCGACGTTGTTGAGGTAGCAGAAGCCGCCGGCCATGTCGCGGGTGGCATGGTGCCCCGGCGGCCGGCACAGCGCATAGGCCGCGCGGTCGGCGCCGGTGGCGACGAGGCGGGCGGCATGGATCGCGACGTCGGCCGCCGCCTTGACGGAGGTCCAGGTGTTGGCGTCCATCGGGCAGGCGGTGTCGAACATGTGCCAGCCGACCTGCCCGACGATGCCGGTCGGGTAGGAGGGGGCGCGCTGCATCCGGTGGACGTTGGGCAGCACCACCCCGCCCATGTCGCCCGCCGCGATCCAGCGGGCGTGCGCGGTCTCCAGGAAGGCGAGATAGGCCGGGGTGTGGACGGCGGCGAGCGGGCCGTAGCCGTGGTCGTCGGGGCGGATCAGGCCGTGGCCGCGCCGCTCGATGACGGCGGCGAGCGCGTCGACGCGCTCCGGCTTCTCCGGCAGGCTGCGCAGCAGCCCCTTGTTGAAGTAGGTCGCGGGACGGTGCATCGCCGCGTCGGGATGATGGACGAACTTCATGAACGCGCTCCTCGGACCGGCGCAGGACGGGCATTACCCGGATTGATACCATGGCTGGACAGGATGCCGCCCGCGCTCCGGCATCCGACCATCCGGCTGACGCTCCGTTGCGGGAGAAGTCCTGAACTAGGCGACAGGATCCGCCGCCGGGGCAAATAAGGAATATTCATTCCACCCATCAGTCCGGTTTATGGTGGCTCCGGCCCGGCGGCGGGGCGGGGGGAGCGGCAGGAGGATGCGGTGAGCGTCGGCGAAGCGGAGCGGCGGGGGACCGGCCAGCCGGACGGCCGCCTGGGCGCGCATCTCGACTGGAACCTGCTGCGCACCTTCATGGTGATCGTGCAGGAGCGCAGCATCACGCGGGCGGCGGTGCGGCTGTTCCTGACGCAGCCGGCGGTCAGCCTGGCGCTCAAGCGGCTGGAGGAGCAGCTCGGCCGCCGGCTCGTCGACCGGGCGCCGGGGCGCTTCCAGCTCACCGCGGCGGGCGAGCAGGTCTATGGCGAGGCGGTCGCCATCCACGCCACCGTCACCCGCCTCGGCACCCTGGTGCAGGACGCGACGGAGGAGATCAGCGGCCACGTCCACATCCTGGCGACCAGCCGCATCCAGACCCCGCTGCTCGACCGCTGCCTGCGCGACTATCACCGGCTGCACCCGCAGGTGACCTTCCGCATCGACGTGATGGCCTCGGCCGACGCGCACATCGCCCTGCAGCAGCGGGTGGCGGCCTTCGCCATCTGCCTGCTGCGCGAGCCGATCCCCGGCCTTGCCAGCGACGTCCTGATCCACCAGACCTACCGGCTCTACTGCGGGCCGGATTCGCCCTTCTTCGGCAGGCGGGCCATCGACATCGCCGAGCTGCGGCGCGAGGACTTCGTCTCCTTCACCTCCGACCAGATCGACGGGGCGCTGTCGCCGCTGACGCTGTTCCGCGCCAGGGAGGGCTTCGCCGGCCGCATCGTCGGATCCTCCGCCAACCTGGAGGAGGTGCGGCGGATGATCGTCTGCGGCCTCGGCATCGGGCCGCTGCCGGAGCATATCGCCGCCCGCGACGTCGCCGACGGCCTGCTGTGGGAGCTTCCCCCTTACGAGGGGGTGGCGCCGGTGGACGTGCACATCATCTGGAATCCGCAGGCCAGGCTGAACCGGGCGGAGCGCAGCTTCCTCGACTTCCTGCTGCGCCACGTCCGCGAACGCCCGCCGGAGGAGCGCCTGCCGGCGGACTGACCGGCGTGACACCATCACGGGCACGACAAGACCAAGGGGGAGGAACGGGATGAAGGTGCTGATCACCGGCGGGGCCGGCTTTCTCGGCCGGCGGCTCGCCATGCAGCTTCTGGCGCGCGGAACGCTGAGCGGTCCGGACGGCACGCCGCAGCCGATCGACCGGCTGACCCTGCTGGACATCGTGCCGGCCGAGGGGATCACGGATCCGCGGGTGGCGTGCGTCACCGGCGACATCGCCGACCCGGCGGTGACCCGCGGCCTGATCGATGCCGGAACCGGATCGGTCTTCCACCTCGCCGCCGTGGTCAGCGGCCAGGCGGAGGCCGATTTCGAGCTCGGCTACCGCATCAACCTCGACGGATCGCGCGCGGTGCTGGAGGCCTGCCGCGCCGCCGGCTCGCGGCCGCGGGTGGTCTTCACCAGCTCGGTCGCCGTCCATGGCGGGGACATGCCGGCCGTCGTGCAGGACGACACGGCGCTGAACCCGCAGAGCTCCTACGGGGTGCAGAAGGCGATCGGCGAGCTGTTGCTGTCGGACTACACCCGCAAGGGCTTCGTCGACGGCCGCATCCTGCGGCTGCCGACGGTGAGCGTGCGGCCGGGCCGGCCGAACAAGGCCGCCTCCTCCTTCGCCAGCGGCATCATCCGCGAGCCGCTGAACGGGGAGGAGGCGGTCTGCCCCGTCCCGCCGGACACCAGCCTGTGGCTGCTCTCCCCGCGCAAGGCGGTGGAGTGCCTGATCCGGGGGCATGAGCTGCCCTCCGACGCGCTGGGGCGGCAGCGCGCGATCAACCTGCCGGGCCTGTCCGTCCGGGTGGACGAGATGGTGGCGGCGCTGCGCCGCGTCGCCGGCGAGGAGGTGGCGTCGCGCATCCGCTGGGAACCGGACGCCGCCATCACCCGCATCGTCGCAAGCTGGCCCGGCGCCTGGAACCCCGCCCGTGCCGAGGCGCTCGGCCTGTCGGGCGACAGCGGGTTCGAGGCGGTGATCCGGGCCTACATGGAGGACGAGCTTGGGCGCCCGGCCTAGCCGAGCGCCGAGCCGCACTTGCCCGGCTTGTTGTTCGCCTGGATGGAGACGACCAGGCAGCCGATGCCGAGCGTGAAGATCGACATGAAGACGCTGTCGACCACGCCGCCGGCGCTGATCCGGTCGAGGTCGTCGTCGGACAGGGCGCTGCCGGAGGCCGCCACCTGCTCCTGGTAGAAGGCGGCGAGGGCGGCCGGGTCGATGGCGATGCCGCCGTCGCGGGCGGCGCCGGCCAGCAGCGCGGCGGCGGCCTGCGGGGTGGCGGCCCCCTTCAGCGCCTCGATCACCTCCGGCTTCTCGGAGAGCAGGCGGGTCAGGTCGTCGATGGGCAGGGAGGCGGTCATGGTGCTGTCTTTCTTTTCGTTGATAGCGGTGAACGGCATGGCGGGAGAATAGCCCCTCCCGCCATCGGGCACTTGGCTGCCGGTCCCGGAGTTTTGACAGGGCGTCCCAAAGTGGGGACGGGCGGCCGGCTCAGAGCTTTCCGTCCTTGAGCGCCTCGCCGCAGTCGTTGCGCGCGGCCTGCGCCTTCAGCGACACGACGGCGCAGCCGATGCCGAAGGTGACGATCGACACCAGGACGGCCGTGCCGACGCCGCCGGCGCTGATCCGGTCGAGGTCGTCGTCGGACAACGTGCCGCCCGGCCCCGCGGCCTGCTGCCGGTAGAAGGCGGCCAGGGCGGCCGGGTCGACGGCGATGCCGTTGCCGCGGGCGGCATCCGCCAGCAGTTCGGCGGCGGCCTGCGGCGTGGCGGCGCCGTTCAGCGCCGCGGCCAGTTCGGGCTTTCCGGAGAGCAGGCGGGTCAGGTCGTCGATGGGCAGGGAGGCGGCCATGATGCTGTCCTTCGTAACGATGGCGCCGGTGACCGGCATGGCGGGAGAGTAGCCAATGCCGCGATGCCGCACTTGGCACCGGGTCCCAGTCTTTCGACCGGGCGTCCCAAACCGCGCAGACCTCAGAAGGCGGGCGAGGGGGCGGGCAGCAGCACGTCGGGGATCAGCGTCGGATCGAGGGTGCGGGCGATGCCGTAGCCGAAGCCGGCCAGCCCCTTGAACAGATGCGGGTCGCCGCCCAGCAGGGCGCCCTCGTCGTGCCACAGCCGGCAGCAGCCCGCCGCGCAGGCATGGGCGAGGCGGGCGTGCAGCCCGGCTTCGGCCTCGGCCAGCAGCTCCGCCCGGCCGAGCGCGTGGCCGGCGCCGTGCAGGATGGCGAGGCGGCCGCCGTTGCCGCAGCAGAGATCGTCGGTGGTCTGCAGCGCGTAGCGCCGCGTGGTGGCGAGCGCCGTCTCCAGATCCGCCGCCGTGCCGGGGGCCTCCTCCTCGCCGCCCAGCGCCTGCAGGATGCCGAGCCGGGACAGCGCGATGCCCGGCGCGCCATGGCACCAGGAGGCGACGAGGCGCGGCGCGCCGCCCGGCGCCGCGGCGCCGTCGCGCAGGTCGGGCCAGTTGCCGTGCTCCGGCAGGAAGCAGCGCCGCTCATAGGCCAGCGCCCCGGCCATGGCGTCGCGCCACAGCCGGTCGCCGGTGGCGCGGTAGAGATGGGCGAAGGCCAGGGCGAAGCCCGCCGCGCCGTGCGACAGGCCGGTCAGGCCCGGCGCCCCGGACATCGGCCAGCGCAGGGCGTCGCCGTCGCGCACCGCCGCCCTCAGCGCGGCATGGCCCGCCGCCGCCGCCGCGGCGAGCAGCCGGGAGCCCGGCTTGCGGGCGTGCAGGGTCAGCAGGGCGAGCGCCAGCCCGGCCTCGCCGCCGATCAGGTCGTGGGGATGGCCGGCGCCGATGGCCGCCGCGGAAAGATCCGCGATCCGTCCGGCCGCGGCGGTCAGGTGCGGCGCGTCGAGCAGGTCGCCGCACCAGCCGAGCACCGCGATCAGCCCGCCGATTCCCCCGCCGTAGCCGGGACCGAGCCCGCGCGCCAGATCCTCCGCCCCGGCTCCGTCGAAGGGGGCGGCCAGCGGCTCCAGCGTGCGGCGGGAGAGATCCCGCAGGGCCGGGTCGTCGAGCAGCCGGCCGGCCGCCGCCAGGAACAGCGCGATCCCCGCCGCACCGCCATAGAGGCCGGGGCCGGACGGCTGCGCGACCACCAGCCCCGAGGTGGCGTCCGAGGTCAGCCCGAGCCAGCGCAGCCCGCCGTTGGGAAATTCCAACGCGCGGCCGGCGATGGTGTCGGCCACGGCGCGCAGCACGTCCCGCCGGATGTCGGGCCCGGCCGGGCGGGTGGCGCGGGGGAGGGCGAGCGGCGGCAGTCCGCCCAGCGCCTGCCGGATCAGCGCGGAGTCGAGCGCCAGGGCCTGCCCGTCATAGCTCCGCAGCCGGCGCGCGGTGCCGGCCAGCGGCGGTTCCCGCCACAGCGCGTGCAGCGGGCGGCCTTCCGCGTCGTGGACGCGCAGGTCGCCGGGCCGCACCGAGAAGCGCGGCACGTCGAGCCTGCGCAGCGCCGCCCGTTCCACCGGGACCAGCGCGCGCAGCGCGGGCGGCAGCCGCGCGCCCTGGCCGTGCAGGGCCTCCAGCAGCAGGTCGAACCCGATCCCGTCGGCCATGGCGTCGGGGCTGCCGGCCTTGGTCAGCAGCAGGCCGTAGCTCGGCGTCGGCCGCATCATGTAGCGGCCGAGCGCGCCGCCGAGCCGGGCCAGCGGCGAGTCCGGCGCCGACAGCAGCCAGTCCGCCCGCTCCATCAGCAGCCGGCGCGTGTCGGTGAAGCCGGCGACGATGGCCTCGACATGGTCGGCCGGGCCGCGCGGCACCCCGTCCAGCACCGGGACATGGCCGGCCGGGAAGGGGGCGGTCAGCTCGACCGCGGTCATCCAGTCGGTCCCGGCATTGGCGAAGCCGGGCTCGCCGATGCCCAGGGGTCCGGCGGGCGGCCCGAAGGCGGCGAAGTTGACGGGGCGGCCATCGCCGCTGAAGCCGTAGAGCGGCAGGAAGCCGCTGGTCGGCAGGCCCGGCAGGCGTGGCGCGTCGATCTCGGGCTGGCCGGCGATGGTCGAGGGATGCGGGTGGAGCAGGCATTCCACGTCGATCAGCACCGGGCAGGCTCCGGCGGCGACCAGATTCTCGTGGTGCAGGTCGTTGCCGTCGAGCGCCGTATAGAGCGCCATCAGGCTGCCGGCCCGCCACCAGTAGGCCTCCAGCTCCGCGGCGTCGCGGCAGGGGGCGGGCTCCACCCACTCCATCCAGCCGTAGCCGTCGCGCTCCAGCACCGCCGGCACCCGGTGGGCGTGGCGGAGCCCCTGGCCGTTCACCCAGCGCAGCAGGTCGGAGAAGGCCGCCTCCATCGACAGGTCGCGCGGCTTGTAGGCGACGGAGCGGCCGTCGGCGAGGCGCAGCCGGGCGACCGTCCGGCCGCCGGCATGGGGGTCCGACAGCCCGGCCTCGACCGCCACGGGCGGCGCGCCGGCGGCGACCGCCTCGGCGTCGGCGGCCAGCCGCTCCAGCAGTTCGGCCGCCGCCCCGGCGCCCTGCCCGACCAGCAGGCAGAGGCTGCGCGCCAGGACGGGATACCGCATGAACAGCCCGGCATAGCCGTCCGCCAGCGTGCCGGCGACGAAGGTGCGGTAGGCGGCGTCGGGCGCCTTTTCGCCGGCCGGGCTCCGGCCGAGCAGGACGGCGAGCAGGTCGGGCGGGTGGCCGTGGCGGAAGGCGGCGTGGAGCGTCGGGGCGGCGACCTGCGACAGGCGGCGGAGGATGGCGCGCTCCAGCCCGTCCAGCAGGGCGTCGCCGGTCCAGGCCGCGGGAACGCCGCGCTCGGCGAGCCGCCGGCACAGCAGGGCGCGGGCGAGGCGGGCGGCCGGGGCCAGCAGGTCGGCGAAGGGAAGGGTGCGCGGATCGGCCGGGGGTGGGCCCTGCGTGCCGGCGCCGCGCGCCGCCTCCATCAGCGCGGCCAGCGTGTCCGCCCAGTCCGGCACCCCGGGGCTGCGGAGCGGGCGCACCGCGGCCGGCCACAGCCCCTCCGCCCGCAGATGGCGCCGCATCGCCTGCCGGTCGCCGCCCGCGGCATAGCGGAGCCAGCGGGCATAGCGGCCGGCGGCGGCGGGATCGCGCAGCCGCTCGCCCGCGGCGGCGGCGCGCAGCCCCTCCGCCCGCCGGAACAGGTCGTCGGCATCGAAGACGGTGCGGTCGTCGCCGGAGGGAACGCCGGCGGTCGGATCGGGCGGGGCGGTGGGCACGGCGGTGGGCACGGCGGTCCTGTCGGCCGGGAGGCGGGGCGGCGGAGGATAGCGGAGCGCCGCCGCCCCGCGCTATCCGAGCCGTCCCAATTCCTTGACCTTTCGTCCCAGACCGGCCGTGCCGGGCCGGGGGAGCGGCTCAGCCGCCGCAGCAGCGCCGGCCCAGCGTCATCAGGATCTGCTTCTTCCTGAAGGCCTGGGGATCGAGCGGCGGCTCCTCCGGGGCGAGGCGGGCATGCTCCCGCAGGTAGCGCTCGTAGGAATCGTCTTTCAGCAGGCGGCACAGGCCGGTCCAGGCGGCGCGGAGATCGAAGGAGGACATCGGACTGCCTCGGGAAACGGGAAGCGGAAGAACGGTCACCCGATCCTAGCCCCGGCGGGCCGGGCGTCCGTCGCCGTTCGGGCGAGCGGCGGCAGGGGGAGGGCGAGCGGCGGCGGGAGCGGGGCGAGCGGCAGGGGACGAGCGGCAGGGGACGAGCGGCGGGGTGGTCTTTCCGGGCCGCAACCTTTTATAGTGGGGGGTGGCAGCCCGGCGGAACGGCCCGTCCCGTCGGCGTTCCGGAGAAGATCATGAGCTACTTCCTCGACCGCATCGTCTACGCCACCGAGCTGGAACCGGACGATGCGCGCGTCTTCCGTCATGCGGTCGGCCTCGCCCGCCAGTTCGATGCCAAGCTGCACGTCATCACCGTGGCGAAGGGGCGCGACCAGCCGCGCATCGACGATTATCTCAGCCACGAGGAGATCGCGCGGCTGCACGCCGATGCCGCCGATGCGCTGCACGTCCGGCTGGAAAGCCGCATCGACGCCTTCTGCACCGCCAACCCCGACCTGGACGCCCGCGGCGTCATCGCCGAGCTGCATGTGCGCGACGGCGACGCCGCCGCCCAGATCCTGGCGCTGGCCGGGCGGGTCGGGGCGGGGATGATCGTGCTGGGGTCGCACGGGCACAGCCCGCTCGGCGAGATGCTGATCGGCTCGGTGGCGCACACGGTGCTGGTGCGCTCGCGGGTGCCGGTGCTGCTGGTGCCGATCAACACGCACTGACCGGCGCTCCCGTCCGACGCCGGGTCAGCTGAAGCCGAGGTAACGGCCCGGCCGGTGGTTGATCGCCAGCAGCATGTTGACGATGGTCGCCCCCACCACCGACAGCAGCAGCCGGTCCGGCGTCAGCACGAACACCGCCGCCGCCAGGATCGACAGGTCGATGGCGAGCTGGAAGTAGCCGGCGCGGATGCCGTGCCGCTCCTGCAGGTAGAGCGCCAGGATGTTGATGCCGCCGAGCCCGGTGCGGTGGCGGAACAGCATCAGCAGGCCGGTGCCGCACAGCCCGCCGCCGATCACCGTGGCGTAGAGCGGGTCGAGGTGGGTGAAGCCGATCCACTGGTCGGTCAGCCGCGAGAACAGCGTCACCAGCGCGATGGCGATGAAGGTGCGCAGCGTGAAGGCCCAGCCCAGCCGCTTCCACGCCAGGACGTAGAAGGGCAGGTTGACGACGAAGAACAGCGGGCCGAAGGCGAAGGGCGTGACGTAGCTGAGCAGCAGCGCCGCCCCGGCGATGCCGCCGGTCAGCAGCATCGTCTTGCCGTAGATCACCATGCCCAGCGCGATGAACAGCGTGCCGAGCAGCATGGCGATGGCGTCTTCGTAGAGCCGGTGGCGGTGCGTCGGGGCAGGCACCGCCGTCACGCCGGACTCGGACGCGGAGAGGGTGTCGGACATGGCAGGCTCCCCCCTCTCCCGCTCAGCGCAGCGCCGCGAACCTGGCGACGACCTCGGCGACGTCCGCCGTCTTCAGCCCGGCGATGTTGATGCGGCCGGAGGTCGGCATGTAGATCGCGTGCTCCGCGCGCAGCCGCAGCACCTCGGCCTCGGTCAGCGGCAGCAGGGAGAACATGCCCTCCTGCCCCTCGATCGCCGAGAGCGCCGGCCAGACCGGGGCGAGGCCGGCGGCGAGCGCCCGGCGCAGCCCGACGATGCGGGCGCGCATGCCCTCCAGCTCCTCGCGCCAGTCGCGGGTCAGCGCCTCGTCGCCGAGGATGGTGCGGACCACGGCGGCCCCGTGGTCGGGCGGCATGGAATAGCTGGTGCGGGCCAGCGCCATCAGGTTGGAACGGGCGAGTGCGGCGGCGTCGGCGCTGGCCGACACGGCGAAGATGGCGCCGGTGCGCTCGCGGTAGAGGCCGAAGGACTTGGAGGAGGAGACGGCGACCAGCGTCTCCGGCACCGCGGCGATCAGGTGGCGCAGCCCGGCGGCATCCTCCTCCAGCCCGCGGCCGAAACCCTGGTAGGCGAGGTCGACCAGCGGCAGCACGCCCCGCTTCTCCAGCGTCGCGGCCAGCACGGCCCACTGGTCGGCCGACAGCGGCGCGCCGGTCGGGTTGTGGCAGCTTCCGTGCAGCAGGGCGGCGTCGCCCGGCCCGGCCGCCTCCAGCGCCTCGACCATGCGGTCGAACAGCACGGTCTGGCCGGCGGCGTCGAAGAAGGGATGGCTGGACACCGTCAGGCCGGCGGCGCCGAAGATGCCGACATGGTTCGGCCAGGTCGGCGTCCCGACCAGGATGCGCCTGCAGCCGCCGCGCAGCAGCAGGTCGGCGGCGAGACGCAGGGCGCCGGAGCCGCCCGGGGTCTGGACGCCGGCGGCGACGACGCGGCGGCCCGCCGCGCCGCCCACGAGGTTCCACAGCCGCTCCAGATAGAGCGTGTCGCCTTCCAGCCCGATGTAGGCCTTGCTGTCCTGGCTCTCCAGCAGCAGGCGCTCGGCCGCCTTGACGGCGCGGAAGACCGGGGTCCGCCCCGCCTCGTCGCGATAGACGCCGACGCCGAGGTCCACCTTGCCGGGGCGGCTGTCCTGGTTGTAGAGGCCGATCAGGGCGAGCAGGGCGTCGTCGGGCTGGCGCGAGAGGGCGTCGAACATGTGTGGCCGTCCGGTTGGCAGAGGGTGGCTGTCGGATGGGCGCCCCCGGGCGCCCGGCCGCGATCCTCCGCTTTCACGCGTCCGTGCACAATCGGGAAGTTCTCAAGGACGCCCTGCGCTGGAGCGGGGGACGCCGGGAGAAGAGGTGCGGGGGGAAGGCCGTTCCGCCTCGCCTTCCCCCCGTCCATCCCGCGGACTTACGCCACGCCGAAGCGGTAGACGATCTGTCCGGCATACCACTGCCCCGGCCACAACGCGGTGGAGGGGAAGTGGGGGATGTTGACGGAGTTCGGGAAGTGCGACGGCTCCGCGCAGAAGGCGCTGTGCCGGGTGTAGAGCGTGCCGCCCTTGCCGAGGTCGCGCGGGCTTTTGCCTTCCAGGAAGTTGCCGGTGTAGAGCTGCAGGCCGGGTTCGGTCGAGAGGACCTCCAGCGTCCGGCCGCTGCCGGGATGGAGGATGCGGGCGTGCAGGCCCATCAGGTCCGCCGGCTTGTCGATCACGTAATGCAGGTCGTAGCCGCGGCCGTTCACCAGCATCGGGTGGTCGGCCTCGATCCGCGCGCCGAAGGCGGTGGGGGCGCGGAAGTCGAAGGGGGTGCCGGCGACCTCCGCCTGCTCGCCGGTCGGGATCGCCGTCCCGTTCAGCGGCAGGTAGCGGCTGGCGCGCACGGTGGCGACATGGTCGAGGATGGAGGAGCCCAGGTCGCCCGACAGGTTGAAGAAGGTGTGGTCGGTGAAGTTGGCGACGGTGCGGCGGTCGGCGGCGACGGCGTTCCAGGCGATGGTCAGCGCGTTGTCGTCGCTCAGCGAATAGACCAGCCGGACCGGCAGCGTGCCGGGGAAGCCCTCCTCCCCGTCCTGGAAGACGTAGGTCAGCTCCAGGCTCGCCTCGTCGAGCTGGCGGGCGTCGAAGACGCGCATGCGCGAGCCGCGCTGGCCGCCGTGCAGCGTGTGCGGCGGGGCGTTGACCGCCGTCCGGTGCTCCACCCCGTCCAGCGTGAAGCGGCCCTGGTCGATGCGCCCGCAATAGCGGCCGATGAAGGAGCCCATGGAGGCCTGCCCGTTCATCGCGCCGTCGATGTCGTCATAGCCCTGCACCACGTCGCCGAGCACGCCGTCGCGGTCGGGCACCAGGATCTGCTCGATCTTGGCGCCGTAGTTGGTGATCCGTGCCACCATGCCGGTGCCGTTGCGCAGGGTGAACAGGTCGACAGGCCTGCCCTCGACGGTCGTACGGTAGTTCTCGCGCTGAAGTTCGCTGTAGCTCGCCATGGTCCACCCCGACAGAGAATCCGTCCCGGGCAATGCACCCGGAGGAAAAAGGGCCCGGAGGAAAAAAAGGGCCGACGGGCGGGGTACGCACGGCGGCCCAAGGCAAACGGGAGAAACGGCTTTGGCACTGCATCGACCTGTAGCAGCCCACCAAAGTCGGGCATATTAGTATATCAATCCGACATACCCGGCGATGTGGCAGAGTGACACAGTGACCGGTGACACAGTGACCGGTGACACAGTGACCGGTGACAGCGTTCAGAGCGAGGCGGCGCCGGTCCGGCTCACGCGGCGCGGACGGAGGTGATGAAGGCGGTCACCTCGCCGCGCAGCATCTCGGCCTCGCGGGCGAGGTCGCTCGCGGCCTCCAGCACCTCGGAGGCGGCGGAGCCGGTCTCGCCGACCGCTTGGTTGACGCCGACGATGTTCGACGACACCTCGCCGGTGCCGCGGGCGGCCTCGGTCACGTTGCCGGCGATGTCGCGGGTGGCGGCTCCCTGCTCCTCGATGGCGGCGGCGATGGCGGTGGTGATCTCGCTGATCTGGCCGATGGTCAGGCCGATGCCCTGGATCGCCTGCTGGGCGCCGCCGGTCGCCTGCTGGATCTCCCGCACCTTCGCCTGGATCTCCTCGGTCGCCCGGGCGGTCTGGGAGGCCAGAGACTTCACCTCGCCGGCCACCACGGCGAAGCCCTTGCCGGCCTCCCCGGCGCGGGCCGCCTCGATCGTCGCGTTCAGCGCCAGCAGGTTGGTCTGGCCGGCGATGGAGTTGATCAGCTCCATGACGCTGCCGATCTGGCGGGCGGCCTCCACCAGCGCCTGCATGGTGGCGTTGGTCTGCTCCGCCTGCGTCACCGCCTGGGCGGAGATGCGGGTGGAGGAGGCGACCTGACGGCCGATCTCCAGGATGGAGGCCGACAGCTCCTCCGTCGCCGAGGCCACGGTCTGCACGTTGACCGACGCCTGTTCGGAGGCGGCGGCGACGGCGGCGGCCTGGGCGCCGGCATGGGCGGCGGTGGAGGACATGGTGCCGGCGGTGCCCCGCATCTCCGTCGCGGCGGAGGCGACGGCCTCGACGATGCCCATCACCTTGGTGTCGAAGGCGCGCATCAGCTCCTCCAGTTGGGCGGCCCGGCGCTCCTTCGCGGCCTGCTCGCGCTCCTGCTCGGCGGCGAGGCGGTCGGCGGTGATCATGCTGTCGCGGAAGACGGTGACGGCGGCGGCCATGCCGCCGATCTCGTCCCCCGGCCGCGGCCGGGGATCTCCACCGTCGTCTCCCGCTCGGCCAGGCGCCGCATCGCCTCGGTCATCGCCTGGATCGGGCCGGTGACCCGCCGCTTGGTGACGATCAGGCCGGCGACGGTCAGGACGATCGCGGCGACGACCAGGATGCCGGCGACGATGGCGTCCCGCGTGGCGTGGTCCAGCCGGTCCTGCGCCCGCTCCACCATCTGGTCCACCGCGGCATGGGCGGTGTCGACGATGTAGCCCTGGCTGGCGGTGTCCTGCTGGCGCAGCGCGGCGATCTCGACCGGCGGCCTGCGGCCCTCCGCCAGGGCGGCCAGGATGGCCTTGCGCTGGTCGACCCGCGGCCCTTCGAAATTGACCTTGGCCTTGTCCGCCGCCTCGCGGATGGTGGCGGGCGTGTCGGCGCGCGACGCCGCCTCGGTCACCAGCGCCCAGGACTGGGCGGCGCGGCCGACCAGATCGGCGACGGCGAGCGCGTCGGCCTGGGTCCAGGGCTGGCCGGTGGCGACGGCGGTCTGGATGCGCAGCGCCATGCCGCCGGCGGCGAGCCGGGTGTTCCAGGCCGCCCGCTTCACCGACAGCAGATGATCGACCACCGGGTCGACCAGCTTCAGCGACGAGTCCAGCAGGTCCGTGGCGGCGGTCAGGGCGTCGAGGAAGGCGACGGGGGCCTTCGACCACTCCTCCGCCACGGCGGGGTTGCGCGCGGCCTTGGGCTGGCGGGCCGCCTCGTCGGCGTTGCGCCGGGCGGCGACCAGGGCGTCATGGGCGGCGCGCAGCCGGTCGGCGGCGCCGCGCAGCCCCGGCATCTCCAGCGTCTGCAGCGTCGCGACGATCGTCCCGTAGCCGGCCTCGGACACGCGGCGCTGGGCGGCGATCTCCGCCACGTCCGTGTCCTTGACCGGCTGGTCGGCGCCGAGCGCCGGGGTCAGGACGCCGCGCTCCAGCCGGACGGCCAGCAGGGTGCGCAGCAGGTCGCGGCTGGTCTCGCTGAGGGTTGCCACCGTGCCGGCGCTGCGCGTGCGCTCGACCACGTCGAAAAGCGAATAGGTGCTGGTGCTGATCAGCAGCAGCCCCAGGGCGGCGATCACCAACCCGAGCGTGGCGCGGATCGAGAGGCGCTGGAGGACATGTGTCATGACAAGGCCGTGAGTCTGGAAGGTGCGGGCTTGCCCCGGGGTGCCGGCAGTCTGCGGGCATCCGGAAAGGCGCCCGCAGCCTAGCAGATGCAGGGAAGATGTGAATATATTAGAATATCAGTAGGCTGCGACATTTCTTCGCTTGAAGTCCGCGTGAGGACCGGGGGGCGGAGTCATGCCTGTATTTGAGCTGATTTCCCCTTCGATCGGCGGGGCCGGCGTAGATTCGCGGATGGTGGGCGGGGTGCACGATCCTTGTGCAACGAAAACTTGAAGAGGTGCCGGGGCGCCTTGTCGGTCGGCCGGAACTCCACGAAGAGCGAGTCTGATACACGTCCGAAGTGATTACCAAACAATCATCCAGTTATCACGAAAACCATTCATTGCACTGACAAAGAAAATGCGTCATCTCCCGCCCGATTGTTTTAATGGGGTTCGGGGCCGCATGCTTCATCCGGGCCGCCAGCGTATCGGGAGCCGGGGAATGTACCGTCTGTTCATTGCATATGCCCATTGCCGCCATGCACCTATGTATGGAGAGCATTTCCGGACAACAAGATGATCCGTCGCAGGCGGGCAGGGACCAGGCCGCCGGGCCGTCTGTCCACCCGCGCCCCGCTTTTCCTGTTCCTGATCGTGTTCCCGCTGCTCGGCCTCAATCTCTACAATGCCCTGGCCGCCCGGGCGGAGCGGGAGAACGACCTCCACGAGGAGGCGATGCGCTGGCTCGCCATCGTCGAGACAGAGCAGGGCCACGTCTTCGACGAGGCCGGGCGGCTGCTGGATCTGCTGATCGACGGGGGGACGGCCACCCTGCCGGCGGAGCGGTGCAACGCGGCGGTGATGCACCTCGCCCCGCGCTTTCCCAGCTACCTGACGGTGACGGTCGCCGATGCCGACGGGCTGATCCGCTGTTCCTCCAACCCCGCCGCGCTGGGCCAGTCGATCGCCGACCGGCCCCTCTTCCACCATCTCCGCGAGACGGGCCGCAGCGTCGTCGGGGTCAGCGCCCCGTCACGCCTGTCGGGACGGCTGGAACTGCCGCTGGCGCGGCGGCTGGAGGATGCGGACGGCCGGTTCGCCGGGGCGGCGGTCGGGATGATCGACATCGGCTGGCTGGAGGATTTCCTGCGGCGCCAGCCCCTGCCCCCGGACAGCAGCCTGCTGGTGGCCGACCGGTCCGGCGTGGTGTTCGCGCGGGCGCCGGAGGAAGGCGGCCGGCGCAGCCTGCTGCCGCAGGTGTTCCGCCCCCTGCTGCAGAGCGCGCGGCGCGGCGTGGCCGAGATCCGTGACGGCGACCGGCGGCTGATCACCGCCTGGTCGCCCTTCAGCAGTGGGCTGCAGGCCACCCTGACCATCCTCGGCATCGACCGGGACGCCCGGATGGTGCCGGTGGACCGGTCCCTGATGCGGTCCCTGCTGCTGTCGGGCGCCGTGGTGCTGGGGGCGGTGCTGGCGACGGCGCTCGGCCTGCACCGCTACCTGCGCTACCGCGAGCGGGTGGAGCAGGCGCTGGAGCGCGCGCAGGAGCATCTGAGCCTCGTCCTGGCCTCGGTCGACGCCGGCGTGTGGGAATGGGACATCCGGGCGAACAGCGTCGTCTGGTCGGAGGGGATCTACCGGCTGTTCGGGGTGGATCCCGGAAGCTTCACGCCGGGCTTCACCGCCTGGCTCGACAGGCTGTCGCCGGAGGAACAGGTCTCCGTCCGCCGGATGATCGAGGATACCCTGGCCAACCGCCGGACCGACTACCGGCTGGAGCACCGCGTCCTCCTCCCGGACGGCGAGGTGCGCTGGCTCCTGGGGCTGGGGCGGGTGTTCTACGACCGCTCGGGCGAGGCGCTGCGGATGGTCGGCCTGACGGTGGACATCACCCAGACCAAGGAGACGGAGGAGGCCCTGCGGCGCAGCGAGCAGCGCTATCGCGGGCTGGTGGAATCGCAGACGGATATCGTGGTCCGCATGGATGCCGGCGGCCGCTACACCTTCGTCAACGACACCGCCTGCCGCGTCTTCGGCCGGCGGCGGGAGGCGCTGGTCGGGGCGCAATGGACGGAGTTCGCGGTGGCCGAGGACGTCGGGAACCTCGACGCCGCCATCGAGCGCATGAACGGCGATCCGCTGCGCCGCAAGACCTTCGAGGGGCGGGTGCGGACCACCACGGGGGTGCGCTGGTACCTGTGGGACGGCGGGCCGATCGTCGACGAGACCGGGGCCATCGCCGAGTATCAGGCGGTGGGCCGCGACATCAACGACCGCAAGCTGGTGGAGCAGCGGCTTCGCCTCGCCAAGGAGGAGGCCGAGCGGGCGACCGCGTCGAAGTCCCGCTTCCTCGCGGCGGCCAGCCACGACCTGCGCCAGCCGATGCAGTCGCTGTTCCTCTTCGCCGCGGTGCTGCGCGACCATGTCGACGCGGTCGGGCGCGAACAGCTCGTCCATCTGGAACGCAGCCTGGAGGCGCTGAAGGGGCTGCTCGACAGCCTGCTGGACGTCTCCAAGCTCGACGCCGGGCTGGTCAAGCCGCAGATCGAGGAGTTCCCGCTCGGCCTCGTGCTGGAGGAGCTGGACGCCGCCTACAAGCCGGTGGCGGACCGGCAGGGGCTGGGCTGGTCGATCGCCGGCTGCGACGGGACGGTCCGCAGCGACCGCGTCCTGCTGGCCCGGCTGCTGCGCAATCTGGTCGAGAACGCCCTGCGCTATACCCAGGAGGGCGCCATCGCGATCCGCTGCCGGGTGGACGGCGCCGACCTGCTGATCGAGGTCGAGGACACCGGCATCGGCATTCCCGCCGACCAGCGCGACCAGATCTTCGAGGAGTTCGTGCAGGTCGGCAACATCGAGCGCAACCGCCAGCAGGGGCTGGGGCTGGGGCTCGCCATCGTGCGCCGCCTCGCCCGGCTGCTGGGCTGCCGGATCGACCTGCATTCGGAGGTGGGCAAGGGCTCGGTCTTCTGCGTCCGCGTGCCGCGCGGGGCGGGGGCGCGGCGTCCGCCGCCGTCGAACAGCGACGCCGGGCTCAAGATCCGGTCCGGCCTGCTGGTCCTGGTGATCGACGACGAGATCCTGGTGCTGCTGGGGCTGCAGGCGATCCTGCGGGAATGGGGCTGCGGCGTGATCACCGCCACCGGAGCCGCGCAGGCGGTCGAGCGGCTGCGCGGGCTGGACCGCGGCCCCGACCTGATCCTGGCCGATTACCGGCTGGGCGGCGGCCGGCTGGGAACCGAGGCGGTGGAGCAGGTCCGCGCCGCCTGCGGCCGGCCGGTCCCGGCCATCCTGCTGACGGGCGAAACGGGAACCGAAGCGCTGCGCGAGGCGGCGTCGAAGGGGCTGCGCATCCTGCACAAGCCGGTCACCGCCAGGCTGCTGGTGGAGGCGCTGAACACCCTGACCGCCGGGCGGGCGGCAAATTCGTAGATAATTTTAACTATTTGCCGCGATTGTTTAGACCTGCGACCTTCTATCGCACAAGGCGCGGCTAACGCTTCGTGAGTAACGGGGTAATACTTTTTTGCACGATGTCCAGGCACTCCGCCTGAAGGTGGTGCAAAATGATGATCAAATCCCTCTCCGTCCGGACAAAGCTCCTGGGGCTTGCCGCAATCGCCAGTTTCGCGTGCCTGATTATTGCGGCAGCCGGGTTGTATCTCAGCTACAGCCGCATGTACCAGGACCGGATCGACTCGCTTCGATACATGGTGGAGGCCGGCCACAGCATGGCCACCCGGTACGAAGCGGAGGTCTCGGCCGGGCGCCTGACGCGCGAGGAGGCGCAGGCCCGCTTCAAGGACGCCTTCCTGGCGATCCGCTACAGCGGCGAGGAGTATCTGTTCGCCCACACCTACGGCTCCGTCGGCTTCGCCCATGCCAACCGCAAGCTGATGGGCGCCGACGTCTCCGGCATCAAGGACGCCCAGGGCGTGCCGGTGATCCCCGCGCTGATCCGCATCGTCAAGGCCAGGGGCGAGGGCACCTACGCCTATGACTGGCCGAAGACCCTCGGCGGCACGGACACCGCGGTGAAGCTGGCCTACGTCAAGGGCTTCGACCCCTGGGGCATCTTCATCGGCACCGGCATCTTCATCGACGACATCCGCACGGCCTTCCTGTCGCAGCTCTGGACCCTGCTCGGCATCTTCGCGGTCTTCGCGCTGCCGGCCCTGCTGCTGCTGGTGCTGTCCAGCCTGAAGCTCAGCACCACCATCCGCTCGCTGGCGCAGCGGATGCACGCGCTGGCCTCCGGCGACCTGTCCGTCACCTTCGCCGAGGCGGCCCGCGGCGACGAGCTGGGCGAGATGGGCCGCGCCGTCCAGGTCTTCAAGGAGAATGCCGAGGCCAAGGCGCATCTGGAGGCGGAGCAGGCCGAGCTTGCCCGCCGGGCCGAGGAGGACAAGCGGCGGGCGCTCGCCCAGCTTGCCGACTCCTTCGAGCAGACGGTGGGCGGCGTCATCCGCGCGGTCTCTCAGGAGGCCAGCGGCATGGAGCGGCGGGCCTCCGAGGTGACCGATGCGGCCGACCGCACCGGCCATCTGGCGAGCGCCGTCGCCTCGGCGACCGAACAGACCTCGGCCAACGTCCAGACGGTGGCGTCGGCGACCGAGGAGCTGTCCAGCTCGATCGGCGAGATCAGCCGGCAGGTCGGCCAGTCCTCGCAGATCGCCGGCGAGGCGGTCGGCATCGCCGAGCGGGCGAACGGCAAGGTCGGCGGGCTGGCCGGGGCCGTGGAGCGGATCGGCGCGGTGGTGGAGCTGATCAACTCCATCGCCAGCCAGACCAACCTGCTGGCGCTGAACGCCACGATCGAGGCGGCCCGCGCCGGCGAGGCGGGCAAGGGCTTCGCCGTGGTGGCGCAGGAGGTCAAGGCGCTGGCCAACCAGACGGCCAAGGCCACCGAGGAGATCGCCACCCAGGTCGCCGAGGTGCAGGCGATGACCGGCGAGGCGGTGGTCGAGCTGCAGGACGTCGTGCGGGTGATCGGCCACATCAACGAGGTGGCGACCTCCATCGCCTCGGCGGTCGAGCAGCAGGGGGCGGCGACCCGCGAGATCAGCCGCAACATCCAGCAGGCCGCCCGCGGCACGCAGGAGGTCACCGACAACATCGTCGGCGTGAACGACGCGGCGAGCCGGAGCGGCACGCTGGCGCACGAGGTCCTGCAGTCGGTGCGGCAGCTCTCCAGCCAGACCGACGCGCTGGGCGACGAGGTCAACCGCTTCCTCGGCCGCGTGCGCGCCGGCTGACCGCCGGGATGATGGAATGACGGCGGGGCCGGCCGGAGGGGGATGGTGCCCCGTCCGGCCGGCGCGCTGCCGTCAGTCCTTCTTCTTCACCGCGATCACCTCGATCTCCACCAGATAGCCGGGATTGGCCAGGGCGGAGACGCCGAAGACCGAGCGGGCCGGCAGGTTCGGCTGGCTGCCGCCGAAGAACTGGGTGTAGCCGGCCATGAAGCCCTTGAAATCCATGGAGTTGCCGTTCTGCGGGTCGGTCACGAGATAGACCTGCATCTTGACCACGTCGCCCATGCCGAGGCCGTGGGTCGCCAGGATGTCCTTGATCCGGGTCAGCACCCCGACCGTCTGCGTCGTGACGTCGCCATAGGCCTGACGGCTTTCCGGCGCGGCGGCCTTGTCGACCACCGGCGGCACCTGGCCGCTGACGTAGAAGGTCGTGACGTCGCCGGACACCGCGACCGCCTGGGCGATCGGGAAGGTGGAGTTGGGGATCGGGTGGCGCACCACGTCGGCCCGGGCGGAGCCGGCGGCGGCGAGGAGGGTGCAGGCCAGCAAGGCGGACTGGAACTTGGTCACGGGAAGTCCTTTTGTCTGAAGAGGGAGTGTGGCGGATCGGCAGCGGATCAGGGGCGGGCGGCCGCGACGTCCTTGGCCGTCACCGCGTCGGTGTAGGCGTTGCCGAAATGGCTGCGGACATAGTTGACGACCTCGGCGACCTGCTCGTCGCTCATCATCCGGCCGACCGGCGGCATGCCGCGATGGCCGTTGACCACCAGATGGACGGGATAGCCGGCGGCCTTGAGGTTGGCGTTGTTCGCCAGCGCCGGATAGGCGCCGGCGCCGACGGCGCCCGCCCCCTCCTTCATGTGGCAGGCCTGGCAGACGTTGGCGTAGAGGGCCTCGCCGCCCTGCTCGGCGAACTTGGCGGCCGGGCTCAGCATCGGCGCGGCAGCCCCCTGGGATTGGGTGCCCTGGGGCTGGGTGCTTTGGGGCTGGGCGCTTTGGGAGTGGGCGGCGGCCGACAGCGTCAGGGCGCCGAGCGCGGCGCAGGCGATCAGCGCCCGCGGCCGCAGGGACCGGAAGGTCATGGTGTCATCCTTGCGGTTGGGGGAGAGGGGGGCGGTCCGGCGAAGCGGTCCCGGCCTCACGCCGCGACGACGCGCTGGTGCAGGCGCGTGATGGCGTCGAGCGAGGAGAGGATCGCGCCCTCCATCCAGGCGGGGATGTAGGAGGCGTGCTCGCCCGCCAGCACGATCCGCCCGTCGATCTGGCAGAGGTCGTCGTAATGCTGGTGCCGCGCCTCCTCCGACCAGTCGCCGGCGCAGCCCAGCGTGAAGGGGATGCGGTGCCAGGCCACCGACACGCCGCTTTCGAACTCCGTCTTGTACTGCGGGTGGATCTGCGCGCCGTACTCCACCGCCCGCCTGATGCGCTCGGCCGGTCCCATGGCGGCGAACTCGTAGGAGTTGGGGCCGTTCCAGGTGTAGGCGCCGAGCAGGACGCCCTTGCCGCCGGCATTGTAGCCGGTGCTGGGGTAGGAGATCTGGCGGATCGGCAGGTCGGTGTAGCTGATGCCGCCGTAGATCGCCTCGTCCTGTTCCCAGAATCGGCGCTTGAACTGCAGCCCGACCTTGACGGAGGAGGCGTAGGGGACGGCGTCGATGGCGGCCTTCATCTTCGGCCCGACATCGACCTGGATCTGGCTGAGGATCGACAGCGGGATGGTGCAGACGCACCAGTCGGCGCTGGCCTGCAGCGTGCTGCCCGGCTGCTTGGTGTCCTGGTAGGTGACGGTGACGCCGCGACCGGTCTGCTGGATGCGGGTGACCTTGGCGTTGTAGCGGATCAGGTCGCCCACCTGCCTGGCGAAGCCCTTGCCGATCATGTCCATGCCGCCGACCGGCTGGAACATGGTGGTCTGGAACTCGTAGAGCGCGAAGTTCTGCAGGCTGCGCCACAGCCGCGACTTCAGGATCTCCGACAGGGCGATCGGCTCGCCCGGCACCGGGGCGGCCCCCAGCCCGCCGCCGGCATCCTTGGCGAAGCCGCGGAACTCCGCGGAGACCTCGCCCGCCCGGTAGGCATAGTCCTTGTCGAGCGCGCCCCAGGACTTCAGCGCCTGCAGCAGGATCTCCTGATCCTCCCTGGTCACCGCCCCGTCGAGCTTGCCCTGCTGCGTCGCCTTGGCCAGCAGTTCCGAGACATGGCCCTGGAAGTCCGTCTTGATCTCGCGGATGCGCTGCGGCTTGCCGCCGAAGGCCTTGGACGAGTGCAGATAGGCGTTGTGGTTGAGCTGGATGAAGGGCTCCAGCGCCACGCCGAGCCGCTGGCAATAGTCCAGCACCGCGTGATGGTGGTACGGGATGCGCCAGGGGCCGGGATTGATGTAGAGGCCGGGATCGAAGGTGCAGGTCTGCGTCGTGCCGTCGAGCTCGGTGAAGCTGTCGCCGCCGCGCAGCGACCAGTTGCGCCCGCCGGGCCGGTCGTTGAACTCCAGCACCTGCACCTTGTAGCCGGCCTGCCGCAGTTCGAGCGCCGCGGTCATTCCGGCAAGGCCGGCGCCGAGCACCAGGACCGAGGCGCCCTTCGGATCCCCCTCCAGCCGGATGCGCCCCTTGTAGCCCGACTCCGCCGCCAGCCCCAGGCTGGTCATGGCGTGATACATCACGGCCCCACCCGCGGTGGCGCCGATCAAGGACAGGAGATCGCGCCGGCTGACGCCGGTCAATCGCTCACCAGACATTGTTCCCCCTGTATTGACGGATGCCGGCGCGCCTTTGTTGCGACGTCTGCCGGACATGGGGGGCATACCCGCAAACGGTGTGCCAGACGGGGAAGCGCCGACAACCCTACACTGTGGCGCCCGGGGGTTGGGCATTTGCCACGTTCGGTGGCAGCGGAGGGAGGCGTTTGGTTAACTTTTCCTCAGACGGGGCTGTCCGCGGCGGGAACGGACAATCCGTGCCGCCGAAGACGGCGCCGGGAAACAGGCAGGGCCGGGCGGATCGCCGTCCGCGCCGGCCCTTGCGTCTCCTGCGATGCCGCGCGGGATCAGATGTCCAGCGTATCGCCGTCCTTGCGGTCGACGTAGCGGTAGCCCTTCGTCCGGGTGCCGCGCGAATACCAGCTCGCCTTCTTCGGCTTGCCGCCGTCGACGTTCACCCATTCCTCCACCGCGAGATAGCCCAGCCTCACCAGATCGTCGGCGATGCGGGTGACGGCGTCTTCGTCGGGCGGCAGGGCGGCGGCGTCCACCTCCACGTCGGCCTCGCCCTTGGCCCCGTCCTTGGCTTTTGCCATGGCCTTGGCGGTGGCGGCGTTGGCCCGCAGCTCCGCCAGGATGTCCCTGGCCGTGCGGTAGACGGGCGACGGGGTGGCGGTGGCGGAGGTGACCGTCTGCTCCAGCACGCCGCAATCGGGATGGGCGCGTTCCAGGCTCTTGCAGATGTTCTGCGCGAGAACCTCGACCGGCAGGCTGAGCAGCCCGTCGATGGCGTCGCTGATCTGCTGGACCAGTCCCGACAGCTTGGGCGTGTCGCGGGCGATGCGCTTGGCCACGATGTAGCGCGTCGGCGCGGTGGGCAGGCAGCATTCCAGGACGAGGCGCTGCGTCTCCGCCAGGATCTGGTCGCGCGTCACCAGGTCGCCGAAGCTGTAGTCGCGCACCAGCGAGCGGATCTTGTCCCGGCCGCCGAGCAGCCAGTCGATCAGCGGATCGGCCCAGCCGATCCAGGACCCGAAGGACCGCTTGAGCTGCGCGACGAGGATTTCCAGCAGCCGGTTGGCGCGCGTCATCACCGCATCGAGGAACGCGTCATAGTCGCCGGTGCTGACCGTCGGCCAGTCGCGGGCCTCGACCGGTCGGCGCGCCGTCCCGCACAGCGGGATGATGGGGTAGCGGACCTCCTGTCCCGCGATTCCGGTCGCCATCAGGTTGGGCAGCGGCGCGCCGGTGGGGTCGATGTGCGGATTGCTCCTCGGCAGGCCGAACCACTGTTCCAGGAAGCGCTGGCAGTTGCGGCGGCCCAGCTCGTAGTCGTGGCGGCGGAACTCGATGTCGAGGAAGCCGCCGAAGCCGCCCCACAGGCCGCAGGCGATGGCGGCGTCCTCCCGCCTCTCCTTGCCGTTGACGATGCTGTAGCGGGTGGGGGAGACGCGCCAGAGGTCGGCGTCGCTGTTGCTCGCCGAGCGCAGCAGCAGGTCGGGCCGGAAGCGGCTCTGCTCGACGAACATGCTGACCAGCTTGGCCGCGACCTTGGACAGCGCGGTGTTGGGCTTGCCGTCCGTCTCCAGCCCGTCGATGCCCGGCGCCTCCGGGAAGGGGCTGACCATCAGGACGATGCGGTCGACATTGGCGACATCGGCTGCCGAGGGGGTCGGCGGATCGTCCATCAGCGCATAACGCGCGAGGTCGAAGGGGTCGTTGTTGATCGCCCCGCCATCCACCGCCGCGAAGCGGTAGCCGGTCGGCGCCGTGACGGTCAGGCCGCTCCACGGCCATTGCGGCCTGATGTCCGCGAAGAGGGAGGGCGCCAGAGCCAGAGGCCAGGCCCGCTTGTCGTAGAAGGCGACGGGGTGTTCGAGGTCGATGGCCGACAGGCCGACCGGGAAGGCGCCGGACGCCAGCGTGTTCTTGATGAACCGCTCGCAGTTCGGCTTGGTGCCGGACGCGCTGTCCTTGAACCAGAGAGAGGCCGGGTCGGTCGACGGGCCGGTGACGGTGTAGTCGTAGGAGGCGTCGGCAGCGGCCCAGGCGCTGCCGAAGTCCGCGCTGCCCAGCCCCTTGATCGTGAAATGGGCATGGTCGAGATGGTTCATCATGCCGTAGATCGAGGAGCCCGCGCCGCCCTGCACCTGGATCTTGTAGGGAATCCCGCGGGTGTTGGTCTGGGTCAGGAAGATGCTCAGCTTCCCGGCGATATAGGGGGGGCGGGCGGCGGGTACCGCCTCCAGGCTGTTCAGCGCGATCTCGCCGATCTTCATCAGCGGCTCGGCGTTCAGCAGGGACCGCACGCTGCCGATCTGCGTCACCTTCGTCAGGTCGCCGGTGTCGAGCAGGCCCGGCACTCCCGTCGTGTCGCCGGGCTTCTTGACGAAGGCCGGACCGTCGACCCAGGCGGTGTAGAGCTCCGGCAGGACGTGCCAGGGAATCTTGCCGGCCTCCGGCTTTGCCCCGCGCGCGACGTGGGTGGCGGTGCTCGTGTCGTCCAGCGGGCCGGAGGGGCGGGCGCCCTTGCCGGCGGCCAGCGAGCCGATCGAGCTGGTGATGGCGCCGGCCGAGGCGCCGGTCATGACGGCAAGGACCACCCGATGGCGGGGAACGGTCCTGTCCTCCGTCCTGAGGTCCTTTTCCGCGTCCTTCGCCTTCTCCCACTCGCTGAGCGCTTCGACCAGGAAGTCGAGGACGCCCGCCGAATAGGCACCGGCGGAAATCGCACCGGACATGGCAAGGCCGAGGTAGATCGTCTTCTGATCGTCGTCGGCGACCGGTTCCGCGGTATTCGTTTCAGTCATGGCGCCCCCAGCCTTCCGGTGAATACCCATGTATGGTTTGCATAGCCACAAGTATTCGCGAAGATATACCTGAGACGGGCTCAGATTTTACAGGCAACGAGACCCTGTCAACCTGCGCGGAGGCTGGGGCGACTTCAAGAGATCGGAAGATGCTTCCGCCGGTCAGACCACCAGCGAGCGGACCGGCCGCGGACGCCCGGTGCCGGCGATCTGCCGGACGAGCGGGACCAGCGCCTCGTCCGACGGGTCGAGGCGACGGTGCAGCAGGCGGTTCCAGGCGGCGGCGACGGTCAGCTCGGCGGCGATGTCGCTGCTGGCCTGCGGGTCCATGTCGCCGCGCAGCAGTGCGCGGTCGAAGATCGCCGCGATCATCCGGCGGCGTTGCGCGACATAGTCGGCCAGTGCGGCGGCGACGTCCGGGTCCGACTGCGCCTCCGCGATGATCAGGCGGAACAGGTCGCCGTTCGGGCCGGTCGCCCAGAAGGCGAACAGCCGCTTGAGGAACAGGAGAAGGTCGCCGTCCAGCGAGCCGGTGTCGGGGATTGCAATGTCCTGCTTTCGGCGGTCATATACGGCGAGCAGCAGCCGGCCGCGGCTGGGCCACCAGCGATAGACCGTGGGCTTTCCCGCCCGGGCCCGGCGGGCGACCGCCTCGATCGACAGGGCGGGGTAGCCGCCCTCCACCAGGATGGCCTCCGCAGCGTCCAATACGGCCCGTTCCGTTTCGGGGTTGCGCCGGGCGCCGATCGAGCCGCGGGACTTCTGCTCCGTCACGATATCCCCCTCCTATACACAAAGGCCTGGAACGGTATCGGCTATTGAAAACGAAACGGACCGTTTATATAAACGGCTCGTTCCGTTTTTATGTGGGGAGTGTGCCATGTCCGCGTCGTCCCGTCCACAGCCTCCGATACGGTCCCGCCTGCGGTTCACCGCCCTGGTCGCGCTGGGGGTCTACCCGGTGGTGACCCTGCTGCTCTACGCCGTCCTGTCGGTCACGCCGGGCTGGGCGACATGGCAGCGGACGCTGATCGTCGCCCCGCTGATGGTGGTCATCGTCGTCTGGGTGCTGATTCCCACCATCAACCGGCGGTTCGGCCGCTGGCTCGCCGCCTGACGGCCCCGGGGGCGGCGCGTCCCGGCCCCGGCCGGGGGGCGTCAGTCCTCGTAGGCCGGATCCTCGGCGAGGACCGCCTGCCCCGCCGCGTCGGCCACCTGCACCTGGCAGTCGGCGGCGGCGAAGGTCTCCATCAGGTCCGGCGGCGGCAGCCGGTCGGTGAACAGCGTGTCCACGGCCCGCACATGGGCGACGCGGATCGTGGCGTTGCGGCCGAACTTGGTATGGTCGGCCACCAGGAAGATGCGGCGCGAGCTTTCGATGATGGCGCGCGCCACCCGCACCTCGGGCTCGTCATAGTCGAGCAGGTCGCCCTCGGCGTCGATGCCGCTGATGCCGATGATGCCGATGTCCACCTTGTACTGGCGGATGAAGTCGACCGTCGGCTCGCCGACGATGCCGCCGTCGCGTTCGCGGATCGATCCGCCGGCGATCGATACCGGGAAGCTGGTGTTCTTGTGGAAGATGGTGGCGACGTTCAGGTTGTTGGTGATCACCCGCAGCCGGCGGTGGCCGCAGAGCGCCAGCGCCACCGCCTCGGTCGTCGTGCCGATGTTGAGGAAGAGGGAGGCGTCCTCCGGCACGTGGCGGGCGACCAGCTCGGCGATGCGCCGCTTCTCCTCGGCCATCAGGCTTTGGCGGGTGGCGTAGGCGATGTTCTCCACGCTGGAGGGCACGGTCACCCCGCCGCGGAACCGCCGCACCGCCGACTGGCCGGCCAGCGTCTCGATGTCGCGGCGGATCGTCTGCGGCGTGACGTTGAAATGTTCGGCCAGCCACTGGATCTGCACCATGCCCTTGGCGTGCACCAGATTGATGATCGCCTGCTGCCGGCTCTCCGCATCCATTCGCTTCCCTCCCCCGTCCGGTCGGATCCCATGGTCCGGGCGCCGTCACCGGCCGCCGCATGGATCGTTTGTTCGTATAACCATCATGTTACTTTACGAAAATAGGCGCGCGTGATATAGCGACATTTTGAAAACTGCCGAAACAGAGGCTGCCGGCACGGCGCCGGGCGCACCGTGGGCGAGGGAGTCTACCCACCCGGATCACCCCGGGTCCAGCATGGACTCGACGGGACGGGCGGCGCTCCCGCCGGCCGGAGCTTGCCGGTCCTGCCGGCCCCGGCGGTGCGATGCGCGCTTTCGAACCGTTCCGAACCGCAACCGTGGGGCGCCCGCCGGATCGCCGAAACCCGAAGGCCGGGCGCGAAAACATGTTGAGTCGGACGAGTTTTTCTCACTGGCCCCCTCGCCCGGCGGACAGGACGGAGCCGGGTCCGCAACAGCCGATACTCCCTGCGGAGGATACTCGTAGGCACAACAAACATTTTCC
Source organism: Azospirillum thermophilum (assembly GCF_003130795.1). NCBI lineage: Bacteria > Pseudomonadati > Pseudomonadota > Alphaproteobacteria > Rhodospirillales > Azospirillaceae > Azospirillum > Azospirillum thermophilum. Next base: position 121,402 of record NZ_CP029354.1, read on the forward strand.
TTTGCATACGCTGACGAAAACAATATGTTCGGAAACGAAAGCGACGGGGTCCCGAGCGGGCCGGCGCGATACGAGGAGGGACAATGGCGGACGCTTCCCAAGAAGCGGTGGATCTGCTGATCGTCGGCGGCGGCGTGAACGGCGTGGGCATCGCCCGCGATGCGGTCGGCCGGGGGCTGTCGGTGATGCTGTGCGAGCAGGGCGACCTCGCGGGCGCCACCTCGTCGGCCAGCACGAAGCTGATTCACGGCGGCCTGCGCTACCTGGAATACTACGAGTTCCGCCTGGTGCGGGAGGCCCTGCAGGAGCGCGAGGTGCTGCTGCGCGCCGCTCCGCACATCATCTGGCCGATGCGCTTCGTCCTGCCGCACGACGCCAGCATGCGGCCGGCCTGGATGGTGCGCATCGGCCTGTTCCTCTACGACCATCTCGGCAAGCGGCGCCTGCTGCCGGGCTCCTCCGGGCTCGACCTGACGCGCCATCCGGCGGGCGGGCCGCTCAGCCCCGGCTTCACCAAGGCCTTCGAATATTCCGACTGCTGGGTGGAGGACAGCCGGCTGGTCGTGCTGAACGCCATGGACGCGCGCGAGCGCGGCGCCACCATCCTGACCCGCACCCGCTGCGAGAAGGCGACGCGCGTCGACGGCGGGTGGGTGGCCCGCCTCGTCTCCACCGGGACGGACGAGGTGCGCACCGTGCGCGCCCGCGCGCTGGTCAATGCCGCCGGCCCCTGGGTCCGCGACATGATCGCCCGGCGCACCGGCGTGAAGGTCGACAAGTCGGTGCGGCTGGTGAAGGGCTCGCACATCGTCGTGCCGAAGATGTTCGAGGGCGGGCACGCCTACATCTTCCAGAACGACGACCGCCGCATCGTCTTCGCCATTCCCTACGAGGGCGACTTCACGCTGATCGGCACCACCGACCTCGACTTCACCGGCGATCCCGCCGGGGTGGCGATTGACGCGGAGGAGGTCACCTACCTCTGCCGGGCCGTCTCGCGCTATTTCAAGACACCGGTGGCGGAGTCCGACGTGGTGTGGAGCTACAGCGGCGTGCGGCCGCTGTTCGACGACGCCAGCGGCAACGCCTCGGCCGTCACGCGCGACTATGTGCTGGAGCTCGACGCGCCGGAGGGGCAGGGCGCCATGCTGTCGATCTTCGGCGGCAAGATCACCACCTTCCGCCGCCTCGCCGAGGAGGCGGTGGACAAGCTGCTGAAGCCGCTCGGCCGCGGCGGCGCCTCCTGGACCGCGGCGGTCCCGCTGCCCGGCGGCGACATCGCCGACGCCGACTTCGCGGGCTTCCTGGCCGGCGTCCGCCGCCGCCATCCCTGGCTGCCGGCCGAGACGGCCCGGCGCCTCGCCCGCGCCTACGGCACGCGGATCGAGCGGATCCTGAAGGGCGCGGCCGGCCCCGCCGACCTCGGCCGCGACTTCGGCGGCGGCGTGTACGAGGCGGAGCTCGACTACGCCGCGGCGGAGGAGTTCGCGCGGACCGGCGACGACTTCCTGTGGCGCCGGTCGAAGCTGGGGCTGCACCTGGACGAGGCGGCGCGCACGGCGATCGCCGGCTGGTTCGACGCCCGCCGGGAGAACGCGGAGGACAACCGCGCCGGCCGCCGCTCTGTGGGAGGGAACCGGTGACACTGAAACTCGACGGCGTGACCAAGAGGGTCGGGGCGGAGACGCATCTGCACGACCTGTCGCTGGAGCTGCAGCCCGGCACCTTCAACGTGCTGCTCGGCCGGACGCTGGCCGGCAAGACGACGCTGATGCGGCTGATGGCGGGGCTGGACGCGCCGACCGGCGGCCGGCTGTTCGAGAACGGCCGCGACGTCACCGGCGCCCCGGTGCGCCGCCGCGACGTCGCCATGGTCTACCAGCAGTTCATCAACTACCCGGCGATGACGGTGTACGAGAACATCGCCTCGCCGCTGCGCCGGCAGGCGCTGGACAAGGCGGAGATCGACCGGCGCGTCCGCCGCACCGCGGCGATGCTGCGCATCGATCCCTATCTCGACCGGCTGCCCGGCCAGCTTTCGGGCGGCCAGCAGCAGCGCTGCGCCATCGCCCGCGCCCTGGTGAAGGGGGCCGGCCTGCTGCTGCTCGACGAGCCGCTGGTCAACCTCGACTACAAGCTGCGCGAGGAGCTGCGCGCCGAGCTGCGCGACATCTTCGCCGACGGCCGCACCACCGTGGTCTACGCCACCACCGAACCGCAGGAGGCGCTGATCCTCGGCGGCTCCGTCAGCGTGCTGCACGAGGGACGGCTGCTGCAGAGCGGCGCCACCGCCGCCGTCTACCACGCCCCGGCGACCGGGACGGTGGCCGCCGTCTTCAGCGACCCGCCGATGAACTTCATCGACGGCATCCTGACCAACGACCGGGTGGCGCTCAGCGACGGCACGCAGCTTCCGCTCTCCTCGCACGAGCGCGGCCTGCCGCCCGGCCCCTGCCGCATCGGCATCCGCGCCAACCACCTGACGGTGCTGCGGCGGTCCGAACGGCTGGTGCCGATCCGCGGCAGGGTGGAGCTGTCGGAGATCAGCGGGTCGGAGACCTTCATCCATCTCAGCCACGGCGGCGTCACGCTGATCGCGCGGGAGGAGGGGGTGCACACCCATCCGATCGGGTCGGAGATCCAGGTCTATGCCGATCCCGACCGCGTCTTCGTCTTCTCCCCCGCCGGCCAGCTCGTCGCCGCCCCCGGCTGGCGGCAGGGCCGGCTGCGCAACATCGCGTGAGGGCCGGCCCATGGCGACCATCCATTTCGACGATCTCGGCCACTCCTACCACCCGAACCCCACGCGCCCGGAGGACTATGCGCTCCGCCGACTGTCGCAGGAGTGGGAGGACGGCAAGGCCTACGCCCTGCTGGGTCCCTCCGGCTGCGGCAAGTCCACGCTGCTGAACATCATCTCCGGCCTGCTGGTGCCGAGCGAGGGGCGCGTGCTGTTCGACGGCGTCGACGTCACCCGCCGCACCCCGGAGGAGCGGAACATCGCCCAGGTGTTCCAGTTCCCGGTGATCTACGACACCATGTCGGTGTACGAGAACCTCGCCTTCCCGCTGCGCAACCGCAAGGTCCCGGAGGCCGAGGTCGACCGCCGCGTCCGCGAGGTGGCCGACGCCCTCGACCTCACCGCCGACCTGAAGCGCCGCGCCCAGCGGCTGACCCCGGACGCCAAGCAGAAGATCTCCATGGGCCGCGGGCTGGTGCGCTCCGACGTGGCGGCGATCCTGTTCGACGAGCCGCTGACCGTCATCGACCCGCACACCAAGTGGCTGCTGCGCCGCAAGCTGCGCCAGATCCACGAGGACTACCGGGTCAGCATGATCTACGTGACCCACGACCAGGTGGAGGCGCTGACCTTCGCCGACCGGGTCGCGGTGATGTACGAGGGCGCCATCGTCCAGCTCGGCACCCCGCAGGAGCTGTTCGAGACGCCGCAGCACACCTTCGTCGGCTACTTCATCGGCAGCCCCGGCATCAACCTGATGCCCTGCGCCGTCGGCGCCGACCAGGTGACGGTGGACGGCACCGTCATCCCGCTCGCCTCGGGCAGCACCGCCGCCCTGCCGGCGCGCGACGGCCGCTTCGAGCTGGGCATCCGGCCGGAGTTCCTGGAGCTGACGCGCAGCGGCGCGGCCGGCGCCGTCCCGGTGCAGGTGGTGGGGGTGGACGACCTCGGCACCTCCAAGCTCGCGACGCTGCGGCTGGGCGCCCACACGCTGAAGGCCCGGCTGGGCGAGGAGCAGGAGGTCCCGGCGCTCGACGCCGCGGTCCGCTTCCCGCCGCGCTGGACCAGGCTCTACCGCGACAGCCACCTCGTCGCCTGAGTCCGAGAACACGTCGAAAACCAGATAACGGAGGGAGGAACCGGACCCATGGATAAAGTCCAGGACAACCGCGCCTGGTTCCTGATCGTCCCGGTGTTCCTGATCGTCGCCTTCAGCGCGATCCTGCCGCTGATGACGGTGGTGAACTATTCGGTGCAGGAGATCTTCGGCCCCGGCCAGACCTTCTTCGTCGGGACGGAATGGTTCGAGAAGGTGCTGGCCGACGACCGGCTGCACGACGCGCTGGTCCGCCAGATCCTCTACTCGCTGGCGGTGCTGGCGATCGAGGTGCCGCTCGGCATCCTGATCGCGCTCGGCATGCCCGGCGGCCGCAGCGCCAGGACCTCGCTGACGCTGGTGCTGCTGGCGCTGCCCCTGCTGATCCCGTTCAACGTGGTCGGCACCATCTGGCAGATCTTCGGCCGCGCCGACATCGGGCTGGGCGGGGCGGCGCTGCGCATGCTGGGGGTGAGCTACAACTACACCTCCAACTCGCTCGACGCCTGGGTCACCGTGCTGGTGATGGACGTCTGGCACTGGACCAGCCTGGTGGCGCTGCTGTGCTATGCCGGGCTGCAGTCGATCCCGCCGGCCTACTACCAGGCGGCGCGCATCGACGGCGCCTCGCGCTGGGCGGTGTTCCGCTACATCCAGCTTCCCAAGATGCGCGGCGTGCTGATCATCGCGGTGCTGCTGCGCTTCATGGACAGCTTCATGATCTACACCGAGCCCTTCGTCCTGACGGGCGGCGGCCCCGGCAACTCCACCACCTTCCTCAGCCAGTACCTGACGCAGATGGCGGTTGGGCAGTTCGATATCGGTACCGCGGCCGCCTTCTCGATCATCTACTTCCTGATCGTTCTGCTCTTCAGCTTCGTCTTCTACACCATCATCACCAACTACGGCGCGGGGGACAGGAAATGAGCAAGGCCGCAGTCCTCGCCCCCGGCTCGCTGGCGTCGCCCGCCTCGCTGCGCCGCAGCGGCAGCCGGGTCTCCACCCGGACGCTGGTCCTGGTCTTCTACATCGTCTTCCTGATGCTGCCCATCTACTGGATGGTCAACATGTCGCTGAAGACGAACGAGGAGATCCTGTCGGGCCTGACGCTGTTCCCGCGCAACCCGACGCTCCAGAACTACGTCACCATCTTCACCGACCCGAGCTGGTACGGCGGCTACCTCAACTCCATCCAGTACGTGGTGCTGAACACCGTCATCTCGCTGCTGGTGGCGCTGCCGGCGGCCTACGCCTTCTCGCGCTACCGCTTCATCGGCGACAAGCACGTCTTCTTCTGGCTGCTGACCAACAAGATGGCGCCGCCGGCGGTGTTCCTGCTGCCCTTCTTCCAGCTCTACTCCACGGTCGGGCTGTTCGACACCCACATCGCGGTGGCGCTGGCGCACTGCCTGTTCAACGTGCCGCTGGCGGTGTGGATCCTCGAAGGCTTCATGTCCGGCGTGCCGCGCGAGGTGGACGAGATGGCCTTCATGGACGGCTACAGCCTGCCGCGCTTCTTCGTCACGATCTTCATGCCGATGATCCGCGCCGGCATCGGGGTCACCGCCTTCTTCTGCTTCATGTTCAGCTGGGTGGAGCTGCTGCTGGCGCGCACCCTGACCTCGGTCAACGCCAAGCCGATCGTCGCGGTGATGACCCGCACGGTCAGCGCATCGGGCATGGACTGGGGGCTGCTGGCGGCGGCGGGCGTGCTGACCATCCTGCCCGGCGCGCTGGTCATCTGGTTCGTGCGCAACTACATCGCCAAGGGCTTCGCCCTGGGCCGCGTCTGACGGAGCCGTTCCCATGGACCTGCAATGGATGGCCTGGACGCTGCCCACGGCCCTGTTCTTCACCGCCATCGCCCTCATGCTCGCCGGCATGACGGTGTGGGAGCTGGTGTCCCCCACCGTCGAGCGGCGCGGCCTCCTGCCGATGCGCACGACGCGGGGCGACCGGCTGTTCATCGGCCTGCTCGGCAGCGCCTTCATCCATCTCGGCTGGCTGGCGGCGACGGAGGCGCCGCTGTGGGGGGCGTCCATCCTCGCCCTCGCCTGGATCATCGCCGTGATGCGCTACGGCTGATCCGCCTTCAATCACCAGAGAGTGACCACCAACACATCCGAAACTGGGAGGATTCATGCGTCAGGAAAACAAGACCGCGGGCGGGAAGCGCCCGTCTCTGCGCCAGCGGCTGGCGGCCGGCGCCATGGCCGGCGGCATCGGCATCCTGCTCGCCATGGGCAGCGCGGCTCCGGCCGCCGCCATGACGCCGGAGCAGGAGGCCGTCGCCAGGCGCATCATCGAGGAACTGCAGCCCTCCACGCTCTCCAAGGACGAGCAGATGAAGGAGCTGGAGTGGTTCGTGAAGGCGGCGGAGCCCTTCAAGGGCATGGACATCAACGTCGTCTCCGAGACCATCACCACCCACGAGTACGAATCGAAGACGCTCGCCCGGCTGTTCAGCGAGCTGACCGGGATCCGGCTGAAGCACGACCTGATCCAGGAAGGCGACGTCATCGAGAAGCTGCAGACCCAGATGCAGTCGGGCCGCAACGTCTATGACGCCTACATCAACGACAGCGACCTGATCGGCACCCATGTCCGCTACGGCCAGGCGGTGGCGCTCTCCGACTTCATGTCCGGCGAGGGCAAGGACGTCACCCTGCCGACGCTCGACGTCAAGGACTTCATCGGCACCAGCTTCACCACCGGCCCGGACGGCAAGCTCTACCAGCTCCCCGACCAGCAGTTCGCCAACCTCTACTGGTTCCGCGCCGACTGGTTCGCCCGCCCCGACCTGAAGGAGAAGTTCAAGGCCAAGTACGGCTACGACCTCGGCGTTCCGCTGGACTGGTCGGCCTATGAGGACATCGCCGACTTCTTCACCAACGACGTGAAGGAGATCGACGGGGTCCGCGTCTACGGCCACATGGACTACGGCAAGAAGGACCCGTCGCTCGGCTGGCGCTTCACCGACGCCTGGCTGTCGATGGCCGGCGCCGGCGACAAGGGCCTGCCCAACGGCAAGCCGGTGGACGAGTGGGGCATCCGCGTCGAGGGCTGCCGCCCGGCCGGCGCCTCGGTCGCCCGCGGCGGCGACACCAACGGCCCGGCGGCCGTCTACGCCCTGACCAAGTACATCGACTGGCTGAAGAAGTACGCGCCGCCGGAAGCCGCCGGCATGACCTTCTCCGAAGCCGGCCCGGTGCCGGCCCAGGGCAACGTCGCCCAGCAGATCTTCTGGTACACCGCCTTCACCGCCGACATGACCAAGCCGGGCCTGCCGGTGGTCAACGCCGACGGCACGCCGAAGTGGCGCATGGCGCCCTCGCCGCACGGCCCCTACTGGGAGGAGGGCATGAAGCTGGGCTACCAGGACGTCGGCTCCTGGACGCTGCTGAAGTCCACTCCGCCGGAGCGCCGCAAGGCCGCCTGGCTCTACGCCCAGTTCACCGTGTCGAAGACCGCCTCGCTGAAGAAGACGCTGGTCGGCCTGACCCCGATCCGCGAGAGCGACATCAAGTCCGAGGCGATGACCGCCGCCGCCCCCAAGCTGGGCGGGCTGGTCGAGTTCTACCGCAGCCCGGCCCGCGTCTCCTGGTCGCCGACCGGCACCAACGTGCCGGACTATCCGAAGCTGGCCCCGCTGTGGTGGCAGAACATCGCCGAGGCCGTCACCGGCGAGCGCACCCCGCAGCAGGCGATGGACAAGCTGGCCGACCAGATGGAGCAGGTGCTGGCCCGCATGGAGCGCGCCGGCATCGGCGGCGACTGCGCGCCGAAGCTGAACAAGCAGCAGGACGCGAAGGTCTGGTTCGACGCCCCCGGCGCCCCGAAGGCCAAGCTGGCCGACGAGAAGCCCAAGGGCCAGACCGTCGCCTACGACGACCTGCTGAAGGCGTGGCGCGAGGGCCGCGCCCGCTGATCGCGCCGCGCGGTGCCGTTCGTTCGGGGGCGGCCGGTCGCCGCCCCCGTTTCTTCCTGTGACGCACAGTTTCCTGATAAACGGGTAACCGCCGCGCCGCTGCGACGCGCGGGGAAGGGGAAGCCGCATGACCAAGGTGAGCAAGGCCGGCCACGTCCTGGCGATCGACCAGGGCACCACCTCGACGCGGGCGATCCTGTTCGACGCCCACGGCACCCCGGTCGCCGTGGCGCGGCGGGAGTTCCCGCAGCATTATCCCGGCGAAGGCTGGGTGGAGCACGAGCCGGCCGACATCCTGCGCGACGTGCGCATCGTGGCGCGCGAGGCGATGGAGACGGGCGGCCAGGACGCCTCCGGCATCGCCGCCATCGGCATCACCAACCAGCGCGAGACCACCGTGGTGTGGGACCGCCGGACCGGCGAGCCGATCCACCGCGCCATCGTCTGGCAGGACCGCCGCACCGCCCCGGTCTGCCGCGCGCTCACCGTGGCCGGCCACGACCGCAAGGTGCGGCAGAAGACCGGCCTGCTGATCGACGCCTATTTCTCCGCCACCAAGATCGCCTGGGTCCTCGACCATGTGGAGGGGGCGCGGACCCGTGCGGAGCGCGGCGAGCTGTGCTTCGGCACCATCGACAGCTTCCTGGTCTTCCACCTGACCGGCGGCAAGGTCCATGCGACCGACGCGACCAACGCCTCGCGCACCCTGCTGTTCGACATCCACCGCCAGGACTGGGACGACGAGCTGCTGGCCATCTTCCGGGTGCCGCGCGCCATGCTGCCGCAGGTGCTGGACAGCGCCGACGACTACGGCATGACGGTGCCCGACCTGCTGGGCGCCCCGGTGCCGATCGCCGGCGTGGCCGGCGACCAGCAGGCGGCGACCTTCGGCCAGTCCTGCCTGGAGCCGGGCATGGTGAAGTCGACCTACGGCACCGGCTGCTTCGCCCTGATCAACACCGGCTCCACCCCCGTCGAGTCGCAGAACCGCCTGCTGACGACGGTGGCCTACCGGCTGGACGGCCGGCCGACCTATGCGCTGGAAGGCTCGATCTTCGTCGCCGGCGCGGCGATCAAGTGGCTGCGCGACGGGCTGGGCGTCATCACCCACGCCTCGCAGACCGACGACATGGCGACCCGCGTGCCGGACAGCCACGGCGTCTATTTCGTGCCGGCCTTCGTCGGGCTGGGCGCGCCGCACTGGGACCCCGACGCCCGCGCGGCGATCCACGGCATGACCTTCGACGCCGGGCCGGCCCATATCGCCCGCGCGGCGCTGGAGGCGGTGGCCTACCAGACCCGCGACCTGATGGACGCCATGGCCGGCGACTGGGGCGGCCGGCCGAACGCCCTGCGCATCGACGGCGGCATGGCGGCCAACGACTGGCTCTGCCAGTTCCTCGCCGACATGACCGGCCTGCCGGTGGAGCGGCCGGAGGTGATCGAGACGACCGCGCTGGGGGCCGCCTGCCTGGCGGCGCTGCGCGTCGGCCTGTTCGAGGGGATCGGCGCGGTGTCGCAGGCCTGGAAGCTCGACCGCCGGTTCGAGCCGCGGATGGACGAGCCGCGGCGGGCGAAGCTCTACGGCGGCTGGCTGGACGCGGTGGACCGGGCGCGGTCGCGGCCCTGACCGGGAGGCGCCGCGCGCCGGGGCGGCCTGTGACTCCATTGCAACTGCGAACGATTGCGCACCGAGCGCGGCTGCACACCACATCCCGCAGACCGGGCCGGTGTGATATCAGGGTAAGGTGATGAACCGATCCTGAGGCCGGTGCTCCGCCGGCCACCTCCAGTAGAGACGCCGGTCATGAAGCTGAAACGCATCGTCATCGCTGCGGTGGCCCTGGCCCTGCTCGCCGCCGGGGGATTCTACGGCTGGCAGGCGATGCAGGGCCGCCGCCTGCCCGCCGGATTCGCCTCCGGCAACGGCCGGATCGAGGCGAACGAGATCGACGTCGCCACCAAGTTCGCCGCCCGCATCCTGACCGTCCCGGTGGAGGAGGGCGACCTGGTGGAGGAGGGGGCGGTCGTCGCCACGCTCGACATCCGCGAGCTGGAGGCGCAGCTCCGCTCCGCCCAGGCGCAGCTCCGCCAGTCGCGCCAGTCGCGCGAGGAGGCGGCCTTCACCATCGCCCAGCGCGAGAGCGAGGCCGACTTCGCCGCCAAGGAGCTGGAGCGGGCGCTGGTCCTGTTCGGCAACGGCCATGTCTCGCAGCAGCGGGTCGATCAGGCGCGCAACCAGCGCCGCACCGCCGACGCCGCGCTGAATGCCGCGCGCAGCCGCCTCGGCAGTGCGGAGGAGGCCATCGCGGCGGCGGCCGGCGAGGTCGACCGGCTGCAGGATCTGGTGAACGAGGGGGTGCTGAAGGCCCCGCGCAAGTCCCGCGTGCTCTACCGCCTCGCCGAGCCGGGGGAGGTGCTGGCGGCCGGCGGCAAGGTGGTCACGCTGCTCGACCTCTCCAACGTCTACATGACCTTCTTCCTGCCGACCGATACCGCCGGCACGCTGGCGGTGGGGGCGGAGGCGCGGCTGCTGCTCGACCCGCTGCCCGACCTCGCGGTGCCGGCCGCCGTCTCCTTCGTGGCGCCGCGCGCCCAGTTCACGCCCAAGCAGGTGGAGACGCGGACCGAGCGCGACCGCATGATGTTCCGCGTCAAGGCCCGCGTGCCCGAGGCGCTGGTCACCCGCCATATCGAGCGGGTGAAGACCGGCGTCACCGGCGTGGCCTTTGTCAGGCTCGACCCCAAGGCGGTCTGGCCGGACTGGCTCGAATCGCGCCTGACCAAACCGGAGGCGCAAGGGGCCGGATCATGACCGCCCCGGCCGTCCGGCTCGCCGGGGTCAGCCACCGCTACGGCGGGACGGTGGCGCTGCAGGGGATCGAGCTGGAGATCCCCGCCGGCATCAGCGTCGCCATCATCGGCCCGGACGGGGTGGGCAAGTCCAGCCTGCTGGGCCTGATCGCCACCGCCAAGACGCTGCAGGCCGGCCGGGTGGAGGTGCTGGGCACCGATCTGGCCGACCGGGCGGGCCGCACGGCGCTGCAGCCGCGCATCGCCTACATGCCGCAGGGGCTGGGCCGCAACCTCTACGCCGACCTCAGCGTGCGCGAGAACCTGGAGTTCTTCGGACGGCTCTTCGGGCTCGACAAGGCCGGGCGCGCCGCCCGCATCGCCGACCTGCTGGAGGCGACCGGGCTCGCCCCCTTTCCCGACCGGCCGGCGGGCAAGCTGTCCGGCGGCATGAAGCAGAAGCTCGGCCTGTGCTGCGCGCTGCTGCACGACCCGGACCTGCTGATCCTGGACGAGCCGACCACCGGCGTCGACCCGCTGTCCCGCCGCCAGTTCTGGGAGCTGATCGCCCGCATCCGCGCCTCGCGCGCCGGCATGACGGTGCTGGTCGCCACCTCCTACATGGACGAGGCGGAGCGCTTCGACCAGGTGCTGATGATGAATGCCGGCCGGCTGCTCGCCCAGGACAGCCCGGCGGCGCTGAAGGCCCGGCACGGGGCGTCCGACCTGGAGGAGGCCTTCATCGCCCTGCTGCCGGAGGAGGACCGCCGCGGCCACGAACGGCTGGTCGTCCCGCCGCGCCCGGACGGCGCCGACCGGGAGGTGCCGGCGATCGAGGCGCGCGGCCTGACCCGGCGCTTCGGCGACTTCACCGCGGTGGACCATGTCAGCTTCCGCATCGGCAAGGGGGAGATCTTCGGCTTCCTCGGCTCCAACGGCTGCGGCAAGACCACCACCATGAAGATGCTGACCGGCCTGCTGCCCGCCACCGAGGGCGAGGCGCGGCTGTTCGGCGGGCCGGTGGAGCCCAACGACCTGGAGACCCGCCGGCGCGTCGGCTACATGACGCAGGCCTTCTCGCTCTACGGCGAGCTGTCGGTGCGGCAGAACCTGACCCTGCACGCCCGGCTGTTCGGGCTGCCGGGGACCGGGCCGCGCATCGACCGGCTGGTGGAGCGCTTCGACCTTGCCGACCATCTCGACGCGGTGGCGGACAGCCTGCCGCTCGGCATCCGGCAGCGCCTGTCGCTGGCGGTGGCGGTGCTGCACGATCCGGAGCTGCTGATCCTCGACGAGCCGACCTCCGGCGTCGATCCGGTGGCGCGCGACCAGTTCTGGCGCGACCTGATCGCGCTGTCCGCGACCAGGGCGTCACCATCTTCGTCTCGACCCACTTCATGAACGAGGCGGCGCGCTGCGACCGCGTCGCCTTCATGAGCGCCGGCCGCGTCATCGCCGAGGGGCCGCCCGACGAGCTGCGCCGGCAGCAGAACGCCGCGACGCTGGACGACGCCTTCATCGGCTTCATGCGCCAGGCGGAAGGGGAGGAGGAGCCGTCCGCCCAGGGCAAGGGGGAGGCGCCCGCCGCCCCCGTCGCGTCCCCCGTCCTGCCGTCCGGGGGGAGCGGGGGCGGGACCGGGCGCGGCCCGTCGCGCCGCCGGCTGCTCGCCTATGCGTGGCGGGAGGCGCTGGAGCTGCGCCGCGACCCGGTGCGGCTGACCGTGGCGCTGCTCGGCACCGTGCTGCTGATGCTGGTCTTCGGCTTCGGCATCACGATGGACGTGGAGGACCTGACCTTCACCGTGCTCGACCGCGACCAGTCGGCGGAGAGCCGCGCCTATGTCGAGCAGTTCGCCAATTCCCGCACCTTCGTCGCGACGCCGCCGGTGGCGAGCCAGCGCGAGCTGGAGCTGCGGCTGCAGCGCGGCGAGACGGCGCTGGCCATCGAGATCCCGCCGGACTTCGGCCGCGACCTGCGCCGCGGGCGGGAGACCGAGGTGGCGGTGACCATCGACGGCGCCATGCCCTTCCGGGCCGAGACGATCCAGGGCTATGTCGCCAGCCTGCACCAGCGCTTCCTCCAGGATCAGGCCCTGCTGGCCGGGGCGGCGCTGCCGGCGCCGCCGGCGCAGATCGAGACGCGCTACCGCTACAACCAGGCCTTCCGCAGCCTGGACGCCATGGTGCCGGCCGACATCGGCCTGCTGCTGATCTTCATCCCCGCCATCCTGGCGGCCCTGGGCGTGGTGCGCGAGAAGGAGCTGGGCTCCATCACCAACCTCTACGTCACCCCGGTCACCCGGCTGGAGTTCCTGCTCGGCAAGCAGATTCCCTATGTGGTGCTGGCCTGCCTGAACCTGCTGCTGATGCTGGCGATGGCGGTGACGCTGTTCGGCGTCCCGGTGAAGGGCAGCCTGGCCGGGCTGCTGCTCGGCGGCTTCGCCTATGTCTGCGCCACGACGGCGCTGGGGCTGCTGATCTCGGTCTTCACCGCGACCCAGACCGCGGCGGTCTTCGGCACCGCCATCCTGACGATGACGCCGGCGACCCAGTTCTCCGGCCTGCTGCAGCCGGTCTCGACGCTGGAGGGGCCGGCCTACGTCATCGGCACGCTGTTCCCCACCACCCATTTCCTGAAACTGTCGGTCGGCGCCTTCACCAAGGGCCTGGGATTCGTCGACCTGCTTCCCTTCATCGCGGCGACGGCCGCCTTCGTGCCGGTCTATCTGGCGCTGGGCGTGCTGTTCCTGCCGAAACAGGAGCGCTGAGCCATGCGCTTCCTCCGCAACAGCCTCGTGCTCGCCCGCAAGGAATGGATCAGCCTGCTGCGCGACGTGTTCATGCTGGGCTTCGTCATCTATTCCTTCACCTTCGCCATCCACAGCCACGCCACCGGCATCTCGCACGAGCTGCGCAACGCCGCCATCGCGGTGGTGGACGAGGACGGCTCCACCCTGTCGCAGCGGCTGATCTCCGCCTTCCGCGCGCCGGAGTTCCAGCCGCCGGTGCTGATCCGCGACGGGCAGGTCGATCCCGGCATGAACGCCGCGCGCTACACCTTCGTGCTCGACATCCCGCCGAACTTCCAGGCGGACGTGCTGGCCGGGCGCAGCCCGACCCTGCAGTTGCTGGTCGACGCCACCGCGATGATGCAGGCGGGCATCGGCGCCGGGACCATCCAGGGCATCCTGGACGACGAGCTTGCCCGCTTCGTCCGGCGCGGCGTGCCGGCCTCGCCGGCGCGGATCGGCCTGCAGCTCCGCGTCGCCTTCAACCAGGGGCTCGACACCCGCTGGTTCATGGGCATCATGTCGGTGGTCAACAACGTCACCATGCTGGCCGTGCTGCTGGCCGGCGCCGCCCTGATCCGCGAGCGGGAGCACGGCACGCTGGAGCATCTGCTGGTCATGCCCGTCCGCCCGGCGGAGATCATGACCGCCAAGGTGCTGGCCAACGGCGCGGTCATCCTGCTGCTGACCATGGTGGCGCTGTTCGTGGTGGTGCGCGGCGTGCTCGACGTGCCGCTGGCCGGCTCGGTCCCGCTGTTCCTGGCGGGCACGGCGCTCTACCTGTTCTTCGCCACCGCACTCGGCATCTTCCTCGGCACGGTGGCCCAGTCGATGCCGCAGATGGGGCTGCTGTTCATCCTGATCGTGCTGCCGATGAACCTGCTGTCCGGCGGCAACACCCCGCTGGAGAGCGAGCCGAAATGGCTGCAGATGGTCATGCAGCTCTCCCCTCCACCCATTACGTCGCCTTCGCCCAGACCATCCTGTTCCGCGGCGCCGGGCTGGACGTCGTCTGGCCGCGCTTCGCCGCGACCATCGGCATCGGCGCCCTGTTCTTCGCCGTCAGCCTGATGCGCTTCCGCCGCCATCTGGCGAGCTTCCGATAAGGGCTTACCCTGACACCCCGGACCCTGCCCCTAAATCCCTGCCGTCATTACGGTTGACCGACACCAGGGGTCAACTAATCTAGAACCTGAGGTTATGACCGCAGGTTGAGGAAGACGATTTTGGCCGACGGTTCCGGGGAGGCATCGGGCGACATCCTGTCGCGGTTCCAGGCGATGCTGGACACCGTTCCCGACGGTGTCGTGATCATGGACGCCCGGGGGCTGATCCAGGCCTTCAACCCGGCCTGCGAGGGCCTGTTCGGCTGGACCGCCGCCGAGGTGATCGGGCACAACGTCAAGATGCTGATGCCGTCCCCCTACCGGGAGGAGCATGACGGCTATCTCGACCGCTACCAGCGTACGGGGGAGCGGCGGATCATCGGCATCGGGCGCGAGGTGACCGGCCTGCGCAAGGACGGCAGCACCTTCCCCATGGAGCTGTCGGTCGGCGAGGCGCAGGGCGGCCCGCCGGTCTATATCGGCATCATCCGCGACATCAGCGGGCGCAAGCGCGCCGAGGCCGAGCTGCGCGAGCGCGAGGCGCGGCTGACCTCGATCCTGGAGACGGTGCCCGACGCCATCGTGGTGATCGACGAGCGCGGGCTGATCCAGTCCTTCAGCCCGGCGGCGGAGCGGCTGTTCGGCTATGCCGCCGCCGAGGTCGTCGGCTGCAACGTCAAGATGCTGATGCCCTCGCCCCACCGCGAGCAGCACGACGGCTATCTCGAACATTACCTGACCACCGGGGAGCGGCGGATCATCGGCATCGGCCGCATCGTCACCGGCCAGCGCAAGGACGGCACCAGCTTCCCCATGGAGCTGGCGGTGGGCGAGGTCAATCTCGGCGGGCGGCGGATGTTCACCGGCTTCGTCCGCGACCTGACCGAGCGGCAGGCGACCGAGAAGCGGATGCAGGAGCTGCAGGCCGAGCTTCTGCATGTCGGGCGGGTCAGCGCCATGGGCCAGATGGCCTCCACCCTGGCGCACGAGCTGAACCAGCCGCTGACCGCCATCATCAACTACGTCAAGGCCACCCGCCGGCTGCTCGACCGCATCGACGGCCCCGGCGTCGCCAAGGTGGTGGAGACGATGGACAAGGCGGCGCAGCAGGCGACCCGCGCCGGCCAGATCATCCGCCGCCTGCGCGACTTCATCGAGAAGGGCCACACCGACCGCAGCGTCGAGTCCCTCAACAAGGTGGTGGAGGAGGCGAGCGCGCTGGCGCTGGTCGGCGCCAAGCAGAGCGGCGTGCGCGTCCGCCTGTCGCTCGATCCCGGCGACGGGCTGGTGCTGATCGACAAGATCCAGATCCAGCAGGTGGTGCTGAACCTGATCCGCAACGCCATCGAGGCGATGGCGGAGTGCGAGCGGCGCGACCTGGAGGTCGCCACCGGCCCCGACGCCGAGGCGGCCGGGCTGATGCGGGTGACGGTGTGCGACACCGGGCCCGGCCTGTCGGAGGAGGTGCTGGCCCGCCTGTTCCAGCCCTTCGTCACCACCAAGGAGAAGGGCATGGGGCTCGGCCTGTCGATCTGCCGGTCGATCGTCGATTCCCACGGCGGGCGGCTGTGGCAGGAACGGACGGAGGAGGGCACCGCCTTCCATTTCACCGTGCCGGTCGCCGAATTGAGGGACGGGCCGGAGGGCGGGGCATGAGCGCCGTTGCTCAGCCGGCGGCACCGCCGACCGTCTTCATCGTCGACGACGACGACGCGGTGCGCGATTCCCTGGCGGTCCTGCTGGAATCCGAAGGGCTGCGGACGGAGTGCTTCTCCTCGCCGGTGGAGTTCCTCGACTCGGGCGCCGCGGCCCGGCCGGGCTGCCTGCTGACCGACGTCCGCATGCCGGAGATGACCGGCCTCGATTTGCAGGAGCGGCTGGTCAGCGAGGGGCGCTGCCTGCCGGTGATCGTCATCACCGGCCATGCCGACGTTCCGCTCGCCGTCCGCGCCATGAAGGCCGGCGCCCACGACTTCGTGGAGAAGCCGTTCGACGACGAGGCGCTGATCGCCAGCGTGCGGACGGCGCTGGCCCGGACGGTTCCGGTTCCCGCCGCCGCTCCTGCCGCCGCTTCCACCCGGGCCGCCCCGCCGCCGGCCCCCGAGGGACCGCCGCCGGAGATCGCCGGGCGGCTCGCCCTGCTGACCCCGCGCGAGCGCGACGTGCTGGGTCTGCTGGTCGAGGGCAAGTCGAACAAGGTGATCGCCCACGAGCTGTCGATCAGTCCGCGCACCGTCGAAATCCACCGGGCGCGCGTGATGGAGAAGATGCAGGCCGACAGCCTGCCGGCCCTGGTCCGCATGGCGCTGGCCGCCGGCCCGTCTGCAACGTCCTCTTGAGACAGATCAAATACGCGCCGCATACGCATAAGCCCGTATTACCGGCCGGAGAGCGCCGACTTATTGTCTCCACCATGCGGAGCACGCGCTGTCATGCGGCTCCGCCGGTTCGAATTGGTGGCTGGAGGCGGTCGTGACCGCGCAAAGTGAAGGTCTGGTCTATATCGTCGACGACGACGACCCCGTGCGCGACTCCATGAAGGTGCTTCTGGAAGCCTGCGCCTATGACGTTCGGGATTTCACCTCCTGCGGCGACTTCATCGAGCAGTTCGACGGCGACCCGCGGGCCTGCCTGCTGCTGGACCTGCATCTGCCGGTGATGAGCGGCCTGGAGTTCATGGAGCGCTACCGCAAGGCGCTGAACGGCATGCCCGTCATCATGGTGACCGGCCGCGGCGACGCCGCCACGGCCGCCCGCGCCCGCGACGCCGGCGTGTCGATCGTGCTGGAGAAGCCGTTCGACGAGGACGTGCTGCTCGACGAGATCCACCGGCTGCTGCCGCAGAAGGAACCGGTGCCGGTCGCCCCGTAAGGGGGTATCCGGCCCCCCGTACGCAAAGCCCCCGATACGTAGGTCTACGTACGCATCTTTCCTTAGGTACTAATACGATCTGCACAGACAGCAGTTTCGTCGCTAGGTTCTGGTCATCGAACGGCGCCACGGTCCGGACCCAGGGAACAGGGTCGCCGCGGAGCCCACCGCAAAGCCGGGGATGACAGTCATGGCCGCTCAGCTCACCACCCTCACCCGTACCGCCCAGCCCTTCCGCGGCTTCATCGCCGCCAGCGCGGCGCGGGAGCTGTCCCCGGCCGGGACGACCCTGGGCGCGCGTCCGGTCGAGAGCGATCCGCTGGCCACCGTCGGCACGCTGCGTTGCGTCGAGCGCGACATGGCGGTCTTCTCCGAAGGGGACGACGCCGACTCCGTCTACCGCGTCGTCGACGGCATGATCCGCCTGCACAAGCTGCTGCCCGACGGGCGGCGCCAGGTGGTCGGCTTCCTGCAGGCCGGCGACATGCTGGGGCTGTCGGTCGGCGGCCTCTACATCTACACGGCCGAGGCGGTCACCACGTCGAGCCTGCGCCGCATCCCGCGCGAGCGTCTGGACAGCCTGATGGACGAGCAGCCGGCCCTGGCCCGCAAGCTGCTGACCACCATGACCACCGAGCTGGTGGCCGCCCAGGACCAGATGCTGCTGCTGGGCCGCAAGACCGCGGCGGAGAAGCTGGCCTCCTTCCTGATCGCGCTCGGCAAGCGCGCCGCGGCCCGCACCCCCGGCTGCCGCCGGGTCGAGCTGCCGATGAGCCGCACGGACATCGCCGACTATCTGGGCCTGACCACCGAGACCGTCTCGCGCGGCTTCACCAAGCTGAAGACCGCCCGCCTGATCCGCCTGCTGGAAGGCAACCGGGTCGAGCTGGTGGACCAGGACGCGCTCGCCGACATGGCCGGCTGCTGCTGCGGCTGAGGCGCGGCGTCAGGCCCTTCCCCGAGGGCGCGCCGCCGGGCGGAAGGCGCCGGCGGACAGCTCGATCACCTCGTTGGTGATGTCCTCCTGCCGCAGGCGGCGTTCGGCGGCGACCAGTTCGGCCAGCTTCTCGTCGACATTCTGGCGGGCGGACACCATGACGGAGAGGCGGGCGGCATTCTCCGCCGCGAAGCTCTCCATCGCCGCCAGCGCGATCTGCGCGAAGAGATACTCGTCCACCAGCCGCTCGACGAGCCGCCGCGGCTCCAGGTTGGTCAGCGGCGCCGGCCGGTTCGGATGGCCGTCCAGCCGGCCGAGGTCGACCGGCAGCAGGGCCTCGCGCCGGATCGTCCCGCTCCCCGTCCCGGTGCGGGCGTAGATCACCTGCAGGCCGCGCAGCGCGCCGCTCCGCGCCCGCTCGTCGATCGCTCCTGCCACCAGCCGGCAGGTGGCGAGCACCGCGTCGGTGTGCGTCGCCATCGCCGCCGACCAGCCGACGGGAATGCCGCGCTCCTCCGCCAGCACCTGACCGCGGCTGCCGACGATCCACAGCTCTCCCGCCTCCTCGCCGGCCGCGGCCAGCAGCCGTTCGGCGAAGCCGCCGACGAAGCCGTGCTCTGCGGTGAAGAGGATGGTCAGGAGGGCCGCATGGCCGTCGCCAGTCCCGTTCGTCGCCGGCCAGCGGGCCGGCGGCTCCTCCAGCAGCGAGACGGCGCGGGCCAGGGCGCCGGCGATGACGCCGGCATAGGCGCGGATGCCGGGCAGCGCCGCCCCGGCCTGCTGCTGCCGCACCGCGGCCAGCGAGCGCATGGCGTCCACCACCTGGCGGAGCCCGTCGATGCTCTGCCGCCGGGCCGTGACCTCGGCCAGCCGCTCCGTCATGATCCGGTCCCCGCCGCGATACGGGCGAGGGCGGCCCGCGCCGCCGCCAGCAGCCGGTCGCGCGCCGCCGGATCCTCGGCGCCGCCCAGCGCCTCGGCCAGCGCGGTGCGGAAGGCGGCGACCGCCTCCACCGGCAGGCCGTCCAGCATCCCCTCCTTCAGGGCCAGCAGCCCGGCCACCTGGAGCGCCAGCGGCTGCGGCGAGAGGCGCGGCTGCGCCAGCAGGGCGCGCATGCGCCGGCCATGCTCCACCGCCCTGCGGGTCCGCTCGTCCACCATGCCGCCGAAGCGGGTGAAGGCCTCCAGCTCGAGGAACTGGGCGTAGTCCAGCCGCAGGCTCTCCGCCAGCTCGCGCAGCGGGCCGGGCTGGGTCCTGCCGCCGACGCGCGACACGCTGCGCCCGACGTCGACCGCCGGCTTCTGCCCCTCGTGGAACAGCTTGGCGTCCAGGCAGATCTGCCCGTCGGTGATGGAGATCAGGTTGGTCGGGATATAGGCGCTGAGGTTTCCGGCCTGCGTCTCGGCGATCGGCAGGGCGGTCAGCGAACCGCCGCCGCGCGCCTCCGACAGCTTGGCCGCCCGCTCCAGCAGGCGGGAATGCAGGTAGAAGACGTCGCCCGGATAGGCCTCGCGCCCCGGCGGGCGGCGCAGCAGCAGCGAGATCTGGCGGTGGATGGCGGCATGCTTGGTCAGGTCGTCGACGATCACCAGCGCATGGCGGCCGCGGTCGCGGAAATACTCCGCCATGGTGAAGCCGGCGAAGGGGGCCAGCCATTGCAGCCCCGGCGCCGCATCGGCCGCGGCGACGACGAACAGGGTGCGGGCGGCCGCCCCGCCGGTGCGCACGGCCTCCACCACCTCGCGCACGGTCGAGGTCTTCTGCCCGACCGCGACATAGACGCAGGCGACGTCGCCGTCGCGCTGGTTGAGGATGGCGTCGACCGCGATGGCGGTCTTGCCGGTGGCGCGGTCGCCGATGATCAGCTCGCGCTGGCCGCGGCCGAGCGGGAAGAGGGCGTCGACCACCAGCGTGCCGGTCGCCATCGCCTGGGTCACCGCGGCGCGGTCGGCGATGGGCGGGGCGGGGCGCTCCGCCGGCTCCATCCCCTCCGCCGCCACCGGCGGCCCGTCGTCGAGCGGCCGGCCGAGCGGGTCGAGCACGCGGCCGAGCAGCCCCTCGCCGACCGGCACCGACAGGATGCGGCCGGTCCCGCGCACCTGCTGCCCGGCCGAGAGATGGGCGCCGTCGCCCAGCAGGACGCAGCCGACGCCGTCCTCGTCCAGATCCTCGGCGATGCCGGCGACGTCGCCGGGAAAGGCCAGCAGCTCGCCCGCCCGCAGGTCGGGCAGGCCGGAGACGCGGGCGATGCCGTCGCCCACCGCCTCGATCCGGCCGACGCTGTCCAGCCGGGCGGCGGCGGCGAGCCCCTCCATCCGGCGTTCGGCCTCCGGCACCCAGGCGTCGAGCGCCTCAGACAGCGTGTTCGGCGTGGGACTGGTCATCGCTCATCAGCTCCTTCCCGGCGCGGGCCAGCGCGTCGCGCCAGCTCTCGGCCAGGATCAGGCCGGGAAACCGCAGCTCCACCCCGGCGACGAGATCGGGATCGACCTCCAGGTCGAGGCGCACCGGCCGGCCGAGCAGGGCGGACAGCCGCTGCGTCCAGGCGGCCCGCTGCGCGTCGCCGGGGTCGGCGGCGGCGGCCATCGCGATCCGCCCGTCCGCCGGCAGCAGGGCGTCGCGCCGCTCCGCCGGCAGGGCGGCGAGGGCGGCGCAGGCCCGCTCGAACAGCAGCGGCGTCGCGTCGGGCGCCAGGTCGCGCAGCAGCCGCTGCGACAGGCCGGTGCCGAGCGCCAGCGCGCTGCGCTTCAGCGACTGCAGCGCGTCGCCGCGCTCGTCGGCGATGCGGGCGCGGGCCTCGGCCAGCAGCCGGTCGGCCTCGGCCCGCGCCTTGTCGAGAAGGGCGGCGCGCTCGGCCTCCGCCGCGGCCAGCGCGTCGGCGATGCTGCGGTCGTGCTCGGCGGCGATGCCCGCCCGCTCGGCCTCCACCGCGCGGCTGGCCGTCTCGGCGGCGGCCTGCAGCGCGGCGGCGGCGGCGCGGTTGCCGGCGGTCTCCGCCTCCCGCGCCGCGATGACCGCCAGCACGGGCCGGTAGAGGAAGCGGCGCAGCAGCCACACCAGCACCAGGAAGTTCACCGCCTGGAGCAGGATCGTCCAGCCGTCGATGGTCATGACGCCCCCCGTCCCGGCGCGGTCAGACGAAGGGGTTGGCGAACAGCAGCAGCAGCGCCACGACGAGGCAGTAGATCGCCATCGTCTCGATCATGGCGAGGCCGACGAACAGCGTCCGCGACAGGGTGTTGGCCGCTTCCGGCTGGCGGGCGATGGCCTCCATGGCGGCGGCGACCGCCCGCCCCTCCGCCAGCGCCGGCCCGATGGCGCCGAAGGAGACCGCGAGGGCCGCGGCGATGATGCTGATGATCTGCGGGGTCATGTCCTGTCACCCTCTCTCGATCGTCCCGACCGCGCCGCCGATGAAGACGGCCGCCAGGATGGTGAAGATGTAGGCCTGCACCAGGCCGGTCAGCAGCTCCAGCGCCATCAGCGGCACGGGAACGAACAGGCCGGCCAGCGCCAGCACGATTCCGATGACGAACTCGCCGCTCATCACATTGCCGAACAGCCGCACCATCAGCGAGAAGGCGCGGGTGACCTCGCCGACGAGGTTCAGCGGCAGCATGACGACGGTCGGCTCGGCGAAGCCCTTCAGATAGCCGCGCAGGCCGCGGGCGCGCAGCCCGTAGAACTGGGTGGCGGCGAAGACGGTCAGCGCCAGCGCCGCCGCCGTCTCCAGCGAGGCGGTCGGCGGATGCACGCCGGGCAGCAGCCCCGACAGGTTGGCGACGGCGAGATAGAGGAACAGCGTGCCGAGCAGCGGCAGGAACGGGCGGGGGTCGCCCTGCATGGCGTCGGCGATCTGCCGCTCGATGGTCTGCACCACCAGCTCCAGCGCCGTCTGCAGCCGGCCGGGCGCGTCGGGCGACAGCCGGCGGGTGGCGAGCGCCGAGGCCCCCGCCATGACGGCCATGATCCCCCAGGTGGTGACCACCGGCAGCGTGACCGGCACCGGCCCGACGGTGAAGAGCGTGACGGTGGCGAGCGGGGAGGCGGTCACGGCAGCCTCCCCGGCTCGCCCCTGGCCGCGCGGGCCAGCAGGACGCGCCGCGCCAGCTCGAAGCCGGCCAGCGCGCCGAGCAGGGCCGCCGCCCCCTGCAGCGCAGCGGCGGCCAGCACCCCGGCGGCGAGCGCGAAGCGCGCCACATGCAGGGCGACGCCGCGGAGCGCCGCGCCGCCGGTGACCAGCCGCAGCTCCAGCGCCAGCCCGCGGAAGAAGGCGACCGCCAGCAGGGCGCCGCCGAGGGCCCCGGCCAGGAAGAGGGCCAGGAGGAGGGGGAGGTGGGCGGTCATCTCGGTCACTCCCTGTGGATGCGGTCCCAGGCCATGCGGCAGCCCAGGACGAGGCCGGCGAACAGCAGCGAGACGGTCCAGAAGATGCCCGGCCCCTCCCCGCCGCCGGGCGGACCGCCGAGGCTGCGGTCGAGCCAGCGCCCGGCGAACAGCCCCAGCAGGGTCGGCGTCACCACCAGCCAGCCGAGCGCGCCGATCAGCGCCAGGTTGCGCGCCATCGGCCGCTCGCCGGTGGCCAGCCAGCGCTCGCGCCGTTCGCGGTGGCGCCGCACGGGCTCGGCCAGGCGACGGCCCCCCGGATCGGCGCCGGAACCGGCATCGGAATCGGCGCCGGGATCGGGCTGGCGGCCGGTCATGATCCGCCCCCCTCCGCCCGTCCTGCAGGCCGCCGGGGCCGTAGCCGCCCGGTCGGCGGTCGGGCCGCAGGTAGGACAGCATGTGGCGCACGGCGGTCAGGTGCAGGTGCTGCGCGCCGGTGCGGGCCGCGGCCTCCTCGCTCTCGCTCCGGCGGAAGCGGGCCAGCACCTCCTCCTCCAGCCGGTGCAGGTCGTCGCCGACCACCGCCTCGGCCGTCGCCACGGCGATGCGCCCGCCGTCCTCGACGGAGAGGACGCCGCCGCGCACGGCGCAGAACCCCTCGCCGCCGTCCTCGCGCCGCCAGGACAGGACGGACACGGCGAGCGCCGTCAGGAAGTCGGCGTGGCCGCGCCGGATGCCGAAGCTGCCGGTCGGATCCTCCGCCCGCAGATGCGCGATGCCGTCGAGCTCGGCGACGATGGCGGTCGGGGTGGTGATGACGAGATGCATCGGCCGCTCCCCTACGCCGCCCGGCCGGCCGTCCCGGCCTGCTGCTCGCGCCGGCGGGCGTCGTCCAGCGTGCCGGTCATGTAGAGCGAGGATTCGGCCCAGCCGTCGGTCTCGCCGTCCAGGATGGCGCGGCAGCCCTTCAGCGTCTCGGCCAGCGGGACCGAGACGCCCTTGCGGCCGGTGAAGGCCTCCGTCACCAGGAAGGGCTGGGTCAGGAAGCGCTGCAGCCGCCGCGCCCGGTTGACCGCCCGCCGGTCGGCGGCGCTCAGCTCCTCGATGCCGAGCAGCGCGATGATGTCCTGCAGGTCGCGGTAATGGGCGATGGTCCGCCGCACCTCCTCGGCCAGCCGGTAATGCGCCTCGCCGACCTGCAGCGGGTCGAGCAGCATCGAGGTGGAGGCGAGCGGATCGACCGCCGGATACAGCCCCTCCGCCGCCATGGCGCGCGACAGCACGATCGAGCTGTCGAGATGGCCGAACAGCTCCGCCACCGCCGGGTCGGTGAAGTCGTCGGCCGGGACGTAGACCGCCTGGATCGCCGTCACCACCGCGCCCGGCACCGAGGCCACCCGCTCCTCCAGCGCCGCCACCTCGGTCGCGAGCGTGGGCTGGTAGCCGACGCGCGACGGCAGCCGGCCGAGCAGCCCCGACACCTCCGCCCCGGCCTGGACGAAACGGAAGACGTTGTCCATCAGCAGCAGCACGTCGCGCCCGGCGACGTCGCGGAAATGCTCGGCGATGGTCAGTGCGGTCAGGCCGACCCGCCAGCGCGCGCCGGGCGGCTCGTTCATCTGGCCGAAGACCAGGGCGGTGCGCTCCAGCACGCCCGAACGGCCCATCTCCTCCCACAGCTCCTGCCCCTCGCGCAGCGCTCGCCGATGCCGGCGAAGACGGAGATGCCGGTGTAGCGCTCCACCATCTTGCGGATCAGCTCCATCACCAGCACGGTCTTGCCGACGCCGGCGCCGCCGAACATGGCGCCCTTGCCGCCCTGCACCAGCGGGGAGAGCAGGTCGATGACCTTGATGCCGGTCTCGAAGGGCGAGCGGTGCGGGGTCTGCCGGGCGAGCGGCGGGGCGGCGGCATGGATCGGCCGGCGCGGCACGCCGGCGGCGAAGGGCGGGCCGCCGTCCGCCGGCTCCCCCAGCACGTCGACCAGCCGGCCCAGCGTCGCCTCGCCGACCGGCACGGCCAGCGGTCCGCCGCCGCGCCGCGCCGGGGTGCCGCGCCGCAGCCCGGCGGTGTCGGACAGCGCGATGGCGCGCACGGTGCGCTCGTCGAGGTGGAGCTGCACCTCGGCGACGAGGCGGCGCGGGCCGTCCCAGGCGATCTCCACCGCCTCGTTCAGGGCGGGCAGCCGGCCGGGCGCGAAACGCAGGTCGATCACCGAGCCGCGCACGGCGGCCACGACGCCGTCCTTCCGGGAGGCGTCTTCCCCGGCGTCCGGTTCCCGTCCCTGCATTGTCGTTGCGTCGGCGTCGGCCATGACGCTGCTCCTGGCTTCGGGGGCCAAGTGGAAAGCCGAAGCTTCAGCGGATCACGGATGCTCCGGCCGGGGAATGATCCGGATCAAAAAGTTACACGCCCCGCGGCATGGCTGCCGCGCAGGTTGAGCGCCGCTGCCATGCGCGGGCGGGGCATACACTTTCGGGATGCTGACCCTAAGACGCCTCCCGATCGACACCTTCCGCGAGAACGTCGCGTTCCTCAACCGGGGCTGCACCGGCTACCATGTCGAGGATTTCCTCGGCCTCGGCCGGGTGGAGGTGCGGGGCGACGGGCGCTCGCTGCTCGCCGTGCTGAACCTCGTGGACGATCCCGCCATCCTGGGGCCGGAGGAGATCGGGCTGTCGCAGTCGGCCTTCCGCCATCTCGGCCTGCCGGAGGGATCGCCGGTCCATCTCGTCCCGCCGACCCCGCCGGTCAGCTTCGACCGGGTGCGCGACAAGGTGCTGGGCGCCACGCTGTCGCCGGAGGATCTGCGGCGGATCATCGCCGACATCACCGACCACCGCTATTCCAAGATCGAGATCGCCGCCTTCCTGATCGCCTGCGCCAGCTTCATGACGACCGAGGAGGTGCTGGGCCTGACCCGCGCGATGGTCGCGGCCGGCGCCCGGCTCGACTGGGACGGGGTGCGGCCGATCGTCGACAAGCACTGCATCGGCGGCATCCCCGGCAACCGCACCTCGATGATCGTGGTGCCGATCGTCGCCGCCCACGGGCTGCCGATCCCCAAGACCTCCTCGCGGGCCATCACCTCGCCGGCCGGCACCGCCGACACCATGGAGGTGCTGGCGAATGTCGACGTGCCGGTCGAGCGCATGCAGGAGCTGGTGCGCGAGGCCAGGGGCTGCCTCGTCTGGGGCGGCCACGTCCGGCTGTCGCCCGCCGACGACATCCTGATCTCGGTCGAACGGCCGCTCGCCATCGACACGCGCGAGCAGCTCGTCGCCTCGATCCTGTCGAAGAAGGTGGCGGCGGGCTCCAGCCATCTGGTGGTGGACATCCCGGTCGGCCCGACCGCCAAGGTCCGCTCGATGGCCGAGGCGGCGCGGCTGCGCAAGCTGTTCGAGCATGTCGGCGACCAGCTCGGCCTGTCGCTCGACGTCGCGGTGACCGACGGGTCGCAGCCGGTCGGCCGCGGCATCGGCCCGGTGCTGGAGGCGCGCGACGTGATGGCGGTGCTGCGCGGCGATCCGGCGGCACCCGCCGACCTGCGCGACCGCGCCCTGCTGCTCGCCGGGCGCATCCTGGAGTTCGATCCGGCCGTGCGCGGCGGCGCCGGCATCGCCATCGCCCGGCAGATCCTGGAGTCCGGACGGGCGCTGGCGGCGATGGAGCGCATCATGGCGATGCAGGGTCCGCCGCCGGCCGCAGCCACCCTCGGCACGCTGGTGGCGGAGATCCCGTCGCCGGCCGAGGGGGTGGTGACCGCCATCGACTGCTTCCGCATCGCCCGCATCGCGCGGCTGGCCGGCGCCCCCAACGACAAGGGGGCCGGCATCGACCTGCTGCGCAAGGTGGGCGACCCGGTGCGCCGGGGCGAGCCGCTCTACCGCATCCACGCCCGTACCGGCGCCGACTTCGCCTTCGCCCAGAGCTTCGCGCTGGAGGAGACCGGAGTCTCGGTCGCCATGCCCTGACCCATCCCGTGGGAGCCCGTGCCATGACTGGACGTCCTGCAAGCCTGTCGCTGACCTTCCATGGGGCCGCCGGCGCCGTGACCGGCTCCTGCTTCCGGCTGCGGACGCCGGAGGGCGACGTGCTGATCGACTGCGGCCTGTTCCAGGGCACCAAGACGATCAAGGAGCTGAACTACCGGCCCTTCCCCTTCGATCCCGCCTCGATCCGCGCGGTGCTGCTGACCCATGCCCACATCGACCATTCCGGGCTGATCCCCAAGCTGACGCGGCTGGGCTTCCGCGGCCGCATCCATGCGACGGCGGGCACGGTGGACCTGCTGGAATACATGCTGCCCGACAGCGGCTACATCCAGGAGACGGAGGTGGAGCGGCTGAACCGCCGCAACCGGCAGCGCGGCCGGGCCGCCGTCCAGCCGATCTACACGCAGGAGGACGCGATCCGTTCGCTGCGCCGCCTGCGGGCGGCGGACTATGACGACTGGATCGACGTGATCCCCGGCCTGCGCGCCCGCTTCTGGCGGGCCGGGCACATCCTGGGCTCGGCCTCCGTCGAGGTCGAGGTGGGGCGGGCGGCCGGCTCCCCGCCGGTGCGGCTGCTGTTCTCCGGCGACCTCGGCCCCGGCGGCAAGAGCTTCCACGCCGACGCCGACGGGCCGGAGCGGCCGGACTGGATGGTGCTGGAGACGACCTACGGCGACCGCGACCGCCAGGACGTCGACGAGGCCGGGCGGCAGGCCCTGCTGTGCCAGGAGGTGAAGGCGGCGCTGGCGGCCGGCGGCACGCTGGTCATCCCGACCTTCGCGGTGGAGCGCACGCAGGAGCTGCTCTACGACCTCGACCGGCTGTTCGACACCGGCCGGCTGCCGGCGGTGGAGGTCTTCCTCGACTCGCCGCTGGCCGATGCGGTGACCGGGGTGTTCCGCCGCCATCTCGACGATCTGGAGACCGACGGCGACCCCTTCGGCCGGGCCAACCTGCACCACATCCGCAGCGTGGCGGAGAGCCAGTCGCTGAACAGCCTCGCCGGCGGGGCGATCATCATGGCGGCGAGCGGCATGTGCGACGCCGGCCGCATCCGCCACCACCTGAAGAACCGCCTGTGGCGCCCGCAGGACACCGTGCTGCTGGTGGGCTACCAGGCGCCGGGCACGCTCGGCCGCATGCTGCAGCAGGGGGTGCAGCGCGTGCGCATCCATGGCGAGGAGGTGCAGGTCCGCGCCCGCATCCGCTCGCTCGACGTCTATTCCGGCCATGCCGACCGCTCCGCCCTGCTGGAGTGGGTGGAGGAGCGCAAGGGCGTCGACCGCGGCCTGTTCCTCGTCCATGGCGAGCCGGAGGCGCGCGCCTCGATCCGGCAGGCGCTGCTCGACCGCGGCTGGAGCCCGGAGTCCGTGGAGCTGCCCGACCTCGACGAGACGGTGGACCTGACCGCCGCCCATCCGGCGCCGCAGCCGGCGACGGCGGAAGCCCGCCTCGCCCCGCCGGCCCTGGCCGGCAGCGACTGGCACAACCGCTATGCCCAGGCGCTGCTGTCGCTCGGCCGCGTGCTGGACGCCGCCCCGGACGACGCGGCTCGCGAGCGGATCCTCGCCCGCGTGCAGGAGGCGCTCGCCAACGGGCAGGCGCCGGCGGGCTGAGGCGCCCGCCGGTCCCGGCGGCTACCCAGTGGCCGCCCGGTCAGTGGTCGCCCAGCTTGTGGGCGACCTCCCTGGTCAGCCTCTCGGCGATCTCGATCGAGCGGCGGCGGTCCTCCGCATGCATGTCGGGCATCGGCTCGGCCTGCACCGGGAAGGACTCGTGCAGGCAGAAGCCGCGGCCCTTGGCGCAGACCATCACCTCGTAGCTGCGCTGGTCCTCGTTGAACATGCACTCGGATTCGAAGCCCTGGGCATCGGTTTCGGCCCACATCATGGTCTTGCTCATGCCGCTCTGGTCCCTTCGCAGAAGCCGGGTGACGATGCGTTCATCAACCCGTCGGGGACCAGTCTGTCACCGCTCGGGAGCGGGATCCATGGCCGGCGACGCCGCAGCCCCGGACCGTGCCGCGGCGGCCGTCGCCAGTCCGCCGTCACCAGTCCGCCGGGCAGCCGCGGCAGCCGGTCATCAGCGTGTTCTGGAAGATCGCGAAGCGGATCCTCGTCCCCTCCATCACCGCGTCCGACAGGTTGGCGTTCGCCAGCTTCGCCTCCTGAAGGTCGGCGCCTTCCAGGTTGGCGCCCGACAGGTCGGCCTTGTCCGCCCGGACCGCCTCCAGGCTCGCGGCGGTGAGGTCGGCGCCGCGCAGGTCCGCCCCGGTCGCCCGCGCGAATTCGAGGTTGGCCCCCCTCAGCCGGGCCCCGGTCAGCTTGGCCCCCTGAAGGAAGGCGGTGCGCAGGTCCGCCCCGTCGAGGATGGCGCCCGACAGGTCGGCGCCGCGCAGGTCGGCGTGGCGCAGGTCGGCCCGCATCAGGTTGGCGCCGCGCAGATCGGCGCCGGGCAGCGCGATGCTGCGGAGGTTGCGGTGGCGCAGGTCGAGACCCGGACAGACGGCCTTCGCCACCAGGCGGCAGCCGGCGACCTCGCCGGGCCGCTCCTCCTCCCCGCCTCCCGGCGCGGGCGCGGCCTCCCCGCCTTCCGAAAGGACGCCTCCCGAGAGGACGGCTGTGCCGCCGGTTTCCTGGGCCGGGACGGCTGACGCTCCGGCAAGCGCGATGAGGCCGGACAGGCCCAGCGCGCGCAGCAGATTGCTCATCGATCATCTCCACGGACGGGGGGCGGGGCCGGGCGGGGAGAGCGCTCTCCCCCCGCCCCCGGCGCCCTACTTGGCGCTCGACACCTTCACGTCGGCCAGCTTGAACACCCAGAAGGACCCGCCCTGGGTCACCCGCGTCGTCAGGTCCGCGAGGTCGCCGCCCCACAGCGGCACGGCACCGCCGTAGCCGGTGGTGATGCCGACATACTGCACCCCGTCGAGCTCCCAGGTGACCGGCGACGAGACGATCCCCGAGCCGGTCTGGAACTTCCACAGCTCCTCGCCGGTCCTGGCGTTGAACGCCTTGACGAAGCCGTCGCCGGTGCCGGTGAAGACGAGGTTGCCGGCGGTCGCCAGGGTCCCGGCCCACAGCGGCAGCTCCTCCTTGTGCTCCCAGACGATCTTCCCGGTCCCGGGATCGAGCGCCCGCAGGACGCCGACATGGTCGTCGAACATCTTGTGGATGCGGAACCCCATGCCGAGATAGGCGGAGCCGGGGTTGTAGCCGACATGTTCGGTCCAGTAGTCCTCCTTCCAGTGGTTGGCCGCGATGTAGAACAGCCTGGTGTCCTCGCTGTAGGACATCGGGTTCCAGTTCTTGCCGCCGAGGAAGGGCGGGGAGACCTCGACCGGCTTGCCGCGCTTCTCGCCCTCGGCCGGCAGGGGCGGGCGCTGGCCCTCCACCTCGATCGGGCGGCCGGTCTTCAGGTCGATGCCCTTGGCCCAGGTGATGCCGTCGACGAAGGGCCAGGCCGCCAGCACGCTGTTCGGCTTGTTGGGCTCGCCGCCCGCCGTCGCCAGCTTCACCCGGTCGGTGACGTAGAAGAAGCCGTTGCGGTCGGCATGCGCCGTCGCCTTGACCGTCTTGCCGTTCGCGTCCGTGTAGTCGAACAGGACCAGCTCGTTGTTGCCGGAGAAGTCCCAGGCGTCGTTCGGGGTGTGCTGGTAGAAGCCCTTCAGCTCGCCGGTGCCCGGATCGACATAGGCCTGGCCGGAGGTGTAGAGGCTGTCGCCCGGCCAGCGCGCCCAGCCGTTCCACGGCGCCGGGTTGCCGGTGCCGATGACGATGGTGTTGGTCTCGACGTCGAAGGTGGCGCTCTGCCACGGCGCGCCGCCGCCGTGGCTCCAGGCCTCGACGAGCTGGCCGTCCTTGCCGCGCGGCCAGGAGGGAGCCTGCGGATTGCCGGTCGGGGTGCTGTCCTTGCCGTCCAGCCGGCCCATGTGCCCTTCGACCAGCGGGCGCATCCACACCTCCTCGCCGGTCTCGGGATCGCGGGCGAACAGGCGCCCGACCACGCCGAACTCGTCGCCGGAGGATCCGTGGATCAGCAGCACCTTGCCGGTCTTCTGGTCCCGCACGACGGTCGGGGCGCCGGTCATGGTGTAGCCGACCTTGTGGTCGGCGAACTTCTTCTTCCAGACGACCTTGCCGGTGTCCTTGTTCAGCGCGACGATCGAGGCGTCGAGCGTCCCGAAGAACACCTTGTCGCCGTATATCGCCGCGCCGCGGTTCACCACGTCGCAGCAGGGCCGGATGTCGTCGGGCAGCCGGTGGGCATAGGACCACAGCCGCTTGCCCGTCTTGGCGTCGAGGGCGAACATGCGCGAGTAGGAGGCGGTGACGTAGATCACCCCGTCATGCACCAGCGCCTGCGTCTCCTGCCCGCGCTGCTTCTCGTCGCCGAAGGAGAAGGACCAGGCCGGCACCAGCCGGGACACGGTCTCGGCATTGATCTGGGCGAGGGGGCTGTAGCGCTTGCCCTCCACGCCCATGCCGTACATCAGCACGTCCCTGGTGGTCCTGGCGTCGCCGGCGATGTCGTCCCAGGTGACCGGCCCGGCGGTCGCCGCCCCCGGCGGCACCAGGGCGAGAAGGGCGGCGACGGCGGCGGCAAGCCCGAGACCATGGGCGGCGCGCGGCCGTCGGCGGGTGGTGTTGGACGAAAGTGTCATGCGTTTCCCCCGACTGTTCTGCTGTTCGACTGTTCCGGCCCGGCCACCGCCACCGGACCTCCAGGTTCCGGCGGCCCAGGTTCCACCGGCAGGTTCCGGCGTCCCAGAGTCCGGCGACAGGATCCGGTGAAGGTGAGCGGTGCCGGCCGCGCACATCCCTCCGGATGAAACGTCGGCGGGAGGTCGTGCCGGCCGCTCACCAAGATGAACCTGCGGGACGGCACCGCTCCTCGGACCCTGGTCAAATGGCAAGCGGTTGAGTGCCGGCGAATGCATCCCTTCCTTTGAAATGCAAAGCCATGCTTGCCGCAGCCATTATTTCCGCAGACAGTCAGTTTTGCTATCCAACAATCGGAGGATGATATAATCGCACTTGCTCCGGGATATTTTCATGGAGCAGCCGGGAAAATTTCCCGTCCGTTCTTCTTCGCCGGATCGCGGTTCGCCGGCTCTTGCGTAGGATAGTCACAACGGCGGATGGAATCGGCCGGGGATGGTTTGCTACCCTTCCGCCGCTGGTCTTGCCGCCGGGAGGGGAACCGTGTCGCTGAAGCTGCGCATGCTGATGCTGATCGGCCTTTTCCTGGTCCTGCTGGCCGGCACCGGAGGCGTGGTGATGATCGCCAACGCCCGCGAGGCCGTTCAGGCGGAGATGCGCTCCGTCCTCAACCTCGCGGTTGCGCTGGGCGGCACGGCGCGGCTTTCCGACGCGCAGGCGTTCAACGCGCTCGGGCTGCGCCATCTGCGCGTCGTCGAGGCGGGGGAGCCGGTGCCGCCGTCCGGCCCGTCCGCCGCCGGCGCCCCGTCCTGGTTCGTCGCCCTGATCGGGGTCGGCATCCAGGACCGCATCCTCGACCGGCCGGGGGGCCCCGCCCTGCGGCTGATCGCCGAGCCGGACGACGAGATCGCCGAGGTGTGGGAGGATATGACCGGTCTCGCCCTGGCGATGCTGGTGACCGGCGCCCTGCTGCTGGCCGCGGCCTGGGTTGCGGTGGACCGGGCGCTGCGGCCGCTCGACCGCTTCGCCGAGGCGATGGACCGGCTGCGGGCCGGCACCTACGAGGTCCGGTTCGACGGGGGGGAGGTGCCGGAGCTGGCGCGGCTCGGCGCCGGCATCGTCGCGCTGACCCGCGCGCTCGCCGCCGCCGAGGCGGAAAGCCGCCGGCTCGGCCATCAGCTCGTCGCGGCGCAGGATACCGAACGGCGGGAGATCGCCCGCGACCTTCATGACGAGCTCGGCGCCGCCCTGTTCGGCATCAAGGTAGATGCCGGCCGCATCCTGCGCCTGGGCGATCCGGCCGCCGCGGCGGGAACGGCCGCCGCTGAAACGGTGGAGCGCGCGCGGTCCATCCTGACCACGGCCGACACCGTCCACCGGCTGAGCCGCCGCATCCTGAAGCGTCTGCGCCCGGCCGTCCTCGACCAGCTTCCGCTGGGGGAGGCGCTGGGCGAGCTGGTCGGGGAGTGGAGCCGCCGCCAGCCGGGCGTGCGCTGGACGTTCGACCTGCGCACCGATCCGGACGGAGAGGGCCTCGACGGGCTGGACGAGGCGCTGCGGATCACCGTCTACCGGCTGGTCCAGGAATCGCTGGTCAACGCGCTGCGCCACGCGCGCCCCTCGACGGTCGCCGTCTCGGTCCGCGTGACGGAGGGGGAGATGGCCATCCGCATCGCCGACGACGGCCCCGGGGTCGACGCGCGCGCGGTGGGGCCGGAGACGGGCTCCTCCGGCGGCTTCGGGATTTCCGGCATGGAGGAGCGCGTCCGGGCGCTGGGCGGCCAGCTCGTCATCGGCTGCGGCGACCTGGGCGGCACGGAGGTGTGCGCCCGGCTGCCGGTGCGGCGGGACCGGCTGGCGGAGCGGGCGGCATGAACCGGACGATCCTGCTGGTCGACGACCATCCCGTCGTCCGCGCCGGCTGCCGGAGCCTTCTGGCCGAGGCCGGCCCCTACCGCCTGGTGGAGGCGGCGGACGTGGCGGCCGCGCTCGACCTCTGGCAGCGCGAGCGGCCGGATGCGGTGGTCCTCGACCTCAACCTGCCGGGCGACGGGAGCGGCCTGGATCTCCTGCGCCGGATGCTCGCCGGACAGCCCGGCCTGCCGGTGCTGATCTTCAGCATGCATGACGACCCGGCCATCGCCGCCCGCGCCCTGAAGGCCGGGGCCAAGGGATACATCACCAAGAACGACGCCCCCGACACGCTGGCCGCCGCCGTCGACAGCGTGCTGGCCGGCCGCATCTGGCTCGATGCCGCGATGGCCCGCGAGCTGGCGCTGATGACGCTGGCGCCGCCCTCCGACCCGCTGTCCGCCCTGACCGCCCGCGAACAGCAGATCCTGGCGCTGATCGGCCGGGGGCTGACCGCCGCCGCCATCGCCCAACGGCTCGGCATCAGCCACAAGACCGTCGCCAACGCCTGCACCCAGATCAAGGACAAGCTGGGCGCCGACAGCCCGCGCGCCCTGATCCGCATCGCCATCGACAGCGGGCTGGCCCGCTGACCCGGTCCGGGGCGGGCGGTGGACGGCGTGCCGGCCGATCCGCCGTCAGCGACCCTTCAGCGGGAAGACCCGGGGCTCCGCGTCGAGCCCGCGCTGCAGGACGATCGCCGGGCTGTCGGGGAGCCGGTCCGGCGTCAGCCTGTTGAAGGCGCCCCGCTGGTAGATCCAGATGGCCTGACCGCCGGTCTGCTCCACCAGGGTCAGATTGTAGGCGCCCTGCTGGCTGGCGGAAGCGATGTTGCCCGTACCGAACTGGGCGGTGCCGGCGAGGTTGGACTCCCCGCTCTGCGAGACCGCAGCGGTGTTCGCGGTCCCCACCTGGATGGAGACGGCCCTGTTCCGGCCGGCCTGGATCTGGGACGCGACGGGGCCGCGGCCGGTCTGGGCGACCGGCCCGGCCGCCTGGTCCGCCGTCGGCGGGCTCCGGTCGCCGCCGGCTTGCCGGTGCGCGGCCGTGAGCTCGTCGAGGATCGTCGCCTGCAGGATGGACGCCTCGTCGGCCATGGCCGGAACGCCGCAAAGCAGCGTGGCGAGGAGCGGCAGTGTGTGACGCATGGGGTGCTTTCCCTTCCGCGATGGGCCGGGCGGGCGCGGGGGAAAGGCGTCCCTCTCCCCCGCCGCCCCCGTCAGCGCTGCACCTGCAGGACGGCGTTGCTGCGGCCGAACTGCGTCGCGGTGGCGACGTTGGCGGTGCCGGTCCGCTCCTGGGTCTGGATGATGCCGTTGTCGACGCCGACCTGGACGGCGTAGGCGGCGTTGGACAGGCCCGCCTGGGTCTGGATCACCGTGTTGTCGAAGCCGAACTGACGGGAGGAGGCCAGATTCTCCCGCCCGCCCTGGGTCTGCGTCGCCTCGTTCCTGGAACCGGCCTGCAGGATGGAGGCCTCGTTGTTTCTGCCGGTCTGGGTCTGCATCGCCTCGTTCAGGCGGCCGGTCTGCAGGATGCCGGCCTCCAGGGCGCCGCCGTCCTGAAGCTGGACCGCATCGTTGTTGTGGCCGGACTGCCGGGCGGTGGCGCGGTTGCCCTTGGCGCCGGCGTTGGTCTGTTCCTGCACGGCGCCGTTGCCGGTACCGGTCTGGAGGATGGTCGCCTCGTGCTTGCCGGTGCCGCCCTGGGTCTGCTGGGCCTTGTTGTCGTCGCCGGACTGGACCACGCGGGCGACGTTGCCGGCCGCGGTCTGGACCTGCCTGGACTCGTTGCGGTTGCCGGCCTGCAGGGCGATGGCCAGCTGGTCCTCGCCCTTCTGGTTCTGCGTCGACGTGTTGCGCTTGCCCGCCTGGACGGCCAGCGCCAGGTTGTCCTTCGAGCCGTTGGCCTGGGTCTGGGTCGATTTGTTGCGGTCGCCGACCTGCAGGGTGGCGGCGATGTTGCCCTGCGAGCCCTTCGACTGCTTCTGGGTGGCCTTGTTGCGGTCGCCGATCTGCACCGCGGCGGCCAGATTGTCCTGCGAGCCGTCGGCCTGGGTCTGGGTGATCGTGTTCTTCCTGCCGAACTGGCCGGCGATGGCGAGGTCGTTGCCGACGTCGGCGCCGGTCTGGCTCTGGGTGGCGCGGTTGCCCTGGCCGGCCTGCACGACATAGGCGTCGTTGAGGGTGTTCAGCTTCCCGCCGCCCTGGGTCTGCTTCGAGAGGTTCTCGGAGCCGCCCTGGACCGCGACCGCGCTGTTCACGCTGCCGGACTGGTCCTGCATGGCGTCGTTGGCATAGCCGACCTGGAGGATGTAGACGTCGTTGGCCGAACCGGCCAGCGCCGCGCCGCCCATGGCGACGAGAGCGGCGGATGCGAGAAGAATGGTGCGCATTGTGGTTTTCACCTTTCGTCAAAAATAATCGGAGCGCCTGTCAAAGTGGACATCGGAGGCCGCGTCGCGATCCGGCCGGTCCTGGGCCAGATCCCCACGGCCGATCGGACCGATCGGCGCAAGCGGTGTGGAGGCCCGTGACGGGCACGGGCCGGACGCCTGGCGGGCAAGTCCCGCGGCACGGCTTCCTGGCGAAATGTCCTAACGAACGGGAGGCTGGAGGGGCCGGGGAACCGGAAACCGGTCTCCGGCCCGTCATGCGGTCAGGAGGCCGGCGGCGCCGGGGTTGCCGCCTCGGCCGCCCGGGTGGGAGGGGTGGTTTCCTCCGGCGCCGGCGTGGCGGAGGGGGACATCGGCGCGGCACCGGGAGGCAGCACGCCGGGCGGCAGCCGCTGTCCGGGCAGCGGGTTCTGTCCGCCGGGGACGATGTAGGTCGGGCCGGGCGCCGGCGCGCTGGGCTGGACCGGCGGGGTCATCCTCTCCTCGCCCTCCTCGCCCCCCTTGCCGTCGATCGGGGCGCGGCGGGGCGGCGGGGCCACCTGGATGTCCTCCGGCGTCGCCTTGATGGTGGTGACGTTGAAGACGCCGTCCCGCTCCTGCCAGTACCTGTCGATCAGCGGCTGGGCGAGCCCCATGTCCTGGAGCCGCCAGTATCCGTCGATCAGCCCCTCCACGATGAGGCTGTGCACCGCCTTCTCGACCGCCGACTTGACGGCCAGCGTCACCGGCTCGTTGGTGGTGAAGCCCGTCTCGATCTCCAGCAGGTCCTTGAAGCCGACATAGCGGAAGGCGCCGCCCTTGAGGCCCGCCGAATAGATGGTCTTGGAGACGTTGACCGACTTCAGCACCTCGCCGGTCTGGGTGGAAACGGCGCGCAGGAACACCGTCACCGTGTCCCGGCGGTAATCCGCGTTGCCCCCGACGCCGAGAAAGCGCGCGCCGAAGCCGCCGGTCAGCGTGTTGCTGTCGTATCCGATGATGCCGCCTTCCAGCATGATGCCGGCATAGGTCAGCGGCGGCAGAGGCGGCAGGCCGTTGCCGCCATACTGGTCGCGGGTCACGCGGATGAGCTGGCGTTCCTGCAGCAGGGACGGCAGCGCCGCGCGCTCCACCGTGCGGAACCAGGAACGGTTGCCGGCGCGCTCCAACGCGTTGATCAGGATCGCGGTGCCGCCCTGGGTGACGGCGCGGGAATATTCGCTGAAGCTCTCGTTCGGCTTGTTCTGGCCGGTCTGGTCCTCGAACCGGTAGACGGCCACCGCGATCTTGTGCGCCGGCGGCGGCAGGGACTGGAGCGAGTCGAGGGCGACGGTCTTGTATTCCTGCTGCACGGGTTCGGAGAAGGCCAGTTCCGGGCGGCTGGCGCCGGGGGCGCCGGCGCAGGCCGACAGGGCGGCCGTCCCGGCGGCGGCCAGCAGAAGCTTGCGAAGCACACGCATGGTCGAAATCTCTCGGCGGAAGTCCGGCGTCCGGTCGCGCGCGCCCGTTGCCCGGCCCGCGCATGCGGCGGCGGGCGGGCCGTCAGGCGAAGACGCCGGGACGGATTTGCGAAGGCGCTGGGCTCGAGCAGGGATCGGGGAACGGTCCCCGGATCGCCCGCTGCCGGATCACCTGCCGGCGGCGCTGCCGGCCAGCGGTACGTCGTAGACGGTCTGCGCCCCGGTATCGAGGTTCTGCAGGACGATGCGCCGGGTCTGCCCGTCGGCGTTCGGGCTGATCGAGACCTTCGAGCTGCCCAGCGTGTAGTTGCCGGAATTCTGCGACAGCACGCTGTCGATGGCGTTGCCGTTGACGCCCTGCGTCACCTGCTGCTGGAGCTGTTCGTTCAGAAGGGCCTGCGGGTTCTGCCGGTCGAGCAGGCTGAACGGATCGACGGCACTGGGATCCTTGTATTTGTCGATGGCGTTCGCGATGCCCAGCAGGTGGGAGCTGTTGAACGGATCGCCCCCGAAGGACGGGTTGACCGGCCGATAGACGAGCTGTCCCGAATGGGCCGCACCACCGGCGCAGGCCAACAGGGAGCCGATAACAATAGCGTTTCTGACCCCGGCCATAGCGGCATTCCTTATGATTGTCTCTATTGTCGGTCGGCGCCCGGGGCGCTGACGGAGAGTATTAGGAATTCTCTATTCAGTTCTCTGATTTACTTGCTGAACAGACCATATCGATGGGATTGGGTCGGGAACAACGGGGGGAAAGAGGTATCGGCTTTGGGAGGAATTGGTTCGAAATCGCATCCAAAACAGCGCGGTTCGCCGGCGGTGAGGAGGCGGCCTCTCGAAATGGGGCGGTGTCCGGGCTACTACCGGGAGAAGCCGGGCGGCGCAATTGGAGATTGTTTCACAGGGACGGCCGCGCCGGCGGCGCCCCCGCCTCCCGCCGGCCGGGGCGGGATCACGGGAAGGTGTTGCGCCCGCGCAGCATCGCATTCCAGTAGAGGTGCGGGAAAAGACGGGTCTTGGCGATCCAGGCGCTGCGACGGGGCTTCGTGCTGTCCCACGGCAGGGAGGGCATCAGCTTGCCATTGTAGCCGAATTCGGCGAGCACCACCTTGCCGTGCTCGACGGTCAGGGGACAGGATCCGTACCCGTCATAGACGGCACAGGGGCTTCGCCCGTCCAGCACCGACAGCACGTTGAGGACCACGACCGGCGCCTGTCTGCGCACGGCGGCGGCGGTTTTCGCGTTGGGTGCCGAGCATGCGTCGCCCAATCCGAAGATCGTCCCGTAGCGGGTGTGCTGCAGGGTGTGGTGGTCGACCTCCACCCACCCCGCGGCGTTGACCAGCGGGCTGGCGCGCACCGCGTCCGGCGTCGTCTGCGGCGGGGTCACGTGAAGGAGATCGAAGCTCTCCTCCCGCAGGGAGACGGCGCCGCCGTCGCCCCGGACCTCGAACCAGGCCTTGCGCGCCGGACCATCGACCTTTCTCAGGACGGACTGGAAGGTGATCCGGGCGCCGTAGCGCCGGACATAGCCTTCCAGGCTGGGGACATAGTCCGGAACACCGAACAGCACCGCGTTGGCGTTGTGGAACCGGACGTCGATGGCGTCGAGCACCCCCCGCCTCTCCCACGTGCTGCAGGACAGGTAGAGCGCCTTTTGCGGTGCGCCGGCGCATTTGATCGGCATCTCGGGCTGGGTGAACAGCGCCCGCCCTCCGCGCAGCGCGCGCACCAGCGCCCAGGTGTAGGGCGCCGTGTCGATCCGGTAGTTGGAGGTGACGCCGTTGCGCCCCAGGGTCTCGGCGAGCCCTTCGATGGCGGTCCAGTCCAGCTTGATGCCGGTGCAGACGACCAGCACCCGGTAGCGGATGCGGTCGCCGCCCTGCAGAACCACCGTGGCGTGTTCCGGCTCGAAGGCGGTTGCCGTGTTCCGGATCCAGGTCACGCCGTCCGGAAGCAGGGCCGCCTGCGGCCGCACGGTGCGCCGCACGTCCAGGACGCCGGCGCCGACCAGCGTCCATCCCGGCTGGTAATGGTGTTCGGCCCTCGGCTCGACCATGACGATCGAACAGTCCGGGCGCCGGCGCCGCAGGCCGGCCGCCACGGCGACGCCGGCACAGCCGCCGCCGACGACGAGCACGTCGCAGGAGATCGTGGGCGCCCGTCCCGCCGCGCGGCCGGGTGCGGGATGGCCGGCGCAGGGCGCCGCGCCGTCCCCGGAAGCGATCCTGTCCATGCCGCGTCACGCCGACTGGAGTTGCGGGGCCCGTGCCACGGCCGGGGTCTCGCGGATCGGCAGGTTCAGCAGCGCCGCCGCAAAGGCGAGCACGACATCGGCATACCACATCCAGTCGAAGCTCCCGAACCGCGCGACGGCCAGGCCGCCGAGCCAGGCGCCGAGGAACCCGCCGATCTGGTGGAACATCAGCGCCATGCCGAACAGGGTGCCGATCCGGCTGCTCCCGAACAGCTTGGCGATCACGCCGATGGTCGGCGGCACCGTCGCGAGCCAGGTCAGCCCCAGCCCCGCCGCGAAGATGTAGAAGGTGAGCTCGTCCTTCGGCCCGACGAGGTAGAGCGAGACGAAGAGCCCGCGCAGGCCGTAGATCCAGAACAGGATGTACCTGTTCTCGAAACGCTGGCTGAGGAGCCCGGCCAGAAAGCTGCCCGCGATGTTGGTCAGTCCGATGATGGACAGCGCCCAGCTGGCGACGCTCGCGGACTGGCCGCAGAGCCGGACCTCGCCCGGCATGTGGGTCATCAGGAAGGCGATGTGGAAGCCGCAGGTGAAGAAGCCGGCCGTGAGCAGGAGATAGCTCGGAACCGTCAGGGCGTGGCGGATGGACGCCAGGGCGCCCCCGCCGGCCCCCGGCAGCAGGTCGCCGCCCGCCTCCCCGCCGGCCTCCCGCGGCTGTCCGCGCAGGGCCAGCGCCAGGGGCAGCGCGGCCAGGGCCACGGCCGCCAGCGACCACATCGCGCCCGCCCATCCCAGCACGACGATCAGCTTCTGCGTCACCGGCGGAAACAGGAACTGGCCGATGGATCCGCCGGTGCTGATGACGTTCGCCGCCATCGGCCGCTTCGCCGCCGGCAGCCGCCGGGCGGTGGCGCCGATCAGGACCGAGAAGCTGCCGATCCCGGTGCCGACCGCCGGCAGGATGCCGAGCGCCAGGACGACCGCCCACACGCCGTCGACCAGCGGCAGCATGGCGTTGCCCAGCACCAGGAGAAGCATCCCGGCCGCGAGCACCCGCCCGGCCCCGTAACGGTCGGCCGCCGCGCCGGCGACCGGCTGGATCGCGCCCCAGATGAACTGGGCCATCGCCAGGGCGAGGCTGATGACGGAAATGTCGAGCCCGGTCGCGAAGATCAGATC
Source organism: Azospirillum thermophilum (assembly GCF_003130795.1). Lineage (NCBI taxonomy): Bacteria > Pseudomonadati > Pseudomonadota > Alphaproteobacteria > Rhodospirillales > Azospirillaceae > Azospirillum > Azospirillum thermophilum. Next base: position 161,768 of record NZ_CP029354.1, read on the forward strand.
GGGGACGAACAGGCCCATCGTCTGCCGCGATCCCATGGTGACGAGCATCACGGTTCCCGCCGCCACCGCGACCATGCTCCAGCGCGCCGTGTCTGTGGCCATGATCCCCGTTCCCTTCACTGCCGGTGCATGACGGTGCGGCATCACAGCCGCCGCGCGGCGACCACGTGGGCCGCCATCGGAATGCGGATGACGCCGTCGCGCAGGTACCGCCTCTCGACGTCCGCCGCCATGTCGCTGCGGATGCGCCGGGCGGTCGCCTCGTCCTGCTCGCGCAGCCGCGCGCCCGACCGGACCGACGCGGTGTGCTCGGCCCAGTAGAGGTGGTCGGCGCTGGGAACCTGCCAGTCGACGCGGACGGTGCGGGTCGAGACGCTCTCCGCATCGAAGCCGTTCGAGCGCAGCAGCCCGATCCGGGCGCGGTCGTCGCACAGTTCGAGGTAGGACGGCCCCCGCGGCACCCGGCTGTCCCGCGCGGCGTGGGCGTCGAGCGCGCGTTCCAGGACGCCGGCCCCTTCGTTCAGCGCGCCGTCGGCCCAGATGGTCAGGGCGAGCCGCCCCCCCGGCCGCAGCACGCGCGCGATCTCGGAGAAGGCCCGCTGGAGGTCGGCGAAATGCTGGACGCCGAAATTCACCACGGCGGCGTCGAACTCCCCGTCCTCCAGCGGCAGGCGATGGACGTCGCCCTGGAGAAACCTGACCTCCGGATAGCGCGCCCGCGCCCGGTCGATCATGCTCGCGGAGAAGTCGAGCCCCGTCGCGGCGGCTCCGCCGGAGCGCGCGGCGTCCGCCGCATAGCCGAGGCCGGTCGCGAGGTCGAGAAGACGCACCCCGTCCAGCGGGGCGACGGCCTCGATGAGGGCCGGAACGAAGGCGTTGGTCAGGCCTTCCCAGCAGTCGCCGTAAAGCCCGGAAACGGACTCCCAGCCGTCATGTTCGAACCGGTGGAACTCCTTGAGTTCATCCGGCAGGAAATCGAGCGTCATGCAAAGATCCCGGAATTATCGTCAGTGTTTGAAGTACCACAGCCCATGGTCGTAGATGATCGCCAGGATCTTGTGCGTCTTGGTGGCCCGGTGCGACAGCGACTGCGCGACGTGCAGGCACGCGGCGGAGCTGTTGCCGACGAAGTATCCGGTGCGGGCCGCGAACTCCCGCTGGGTCGCGGCCATCTCCTCGGCGCTGACGGGGGCCGCATGGCTGACCATGCTCCAGTCGACCATGGGCGGCGCCACCCCGACGGACGCCCCTTCCAGACGGTGGTCGACGAAGACGCCGTTGCGCGAATCGCATCCCGCGGGCTCCACCAGCACCACCTCGACGTCGTAGCCGGCCGTCCGCAGCGCGCGCGCGACGCCCGACAGGCAGGCGCCGGTGCCGGCGCAGGAGACGAAGGTCAGCGACGTCACCTCGTCCCGCGCGGCGAGCTGGCCGGCGATCTCCGGTCCGGTCTCGAACTCGTGCGCCGCCAGACTGGCCGGATTGTTGAACTGGTCGGTGTAATGGTACTGCCTGCCCAGCTCCTTGCCCCTGGCCAGGTGCCACTCCACCACCTCGCGCGGGGTGGCGCCGGCCTCCAGCATCGGGATGCCGATGAGCCTGGCCCCGAACATCTCCAGGCAGCGGCGCTTGACCGGACTGAAGCCGAGGCCCACCGCCAGCTCGACCGGCACGCCGATGTCGCGGCAGGCGACGGCCAGGCCGAAGCCGAAGTTGCCCCCGGTCTTCTCGATCACCGTGGTGACGCCGGGAACGATCTCGCCCCGGTCGAGCGCCCGCTGAACGATGTGCCTCGCGGCACGGACCTTGTGGCTGCCTCCCGGATTGTTGCATTCCAGCTTGACGAGCACCCCGGGGAGCAATTCGAGGAGTGGCGTCGCGACGGGCGCGGCCGTCGGCCGGCCCGTCGGCGGATTCTGTTCGACTGCGCGCATTCGCGGCCTTCCCTATCGCGATCGATGGCGTCGGCACGGCCCCGCACCGGCCATCGCGGCCCGGAGCCGGTGCCGGGGAACCGAGGGTCTGCTCAGTGGTATCGGCCCAGGTCGTAGCGGGCCTCGGCGAAGCTGCAGGAGATGCGCTCCTTGCCGGCGCCGAGGTTCTTTCTCTTCACCTGCAGCGGCCCGACCGCCCGGGTGTTGTCGAGGTGCGTTCCGCCGCAGGGGATGACATGCCCCTCGCATTCCCAGTAGCGGGCGTCCGGGACGGTGTCGTGGGAGTAGGTCCTGATGTCGCTCGCCCGCTCGACGAAGCCGTTGGCGAGGGTCTCGATGGTCCTGATCTCGGTCTCCGTGAAGCGGTCCCGGACCCGGAAGTCGAACCGGGCGCCGTCCGGCTTGATGTGGCATCCGATCACGTCGAGGTCGGCGCGCACCATGCCGATGGCGATATAGAGGAGGTGCGAGGCGGTGTGGCTCAGCGACAGCCGGCTGCGCCGGTCGGCGTCGATCTCGATTTCGGCGGCCTCGCCGGCGGCGAGACGGCTCAACGCGGCGACGTCGTCCGGATGGACGATGTGCTGGATCACCCCGCCGGCCTCGATGTCGGGGACGTCCGGCAGGTTGACGGGGCTGCCGTAGAGCTTCCGCGCGCCGATGAACCGCAGGACCTCGCCGCCGGCCGTGCGGATGACGCCGCAATCGGCCTCCTGCCCGCCGCCCTCGGGATAGGCGACCGTCGCGTCCAGCTCGACATGGTCGGCGCCGGTCTTGACCACGGCGGCCGTGCAGCGCTTCCGGTAGGCATCCTCGTAGTAGAGCTTGCGGGTGGCTCGGCTGAGCATCGTCATCTGGTCGATCCTGGTTTTCTGGGAACAATCGGGAAAGCCGGTCCGGTGCCCGGCGCCCGGAGTGGGCGGCCCGGGGGCAGGCGGGCGGGCGGGCGGCTGCGGCCGGTCAGCCCTGTATCGGTCCCGGCGCGGCCGGCCGCGCGGCGGGCATCTGGAAGACGCCGCGCTCGGTGCGGGTGATCTGGAGCGCCGTCTTCAGCATGACGGTCGAGCCCGAGGGGATGTCCTCCTTGATCACGCAGTGCGGCCCGATGAAGACGTCGTCGCCGATGGTGACCGGGCCGAAGATCCGGGAGAAGGCGCCGATCTGGACGCGGTTGCCGATGGTCGGATGCCGCTTCGCCGCGGGGTTGCCGGCGATGCCGGTCGCCCCGAGCGTGACGCTGCCGAGCACGTAGCAGTCGTCGCCGATCCGGGTGGTCTCGCCGATCACGGTTCCATAGCCGTGGTCGAGGATGAAGCGCAGGCCGATGCTGCAGCGGTGGTGGATTTCCGCCCCCGACAGCAGCTTTCCCCGGCAGGAGATCAGGTGCGCGTTGGCGTCGAGCTCTTCCGCCGTCGCCAGATCCCGGCATTCCGGAGAGGTCGCCAGCGCGTGCGCCAGCCGGTAGTGCAGCACGGCCCGGTAGGAGGAATAGGCGTGGGCGACCCGGTGGGAATCATTGTTCGCCGCGGGATCCTTCTTCGTGAAGACATCCAGGTCGCCGCAGGCGACGTTGACGACGGACTCGAACACCCTGTGTGAAATCACGCCTTTCGTGAAGGCCGGAGTACAGCAGTCGTACAGAGCCGCTTGCAGCAAGTTTCTGATGGATTCTTCCATTAAGCGCCTCGCCGATGAAGGGTTTCGGTATGCCGCCGGAAAATATATCAATCGAATTCATCAAGTCTTTTGGCGGCCACACCAAAGTATGATGGAAATCAAAATCTCATTCGATTGTGTTTCATATAATTGTATGTCGCCTCTGCAAGGATATTTCATTTCCCTTATGTATCGATAAATTATGCAGGTGTGACGCCAGCGCAAAGGAAATTTTCCAATAAGCCACGACATGCGACAAAAACGCGCATTTTCTTCTGCAGGGAAGTAATTTTCTTGCTGAGCATGGAATGGCCGGCGGGGCGCCGGACCCGGGGCTTGCGTGCTCCCCGGCAGGGGGCAGCCGCTATTGTCCCCCGGAGGGGATTGGCGGGCGCGGGGGGCACGCGGCCCGGAAGACGGCCCGGCACGCCGCCCGGAAGACGGTCAGGAAGAGGGGATGGGCATCGTCTTCGGGCATGCCGCTGTCCTGGGGCCGGAGCCCCCCGGGCAGGGCGCGGTTCGACCGCCGGCGCGCGCCGGCCTGTTGGATCAGGCGGACGCCTGCGCGTCGGCGAGCTGCGCGTCCTGCTCCGGCGTCAGCACCTCGTCCACCGCGGCGAGCAGGCTGCCCTCCTCCTTCTGGATATGCAGGACGAGGCCGTCGACCAGCTCCCGGCCGAAATAGCGGAAGACCGGCCAGGTCTCCTCGTCGAACCCCTCGCGCAGGGCGAGGTCGCACAGCCGGGCGAGGCGGCGGGCCAGCGGCAGCAGCGTCTGGTGGTCGGCGTCGAGGTCGGCCGTCAGCTCATAGGCGCCGGCGGCGGCGATCCGCGGGAACAGCGCCTCCTCCAGCGCGAAATGACGCTCCAGCTCGCGGCCAAGCTCGGGCGACAGGTCGGCCAGCAGCTTGCGGGCGTCCGGCTCGTCGCAGGCCGGCGGGCGGTCCTCCCCGGTGAGGACGAGGAAGCGGTCGAGCGCGTTCAGCAGGTCGATGGCGCGGTGATGGTCCTCGTGCAGGAGCTGGCCGGTCCGGCTGTCGGCGTGCATGGGGGTGGCTTTCTCGCTTGCGGTCGGAAGAGACGTCGGCCGCACCATAGGTGCTTCGCGGCGAAAAGTCGTTGCGCCAGCGCAATCATTGCCCTCCGGCCCGTCCCGTCCCGGGGGCGCCCCTTGCTTGTCGCCGGCGGGGGAGTGGCGTAGAGGTTGGGCCATGACCATCGCTCCCGATCCCGCCGTCCTCCATGGCATGCCGCTGTTCGCCGGGCTCGACGCCGCGGCGCTGGCCGACGTGGTCCGTCAGGCGCGGACCGCCCGCATTCCCAAGGGGGCGCAGATCTTCGCCCAGGGCGACGAGGGGGCGGGCGGCCACGCGCTGATCGACGGGCGGGTGAAGATCGTCCAGACCGGGGCGGAGGGGCAGCAGGTCGTCATCCGCTTCATCGGGCCGGGGGAGATGTTCGGCACGCTGGCGATGTTCATGGGCGGTGTCTATCCGGCGGGCGCCGTCGCCGTGGCCGACTGCGTCGAGATCCGCTGGACGCCCGCCGCCATGACGGCACTGATGGAGCGGCATCCGCGCATCGCGCTGAACGCGCTCGGGATCATCGGCGGCCGGCTGGCCGAGGTGCAGGACCGGCTGCGGGAGCTGTCGACCCAGCGGGTGGAGCGGCGCATCGCCCATGCCCTGCTGCGGCTGGTCCGGCAGGCCGGGCGGCGGGTGGAGGCGGGGGTGGAGATCGGCTTCCCGCTGTCGCGCCAGGATCTGGCGGAGATGACCGGCACCACGCTCCACACCGTCAGCCGCACCCTGTCGGCCTGGGAGGCGCAGGGGCTGGTGGAGAGCGGGCGCCAGCATGTGGTGATCCGCAAGCCGCACGCCCTGGTCGCCATCGCCGAGGATCTGCCGCCGGCCTCCCGCTGACGCCTGCCCGCCGCCGCCCGCCTGCTTGCGCCGGCGCAAAGTCGCCGGACGGGCCCCGGCCTATCCTGGCGCCGGTTGGATCGCAGGATGGAGCCCTTCCCATGGCCGCGGACCCTTCGCCGCCCCGTCCCGACGCCGTGCCGTCCGCCGACGAGGCGGCCGCCCGGATGACCGTCGGCGAGCTGTTGCGGCAACGGCCGGCGCTGGTCGCCGTCTTCGTCAGGCGCCGCATGGCCTGCCCCGGCTGCGCCATGGCCCCCTTCATGACGCTGGGCGAGGTGGCGGACGCCTACGGCCTGCCGGTCGGCGCCCTGCTGTCCGACCTGGGGCTGGCGGGTGCCACCCATTCTCCCGCCCATTCGCCTGAAAGCTTGCGCGGGATCAAAGAGCCGGCCGGCCCCGCGCCGCATCATGCCCATTGCCCGCCGCGGCGGCGGGAGGTGGAGGGCAGCAATGGCAATGCCGGAATTCCTGAACCGCTGGACCCGTAAGGCCGCCGACGCCAACGGCCGGCCGCCCCGTCCGGCCCCGGAGACTCCCGGGGAGATCGTCCGCGAGGCGCTGCGCACCGTGCTGGATCCGGAGGTCGGCGTGAATATCGTCGATCTCGGCCTCGTCTACGCCGTCGAGGCGACGGAGGAGCGCGTGCGGACCGACATCACCCTGACGACCCCGACCTGCCCGCTGGGCGAGACGGTCGCCGAGGATGCGCGGGCGGCGATCCGGCAGGCGCTGCCCGGCGTGCGCGACCTCAGCGTCCGGCTGGTGTGGGAGCCGGCCTGGACCCCTGCGATGATGAGCGACGATGCACGCCGGCAGCTCGGCTGGTGATCCGGCCGCCGCATCGGCTCCGGCTCCGGTGACCCGGTCCCTGCCGGTGCGGCTGGGCCGGGCGCCGCTGCTGGCGCTCGCCGCGCTCTCCATGCTGGCGGGCGTCGCCGGGGGGCTGGCGCGGCTGGGGGTGGCGCTGCCGGGACCGGCCGCCGACCTGACCCTGCATCACGGCCCGCTGATGGTGGCCGGCCTGTTCGGCACGGTCATCGGGCTGGAACGCGCCGTCGCCGCCGGCGCGCGCTGGACCTTCCTCGGTCCCCTCGCCTCCGGCCTCGCCGGGCTGCTCCTGGTGGCCGGCGGTCCGGTGGGGGTGGCGGCGGGCCTGTTCGCGCTGGCCGGACTCGTGATGCTGGCGGGCGGTCTCGTCATGGCCGTGCGTCATCCGGCGCTGCACACGGCGGTGCTGGCGGGCGGCGGCGCCTGCTGGCTGGCCGGCAACCTCGTCTGGCTGGCGGGGCGTCCGCTGGCCGAGGCGGTGCCCTGGTGGATCGGCTTCCTCGTCCTGGTCATCGCCGGCGAACGGCTGGAACTGAGCCGCCTGCTGAAGCCGCCGCCGGGGCGGACGGCGCTGTTCCTCGCCGCCGCCGCCCTGCTTGCCGGCGGGATCGTGCTGTCGTCCCTGGACCGGGCGGGGGAGCTGGCGCCGGTCGGGCCGGGGCTGCTGGCGCTGGCGGCCTGGCTGCTGCGCTACGACATCGCCCGCCGGACGGTGCGGCAGGGCGGCCTCGTCCGCTATGTCGCCGTCTGCCTGCTCGGCGGCTATGGCTGGCTGGCGGCCGGCGGCCTGCTCGCCCTCTCGGATGCCGCCTTCGCGCGGGACGCCGCGCTGCATGCGGTCTTCCTCGGCTTCGTGCTGACCATGGTGTTCGCCCATGCGCCGATCATCCTGCCGGCCCTGCTGAAGGTGACGGTGCCCTACCGGCCGCTCTTCTACCTGCATGTCGCGATCCTGCACGGTTCGCTGGCGCTGCGGCTGCTGGCGGACCTGACGGACCGGGTCGAGCTGCGGGCCTGCGGCGGCCTCGGCAACGCCCTCGCGATCCTGGTCTTTGCGGCTATGACCGTGGCCTCGGCCGTCCGGGGTAGGACAGCCGGTCGCAGGGGGCCGCCCTCCGCGCCTTGACCACAGTCAAGTGAGCGGGAAGCACCCTTGGGTAGCGTGGCCGGGCGATTCCACCCCCTGCGCCTGCGCGCCGAGCCCGAGGGTCGATCCCGATGGACCTGAATGTCGCCTATCATGTGGCGAACGCCCCGGCCTTCACCCTGCTGCCGGAGGAGGACCGCCGCCGCCTCGTCTCCTACAGCGCGCTGCGCGGCTTCGCCGCCGGGGATCTGCTGGTGCCCGCCGACTCGCCGGCGCAGGAGTTCCTGCTCCTGCTGACGGGAAGCGCCGTGCTGGGCCGCTCGGGCGAGGGGAAGGGGCAGGAGATCTGCTGCACCGGCGACCTGATCGGCTTCGAGGCCGTGCTCGACGGCGGGACCCACGTCGCCGACGCGCGGGCGCTGACCGAGGGGCTGGCGCTCGGCGTGCCGGCGGAGCCCTTCCGCGACCATCTCGCCGCCCGCTTCGACGTGATGCTGGGGCTGCTGGCCGCGACCTCCGCCCGCATGCGCGCGACCGTCCACGAGATCACCGAGATCAAGCTGCTCTCGACCACCCGGAGGCTGGCCAGCTTCCTGCTGGGGCTGGCCAGGGCCCAGACCGGCCCGGCCGCGCGCGGGCCGCAGCGCATCCTGCTGCCCTGCGAGAAGCACATGCTGGCGGAGCGGCTGGGCATGCAGCCGGAAAGCCTGTCGCGGGCCTTCGCCAAGCTGCGCGGCATCGGGGTGACGACGCGGCGCGACCAGGCGGTGGCGATCGCCAGCCTGGAAGAGCTGACGCACTTCTGCGGCGACCCCGACGGGACGTCGCAGTGATACCGGCCGAACCAGAGAGCCGGGCCAGTGGAAGGAGGAAGGGTGTCATGGGTTGCACCGCCAGTGTGTGCATGGTGCGGGATGCCGGGTTGCCGACCGGGCGCTGCCGCGGCCGGGCCTGCCGCAGCCGCCGGCTGGACCCGCAGTCGGTCCTCGGCCTGCCGATGTTCGAGGGGCTGCCGGCCGAGCAGGTGCAGCAGCTCCTCTCCGGCGCGCAGGTCGGCGTCTTCCCGCCGCGCACCTCGCTGTTCGACGCCGGCTCCAGGGCCGACGCCTTCTACATCCTGCTGCGCGGCCGGGTGAAGCTGTTCGCGCTGACCGAGGACGGCAAGGAGAGCATCGTCGAGATCATCCATCCCGTCAGCACCTTCGCCGAGGCCGCCATGTTCGCCAGCGGCAACTACCCGGTCAGCGCCGGGACGATCGAGGAGGCCGACCTGGTGCGGGTGCGCGCCCGGCCCTTCCTCGCCTGCCTGCGGAACAACCCGGAGCTCGCGCGCCGCATCCTCGCAGCGCTATGCCGCTGGAACCGCCGGCTGAACGGCGAGCTGCGCGCGCTGAAGGAACTGACGCCGATCCGCCGGCTGGCCGGCTTCCTGCTGACCCTCGCCCCCGACGGCGAGGGGGAGGCGGTGATCGAGCTGCCGCTGAAGAAGGCCGTCATCGCCAGCCGCCTCGGCATGGAGCCGGAGAGCCTGTCGCGGGCGCTGGCGCGGCTGCGCGACGTCGGCGTCAGCTCGCGCGGGCGGACGGTGGAGGTCGCCTGCCTGGAGACGCTGCGCGCCTTCTACGCCAGCGAGCGGCCGGCCGGCGCCCAGGGGATGGCGCGATCGACCTGACCGAAGCCTCGACATAACCAAAGTCAAGGATGCGCCGGCCGCCCGGCGGCAGGCTGGCGAACAGACGGGAATCCCCCCGCAGTCTCACATCCGGTGGAACCATCCATGACGGTTGGACGGGTATTTCTGGTGGGTGCCGGTCCGGGCGATCCCGACCTGCTCACCGTCAAGGCGCGGCGGCTGATCGAGGCGGCGGACACCGTCGTCTACGACCGGCTGGTCGGGGCGGGCGTGCTGGATCTGGTGCCGCGGCGGGCCGAGCGCATCTTCGTCGGCAAGGAGCCGCGCCGCCACGCCGTCCCGCAGGAGGAGATCAACGGGCTGCTCTGCCGGCTGGCGCTGGCCGGGCGGCAGGTGGTCCGGCTGAAGGGCGGCGATCCCTACATCTTCGGCCGCGGCAGCGAGGAGGCCCTGGCCGCCGCCGCCGCCGGCATCCCCTTCGAGATCGTGCCCGGCGTCACCGCCGCCTGCGGCTGCGGCGCCTATGCCGGTATCCCGCTGACCCACCGCGGGCTTGCCACCGGCGTGCGCTTCGTCACCGGCCATTGCCGCGGCGACGAGGAGCTGGACCTCAACTGGGCGAGCCTCGCCGACCCGCAGACGACGCTGGTCTTCTACATGGCGCTGATGAACCTGGGCGAGATCCGGCACCGGCTGGTCGCCGCCGGCCTGCCGGCCGCCACCCCGGTCGCCATCGTGTCGAACGGCACGACCGACGCGCAGGTGATGCTGACCGCCACGCTGGCCGACGTCGTGGAGCGCGTGGCCGAACGGCCGCTGCCGTCGCCCTGCCTGACCATCATCGGGCAGGTGGTCGCGCTGGCGCCGCAGCTCGCCTGGACGGCCGCCGCCGCGGCCCCGCCGGTGGCGGAGGCCGTCGGTGCGTAGCCGCCTGCCGCTGCTGGCCGGGGCCGTGGTGCTGCTGGCCGCCGCCGTCCAGGCGGGGGAGCCGCCGCCAAGCCCGGATCCGTCGCGTCCGGAGATGTCCGCCGCCCGGCGGGCGGAGCTCGGCCGGATGCTGGTGCATGACTGCGGCTCCTGCCACGGCTTGACGATGAAGGGCGGGCTCGGCGCGCCGCTGCTGCCGGAGGGGCTGGCCGGCAAGGATCCCGACGCGCTGGCGCAGCTCGTGCTGGAGGGCATCGCGGGGACGCCGATGCCGCCCTGGGCGCCGCTGCTGTCGCGGGACGAGGCGCGCTGGATGATCGACCAACTGCGCGAGGGCCGGCTACGCGAGGGCCGGCTGCGCGAGGGGAAACGGGAATGACCGGACGGATGTCCATGATGCGCGGCGCGCTGCTCGGGCTGATTCTCGGCGCGCTGCCCGCCGCCTCCTTCTTCGCCTCCGCCGTCTCCGCGGCGGAGCTGCGCGGCACCGGCGATCTCGGCATCGTCGTGGAGCGGGCGGCCGGCCGGGTGATGGTGGTGGAGAACAGCCACCGCCGGACGCTGGCCTCGGTGGAGGGGCTGGGCGACCTCAGCCATGCCTCCGCCGTCTTCTCCCGCGATGCGCGCTATGCCTTCGTCTTCGGGCGCGACGGCGGCCTCAGCAAGGTCGATCTCCTGACCGCGACCGTGGTGAAGCGCGTCCAGCAGGCCGGCAACAGCATCGGCGGCGCCATCTCCGAGGACGGGCGGCTGGTGGCGGTGGCGAACTACGAGCCGGGCGGCGTGCGCGTCTTCGACGCCGACAGCCTGGATCCCGTCGCCGACATCCCCGCGGAATACGGCCCGGCCGGCGAGGCCGGCGCCGCCCGGCCGCGGTCGAAGGTGGTCGGGCTGGAGGATGCGCCGGGCAACCGCTTCGTCTTCAGCCTCTACGATGCCGGGGAGATCTGGATCGCCGATCTCTCCGATCCCGCCGCCCCGGCGGTGCGCAAGTTCACGGGCATCGGGCGCCAGCCCTACGACGCGCTGGTGACGCCCGACGGCCGCCACTACATCGCCGGCCTGTTCGGCGAGGACGGGCTGGCCGTGCTCGACCTGTGGAACCCGGACAAGGGGGTGCGGCGGGTGCTCGACGGCTACGGCCGCGGCGAGCAGCCGCTGCCCGTCTACAAGATGCCGCACCTGGAAGGCTGGGGATTCGCCGACGGCAAGGTCTTCCTGCCCGCCATCGGCCGGCACGAGGTGCTGGTGGTCGACGCGACGACCTGGCAGGAGGTCGGGCGCATCGCCGTCGCCGGCCAGCCGGTCTTCGTCATGGCGCGGCCGGACGGGCGGCAGATCTGGGTGAACTTCGCGCTGCCCGACAATCATCTCGTCCAGGTGCTCGACGTGCCCTCGCTGGCGGTCGCCGCCACCCTCACCCCCGGCAAGGGCGTGCTGCACATGGAGTTCACGCCGCGCGGCGAGCAGGTGTGGGTGTCGGTGCGCGACCTCGACACCGTGCGGATCTACGACACCGGCAGCCTGCGGGAGGTCTCGACCCTGCCCGCCGACAAGCCGAGCGGCATCTTCTTCACCGCCCGCGCGCACAGGATCGGGCTATGACCGCGCCGGACCCGCTCGACCGCCAGCTTCTCGACCGCTTCCAGCGGGACTTCCCCCTCGACCCGCGCCCCTACGCCCGCATCGCCGAGCGGCTCGGCTGCGGCGAGGCGGAGGTGCTGGACCGCCTGGCGCGGCTGACGGACTCCGGGGCGATCGGACGCATCGGCGTCACGCTGCGCCCCAACACGGTGGGGGCGAGCACGCTGGCGGCCCTGGATGTCCCGCCCGGCCGGCTGGAGGCGGTCGCCGCCGCGGTCAGCGCGGTGGAGGAGGTCAACCACAACTACCAGCGCGAGGGCAGCCCGAACCTGTGGTTCGTGGTGACGGCGCCGACCCGGCCGCGGCTGGACGCGGCGCTGGAACGCATCGCCGCGGAGACCGGCCTGCCCGTGCTCGACCTGCCGATGGAGGCGGGATACCACCTCGACCTGGGATTCGCGCTATGGGATCGATGAGGGCCGATGGAGCGGTTGCGGATCCGGCGGCTGCGGATCCTGCAATCGATGATCCTGCAGTCGATGCCGGGCGCCTCCTGCACCGGCTGCGCCGCGGCCTGCCGCTGGTCGAGCGGCCCTATGCCGCCATCGCCGGCGAGCTCGGAATCGGCGAGCAGGATGTCCTGCGCGCCCTGGCGCATCTCATCGAGGCCGGGGCGGTCGGCCGCTTCGGCGTCATCGTCGATCACCAGGCGCTCGGCTACACCGCCAACGCCATGGTGGTGTGGGACGTCCCGGCGGAGCGGATCGACGAGGCCGGCCGGCGGATCGCCGCCTGCGGCGGCGTCTCGCTCTGCTATCGCCGCACGCCGCGGCCCCCCGTATGGCCCTATGCCCTCTACACCATGATCCACGGCCGCAGCCGCGACGAGGTCGCCGGGCGCGTGCAGCGCATCGCCGCCCGCTGCGGGCTGGAGGAGGCGGACCGCCGCATCCTCTTCACCGTGCGCCGCTTCAAGCAGACCGCCGGCTGCTATGGCCGCACCGAGGGGGGAGGGCAGCGATGACCGCCACCACCAACACCGCCGCCGCCAACACCGCCGCCGAAACGCTCGACGCGGTCGACCGCGCCCTGGTCAACCGCCTGCAGGACGGCATCGCGGTGGAACGGCGTCCCTTCGCCGGCATCGCCGCCGACCTCGCCCTGTCGGAGGAGGAGGTGGCCGGCCGGGTGGCGGCGCTGGTCGGGCGGGGCGTGCTCAGCCGCTTCGGGCCGATGGTCCATGCCGAACGGCTGGGCGGCGGCCTCACCCTGGCCGCCCTGGCGGTGCCGGCCGACGACTTCGACCGCGTCGCCGCAATCGTCAACGGCTTTCCGGAGGTCGCGCACAATTACGCCCGGCAGCATGCGCTGAACATGTGGTTCGTCGTGGCGACCGAACGGCCGGACCGCGTGGATACGGTGCTGCGGGCCATCGCGCAGGCGACCGGCCTGCCGGTGCGCAACTTCCCCAAGCTTGCCGAATATACGCTGGATCTGAGGTTCCGGGCATGACCGCAGGACCGACCGCACAATTGCCGGCAGAGCCGCCCGCCGACCGGCTTGACGACACCGACCGCCGGCTGATCCGCGCGACCCAGGCCGGTCTGCCGGCCGGTCCGGCCCCCTTCGACACCGTCGCCGACGACCTCGGCCTGCCGGTGGCGGAGGTGCTGGAGCGGTTCCGCCGGCTGCTGGCCGCCGGCGTCATCCGCCGCATCGCCGCGGTGCCCAACCACTACCGCCTCGGCTACACTGCCAACGGCATGAGCGTGTGGGAGGTGCCGGCCGACCGGGTGGACGAGGCCGGGCGGCAGTTCGCCGCCCTTCCCTGGGTCAGCCACTGCTACCGCCGGCCGGCCGATCCGCCCGACTGGCCCTACACCCTCTTCGCCATGGTCCATGCCCGGAGCCGCGGCGAGGTGGAGGCCCTGGTGGCGGAGATGGCCGCCTTCCTGGGCGACCGCTGCCGCAGCCATGCCGTGCTCTACAGCACCCGCATCCTGAAGAAGACCGGGTTCCGCCTGACCGCCTGAGGCCCGGCCCCGGCGAAGGAGACCGCCAGCATGTTCCGTCTCAGCCAGTTCATGCACGACCTCGCCGCACCGGAACCTGCCGCATCGGGCCGCCGCCCGCCGGCCGGCACCGGCGGCCCGATGGGGCAGGCTCCGGTGGTGATCTGGAACCTCGTGCGCCGCTGCAACCTCGGCTGCCTGCACTGCTACTCCTTCTCCGCCGACCACGACTTCCCGGGCGAGCTGACGACGGCGGAGGCCTTCGCCGTGCTCGATGACCTCCACCTCTCCGGGGTGCGGGTGCTGATCCTGTCGGGGGGCGAGCCGATGATGCGGCCGGACCTGCCGCGCATCGCCGCGCGGGCGAAGGCGATGGGCTTCTATGTCGGGCTGTCGACCAACGGCACGCTGATCGACGAGCGGCGCATCGGCGAGGTGGCGGAGGTCGGCTACGACTATGTCGGCATCAGCCTGGACGGCATGGAGGAGACGCACGACCGCTTCCGCCGCCGCGCCGGCGCCTTCGCCGAGGCGTTGCGCGGCATCCGCCTGTGCCGGGAGGCCGGCCTGCGCGTCGGCATCCGCCTGACCCTGACCGAGACGACGGCGCGCGACCTGCCGGCGCTGATCGGCTTGATGGATCGCGAGTCCATCGACAAATTCTATCTCTCGCACCTGAACTATGCCGGGCGCGGCGACGTAAACAGGCGTGCCGATGCATTGAAGGCGACGACGCGAGGGGTGATGGAGCAGCTGTTCGATCTGGCGCTGAGCGATGTCCGCTCCGGCCGCCGGCGGGAAATCGTGACCGGCAACAACGACGCCGACGGCGTCTACCTGCTGTGGTGGGCGCGGCAGCGCTTCCCGGAGAAGCTGCCGGCGCTGCAGGCGCGGCTGCGCCGCTGGGGCGGCAACGCCTCCGGCGTCGGGATCGCCAACATCGACACGCAGGGCGACGTCCACCCCGACACCATGTGGGGCCACCACCGGCTGGGCAATGTCCGCTACCGCTCCTTCGGCGCCATCTGGAACGACCTCGGCGACCCGCTGATGGCGGTGCTGAAGACCCGGCCGCGTCCGGTCAAGGGCCGCTGCGCCGGCTGCGCCCATCTCGCCATCTGCAACGGCAACACGCGCATCCGCGCGGAAAAGACGACCGGGGACACCTGGGCGGAGGATCCCGGCTGCTACCTGAGCGACGCCGAGACGGCGCCGCTGCCGGAGACGGTGCAGTGACCCGGCTGCCGCCGGACCGCGCGCCGGCCGCCGATACCGGACTCCTCCTCTTCGCCCACGGCACGCCCGACGGCAGCGGCGGCACCATCGCCGCGGCGGTGGCGGCGGCCCTGACGGCGCGCGGCCGTTTCGCGGAGGTGGCGGCCTGCTTCTCCCGCCAGTCGCCGTCCCCGGCCGCCGCCCTGGCGGCCATGCGCTCGCCGCGGGTTCTGGTGGCGCCCCTGCTGACCTGCCGCGGCGGGCTGGCGACCCGCGTCCTGCCCGCGCTGCTCGCCGAGGCCGGGCAGCCGGAACGCTGGTCGATCCTGCCGCCGCTCGGCGAACTGCCGGACATCGCCGGCATCGCCCGCGACCTCGTGCAGGCGGCGTTGGCCGGCACCGGCCTGTCGCCCGGCGACGTCGCCGTCCTGGTCGCCGGCCATGGCAGCTCCCGCGACTCCGCCTCCCGCGCGGCGACGGAGGCGCTGGCGCGGACGCTCGCGTCGTCGGGCGGCTATGGCGGCGTCGGCACCGTCTTCCTCAGCGAGGAGCCGGTCGCCTCCGACTGGCGCCGGGTCACGGCGGCGCAGCGGGTGGTGGTGGTCCCCTTCCTGCTGTCCGGCGGCAACCACGAGGAGCACGATTTGCCGGCCCTGCTGCGCGAGGGCGGCGGCGGTCTCGACGGCCGCGAGATCGACGGCCGCCGCCTCTGGCTGACCCCGGCGATGGGCCGCCATCCCGCCATTCCGGCCCTGGTCGAGGCGGCGGCGCTCGCCGCCGCGGACGCACCGGAGCCGCAGGACCGTTGATCCAACGGCCTTGCCGCGTGCCGCCGCTCCCGCTACTCTTTCTCCCGACACCACCCGACCCATGTCCGCAGTCGGCAGGCGCCCTCTCCCGTGGAGGCGGCGCGTTGATCCGCATTGTGCATCCCCTGCACAACGGCGGTATACGAATGGGTCGGCCAAACTGTTGACCGACAAGGAAAAATGACGGAACGACCCATTGTGCAGCGGAAACACTCTGCACAATGCGCCCAACGCCGCACCTCCGGCGCGGACGCCGGGAACCACCGGCGCGGCCGCGGACTTGACCGTCATCAAACGAATCGGACGTGGGATCGGTGACGATGGGGCGTCGCCGGGACGCAGGGTTCCGGCCGCCCGCAAGAAGGAGTTCCCCGAATGCCCCCGGTCCGGATCGGTACGCGCGGCAGCCCCCTGGCGCTGGCGCAGGCCCATGAGGTGCGCGGCCGGCTGGTCGAGGCCTTTGCGCATCTGGCCGAACCGGGCGCCGTCGAGATCGTGGTCATCAGCACCACCGGCGACCGCATCCTCGACCGCACGCTGGCTGCGGCCGGCGGCAAGGGCCTCTTCACCAAGGAGATCGAGGAGGCCTTGCAGGACGGCCGCATCGACCTCGCGGTCCACTCCATGAAGGACGTGCCGACCCGCCTGCCCGAGGGGATGGAGATCGCCGCCCTGCTGCCGCGGGAGGACCCGCGCGACGTGCTGATCTCCCGCTGCGGCGGCGGGCTGGACGATCTGCCGGCGGGGGCCGTGGTCGGGACGGCGGGGCTCCGCCGCCAGGCGCAGGTGCTGGAGCGGCGGCCCGACCTCAGGGTGGTGCCGCTGCGCGGCAATGTGCAGACCCGGCTGTCGCGGATGGCGGCGGGGGAGGTGGATGCGACCCTGCTGGCGCTGGCCGGCCTCCGCCGCCTCGGCCTCACCGACCCCATCGCCCCCACGCTGGCGGTGGGCGTGCTGGAGGTGGAGGAGATGCTGCCGGCGGTCGCCCAGGGCGCCATCGGGATCGAGATCCGTTCGGCCGACAGCGCCACCCGCCGGCTGGTGGAGCGGCTGGACTGCGTCGACACGGCGTGCCGGGTAACGGCGGAGCGTGCCTTCCTCGCCGCCCTCGACGGCTCCTGCCGCACGCCGATCGCCGGCCTTGCGGTGCTGGAGGACGGGCAACTGACGCTGTCGGGCAAGGTGCTGTCGCCGGACGGCCGCACCGGCTTCGCCATCCGCCGCAGCGCCCCGCGCAGCGACGCCGCCCGGCTGGGGACCGAGGCGGGGATGGAGATCGCGGCCCGGCTGCCGCCCGGCTTCCTCTGCGTCTGACGGAGCGGGAGCCGGCCGTCACTCGGTGGCGGCCGGCCGGGGCGGACGGTCGGCCAGCAGCCGGCTCTCGCAGGCGGCGGCCAGCGTGGCGACGTCGCCGATGCGGACGAGGTCGCTGCGCGTCGTGGTGACGCCGAGCGGCCGCAGCCGGGCGAACATGCGCGACAGGCTCTCCGGATTGACCCCCAGCACGGCGGCGATGGTCCGCTTCTCGTAGGGCAGGCGGATGGTCGCCGGCCCCTCATGCTGGGCGGCGAGCGACAGCAGGAAGGCGACCAGCCGGTCGATGGGCGGCGTGCCGCGCAGCTCGGCATTCTCCAGCCGCAGCGAGCGGAGCAGGCGCGAGGTGCCCTCCAGCACCGCGAAGGCCATGGCGGCGCTCTCGGCGACATGGCGGTGGAAGGGCTCGCCCAGCACGGCGACCGCCGCGACCTCGTCCAGCGCGCGGGCGGCGGCGGCATGGGGGGCGCCGTCCAGCACCGTCTCCAGCCCCACCACGTCCCCGGCCGACAGGACGGCCATCATCCGCTCGCGCTCCGCCGAGGCGGGGGTGGTCAGCTCGACATGGCCGTGGACGAGGATGAAGAACTGCCGGTCCCGGCCCTGGGCGCCGGGCAGCCGGTCGCCCGGCCGGAAGGCGGCGAGCCTCGCATAGCCGCCCAGCCGGTCCAGGTCGGCCTGCGGCACGCTGCGCAGCAGCGCGCAGGCCCCGAGCGCGTTGACGAGCGTAACATCCATCCCGCGAGCCCCGATGCGAGGGAAAACAGCAGGATGACGCTAACCGTCGCCGCTTCCGGGCGACCTTGATGTTGGTCAAGACGCCGGCGGCGGCAGCGGTTCCACTCGCCGTGACTTGCCGGCTGCTCGCCGATGCCTGGGCAGGGGGCCTGTTTGTCCTGCGGGCCATTCACCGGCGCGGCGGTGCTCCCTGCCGGACGTCTATGCCGATCGGACTAACCCTGCGGGGCCGCCGGATCAGAACCCGCCGTCGCCGGCCGGGCCGCCGATCAGGTTCAGCGGGCAGTGGCAGGTCGGGCAGCTCAGCCGCGCCAGCAGGGCGGAGCGTTCCTCCGCCGTCAGGCCGGCGCCGGCGACGCGGACGGCCTCGTCGATCAGGCGGCGGTGGTAGGCGGTGGCGCCGCAGCCCTGGTCCAGGGCGCCCCTCATGTCGTCGGTCGGCAGCATCTGCAGGGCGGCGGCCGGTCCGGGCAGGCCGGCAACGGTCCCGCCGACGGTCCCGCCGATGGCGAGGGCGCCGAAGCCACGCAGGAAACGGCGACGGTCGGCAAGGGATGCCATGGCTCCTCCTGGTACGTCCTGGTGTCCGGGTCCCGGCGCCCGGCCGGTCCGGCGGACCATAGCACGCTGCCGCGCCCCGGCCTAGATGACGACCCGGCCTAGATGACCACCCCCGCCATCGCCGGGGTCTGGTCCAGCGCGTCGGCCAGGATGCCCAGCATGCGCCGGGTCTCCTCGCGGCCGTTGGGGGCGCCCAGGCAGATGCGCAGGGCCTCCGGCGGCGCCCCCGGCCCCGGGGCCGATCCCGGCCCGGCCACCGCGAAGGCGTCGCTCGGGACCGCCGCGATGCCGTGGGCGTGCAGGTGGGTGGCGAACTCCCCGCGCGTCCAGGGCGGCGGCAGGCGGAGCCACAGGTGGAAGCCCTCGGGATGCGCCAGCGCGTGCCCGGCCGGCAGCAGGGCGGCCGCCAGGCGCTGGCGGGCCGCCGCCTCGGTCCGGATGGCGTCCAGCATCAGCCCGGCGGTCCCGTCCTCGACCCAGCGGGTGGCGACGGCGGCGAGCAGCGGCGGGGTGGCCAGCACGGTCGCCCGCTGCGCCCCGGCCAGCCGCGCCGCCTGCCGGGCGTCGGGGGCGGCGACATAGGTGATGCGCAGTCCCGGCGCCACGCATTTGGCGAGCCCGGCCAGATGGAAGGTCATGTCGGGCGCCAGCGCCGCGATGGGCGGCTCCGCCGCCGTCGGCAGGACGCCGTAGATGTCGTCCTCGATGACCGGCACGCCGTGCTCGCGCGCCAGGGCGGCGACGGCCTGCCGGCGCTCGGCATCCATCGTGGCGGTGGTCGGGTTGTGCAGGGTCGGCGTGCAGTAGAGCGCCTTCGGCCGGTGGCGGCGGAAAGCCTCGCGCAGCGCGTCGGGATCGAGCCCGCGCTCGTCGAGCGGAACCCCGGCCACGGTCAGGCCGAGCTGCCGCGCCGCCGCCTTGAAGCCGGGATAGGTCAGGGCCTCGGCACAGACGGTGTCGCCGGGCCGCGCCAGCAGGGTCAGCAGCGCCAGCAGCGCGCTCTGCGTGCCGGGGCAGACCACCAGCCGCTCCGCCGTCAGGCCGGGCAGGCGGCGGCCCAGCCAGCGCAGCCCGGCGGCGCGGTCGCGGGACCCCGCCGCCATGTCGGGATAGCGCAGCAGGCTGCGCAGGTCCGCCTCGGCCGCCGCCTGCACCATGCCCCGGCGCACCCGATCCAGCAGCTCGGGCTGTTCGGGCAGCGGCGGCTGGTTCATCGTCATGTCGATGAAGCCGCCGTCCTCGGCGCGCTCCGCCGCGGCCGTGGCCGTGGCAATGGCCGTCGCCGCGGGGCTGTCCGCAGCCCGCACGAAGGTGCCCTGGCCCACCCGCGCGTCGAGCAGGCCGCGCCGCCGCGCCTCGGCATAGGCGCGGCTGATGGTGGTGAAGTCCAGGCCGAGCTGGCCGGCGAGCGTGCGCTGCGGCGGCAGCCGCTGCCCCGGCACCAGCCGCCCGTCGCGGATGTCCTCGGCGATGCGGTCCGCGATGGCGAGATAGACCGGCTTGTCCTTGCCGGCGATGTCAGGAAGCCAAGCCGTCCGTCCCGATTGCATCTCTTCGTCCCTGTCGGCCCCGCACCCTCTTATGGCCGCGCCGGACGGGCCATGCAAGGGGGCGGGGCGGCCGGCTTTCCGGCGCATCAATCCATACAATTGGTCAGGGCGCCAGGAACACCGTGTCGCGCCGGACGTCCTGGTCGCCGCTCCCGTCCTCCGGTACGAGGTGGAAGGCCAGCGGGGTCGAGGTGGCGGCCAGGGACGACGGCGGGACGCGGACATAGACGCGGTAGCTGTCGACCGCGTTGGCGTGGGCGGACAGGCTCAGCCGGTCGGCTTCCCCGGCGGTGCCGGCAAGGCCCAGCGTGGCCCCGGCCGGCCCCGACAGGGTCAGGCGGTAGCGCGTCCCGGCCAGCGTCATGTTGGCGATCTTGACGGTGTAGGCGTTCTGGATGCGCCCGTCGGCAAGCTGCACGAACAGCGGGGCCCGGTCGCGCAGCACCGAGATGTCGGAGCGCGGCTTCAGCGCCAGCCCGATGCCCATCAGCCCGGCCACCACGACGATCAGCAGGGTGTAGACGATGGTCCGCGGGCGGATCCAGCGGTAGGGCGCCGCCGGCCGGCCGGTCGCCTTGGCGGCCTGCGCCGCCTGGGTGTCGTAGCGGATGAGGTCGCCCGGACGGCCGATGCGGGCCATCACGTCGTTGCAGGCGTCGATGCACAGGCCGCAGCTGATGCACTCCATCTGGATGCCGTCGCGGATGTCGATGCCGGTCGGGCAGACCTGGACGCAGGCGCCGCAGTCGATGCAGTCGCCGAGGCCGTCCGCCGCCCGCTCGTCCCAGCCCTGGCTCTTGCGCACCGGCGCCCGCCCCTCGCCGCGCCAATCCTGGTAGGTGACGACCAGGCTCTCCTCGTCCAGCATGGCGGCCTGGATGCGCGGCCACGGGCAGACGTAGATGCACATCTGCTCCCGCATGAAGCCGGCCATGGCGTAGGTGCAGGCGGCGAAGAACAGGATGGACCAGACGGCCGGCGCCGGCGCCTGGAACCGCAGCAGGTCGGCGACCAGGGCCGGGGCGTCGGTGAAGTAGAAGACGCCGATGGCCCCGGTCGCCAGCGCCACCAGCAGCCAGCCGGCATGCTTCACCAGCTTCCTGGCGATCCAGCCGGCGGTCCAGGGGTGGCGGTCCAGCCGGATGCGGTCGCCGCGGTCGCCCTCGACCAGACGCTCGATCCAGATGTAGAGGTCGGTCCACACCGTCTGGGGGCAGCTGTAGCCGCACCACACCCGTCCGGCGAGCGCGGTCGCCAGGAACAGCCCGACCGCCGCCAGGATCATGGCGCCGGTGACGTAGTAGATCTGCTGCGGCCAGAGCTCGACCGCGAACAGGTAGAAGCGCTGGTTGCCCAGGTCCAGCAGCACGGCCTGGCCCGGCGCGTCCGGCCCGCGGTCCCAGCGCAGCCAGGGCAGCAGGGCGAACAGGGCGAGCAGGACCGTCCCGGTCGCCGTCTTGATCCGCCGGTAGCGGCCGCGCACCGCCTTGGGGTGGATCTTGCGGTGCGGGGCATAGGCGGGCGGCGCGGCCTGCGCCACTGCCGAACCGCCGGAGGAGGAAGCGAGGCCTGTCGCCCTGTTTTGCATGGAGCACCCGATTGCATTGATCGCATCTGGGTGATTTGTATGTCTTAATGTATGGGTCACGCAACGGAATTGATGGCATCGCGACAGCGCGCCGCATAGGCCGTCCGGGCTGTTGGCGGGCGGCGGGCCGTCGGGTAGTGCTGTCCCGGCCCCGCCGGTTCCGCGTCGTGCGGAAGGCGGCCCTCGAAGATGGAAAGGCATAGCCCATGCAGTCGCCCGTGCAATCGCCCGTGCAATCGCCCATGCAGACGACGCTCCGGACAGACCGGCTGCTGCTGCGGCCCTGGCGCGACGATGATCTCGACGCCTTCTTCCGGCTCTCCCGCGACCCCGCGGTGATGGAGTTCCTGCTGCCGCTGGCCGACCGCGCGGCCAGCGATGCCGCCGTGGCCCGCCTGCGGGACCATGGCGAGCGGCACGGCTTCTGCTTCTGGGCGCTGGAGTTGCCCGGCGTCAGCCCCTTCATCGGCTTCGCCGGGCTGATGCAGGTCGCGTACGAGGCGCATTTCACGCCGGCGGTGGAGATCGGCTGGCGTCTCGGGTCCGCCTTCTGGGGGCGGGGCTATGCGACGGAGGCGGCCGGACGGGCGCTTGCCCATGGGTTCGAGGATCTCGGCCTGGAGGAGATCGTCGCGCTGACCGTTCCGGCCAACCGGCGCTCCCGGGCCGTCATGGAGCGGCTGGGCATGAGCCGGTCGGAGCGGGATGATTTCGCTCATCCGCGCGTACCGGAGGGCCACCCGCTGAAACGGCATGTGCTCTATCGTCTGCGCCGGCAGGACTGGGCGACGCGCCCCGCTGCAGGCGGCGGCCGAACCCCACCGTCCGCGCGATCAGCAGAAGCGGGAAGGTGAGCCGTTCCCGTTCCGCGCACTCGTAATGCCAGGGGTGCCCCTGCGGGTCGCCGGCCCAGTGGGGCTGGCCCTTCAGGATCGGCGCGCCGCAGCAGACGCAGAGCGGACGCCGGGAGATCCCGGTATCGGAAGCGGGCGGAGGTACGGCGGGCACGGGCATCGCAGTCATGATGGCCTCGCGGCAGGCGAAAGCCCCCGTCGAATATCCCGCGGTGCCGCTGTCGGGGGTGATCTCCATCAATTCCGTCCCGCATATCACACCGGAAGCCTGACGATTGTCCGCGGCCTGTGTCCGCCGCGCCACGCTGCCGCGACGGCCTGCCGGACGCCCCGTCAGGTGGACCGGGGGCGGCCCGGTGCCGTCAGCGGCGTCACCACCGGGCGCGGCGCCGGCGGAACCGCGGACCCGGTCGGCGCCGTCACCCCTCCCGCTCCCCCCTGCGGCACCGGCGGAAGCACCGGAGGGGGAAGCGAGGCCAGGGCACGGGAGGCGAAATCCCGCTCGAACTCGAAGTTGGGGCCGGGGAAGCGCTGCAGCAGCATCTCGTAGGTGGCCCGCGCCACGTTGGCGCAGCCGAGGATGCGGAACATCTCGCCCTGGCGCAGCAGCGCCTCGGCCTCCGAGTTGGGATGGTAGTAGCCGATGCTGGTGGAAACCGCGTACCAGCGGTGATAGGCCGCCCACATCGCCTGGACCTGCGGCCCCTCGCAGCGCCCGGCCTCGATCGCCTTCTCCAGGGCCTGCCGATACTCCGTGTCGGGGGCGGGAGAGGACATCATGCAGCCGGCGACGGCGAGCGTCGCGGTCAGCAGGGCGGCCAGGGGGGCCGCAACGGCGGCGGGGGTGCGCTTCGGCATCGGGGCCATTCCGGTCTTGCGGTTTTCCGCCAGTGAAGCCTACCGCGATTAAAGCGCGGTTCACGCTTGCGCGCCGCGCTGCGATCCCATAGGACGGCCCCGCGGCCGGTACGGACGCCGGTCCTGCGACGGGGAGGGGAAGGGGATGCCGAAGTCCAGTTTGTCCGCGACGGTCGCTGTCATGGCCGTCGCTGCGATCGCCGGCCCGGCCGCCGCCGATACGGTCAAGGTCGGGGTGATCGGTCCGTTCTCCGGCCCCTACGCCTTGTTCGGCAAGGGGTTCCGCACGGGCGTCGAGGCCTATGTCGCCGAGCATGGCCGCAAGGCCGGCGGACATGATGTGGAGTTCGTCTACAAGGATCTGGACGGCCCCAGCCCGGCGCGGGCCAAGGCGCTGGCGCAGGAGCTGGTGGTCAAGGACCGCGTCGGCTATCTGGCCGGCTTCTACCTCACGCCCAACGCGCTGGCGGTGACCCCCCTGCTGGAGGAGGCGAAGGTGCCGCTGGTGGTGTTCAACGCCGCGACCTCCGCGATCACGGAAAAGAGCCCCTACGTCGTCCGCACCTCCTTCACCATGTGGCAGAACACCGTTCCGGCGGCCCAGGTGGCGGTGCGGCAGGGGGCCAGGAAGGTCGCCATCGCGGTCAGCGACTACGCGCCGGGCATCGACGCCGAGACGGCCTTCCGCAAGTCGTTCGAGGCGTCGGGCGGCACGGTGGTCGAAGCGGTCCGCATGGCGCTCAGCATGACCGACTTCGCCCCGGTGATGCAGCGGCTGGCGGACTCCGGGGCCGACACGGTGTTCGCCTTCCTGCCGAGCGGGCCGGCCACCCTCGGCTTCGTCAAGGCCTTCCACCAGACCGGGCTGAAGGACAAGGGGATCCGGCTGCTGACGACCGGCGACCTCGTGCCGGAACCGGACCTGCCGGCGCTGGGGGAGGCCGGGCTCGGCATCCTCTCCACCTATCATTATGCGGTCTCGCACGACTCGCCGGAGAATGCGCGGTTCCTGGCGGCGGTGGAGAAGGCCGGCGGCAAGCGGTCGGAGGTCACCATGGCGACGGTGGCCGCCTATGACGGGGCCCACCTGCTCTACCGGATGATCGGGGCGGCCGGGGCGGAACGGGCGCCGGACAAGGCGCTGGCCGCGGTGAAGGACTATGGCTGGATCAGCCCGCGCGGCCCGGTGCGCATCGATCCGCAGTCGCGCCACATCCGCCAGACCGTCTATCTGCGCGTCGTCGAACGGAAGGACGGCACCTATCTCAACCGCGAGCTGGACGCTTTCCCCGACCAGCCCGACCACGGCTTCGGCCTGGGGAGGTAGCCGGACCCGGTCCCCTCACAGCATGCCGACGGCGAGGCTGGGGGCCGACAGGAACCCCTCCATCGCCAGCGCAATGCCGCCCATCGGCACCGCGTCCGGGCCGAGCGGGGAGACCAGCAGCCGCAGATCCCTCCGCAGCGGCTCCAGCGCATGCTCCTCCAGCGCGCGGTGCAGGTGGGGCAGGATCAACCCGGCCACCGTCGACAGGTTGCCGCCCAGCACCACCAGGCCGGGGTCGGTCAGGTTGACGAGGTGGGACAGGGCGAATCCCAGATGGCGCCCGGCCTCCGCCAGCACCTGCGCCACGGCGGCATCGCCGGCGCGGGCGGCGACGGCGACGCTCGCGAGGTCGGGCAGGGTCCGGCCCCGTTCGGCGGTCCGCGCCAGGATCGCCGGCTCCGACACATACGTCTCCAGGCAGCCGCGCTTGCCGCAGGCGCAGGGCCGGCCGCCGGGCACCACCGTGACATGCCCGACCTCGCCCGCGAAGCCGTGGGAGCCGCGATAGAGCCGCCCGCCGAGGAAGAGCCCGCCGCCCACCCCGGAATGGCCGGTCAGGTAGATGAAGTCCTCCACGCCGCGGCACAGGCCGAACAGCCGCTCCGCCATGGCGGCGGCCTTGGTGTCGTTGTCCACCTGGACCGGCATGCCCAGCGCCTCCTCCAGCAGGGGGCGGATCGGCGTGTCGCGCCAGCCCAGGTTGGGAGCGAGCACCAGGCGGCCGCTATGGTCCATCAGCCCGGGAAGCCCGACCCCGATCCCGCGCACCGGCGGTGCCGTGGCCCCCGACCCGCCGGTGGCGGGCGGACGGCTGGCGGCCACCGCCTCGTCGATGCCCCGATGCAGGCGGTCCAGCGCGGTGGAGATGTCGGTGCTGCCGGCGATCTGCAGATGCTCCAGCACAATGCCGGCCAGCGTGGTGGTGACGATGCGGATGGTCCCGGGTTCCAGCCGCGCCCCGACCAGCAGGCCGGCGGCCGGCGCGATGCTCAGCGCCGTTTCCGGGCGCCCGATGCGGCGCGCCCGCGGAGCGTCCGTCCGCTCCACCAGCCCGTCCTCCAGCATCTGCGTCACGATCGCCGAGGTCGTCGCCTTGTCCAGCCCGGTCAGCCGGCTCAGGTCGCGCTGGGCGCAGCCGGGATTCTCGCGCAGCGCGTGGAAGACCTTCGTTCTGTTCAGGCGGCGGATCGCGGCCGAATTGACCCTGGGCAGCATGCGCGGTTCCGTCTTTGGAAGGTCCGTCTCCGGGAGGATGCGTCATACCCTGAAGAGCCGGGCCAAAGCCATCCTTCCGCGCCTTGACGGGCATCGCAAACAAGCATACGCTCCCTTTTGTTCGACGGTCTATTTAATTCGCGGCAAGCCTTAGAAACCAAAAGTCCGTCACGCCGCGCGCAGGGATGGGACAACCATGGCGGAGCCGATCCTGTCGGCATCCGGCGTCACGAAGTGCTTCGGGCCCGTCGAGGTCCTCCATGGGGTGGATTTCGCCGTTCATGCCGGCGAAGTGCACGCCCTGGTCGGCGAGAACGGGGCCGGCAAATCGACGCTGATGCGAATACTCGCCGGCTATCATCAGCCGACGTCGGGCACGATCTGCGTGGACGGCCGGCCGGCCGTCTTCGCCGGCAGCGGCCCGGCGGAGGCGCTGGGCATCGTGCTGATCCACCAGGAGTTCAACCTTGCCGAACACCTGACGGTGGAAGAGAACGTCTTCCTCGGCCGCGAGCTGCGGCGCGGTCTCTTCCTCGACAAGCGCACCATGCAGGACCGTTGCCGGGCCGTGCTCGCGGAGCTGGAATGCCCGATCGATCCGCGGCTGCGGGTGCGGGACCTCGCCGTCTCCGAGCGGCAGATGGTGGAAATTTCCAAAGCCGTGTCGCGGGACGTGCGCGTCCTGATCATGGACGAGCCGACCGCGGTGCTGACGGGGGCGGAGACCGCGGTCCTGTTCCGCCTGATCCGCCGCCTGCGCGACCAGGGGGTGGGGATCGTCTACATCTCCCACAAGCTCGACGAGGTGAAGGCGATCTCCGACCGCGTCACGGTGCTGCGGGACGGCCACTTCATCGCCAGCCGGCCGACGGCGGACCTGTCGCAGGACGACATCGCCCTGCTGATGGTCGGCCGTCCGATCAGCGACCTGTTCGCGGCGAAGGCCCCCGGCCCGACGCTCCGGTGGTGCTGGAGGTGCGGGGGCTGACCGTTCCCGGCTGGGTGCGCGACGCCTCCTTCGACCTCAGGCGCGGGGAGATCCTGGGCTTCGCCGGCCTGGTCGGCGCCGGGCGGACGGAGTTGATGGAAGGGCTGTTGGGACTGCGCCGGCACAGCGGCGGAACGGTCCTGCGCGACGGGCGCCCGGTGCGCATCCGCCGTCTCGAAGACGCCGTCGCCGCGGGAATCGCCTATCTGACGGAGGACCGCAAGGGCAAGGGACTCCTGGTCGGCAAGCCGCTGCGCCCGAACCTCACCCTTCTGGCGCTCGACCGCTATGGCCGGATCTTCATCGACGAGGGGAAGGAGGCGGCGGCGCTGGACCGCGCGGTGGAGGAGTTCGACATCCGCGTGAAGTCGTCCGACGCGCTGGTCGGCAGCCTCAGCGGCGGCAACCAGCAGAAGCTGCTGCTCGCCAAGACCATGCAGGTGGAGCCCGTCATCCTCATCGTCGACGAGCCGACCCGCGGCATCGACATCGGCACCAAGCAGCAGATCTACCGCTTCCTGCACGACTTCGCCCGGCGCGGCGGGTCGGTGATCCTGATCTCCTCGGAACTGCCCGAGATCATCGGGCTGTCGCACCGGGTGGCCGTCATGCGCTCCGGCGTCGTGACCGGCGTGCTGGAGGGCGACGCCGTGGAGGAGGGGGAGATCGTCCGCTACGCCACCGGCCTGAAGGGCCGCGACCCGACCCGCCAGCCCCAGGGAGTTTCCGCATGACGCCCACAGTGCTGCCTGAAGCGGCGCGCAGGTCCGGCGCCGGCTTCGATCTGAAGCTCTACGGGCCGTTCCTGGCGCTCGCCGCCCTCATCCTGCTCGGCGCCCTGGTCAATCCGGCCTTCCTCAGCCCCACCAACATCGGCAACGTGCTGACCCGCACCGCCTTCATCGGCATCATCGCGGTCGGGGCCACCTTCGTCATCACGGCGGGCGGCATCGACCTGTCGGTCGGCTCGCTGGCCGCCTTCGCCTCCGGCGTGATGATCGTCGTGATGAACGCGCTGGTGGCCGGCATGGGGCCCGGGGTGCCGGTGATCCTGGTCGGCGTCCTGGTCGCGCTCGGGCTCGGACTGGCGGCCGGGCTGGTCAACGGCCTCCTGGTGACCAAGGGGCGGATGGAGGCCTTCATCGTCACCCTCGGCACCATGGGCATCTTCCGCTCGCTCGTCACCTACATGGCGGACGGCGGCACGCTGTCGCTGAACTCCGCCGTGCGCAACGTCTACCGGCCGGTCTATTACGGCGGCGTCTTCGGCGTCTCCTTCCCCATCCTGATGTTCGCCGTGGTGGCCGTCGCCGGGGCGGTGATCCTCTACCGCACGCGCTTCGGCCGCTACTGCGCCGCCATCGGCTCCAACGAGGACGTGGCGCGCTATTCGGCCATCGACACCGACCGGGTCAAGCTGGCGGCCTTCGTGCTGCAGGGCCTGTGCGTCGCGCTGGCCGTGGTGATCTACGTGCCGCGGCTGGGATCGGCCTCGGCCACCACCGGCCTCTTGTGGGAGCTGGAGGCCATCGCCGCGGTCATCATCGGCGGAACCATGCTGAAGGGCGGCTACGGCCGCATCTGGGGCACGGTGGTGGGCGCGGTCATGCTCACCCTGATCGACAACATCCTCAACCTGACGGGCGCCATCAGCGTCTACCTGAACGGCACCATCCAGGGGGTCATCATCATCGTCGCGGTGCTCCTGCAGCGGAGCGCCGGGTCGCGTCGCTGAACGAGAACAAGGGAGAATCGACCATGAAGTTCGGTTTGGCTCTGGTCGCGGCGCTGGCCGCGGGTCTGGTGCTGGCTCCGTCCGGCGCCTCCGCCCAGCAGAAGATCAAGATGGGTGTCTCCATCCCGGCGGCGACCCACGGGTGGGCCGGCGGCCTCAACTGGCATGCCCAGCAGGCGGAGAAGAAGCTGGAGAAGCAGTATCCCAACCTGGACGTCGTCATCGTCACCGCCCGCGACGTGGGCAGGCAGGCCAACGACATCGAGGATCTGGTGTCCGTGCGCAACATCGATGCGCTCGTCATCCTGCCCTTCGAATCCGCCCCGATGACCGATCCGGTGCGTGCGGTGAAGCAGGCCGGCAAGTTCGTCACCGTGGTCGACCGCGGCCTGACCGACCCGTCGATCCAGGATCTCTACGTCGCCGGCAACAATCCGGAAATGGGCCAGGTGTCCGGCCGGTTCATCAAGGAGAGGCTGGGCGGCAAGGGTGACATCGTCGTGCTTCGCGGCATTCCCACCGTCATCGACAACCAGCGCGTCGACGGCTTCATGAAGGAGATCGAGGGGACCCAGATCAAGGTCCTGGGCATGCAGTACGCCAACTGGAACCGCGACGACGGCTTCAAGGTGATGCAGGACTTCCTCGCCCGCTTCCCGAAGATCGACGCGGTCTGGGCGCAGGACGACGACATCGCGCTCGGCGTCATCGAAGCGGTGAAGCAGGCCAAGCGCGAGAAGGAGATGTTCATCCTGGGCGGCGCCGGCATGAAGGACATGATCAAGCGCGTCATGGACAAGGACACGCTGGTCCCGGCCGACGTTCTCTATCCGCCCTCCATGATCGCCGAGGCGATGGAGATCACGGCCAAGCATCTGGTCGAGAAGGCGCCGATCAAGAAGGAATACATCATCGAGGCGACGCTGGTGACCCCGGAGAACGCGGCCAAATACTACTACCCGGACTCGCCGTTCTGACCCTCGCCCGCACACCCCGCCGCGGCCGCGGCCGCGGCGGGCAGACCATCGGGAGACCCATCATGAAGACCATCAAGGGGCCGGCGATCTTCCTTGCCCAGTTCGCGGGCGACGCGCCGCCGTTCGACAGCCTGTCGGCCATCGGCAGATGGGCCGCCGGGCTGGGGTTCAAGGGCGTGCAGATCCCCGCCTGGGACGCGCGGCTGTTCGACCTCGCCAAGGCGGCGGAGAGCAAGGATTATTGCGACGAGGTGAAGGGCGTGCTGGCGGAGGCCGGCGTGCAGGTGACGGAACTGGCCACCCACCTGCAGGGCCAGCTCGTCGCCGTGCATCCCGCCTATGACGAGGCCTTCGACGGCTTCGCCGCCCCGGAGGTGCGCGGCAACCCGAAGGCCCGGCAGGCCTGGGCGGTCGATCAGATGATGAAGGCGGCCAGGGCGTCGGCCAACCTGGGGCTGACGGCGCATGCCACCTTCTCCGGCGCGCTCGCCTGGCCATTCCTCTATCCCTGGCCGCAGCGGCCGGCCGGGCTGATCGAAACGGCGTTCGACGAGCTGGCGCGGCGCTGGCGCCCGATCCTGGACGCCTTCGACGCCGCGGGGGTCGACGTCTGCTTCGAGATCCACCCGGCGAGGATCTGTTCGACGGCGCGACCTTCGAGATGTTCCTGGAGCGGGTCGGCAACCATCCCCGCTGCAACATCCTCTACGACCCCAGCCACTTCGTGCTGCAGCAGCTCGACTATCTCGGCTACATCGACGTCTATCACGAGCGGATCCGGATGTTCCACGTCAAGGATGCGGAGTTCAATCCCTCGCCGCGCCAGGGCGTCTATTCCGGCTACCAGCCCTGGATCGGCCGGGCCGGGCGGTTCCGCTCGCTGGGCGACGGGCAGGTCGATTTCGGCGGCATCTTCTCCAAACTGACGCAGTACGGCTTCGACGGCTGGGCGGTGCTGGAGTGGGAGTGCTGCATGAAGCACCCGAGCAGGGGGCCGCGGAAGGGGCGGAGTTCATCGCCGCCCACATCATCCGGACCACCGAGAAGGCCTTCGACGATTTCGCCGGGACCGGGACCGATCCGGAGGCAAACCGGCGCATGCTCGGCATCGTCTGAGCGGGAGGACGTCATGACCATTGAAGGGACTGCGGCCGGCGGCGTCTCCGCCGGCTCCCGCCGCCGGTTGCGCCTGGGCATGGTCGGCGGCGGGCAGGGGGCTTTCATCGGTGCGGTGCACCGCATCGCCGCCCGTCTCGACGACCGTTACGAGCTGGTGGCGGGGGCGCTGTCCTCCGACCCCGGGCGGGCGCGGGCGAGCGGGGCGGAGCTCTTTCTGGCCCCGACCGCTGCTATGCCGGCTTCGCCGAGATGGCGCGGGCCGAGGCGGCGCGGCAGGACGGCATCGACGTGGTGGCCGTCGTCACGCCCAACCACCTGCACCACCCCGTCGCCAAGGCCTTCCTGGAGGCCGGAATCCACGTCATCTGCGACAAGCCGATGACCACGACGGTGGAGGATGCCGAGGATCTGGCGGCGCTGGTGGAGCGCAGCGGCCTCGTCTTCGCCCTGACCCACAACTACTCCGGCTATCCGCTGGTCCGGCAGGCGCGCGCCATGGTCGCCGAAGGGCGGCTCGGCAAGATCCGCGTGGTGCAGGTGGAGTATCCGCAGGACTGGCTGACCACGGCGCTCGAGGCGACCGGGCAGAAGCAGGCGGCCTGGCGGACCGATCCCGCGCGCAGCGGCGTCGCCGGCTGCGTCGGCGATATCGGGACCCATGCCTTCCAGCTTGCCGAGTTCGTCACCGGGCTGCGCTGCACGGAGGTCGCCGCGGATCTCTCCACCTTCGTGGAGGGACGCCGGCTGGACGACAACGCCAACATGATGCTGCGCTACGACAACGGGGCGCGGGGCATGCTGTGGGCGAGCCAGGTGGCTCCCGGCCACGAGAACGGGCTGCGGCTGCGCGTCTATGGCGACAAGGGCGGCATCGAGTGGTTCCAGGAGCAGCCCAACGCCCTGCGCTTCGCTCCCTTCGGCGAGCCGCCGCGCATCGTCACCCGGGGCGGCGCCGGGTCCGATGCCGCCGCCGCCCACGGCACCCGCACCCCGTCGGGCCATCCCGAGGGCTATCTGGAGGGCTTCGCCAACCTCTACCGCGACGCCGCCGACCTGATCGCCGCCCGCATGGCCGGGAGCGAGCCCGATCCGCAGGCCGCCCTCGTCCCCGGCGTGCGGGACGGGGTCCGCGGAGTCCGCTTCATCCATGCCGCCGTCGACTCCAGCCGCCGCGGCGCCGGCTGGGTCGCGGTGTGAACGACAGATCGCTGAAAGGAACCGTCATGAGCGAACCCTTCTTCACCGGCGTCGGCAGGATCCGTTACGAGGGGCCGGACAGCGACGATCCGCTGGCGTACCGCTGGTACGATCCCGACCGCCCGGTGCTGGGCCGGCGGATGGCGGACCATCTGCGTTTCGCCGTCTGCTACTGGCACAGCTTCTGCTGGCCGGGCACCGATCCCTTCGGCGCCGCCACCATGGAACGGCCGTGGATGGCGGCGGGCGATCCGGTGGCGCTCGCCGAGCGCAAGATGGACGTGGCGTTCGAGCTGTTCGAGACGCTCGGCGCCCCCTTCTTCACCTTCCACGACCGCGACGTGGCGCCGGAGATGGGCAGCCTGCGGGAGACGCAGGCGGTCTTCGCCCGCATGGTCGACCGGCTGCAGGCGGCCATCGAGCGGACGGGCGTCAGGCTCCTGTGGGGGACGGCCAACCTCTTCTCGCACCCGCGCTACATGGCGGGGGCGGCGACCAATCCGGATCCGGAGGTCTTCGCCTGCGCCGCCGCCCAGGTGCGCGATGCGCTGGAGGCGACGCACCGGCTGGGCGGCGTCAACTACGTCCTGTGGGGCGGGCGCGAGGGCTATGACACCCTGCTCAACACCGACCTGCGGCGGGAGCTCGACCAGCTCGGCCGCTTCCTGGCGCTGGTGGTGGAGCACAAGCACAGGATCGGTTTTCCCGGCACCATCCTGATCGAGCCCAAGCCGATGGAGCCGACCAAGCACCAGTACGATCACGACGTCGCCACCGTCTACGGCTTCCTCAAGCGCTACGGGCTGGAGGACGAGGTGCGCGTCAACATCGAGGTCAACCACGCCACGCTCGCCGGCCACAGCTTCGAGCACGAGGTGGCGACCGCGCTGGCGCTCGGCATCTTCGGGTCGATCGATGTCAACCGGGGAGACCCGCAGAACGGCTGGGACACCGACCAGTTCCCCAACGACGCCGCCGAACTCGCCCTGCCGATGGCGCGCATCCTGGAGGCCGGCGGCTTCACCACCGGCGGCTTCAACTTCGACGCCAAGATCCGGCGCCAGAGCATCGAGCCGGAGGATCTGCTGCACGCCCATGTCGGCGGCATCGACACGCTGGCCCGCGGCCTGCTGGCGGCCGCGCGCATCGTCGAGGACGGCCGGCTGAAACGGCATGTGGAGGAGCGCTATGCCGGCTGGGACGGCGATCTCGGGCGGCGGCTGATGTCGGGGCTGGATCTGGCGGGGGCGGCGGATGCCGGCCTGCCGCTCGACCCCGGACCGCGCTCGGGCCGGCAGGAGATGCTGGAGAACCTGGTGAACCGGCTGGTGTGACGTCAGAAGAAGGGGAGGGCGGCGATGTATCTCGGCATCGATCTCGGCACGTCCGGTGTCAAGGCCGTGCTGGTGGACGAGGCGCAGCGGTTCGTCGGGCAGGCGGCCGCCCCGCTGGAGGTCGGCCGCCCCCACCCCCTGTGGTCGGAGCAGGACCCGGAGGACTGGTGGACCGCCACCGGCCGGGCCGTCGCCGCGCTGCGCGCCGCCCATCCGCGGGAGATGGCGGCGGTGCGCGGCGTCGGCCTGTCCGGACAGATGCACGGCGCCACCCTGCTCGACGCCTCCGACCGGGTCCTGCGTCCGGCCATCCTGTGGAACGACGGGCGCAGTGGTGACGAATGCCGGGAACTGGAGCGCCGGGTGCCGGAGCTTCGGCGCCTCACCGGCAACCGCGCCATGCCGGGCTTCACCGCGCCCAAGCTGCTGTGGGTCGCCCGGCACGAGCCGGATCGCTTCGCCGCGACGGCGCATGTCCTGCTGCCGAAGGATTACCTGCGCCTGCGCATGACCGGGGACCATGCCTCCGACCTGTCGGACTCCGCTGGCACCTTGTGGCTCGACGTCGGCCGGCGATGCTGGTCGGCGGAGATGCTGGCCGCCACCGGCCTGGACGAGGCGCAGATGCCCCGGCTTTACGAAGGGTCGCAGGCGACCGGCACGCTGCGGGCCGAGGTCGCCGCCGGTTGGGGCGTGCCGGCGGGGACGCCGGTGGCCGCCGGGGCGGGAGACAATGCCGCCGGGGCGGTCGGCGTCGGGGTGGTGGCTCCCGGCAGCGCCTTCCTGTCGCTCGGCACGTCCGGCGTCATCTTCGTCAGCGGCGACCGCTTCTCGCCGAATCCCGACCGGGGCGTGCACGCCTTCTGCCATGCCCTGCCGCGCCGCTGGCACCAGATGTCGGTGATGCTGAGCGCGGCGAGCTGCCTGACCTTCGCCGCCCGGCTGACCGGGGCGGACGACGAGGCGGCCCTGCTGCGCGAGGCGGAGGCCGATGTCGCCGCCGGGAGCGACATCGGCCCGCTGGTCTTCCTGCCTTACCTCTCGGGGGAGCGGACGCCGCACAACGACCCCCACGCCAAGGGCGTCTTCTTCGGCCTGACCCACGACAGCGGCCGGTCCGCCCTGGCCCGCGCGGTGCTGGAGGGCGTCGCCTTCGCCTTCGCCGACGGGCTGGAGGTGTTGGAGGAGGCGGGCGACCGGGTGGAGCGGCTGCTGGTCATCGGCGGCGGCGCACGCAGCCCCCTGTGGGGCCGCATCCTGGCAAGCGCGCTGGACCGGCCGCTCGACTATCCGGCCGGAGGCGAGGTCGGCCCCGCCTTCGGTGCCGCCCGGCTCGCCCGGCTGGCGGTGACCGGCGAGGCGCCGGAGGAGGTCTGCCGCCCGCTGGAGGTCCGCGACACCGTGCGTCCCGACCCGGCGCTGTCCCGCGCCATGGCCGGCCGGCGCCGTCTGTTCCGCCGCCTCTACGGCGATCTCAGGGCGGCCTTCCGGGAGTCGGCCGTTCCGGACCCGGGCGGTTGAGGAGATCGAGATGCCGCAGTTCGCGACCTATCCCAGCCTGAAGGACCGCGCCGTGCTCGTCACCGGCGGGGGCACCGGCATCGGAGCCGCCCTCGTCGAGCGCTTCTGCGCCCAGGGCAGCCGCGTCGCCTTCCTGGACATCGCCGAGGACCCGTCGCGGGCCCTGGCGGAGCGGCTGGGGGCTGCCGGGAACGCACCCCTGTTCCTCCCCTGCGACCTGCGGGACATCGGGGCGCTGCGCGCCGCGGTGGCCCGGGCGGGCGAGGCGGTCGGGCCGCTCCGCGTTCTGGTCAACAACGCCGCGCGCGACGACCGCCACCGATGGGAGGAGGTCACCCCGGAGTATTGGGACGAGGCGATGGCCGTCAACCTGCGCCACCAGTTCTTCGCCGCCCAGGCCGTGGCGCCGGTGATGAGGAGCGCGGGC
Organism: Azospirillum thermophilum; assembly: GCF_003130795.1. NCBI lineage: Bacteria > Pseudomonadati > Pseudomonadota > Alphaproteobacteria > Rhodospirillales > Azospirillaceae > Azospirillum > Azospirillum thermophilum. The sequence goes on from NZ_CP029354.1 coordinate 196,680, forward strand.
GGCGGTTCCATCATCAATCTCGGCTCGATCAGCTGGGTGATCGGGCAGGGCGGCATGGTCGCCTACACTGCGGCCAAGTCCGCCGTCCTGGGCCTGACGCGCAGCCTCGCCCGCGATCTCGGCGAAGCCGGGATCCGCGTCAACGGCATCATGCCCGGTGCGGTGATGACGGAACGCCAGCTCCGCCTGTGGATCGGCGAGGAGGACAAGCGCCGCATCCTGGACCGCCAGTGCCTGAAGCGGCTTCTGGAACCGGACGATGTCGCCCGCATGGCCCTGTTCCTTGCCGCCGACGACAGCGCGATGTGCACGAACCAGAGCTTCATCGTCGACGGCGGCTGGGTCTGACCGCCGGGCGCCACGAAATTCCCTCTTGAAGAGCGACCGGCGATGGCCACATCAGGGGCCGGATGCGGCTGTCCGCAGCGGATCACGGTGACCGCGGGAAAAGCGCGTCCGGCCTCTTGAATCCGTACCACCACGGTCCAATATGATCGTGGTGCCGGTGAGCTTTGCCGTTCGGATCGACGCAAACCACCCCGGCATCTTGAAACCGGCAGGTTCGATGCCCACATCAGTCCTTCGTGTTCGTGGCGGTTTCGCCGTTTCAAACCATCAGGTCAGGGCTCCGGCTCCAGGCTCGGCGCCCGCAAGGATGCACTGCGTTGAACAAGGTCCGCTGAGGGAGTCGTTCCCTGGGCTTTCCGGTTCGGCCGTCCCGCTCGCGGGGTTGCCGGCCCTTTCCTCTCCGGTCCGTCGCGGGCCGGCTGCCTCGACGTCTTTCCCCCGTCCTGGCGCTGCCGCACGGCGCCGGAGAGGTCTTTTCCCAATTCGGCATCGCCCCCTGTAAGCAACCACAACAGGCGATGCACGCCCGTCCGGCAGCGTCGAATGCCGGCGTGTCCAAGACCGACAACAGGTATCGCCCGCCCGACACGCGGGCCAGGGAGAGTATGGATGCACGCTGAGTACACGTCTGCCGAGCCGATGCAACTCTATCTGCAGGACGCCAGGAAGTACGAGTATCTGACCGCCGAGCAGGAGCGCGAGCTGGCCGTCCGCTGGCGGACCGGGCAGGATCGCCGCGCGCTCGACAAGCTGGTGGGCAGCCATCTGCGCCTCGTCTTCAAGCTGGCGCGGGGGTACCAGGGCTACGGCCTGCCGCTGTCCGACCTCGTGGCCGAGGGCAATGTCGGGCTGATGCAGGCCGCCCAGAAGTTCGAGCCGGAAAAGGGCTTCCGCTTCGCCACCTATGCGTCCTGGTGGATCCGGGCGGCGATCCAGGAATATGTGCTGCACAACTGGTCGCTGGTGAAGATCGGCACCACCGCGGCGCAGAAGAAGCTGTTCTTCAGCCTGCGGCGCCTGAAGGCGCGGATGCAGGAATTGGAGAGCGGCGACCTGTCGCCGGAGGCGGTGTCCGCCATCGCCACCGAGCTGGACGTGCCCGAGGCCGAGGTGGTGGAGATGAACCGCCGCCTGTCGGTCGACAGCTCGCTCAACGCGCCGTTCGGCGAGGACGGCGACAGCGAGTGGCAGGACCAGCTTGCCGACGACCGGGCGAGCCACGAGACCGTGATTGCCGACAGCGAGGAGCGCCGGCAGCGGCTGGACTTCCTGAAGCTGGGGCTGGAGGCGCTGAATGACCGCGAGCGGGCGATCCTCGTCGCACGCCGTCTGGCCGACGAGCCGGTTACGCTGGAGGAGCTGAGCCAGCGCTTCAAGGTCTCGCGCGAGCGTGTCCGCCAGCTCGAGGTGCGGGCATTCGAGAAGGTGCAGAAGGCGGTGATGGCCAATGCCCGGGCGCAGCAGATCGCGTCGTCGGACAAGAGCCGGGCCTGGCTGGGCGCCTGAGCCTCTGCTGTAATGGGCGAGTAAATGAGGCGGGACCGATAAAGATCACATCGGCCTGAGCACGTCGGGGCTTGCGGGATCAGCACCCGCGGCCCATATCAAGGCTCGGTCGTTAACAACTGAAAGGAGGTGATCTCGTGTCTCATTGTCGCAATCTGCTTTCGTCGGGCGTCATGGCCGGGGTCTTTTCCTCCGTGAAGGGCTCCTGCTTCCGATAAGGACGCGACCGTGATCCGACGGATTGCGGAATTGACAATGGAAGGGCTGCCGGAAACGGCGGCCCTTCTTTGTTTTCGGCCGATCCTTCCCGATTAATTTATCTATCTTTTGAAGTTTATCCGGGTGTGTCGGTGGTGATTCGCTTCCTTGCGGGTCGGCCGCGGTTTTTACGCCGGTTTAAACCGGGTCGGTCACAGTTTCCCTGCCGACAGCGCGCCCGTGAGACATGATGCGGCGGGAAGGCCCGCGCAGATCGGCCCCGGCGTCAGAAAGGCGCTCTGCATCTCACGAACGGAGATACACATGGCCTCGATTCTGACCAACTCCTCGGCGATGACCGCGCTGCAGACCCTGCGCCGCGTGACGGAAGACCTGGCGACCACCCAGGACCGTATCTCGACCGGCCTGAAGGTCAACAACGCCAAGGAAAACGCCGCCTACTGGTCGATCGCCACCACCATGCGTGCTGACGTCGCCGGCTTCAAGGCGGTGAAGGAGTCGCTGGAGCTGGGCACCGGCACCACCAACACCGCGTCGGTGGCCTCCAAGAACATCGTCGAGAACCTGCGGACCCTGAAGGCCCGCGTCATCGCCGGCCAGACCAACGGCGTCGACAAGTCGCTCATCCAGAACGACATCGACGAGCTGGTCAAGCTGGTCAAGGGTGCTGCCGCCGACGCGTCGTTCAACGGCGACAACCTGCTGCGCGTCTCCTACTCGAACGACGGTTCCGCGAAGGACCTCGGCGTCCAGATCCTGGCGTCCCTGAGCCGCAACGGCAACACGGTCGACCCGTCCTACATCTCCTTCCAGCGTCAGGACATGCAGGTCACCTCGATCATTGGCAAGGCCAAGATCGAGCAGCAGCTCGACTCGACCAACGCGCTGAAGGCGACCCAGACCTTCGACATCGGCGATGTGGGCAAGACCTTCATCGAAGGCCAGAACCTTGGCCTGGGCAAGATGACCTTCTCGTTCACCACCGAGAAGATCAAGACCCCGTCGAACGTCGAAGTCGCTGCGCAGACGGTCAACGTCGAAGTCGACCTGTCCAACATCACCTACGACGACACCCGTGCCCACACCGAGCAGCGCATCACCGACCGCATCAACTACGCGGCCGCCAAGGCGGTGTACGACAAGCTCAGCGCCACGCTCCCGGCCGGTGACGTGGCTGCCGTCCTGGGCGCTGCCGCTCCGACCATCGGCAACGCCGGCGCGAACGACCTGACCCTGGTTTCGGCCGGCGGCTACACCGCCCCGACCATCGACCCGCTGCTGAAGGCCCTGTCCCCGACCGTGTCCTTCGGCACGGGCGCCGACACCGGCAAGCTGTCCTTCACCGTCGGTGCCGGCTTCACCGACGCCAGCAGCTTTACCGCGGGGGTCAAGAACCTCTGGGTGTCCAGCAGGGAGAGCGATGCGTTCGGTGGTCTCGCCGATCTGACCCAGATCGACGTCGTCAACAACGCCGAGCAGTCTCTGGTCGCCATCAACTCCCTGCTCGACAAGGCGATCGGCAAGTCGGCGGTGATCGGCTCGATCGAGAACCGCGTGTCGGTGCAGAACGACTTCGTGTCGAAGCTGACCGACGCCATGAACCGCGGTATCGGCGCCCTGGTGGACGCCGACATGAACGAGGAATCGAGCCGCCTGCAGGCCCTCCAGGTCCAGCAGCAGCTCGCGACCCAGGCGCTCTCGATCGCCAACCAGGGCCCGCAGAACATCCTGTCGCTGTTCCGCTAAGGCCTTGAGGGATCGGCGCCGGCGCGCACCGGCGCCGATCCCCTTCTTCGTTCATTCGGGCGCCCCCATCGCCGCCGCCCGCTGCCTTGCCGTCCGCACTCCGGCCACGGCCCGGACCGTCGCCCGCGCCGCAGGTCCCTTCCAGTGTTCCTTCCCCATTGCAAGGTGCGACCATGAGCATCGCCGCCTACCAGCAGACCATCACCGAGTGCGAAGATCCCCGCCGGATCGAGTACCGGGTCTTTCTGCGCATCACGCTGGACCTCGAAGCCAACCGCGATGCCGACTGGCGGTCCGCCGCGCTCAAGGACGCCCTGTGGCGGAACCTGGAACTCTGGAACACGCTGCGCGCCGACCTGCTGGAGGAGGACAACGCCCTTCCCGAGGACCTTCGGGCCGGGCTGGTCTCGCTCTCCTTCTCGGTCGACCGCCACACCCGGCGGGTGCTGCGCGGCGAGGCGGACGTAAAGCTTCTCATCGACATCAACCGTGCCGTCATGCAGGGGTTGCAGGGGGTGCCGCAGCCTGCCGCACCAGCCCTGGAGGTCGTTCATGGCGCTTAAGCTCCGCCTCAAACCCTGTGAACGCGTGGTGATCAACGGCTGCGTTCTGCAGAACGACAACCGTCGCCACACCCTGACGGTCAGCAACTTCGCCCACATCATCCGCGGCAGCGACATCATGCAGGAGGAGGAGGCGGACACCCCCGTCCGTCGCGCCTACTTCGTGATCCAGAGCATGCTGCTCGACCCTGGTGCGGCGGAGCAGTACAGCAGCATCATCACCGGCATCATGGCGAAGCTCTACAACGCCTTCGTCCATCCGGAGATGCAGGACCGCATCATGCAGGCGATGCAGAACGTCAGCGAGCGCGACTACTACAAGGCGCTCGCCTGCCTGCGGCCGGTGATGCAGTACGAGGAGACGGTGCTCGACGGCGCCAAGCGGCGCCACGATGCCATGGACGAACCCCGCGTGGGAGGATGATGCCATGCCGAATCCCGTCAACGGCGTAACCGGAGTGGCCGGCGAACGCTCGCCCGCCAGCGCCGACATCGTCGCCGAGGTGCGCCAGCGCCAGGCCGACCGGCTGCGCGCCGCCCAGGCCGAAGGGATCAAGCCGACCGAGGTGGTGGAGGCTGCCGAGAAAGGCGACACGACCGCGACCACCGCGCGGCGGGAGTCCATCCATCCCTACCGCGTCAACCTGGATCCCGACACCGGTCGCCTGTCGACAGAGGTGCTGGACACCGCCACCGGCGACGTGATCATGCGCATCCCCCCGCAGTACATCGATCCGGCGGAAGCCCTGGAGGACGGCGAGCCCGTCCATGCCGGCCACCGCCGCGAGCCGCGGGAACTCAAGGCATGACCACGCTCCAGGACCTTCGGCAGGTCACGCGCAACCAGGACCGCTACGACCAGATGATCCGGTCGCGCGCCGACGTGAAGCGTCAGATCGAGTATTTCACCGCCAACATCGGCAAGGTGACGACCGTCGACGAGTTCATGAAGGACGACAAGCTCTATCGCTTCGTGATGGAGGCCTTCGACCTCGGCAGCCAGGTCAACGCCAAGGGACTGATCCGCAAGGTGCTGAACGAGGGCGTGACCGATCCGTACGCCCTCGCCAACCGCATGAGCGACAGCAAGTTCAAGGAGATGGCGAAGATCCTGGCCTTCAAGGAGACGGACGGCAAGACCCTGAAGGAGCCGAAGATCGTCCAGGCGATCGTCGACCGCTTCGTCAAGGTGAAGGCCGAGATGAAGGCGGAGGAGACGAATCCGGCGGTCCGTCTTGCCCTCTATTTCCAGCGCAAGGCGCCGACCATCAACAACTGGTATCAGGTTCTGGCCGACCGCGCGCTGCAAAAGGTCGTCTTCACCGCCCTCGACATTCCCAACCAGGCGGCCCTGCAGGATCTCGACCGCCTGGTCACGAAGATCAAGACGCGCTTCGACATCGCGGACTTGAAGGATCCCAAGAAGCTGACGAAGTTCATCGAGCGCTTCTCGGCCATGTACGACGTGCAGAACGGCTTCTCCAGCGGGACGTCCTCCGTCTCGTCCACGGTGGTGTCGATGATGTCGCCGGTCAGCCGGCGTGGCCGGGCCTCGATCATCTCGATCGATCCGTCGGTGACGATGTCGCTGCTGAAGTTCCCGCGCTTCTGATCCTGCGGACGCGCCACCCCGGGAGAGCATGAGCGTGGAGGCGAGCCACCGTCTGCACCGGTTTCACCCGCAGTCGCGGGCGGCTCCCCTGCCGGAGGACATCGGTTCGGGCAGCGACGAGGAGGCGCGCGACGCGCTGCACATCCTTCCGCTGTCCGCCCTCCCGCTGGAGACGTCCTGCCTTCGCCGCGCCCGGCTGGTGAAGAACGTCCGGCTGCAGACGGCGGTCGAGCTGTTCAACGACATCCATGCCGGCAGCGGCCAGATCGCCCCGGGGCAGCTCCCCCAGCATCTCGGCTTCCGCACGCCCGAGCTGGAGCGCGACCTCGTCAAGATCACGCGCATCGCCCAGGCCCCGAGCTTCGACGTCTATACCCTGCGCATCGAGCTGCGCCGGCTCAGCATCAACGTCGAGGAGCATGAGTCGCTGCGCCTGTCGGACGCGCGCAAGACCCAGCTCACCCGCTACATGCGGGTCTTCACCCGCCCGCTGATCGAGACGGTCTACGGCACCGACGAGGTGCAGGTGGAGAGCGTCGACGACCTGATCCGCATCTTCACGGCGCCGGACGTGGCGGAGGTGCGCCGGCGGCTGCGGCTGCTCGCCGACCGGCTGGATATTCCGCTGACCGAGATCCCGGCCTTCCTTCAGGAGTATGGCGACATCTTCCTGTCGCTGGCCTACTTCAAGGAGCGGCTGGACGACATCGTGCCGGACGTGCAGGCCTTTCTCGCCTGGACCGACGGCATCCGCGCCTCCAACGAGATCCGGCGCGACGCCCGCCACCGCCGCCTGCTCGACGACGTGGGGCGGGACCTGACGGAGATCTCCACCTCCATCACCGGCCGCTTCGAGAGCTTCGACAACCGCTCGCGCGATTTCTGGCGCGACATCAACGCCACCAGCTTCCGCAGCATCCGCGAGCTCATCACCGCGCATCACGTCACCATCGGCGGCGTGCTGTGCGGCCTCGCCGTCAAGATGAACCTGTGGAAGGCCCGCTTCGCCTCCGGCGGCGGTCCGATCCGGCGGATGGAGTTCGTCCGCTCCGAGATCCTGCCGGGTCTTTCCCATATCAAGGCGCTGGAGCGTTCCGCCCGCGGCGAACGGACGGCCGAAGACACCCAATGACCGTTACCCCCAGTGACCGCTGCAGCTGCCCGCTTTTTCGCCAAAGCGGAGCCGTTGCCCCGTAATTGCAGATAGTCCACCGGGAACATTTCCCACTTCGCCGCCGCGGCCACGCAGAAGCGTTAACAGTCTGTCCACCCCGCAGCCCCCTGCTTATTTTGGCGTCACGTAACCGTCACACAACAGTCATAAAACGGGGAGGCTCGCGCCATGCTGATGAAAAGTCCTGCGCCTGCGGGACAGACGCTGGATGTGCCCCTGGGGCGGATCATCACGGGACTTTTCGTGATTTTCGGGACGCTGGCCTTTTTGAGCCTCGCGCAGAACGTCGCCGCATACGGCTTCCACCTGATCAACCCGGCGCACAAGATCTGGTTCCTCGACGTCGACGAGGAGCGCAGCCTCTACACCTGGGCATCCTCGATGCTGATGGGGGCCATCGGGCTGGTGAACCTGTTCGTCGCTGCGGAGAAGGCGGACGAGAGCCGGACCGCCGTCCTGCAGTGGCTCATCCTCTCGCTCGCCTTCTTCGCCATTTCCTGCGACGAGATGCTGGCGCTGCACGAGAAGATCGGGAACCTGTTTCCGGCCGAGATGCTGACCGGCGTGCTGCGCTTCGCCTGGGTGCTTCCCGGCGGGATTCTCTGCCTGATCGGGCTCGTCCTCTACATCCCCTTCATCCGCGGCTTCCCCGGCCGGGCGCGCGTCTATCTGATCGCCTCGGCCGTGGTGTTCCTGTCCGGCGCCATCGGCCTGGAGATGGTCGGCGGCATGATCGAGGAGGCCAACGGCGTCCACAACCTGACCTACCGTCTCGCCTCCACGGTGGAGGAGACGATGGAGGGCTTCGGACTGATCCTCTATCTCCATGCCGTGCTGCTCTACCGCCGCCAGTATACCGACCGTCTCTCGATCCGTTACTGACGACGGCTCCGGTCCCGCTCGCCCTGCCGATCCGGGCGGATCGGCGAGGCCGGGGATCACAGTTTGACCGACCGCTGTCCTGCCGGCTGCGTCGCCTGCATCTCATAGAGCTTGGCGAGGAGCTGCGGCGCCGGTCGCGTCGTGTCTCCCGCCGCCCCGGCACCTGCGCTGCCCGCCACTCCGGTGCCGGCCGCCGCAGTGCCGGCCGTGGCAGCCTGTGCCGGCCGCGGGTTCATCTTCCTCAGCGCGGCATCGAACGCCGCGGCGGAGGGCAGGGCGGTTCCGCCTTTCGTCCCGTCCGCTTCGGCCGCCATCCAGGGCACCGTCGGCTTGCCCGTCCCGGCGTCGGCCAGCGCGGTGCCGGCGGCCGCCTTCGATCCCGCAGCCGGATCCTTGCCGTCACCGTCCGCCAGGGAGGCGAGATGGCCGAGCGGCGTGTCGCCGCTGATGCTCTCGAACGCCGCCATGCCGGCGCTCGCCAGCAGGCCGATCGGCCCGCCGAAGATGAAGCCTCCGGCCAGCCGGGCGGCCAGCCCGATGTTGTCGCCCGACACCTCGCGGTAGACGGAGGAGACGACCGGCAGGTGCTGCAGCGGGTTCACCGCATCGACGAGGTCGCCGAAGCTCAGTCCCCTGTCCGACTGGAAGATCGACAGCGGATCCTGTTTCTGTTCCTGATTCGGGGCGGGGCGCTGCTGGGCCGGCGTCGGTAGGGTGGGGGCCAGGGCGCGGGCGGCAAGCCGCGGGTTGTCGGTCATGCGGGGGCTCCGTTAGGCCGGCGCGTCGGCCGGAAGGCTGGACAGGATCTGCTCCAGCAGGTGAAAGGACTCCGCCGGCGCGGTGGTGTCGTCCTTGCCCTGGCGCAGGAAATCCTCGAGGTGGGGGTGCAGGAGCACGGCGGCGTCCACTTCCGGATCGGCACCCTTCTTGTACGCGCCGAGCCGTACCAGCTCGCGCATGTTCTCGAAGGTGACGGCCAGCCGGCGGGCCGTGGTCACCAGCCGGTTCTCTTCGGCGGAGTGGCAGCCGGGCATGGTGCGCGACACGCTGCGCAGGATGTTGACGGCGGGATAGCGCCCGGTCTCGGCGATCTTGCGGTCGAGCACCATGTGCCCGTCCAGGATGCCGCGCACCGCGTCGGCGATCGGCTCGTCATGGTCGTCGCCGTCCACCAGCACCGTGAAGATGCCGGTGATGTCGCCCGGGCTGTCGGCGTTGCCGGGGCCGGCGCGTTCCAGCAGGCGCGGCAGTTCGGCGAAGACACTCGGCGGATAGCTCTTGGTGGTCGGCGGTTCCCCGGCGGCCAGCCCGATCTCGCGCTGGGCCATGGCGAATCGCGTCACGCTGTCGATCAGGCACAGCACATGCTGGCCCTGGTCGCGCAGTTCCTCCGCCACCGTCATGCAGAGATAGGCCGCCTGGCGGCGCATCAGCGGCGGCTCGTCGGAGGTCGCCACGATGACGACGGAGCGGGCCAGCCCGTCCTCCCCCAGATCGTCCTGGATGAACTCCTGCACCTCGCGTCCGCGCTCGCCCACCAGGCCTATGACGATGGCGTCGGCGTTGGCGTGGCGGGCCAGCATCGACAGCAGGGTCGATTTGCCCACGCCCGATCCCGCGAAGACGCCGAGGCGCTGGCCGCGGCAGACCGGCACGAAGGCGTCCATGGCGCGCACGCCGGTGGCGATCTTGCCGCCGACCCGGCGGCGGGCGCAGGCGGCGGGCGGGCCGGCCCGCAGCGGGCGCGGATGCTCGCCGTTGCGCAGCGGTCCCTTGCCGTCCACCGGCTGGCCCAGCGCGTTGACGACGCGGCCGAGCCAGCCGCGGCCGGGGCGCAGGGTGAAGGCGGTGTCGTCGGTGACGGCGGCGCAGCCCTCCGCCACCCCTTCCAGATTGTCGAAGGCCATCAGCAGGGACCGGCCGTTGCGGAACCCGATGGTCTCGCACAGCAGCCGGCCGCCGCGCGTCGTCTCGGCATAGCATTTGTCGCCGACCGCCAGCGCCCGCTGCAGCCCGTCCACCTCCAGCGTCATGCCGACGGCGGTGCGGATGGTGCCGCGCAGGCTGCGCGTCGGCATCCGTTCGATCTCCGCCAGCAGGTTCGAGAGTACGCGCATCTGGGGCCTTTCCGGTCAGGTCGGAACCCCCCGACCCTAGCCCGGCCGATTTAAATCCGGTTTTAAACGGGCACGATCATCTTGGCCTTGTTTTCGGGGAGAGCCGATAAGATGGATTTTAGCAATATTTCCGTGTTCCGGCTGGCCGGCGCCCGCCTCGATTACTTGGCGGAGCGGCAGAGGCTGATCGCCGAGAACGTCGTCAACGCCAACACGCCGGATTACCAGGCGAAGGACCTGAAGCCCTTCGAATCCCTGATGAACGGCCAGCGCCCGGTCACTCCGTCGCGGACCAGCTCCATGCATCTGGCCGGGCTGCGGCCGGCCGGCTCCGCCCAGGAGGCCCGCCGCCCCGACCAGTGGGAGGTGACGCCCGACGGCAACTCCGTCTCGCTGGAGCAGGAGATGAACAAGGGCAGCGAGACCCGCGACGCCTTCTCGCTGACCGCCGGCGTCTTCCAACGCAACGTCCAGATGCTGCGCGCCGCCTGGCGCGTCGGCTGATCGCGGAAGGGACCGCCATGATCACCGATCCCCTGTCGGCAACACTGCGCATCGCCAGCTCGGGCCTCCAGGCCCAGGGCACCCGCCTGCGCGTGGTCGCCGAGAACATCGCCAACGCCGACTCCACGGCGCCGACCGCCGGCGGCGACCCCTATCGCCGCAAGACCATCTCCTTCACCAGCGCGATGGACCGGTCCACCGGTTCCGAGATCGTCAAGGTGAAGCAGATCGGCCGCGACCGCAGCGACTTCCAGCTCGCCTACGACCCGTCCCATCCCGCCGCGGACGAGAAGGGCTACGTCAAGCGCCCGAACGTCCAGCCGCTGATCGAGATGATGGACATGCGGGAAGCCAGCCGGTCCTTCGAGGCCAGCGTCAACGTCATCGAGCAGACCCGGTCCATGATGAACCGCATGGTCGACCTGCTGCGCAGCTAAGGAGACATCCCATGATCGAACCCATCGGCCGCGCCGCAGCCGCCTATGCCGGCCAGCGTGCCACCCTGGTTCCGGGCGGCCTGGCGTCCGATCCGTCGGCGGCCGTCACCTCCGCCGCCAGCGGTGCCGCCTCGGCCACCGAGACGCCGCCGGCCGCCGGTGCGGAATCGAGCTTCGGCGCCTTTCTCGACCGTCAGGCGACGCAGGCGATCGACACGCTGAAGGAGGGCGAGCGGGTGTCGCTGGCCGCCGTCGCCGGCAAGGCCAGCGCGCACGAGGTCGTCCGTGCCGTGATGGCCGCCGAGATGACCGTCCAGACGGTGGTGTCGATCCGCGACCGCATGGTGCAGGCCTATCAGGACATCATGCGGATGACGGTCTGAGGCCGTCGGTCCGAGGGAGGTTCCGCGATGAACGAAGCGGACGTGCTGGAGGTGCTGCGCAGCGGGATCTGGACGGTGCTGCTGATCGCGGCCCCGCCGCTGGTCATCGCGGTTCTGGTCGGCGTCGCCATCTCGCTGGTGCAGGCGCTGACCCAGGTGCAGGAGATGACGCTGACCTTCGTGCCGAAGATCGTGGCGATCCTGGTCACCACCGTGCTGGCGCTGCCCTTCATGTACAGCTCGCTCGCCACCTATGCGGAGCGGTTGAGCAGCCTGATCGTGTCGGTCAGATGAGCGCGCGGCGGGGTCTCGCCGCCGCCCTGCTGCTCGCGCTGTCCGCCGGGACGGCGCAGGCCGCCGAGCCGCGGGTCCCGGCTCCCGCCAACGCCCAGATCGGCACCTGGTCGACCGCGCTCTACGTCCCGCGCCCCGCGCCGCCCTCCGCCCGCGCCCTGCCGCCGGAGGCCGCCTGCATCGACGCCATCCTGACCGCGGAGCGCGAGGCCGGCGTGGCGGACAACATGCTGCTCGCCATGGGCTTCACCGAGGCCGGGCGGATGACGCCCGACCGTCTCTTCACCATCTGGCCGTGGACCGTCAACACGGAGGGCGTGTCGCGCTACTTCGCCACGAAGGAGGATGCGATGGCCTTCGTGCGGGAGACGCAGGCCCGCGGCGTGCGGTCGATCGATGTCGGCTGTCTGCAGGTGAACCTGAAATGGCATCCCGACGCCTTCCCGGATCTGGAGACCGCCTTCGAGCCGCGGGCCAACGCCCGCTACGCCGCGAAGTTCCTCGGGGAACTGCGGCAGGCCCATGGCAGCCTCGACGACGCCATCGCCCGCTACCACTCCGCCCAGTCGGAGCGGGGGGCCGCCTACCGCCAGCGCGTGGTCGGCAACCTGCGCTGGGTGTCCGGCGCGCTCGACTATCTGCGCCAGCTCGCCGCCGGCCCGCGCAACCCGACGCCGGCCGGCGCCCCGTCGGGCGCCATCGCCGTCTGGGGCCGGGAGGAACTGGGGCGGCTCTCCTTCCTGTCCAGCCTCTATGGCCGTACCAACGGCCAGCCGCTGCTGCCGCAGATGGTCCAGGAACCGCGGCCGGCCAACCGCTGATCCGTGTTCCTGCCGCCCGACGCCCTGCCGCCCCCCGCGGCGTAAAAGCCGGTTTTACCGGGCCGGCCTAGCATGGCCCGCGTGTCCTCCCGACGTCTTGCCCCTGGAGCAGCGCCGACATGAGCTTTACCGGCACCTTCCGGACCCGGATGACCAACCTCGGCGACCTGGGGCTGGCCAACCGCGACGTGCTGTTCGCCATCGGCATCCTGCTGGTGCTGGGTGTCCTGTTCCTGCCGGTCCCGAACTGGTTCCTCGACCTCGGCCTCGCGCTGTCGCTGTCGGTCAGCGTGCTGATCCTGATGGTCTCGCTGTGGATCGCCAAGCCGCTGGACTTCTCGTCCTTCCCGACCGTGCTGCTGGTGGTGACGGTGCTGCGGCTGGCGCTGAACATCGCGTCGACCCGCCTGATCCTCAGCCAGGGCCACACCGGCCCGTCGGCCGCCGGCCATGTGATCGAGGGTTTCAGCCGCTTCATCATGGGCGGCAACTTCGTCATCGGCGTGGTGATCTTCGCCATCCTGATCGTCATCAACTTCGTGGTGATCACCAAGGGCGCCACCCGCATCGCCGAGGTGGGCGCCCGCTTCACGCTGGACGCCATCCCCGGCAAGCAGATGGCGATCGACGCCGACCTGTCCGCCGGCATGATCGACGACGTCGAGGCCCGCCGCCGCCGCAAGGAGCTGGAGGACGAGAGTACCTTCTTCGGCGCCATGGACGGTGCGTCGAAGTTCGTGCGCGGCGATGCGGTCGCCGGCCTCGTCATCACCTTCATCAACGTGCTGGGCGGCATGGCGATCGGCATCGCCCAGCAGGGCATGTCCTTCGAGGCGGCGGCATCGGTCTACACCATCCTGACGGTGGGCGACGGGCTGGCGACGCAGATCCCGGCGCTGGTGGTGTCGCTCGCCGCCGGCCTCCTGGTCACCAAGGGCGGCAACGTCGGTTCGGCCGACCAGGCGGTGCTGCAGCAGCTCGGCGGCTATCCCAAGGCGCTGATGGTGGCGGGCGGCCTGCTGGCGCTGCTGGCGATGACCCCCGGCCTGCCGCTCGGCCCCTTCCTGTTCCTCGGCGCCACCTTCGGGATCGCCGGCTGGTACCTGCCGCGCCAGCGCGCCAGGCGCACGGCGCTCGCCAAGCTGGAGGAGTCGCGCAAGACCGCCGCCGCCCCGGCGGAAGAGGCGGTGGAGGACATGCTGAAGGTGGACGACGTGAAGGTGGAGGTCGGCAACCACCTCGTCCCGCTGATCCTCAACAAGAACGGCCCCCTGACCGGCAAGGTGAAGACGCTGCGCAAGCGCTTCGCCAAGGAGTTCGGCTTCATCCTGCCGTCGGTCCGTATCAAGGATTCGAGTTTCCTGCCGCCCAAGGGCTATGTGATCAGCGTCATGGGGGTGGAGGTCGCCAGCGGCGAGGTGCGGCCCAAGCAGCTCCTCGCCATCGATCCCAACGGCGGGAGCGCTCCCGACATCCCGGGCGAGGCGACGCGCGAGCCGACCTTCGGCCTGCAGGCCAAGTGGATCGACCCGGCCCGCCACGAGGAGGCCGTCGCCAAGGGCTACACCGTCGTCGATCCGGAAAGCGTCATCACCACGCACCTGACCGAGGTGATCAAGGACCATCTGCCCAACCTGCTGACCTTCGCGGCGACGCAGAAGCTGATCGACGGGCTGGGGCGGGAGTACCAGAAGCTGATCTCCGACATGGTGCCGAGCCAGATCACCCTGGTGGTGGTGCAGCGCGTGCTCCAGGCCCTGATGGCGGAGCGCGTGTCGATCCGCAACCTGCCGGCCATCGTCGAGGCGATCGCCGAGGCGGTGAACTGGACCCGCAACATCACCATGATCACCGAGCATGTGCGCAGCCGCCTGGGCCAGCAGATCTGCCAGGCGCTGACGGCGTCGGACGGCTTCATGCCGGTGATCGCGCTGACCCCGCGGTGGGAGCAGGCGCTGGTGGAGAGCATCGTGACGGAGGGCGAGGACCGCCGCTTCGCCATGCCGCCCAGCCAGGTGCAGGAGTTCCTGACCGCCGTGCGCATGTGCATCCAGCGCCATGCCACGCCGCAGGTCTGGCCGGCCCTGCTGGTCGGCGCCGAGGTGCGGCCCTTCGTCCGCTCCCTGCTGGAACGGGTGAGCCCGATGACACCGGTCATCAGCCACGCCGAACTGCATCGCAAGGTGGCCGTCAAGACCATCGACCAGGTGTGAGGCCGGCACCATGGACATGCTGGCGCAACTCATCGGCCAGGAGATCTACGGGACCTTCCTGGTCTTCGTCCGGGTGGCGGCGGCGATCGGGCTGCTGCCGGGCTTCGGCGAATATGCGGTGCCCATGCGGGTCCGGCTGATGATCGCCGTGGTCACCGCCCTGGCGCTCGCCCGCACGGTCACCGGCCTGCCGCCGATCCCGCCCGACGCCGCCGTGATGGCCGGCCACATGGCGGCGGAGATGCTGGTCGGCGCCTTCCTCGGGCTGGGCGCCAAGCTGTTCCTCGCGGCCCTGCAGGTGTCCGGCAACATCGCCGCCCAGGCGGTCGGCCTCGCCAACCCCTTCAACATCGAAGGGGCGGGATTCGAAGGCGGCTCCATGCTCTCGGGGACGCTGGTCATCGCCGCGCTGGCGGCGCTGTTCGCGACGGACGTCCATTACCTGATGCTGGATGCGCTGGTGCGGTCCTATGGAACCTGGCCGGCGGCGGTGATGCCGGACATCGGCATGATGGCCGGCCGCTTCGCGCAGCTGGTGGCCGGAACCTTCCGGCTGGGGGTCGAGCTGGCGGCGCCCTTCCTGGTGTTCGGACTGATCGTCAACGTCGCGCTGGGCCTGATCAACCGGGTGATGCCGGCGATGCCCGTCTATTTCGTCGGCACGCCGGCCATGCTGGGGGCGGGTCTGATCGTCTTCATGGTGACGGCGGGCGTCATGCTCACCGCCTGCCTCGCCGCCCTGACGGCCTGGCTGGCCGGACGGTGAGGAGACGGCGGTGGCGGACGAGCAGGACAACGAGCAGAAGACAGAAGAGCCGACGGAAAAACGCCTGCGCGACGCGCTGGAGAAGGGCGACGTCCCGCGGGCACGCGACGTCGGGCTGCTGGCCGGCATGGCGGCGGCCTGGCTGATCGTCGCGGCCGGGGCGCCGCGCACCGCGTCCGGCGTGGCGGAGGTGCTGCTGCCGCTGATCGAGAACCCGGACGACTTCCGCCTGGACGGCAGCGCCTACGACGTGCTGCACGGCCTGAGCTGGGTGATCGGCGGGATCGGGGTGGCGATGCTGCCGGTGCTGGGCATCCTGCTGGCCGGGGCGGCGGCCTCGGCGCTCGGCCAGGGGCCGCTGGTCTCGACCACCGAGCGCATCCGGCCCAAGCTGTCGAACATCTCGCTGCGCAGCGGGTGGCGCCGCATCTTCTCGCGGACGGCCCTGATCGAGTTCTGCAAGAGCCTCGCCAAGCTGACGGCCATCGCCGGCGCCGTCTGGTTCGCGGTGGCGCCCTACATAAGATGGACGGAGGGAATCGTGGGCATGGATGTCGCAGCGCTGCCCAACCTGTTGCGGGACCTGACGCTGCGCCTGCTGCTGGCGGTCCTGCTCGCGACGGTTCTGATGGCGGCCGTGGACGTGCTGTGGAACCGGCTGGAATGGCGCAAGCGCCTGCGCATGACCTTCCAGGAGCTCAAGGACGAGTACAAGCAGACCGAGGGCGACCCGCACCTGAAGGCCCGCCTGCGCGAGATCAGGCGCGACCGCTCCAGGCGGCGCATGATGGCCGCCGTGCCGCGGGCGACCGTGGTCATCGCCAACCCCACCCACTTCGCCGTGGCGCTGGAATATGACCGGTCCCGCATGCCGGCGCCGATCTGCCTCGCCAAGGGGGCGGATCTCGTCGCGCTGCGCATCCGCACCATCGCCGAGGAGAACGGCGTGCCGGTGATCGAGAACCCGCCGCTGGCCCGTGCCCTCTACGCCTCCGCCGAGATCGACAAGCTGATCCCGCTGCAGCACTACCAGGCGGTGGCCGAGGTCATGATGTATGTGCTGCGCCTGAAGGGCGGGACCGCGCGGCGGACCGGCTCGTGACGCGGCGCCTCAGCGCGCCACGTACCAGTCCGTCCGGTGGTTGAAGGCGACGAAGGCGTTCAGCACCGCCGCTCCCAGCATGGAGGCGAGCAGCGCCTTGCCGTCGATCACGAAGAGGGCGCCGGCGAAGATCAGCACGTCGATCATCGCCTGCAGCCAGCCGGCGCGGAAGCCGGTCTTCTCCTGGATATAGTAGGCCAGGATGCCGACGCCGCCACCGCTGGAGCCGTGGCGGAACAGCCCGATGACGCCGATGCCGATGCAGAAGCCCGCCAGCACCGCCGCCACATGCGGCTGGATCACGCTGTAGCTCAGCACCAGGGGCAGGGCGCTGGTCAGCAGCGAGACGCCCGTCACCGCGATCAGCGAGCGGATGGTGAAGCGCCAGCCGATGCGGGCGGCCGCCAGGGCGTAGAAGGGCAGGTTCACCAGCAGGAACACCAGCCCGAAATTGGCCCCCGTGGCATAGGAGATCAGGAAGGCCAATCCCGCCGCCTGCCCGGTGATCAGGCCCGCGGCATGCAGCAGCGAGATCCCGAAGGCGGTCATGATGATGCCGAAAAGCTGCCCCTGCGCATTGTCGAACGCGCTGTGGGAGGCGGCTTTCCGCACATTTATTGCCATGGCCGAGTTGTCAGGAGAAGTCGCAAGAGTTCCTTCAGGCATTCCCGGCACCTTCCAAAGCACTCACCTCTGCGAAGACTAGCATCGTTGCTCCAGCCGTGCATCGGTTATGTTGCAACGCAACAGAAGTGCGTGCTATCAACTGTCAGTCGTTTTAATAATGGCCGTGAAGCGGATGGGGCGGTGCTTGCCGTGGAAAAGCGCCGGCGGCGCCCGCTCTTAATCCCTTCTCAACGGGTTGCACATAAGGTGCATGGGTGGAAAACCGGTGCGCACCAAGGCGATGAGCAACCCCGACGACCTGTTCGAGATGTACCGCACCGATCGCGGCCGGGGGCGGCGCTGAAGACCGATGCGCTCGCCGCCGCGCTGGCCGACAATGTGCGCCGCACCTTCGCCACCATGGACCGGCTGGTGGGGGAGGTCGGACAGGCGCTCGCCCAGGCGCGCTTTTCCATCAAGCTGGCGACGGCCGTGGTCGACCGCAGCAGCTATGTCCGGCTCGACCGCACCTCCGAGAACTTCCGCGATTACCTGAAGCTGTGGAGCCACCGCCGGGCGGAGAGCGGCAGCGGCGGCATGCACTGGGAAGCCGCCATCACCGTCACCGACCACTGGCGCCAAAGCGCCGAGATCGGGCTGGGCGTCGCCATCGAATGGCCGAACGGCGAGGGTGGCGACCTCGCCTTCGTCGAGTTCTGGACCAACGGCCAGGGCATGACCCTGCCGGGGGAGGAGCGCAACTTCCAGCGCGCGCTCGTCTCCTCGATCGTCCGTCTGGAGGAGGCCGGCACCGTCAAGTCGGCCAAGCCGCGGGCATAGCCTGCGGACATGGCTCGCGGCGGGGCGCCCGGTTACGGCGCCGCCGGCACCGGCGCCTTGCGCCGCGCCATCACCACCGACAGCAGGAAGGCCGCGCAGGCCGTCGCCGCGAAGAAGGCGAGGCCGTGGAAGCTCATCTCCATGGCGGCACCCGCCGCCACCGGGCCGACCAGCGCGCCGACACCCCACATCAGCCCCATCACGGCATAGATGCCGATCAGCTCGGACCCGGCGAAGCGGCTGCCCACCACCGTCAGCATGATGGTGTAGATGCCGACGAAGGCGCCGCCCCAGACGAACAGCAGGGCGTAGGTGGCGATCTCGTTCTTCAGCGCGACCGGCCAGACCAGGGCGCCCAGCGCCGACAGGGCGGCCAGCGCGCCGACCAGCGCGATGCGGTCCATCTTGTCGCCGAGCCAGCCGATGGGAAGCTGCAGCAGGATCGCGCCGATCATCATGCAGGACATCAGCCGCGTGGCGCTGTCCTCCGGCCAGCCGAGATTGACGGCGTAGATCGCCAGGAAGGACAGGCCGGCGGTCTCGATCGCCGCGTTCAGCACCGTTGCCGACATGGCGACGGGGGCGAGTTGCATGAAGCGCAGCGGGCTGCCGGCCGCCGGCTTCTCGAACTCCGGCGCCACCACCTTCGGCGAGGCGATGAAGGCCGCCGCGGCCAGCGTGATGGCGGAGCCTAGGAGATAGGGGGTGTAACCGGTCGAGCCGATCACCGACAGGATCAGCGGCCCGACCGCGAAGCCCACCGACAGGGCGGCCGTGTAGGCGGCCATCGACCGGGCGCGGGTGTCCTCGGTGCTCAGGCTGTTCGTCCAGGTCTCGGACAGCACGAACAGGATCTCCGACGAGGTGCCGAGCAGGAAGCGCAGCGGGAACCACAGCCACAGGAAGGGCGCCGCCGGGAAGGCGGCCAGGACCAGCGCCGCCAGCACCAGCGCCAGGATCACCAGACGCCGCATGCCGACCCGCGCGACGATGCGCGGCAGCACCATCGCGGTGGCGAGGACGCCCACCGCGTGCATCGCGACATTCGCGCCGATCATCGTCTCGCTCAGTCCCCGCGCCACGAGGTCGAGCGCGATGAGGGCGGCGCTGAGGCTGTAGGTGAGGCCGAACATCATGGCGATCAGGATGACGGCGCCGCGCGAGAACAGGGTCGGCATGGGGCGGTCCGGTATGGTGGCGGGGAAGGGAGGCGCAGGCGCAGGCGGGGTCGGGCCGGTCACAGGCCGGCCGCTTCGGCCTGCCGGCCCTCGTCCGGGGACAGGCGCTTCAGGAAGCCGCGCAGCCGCTGCAGCCAGGACAGTTGCCGGCCGTCGACCAGGCGCGACAGCGTGCGGGCGTAGTCCAGAACCAGCCCGGGGGTCCAGGTGGAGGACACCGCCCGGCCGCGGAGCAGCGCCGCGGTCCAGACATCCGGGTTCACCATCAGGCGCAGGAGGTCGAGCCAGGGCGTGCGGCTCGCCAGCGATCCCTCCAGCGCCGCTTCGAGCGCCGCGGCGACGGCGACCGAGCAGTTGCGGTTGGTCAGGTTGTAGGTGTCGTCCTGCCGGTAGCCGGCCCAGAAGACCCGCAGCCGGCGGGTGCTGAAGTTGCGGAACTCGACATGCGCGTCGGCCGGCCGCCACCAGTCGGACTCATGCTCGTAGGAGGGCTGGAAGCGTCCTGCGGTGTCGTTGTCGGCGGTGCCGCGCAGCGCCCCGATGAAGGCGGCGGAGGAGCGGTCCAGCTCGACGGCCGGGTAATGGCTGATGTAGACGTGCGGCTGGAACTCCAGCGCCGCGTGGCCGGTCGAGATCACGCCGTTGCGGTCCACCGCCGCGACGTAGCGGTCGATCAGCGGGCGGCGCCCCACCCCGTCCCCGGCGCCCGTCGGGGTCCAGACATGGACGGTCATCGGCGGCCGGTCGGGTGCCGGCGGCGCCTCGTCCCCCACCAGGACGGGCGCATGCTCGTACCAGCCGCGGCCGGTGAAGACCGGCAGGGCGAGGATGGCGACCTCGCTTTCCAGCGTCCGGAACATCAGCCCGAAGCGGAAGAGCTGCCATCCCATCAGGGCGATCAGCAGGCTGACGCAGAAGGGAATGCTGCGGTCATGCGGTAGCGGCCAGTCGGACAGGATCAGCAGCGTGACCACCAGCTCCACCATGCCGATCGCGATGGTGCCGCGCCAGCCGCGGAACCGCACCAGCAGCGCCATGCCGATCCGCGTCAGACCGTCGACGGCGAAGGCCAGGGCGAACAGCGCCGCCACGGCGATCTGGGTCCACAGCAGGGAGATCAGGATCAGGACGCCGAGCAGCGTCAATCCGGCCCCGCGCAGAAGGACCGGGTTGCCGGTGCCGTGAGTCTCCTCCGACAGAAAAACCAGAATAGAGAGCAGTCCGTTCAGGAAAAAGATCAGGCCCATCGCTTCGTACGCGGCGATGGTCATGCCATCCGCCAGGACGAACAGTGCCAGCGGCAGGACGATCAGCGCAGCCCCGACGGCCGAAACGGCGTACCATCGCTCCCGGAACGCCCCCGGACCGATGAGCATGAACGCCAACTGGAGCATCATTACCCTCTTCGATAACTTTATTTCAATTATATACGAATCGTCTCGGGACGGAAACCTTCGTGGTAACCCGAACATCCGGGATGAGCATGCAGAAAGGCCCGGATGCAATCGCACCCGGGCCTTTTCGATCCCTCCGCAGCCGGCGGGTGCCGGCCCGCCATCCTGTCTTCAAAGCTCGGCGTTGAGCCCGGATGCGGAAAGCTCCACCGGCCGCACCGCGTGGCCGGTCGGGGCGTAGAGCCCGTCGCTGGCCGACTTTTCGAGGGCGGTCAGGATGCTGCGGTTGATGGTCAGCACCGCCTTGCGCATGGCGACGAGGCCGGACGCGTTGTCGCTCACCGCCCGGTCCAGCCGCTCGATCCGCTCCAGCACGATGGCGCGCAGATCGTCGTTCAGCCGGGTATCCTCCTGCTGCAGCCGGCCGATCAGCCCTTCCAGCCGCTCCGCCATCGCCTGCTTGCGCTGCGAGAAGCCGTCCAGCCCGCCGAGGCTGCCGGCGGCGAGGGCACCGGTCTCCTCCTCCAGCAGGCGGGTCAGTTCGTCCACCGCATCCATGAACTCGACCATGATGGCGGCGGTGGCGCCGTCGACCGCCAGCGGCGCCTCGGGCTCGGGGGCGGCGGCCTCGACCGGGGCCTCGGGCTTCTCCTCCGGCCGGAACTCCCGGATCAGGTCCTTGAAGCTGAGCTTCATCGCACGGTTCCTTCCGCCTGTTGGCCATAAAGACGCGCGACGTCCGCCTGCACCATCCTGCCGATGCCGAGGCTTCCGGCCGCGGCGATCGCCTTGCCGTATTCCTGGAGCATGAAGCCGCGCCAGGTCTTTTCCGCCTGCCCGCCGCCGAACGCCCCGCCGGTGGAGATTCCGGCGAACATGCTGTCCAGCATCTGGCCGACCATCATCGCCTCGAACTCCTGCGCGACGCGCTGCACCGGGTCGGCGGGCCTGCCGGCCACGCCGCGGTCCGGTACGGTCCGCGCGGCGGTCGCCGTGGCGGGGATCGGGGGAAGGGCACTCACGTCCATGGGGTCCTCGACCGGTCCGTCAGATGATTTCGAGATCGGCGTGCAGCGCGCCGGCCGCCTTGATCGCCTGGAGGATGGAGACCATGTCGCGCGGTCCCACGCCCAGCGCGTTCAGCCCGTTGACCAGCTGCTGCAGGCTGACATTGCCGCCCAGCGTGACGAACTGGCGCCCGTTGCCCTCCTGCACCTGCACGTCGGTGCGCGGCACGACCACCGTCTGGCCGTTGGAGAAGGGTTGCGGCTGCGAGACCTGCGGCGTCTCGACGACGCGGACCGTCAGGTTGCCCTGGGTGATCGCGACGCGGCTGACGCGCACGTCGTCGCCGATGACGATGGTGCCGCTGCGCTCGTCCACCACCACGCGGGCGATGCCGTCCGGCCGGACCGAGAGCTGCTCGACCTCGCCGATCAGGCGGGCGACGGCGCCGTGGAACTGCGGCGGGATGCGGACGTCGACCGTCGTGGAGTCCAGCACCCGGGCGCTGCCGCCGCCGAGCCGGGCGTTCACCGCGTCGGCGATCCGGTTGGCGGTGGTGAAGTCCGGGTTGCGCAACGCCATGCGCACGGCGCCGATATCGTCCAGGGCGAATTTCAGCTCGCGCTCCACGATGGCGCCGTTGGCGATGCGGGCGCTGGTCGGCACGCCCTTGGTGACGGAAGCCGCGGCGCCGGCGGCGGAGAAGCCGCTGACCGACAGCGACCCCTGCGCCACCGCATAGGCTTGTCCGTCCGCACCCAGCAGCGGCGTGACCAGCAGCGTGCCGCCGAGCAGGCTGGTGGCGTCGCCGAGCGCCGAGACGGTCACGTCGATCGTCGTGCCCTGGCGGCTGAAGGGCGGCAGGGTGGCGGTCACCATCACCGCCGCGGCGTTGCGGGTGCGCAGCACCTCGTCGCGGGTGTTGATGCCCAGCCGCTCCAGCATGCCCTTCAGGCTCTGCTCGGTGAAGGGCGTGTTGATCAGCCGGTCGCCGGTGCCGTTCAGGCCGACGACCAGACCGTAGCCGATGAGCTGGTTGCGGCGGACGCCGTCGAAGGTGACGAGATCCTTCACCCGCGTCTGCGCCGCGGACGGAACGGCGCCGGCCAGCAGGGCGAGCAGCAGGACGGCCGCGGCAAGCACGGCGCGAACGGGGCTGAGGATCGACACGGGCATTCGTCCGCCGCCTAATGGTTGCAGTCAGAGGTAGTTGGACAGGCGCATCTTGGCGATCCTGGCCGTGGCCGAGGAAGCCGCCTCGATCTGCACCTCGAGCTGGTTCAGCCGCACGCTCGCCTCTTCCGGCGGAACCTCTTCCAGGCTGTTGATCTGCTCGGAGAGGACCTTCTGCCGGGTCTTGTGGCTTTCGATCGACTCGTCGAGCTGATGGCGGTAGATGCCGAGCTGCGAGGTGACGTTGCGGATGTTGTCGAGGCCGCCCGACATCTTGGACACCGCGGTCTCGATGTAGGGCTTGTAGGCGTCGAGCTCCATCTTGCTGGTGTCGACGGTCGCCAGCATGTACAGCCCCTGCATCAGGTCGCGGAAGGGCTTGTCGTTGGCCTGGATGCCGTAGGGCAGCTCCACCGCGTCGGCCGGCCGGCCGGTGACGCGCGGGGTGTCGGCGCCGCCGGGCTGCTTGGCGGTGGCACCGAGGTAGAAGCCGCCCTCATAGGTCTGGGTCAGCGGCGCCGGCGCCGGAAGGGCCGGGTCGCGGACGTCGAACAGGTCGTTGAGGGTCGACACCACCGCCGCGGTCTGCGCCGCCGTGGTCGGCACGCTGCTGCCGCCGGTGGCCGCCGTGATGGCGTCGGCGACGATCTTCAGCGGGGAGGGCAGGCCCGACCCGTCGCCCTGGACCGCGCGCATCGGAGGCGACTTCACCTCCACGCCGCCGAACAGATAGCCGTTGCCGGTGGAGGCGTTGAGCAGGCCGACGATCTGTTCGAGCACGCCGCGCGCGCGGACCTGGAGCGACGAGCCGGTCGGTCCGGGCTGCCCGAGCCCGGTGGAGGCCGCCGCCAGGACGTCCTTGCCGGCGTCCAGGATGTTGTTCAGCGCACTGTCCATGGTGTCCATGCGACCCTTGAGCAGCGAACCGCCTTTCACGAACTGGTCGGCCTCGTCGTACAGGTTGCGCAGGCCGATGGCATAGCCCGTCCGCGCACCCAGCGCCTGGGCCATGTCGTAATGCTTGCCGCTGGCGATCTCGTCGTTGGTGCGCAGCTGCTCGAGCTGCATTTCGCCGAGCGAGGTCATCAGCCGCCGGCTCATCCCGACGGTGGATACGGAGTTGTACAGCATGGCGTCAGTTCCGGAGCTGGAGCAGCGTGTCGAGCATGCGGCCGGCGACCTGGATCACCTGGGCGCTGGCGCCGTAGCTCTGCTCGATGAGCTGGAGCTTCTGCATTTCGGTGTCGATGTTCACGCCGTCGCGGTTGATGCGGGCGCTTTCCAGCACGTCCGCGCTGATCTTTCGGCTCTTCATGTCGGACTCCGCGGTGGTGCGGTAGCCCTGCTGGGTGGAGACCATCGCCTTGGCAAAGTCCCCGAGCGTGGCGGTGCCCGGCGTGTCGGGGGCCGTGAAGCCGGTGCTGGTCTTGAAGACCGCGAGGTACTTCTTGATCTGCGTCTGGTCGCCGGGCGGGAGCGGCGTCGCGGCCTGCATGCCGCTCTGCACGCGCCAGCTGTTGCCCTGGACGACGGAATTGACCTGCAGGCGCGTGGCGAGGCCGTCGGTCGAGGCGGGGGTCGGCGGATTGCCGTCGACGAACAGGCCCGGCTTGGTCGGATCGGCCTCGGCGTCCTGGAAGCCCTTGACCAGCCCGGCCGCCAGCGTGTCGAGCTGCTTCAGGACCTTCGGCATGTCCTGGGTGGCGACCTGGACATACCCCATGATCCGGCCGCTCTGGATGTCCTGCTCCGGATTGGCGGAGATCACCTTGCCGCCGGCGGTCAGCTCGAAGCCGGCCGCCGTCTGGTTCACCTGCAGCGGCTGCGCGCCCGGCGCCAGCTCACGGTCCAGAAGGGTCTGGCCGTTGCGGGTCATCACCACCACCTGCCCGTCCTCGCGGGTGTAGGTGCGGATGCCGATCTCCTGCGAGACGCTGTCCAGCAGGCGGTCGCGCTGGTCGCGCAGGTCGGTGGAGTCGCCCTTGATGGCTTCCTGGTAGGAGATCTTCTGGTTCAGCTGGCTGATCTGGACCAGCGCCTTGTTGACGTCCTCGACCGAGTTCTTCATCCGCTCGACCGCGTCCGCCTGGGCGGTCGTCGCGGCGGAGGCGGTGTCGCGGATGCTGCGGGCCAGGCCGTTGGCGCGGTCGACGACCGCCTGCTGCGCCGCTTCGTCCTCCGGCTGGCCGTGAAGCTGGCTGAAGGTCTGCTGCAGCTTGGCGACGGCGGTGGCCACCGAACGCTCGTCCTGCGGCTGGCCCAGCACGTCGGTGTACTGCGACAGGGCGGAGGCGCGCGCCTCCTGGGCGGTATAGCGGCTCTGCTCGAAGCGGGCGTCGCGGATCAGCATCTCGTCGACGCGGCGGGCGATGCCCTCCACCCGCACGCCGTCGCCGTGGCCGCCGGTGAAGGAGGCGGTGATGTCCAGCTCCTTGCGGACGAAGCCGGGAGTGGTGGCGTTGCTGATGTTGTGCGAGACGGTCGCGGCCTGGAGCTGCGTGGAGCGCAGTCCCGACAAGGCGGCGTAGAGCGCGGTCTGGATGCTCATGGGTCAGGTCTCCCGGTCGCCGTGGTCAGCGCTTCAGCCGCGTCGTCTCTTCCACCATCTCGTCGGTGGTGCGGACGATGGTGGCGTTCGACGAATAGGCACGCTGCGTCTCGATCAGCGAGACCAGCTCCTCGGCGATGTCGACGTTGGACTGCTCCAGCGCATAGCCTTCCACCGCCCCGACCGAACCGCTGTTTCCGGCGGACAGGGACAGAGCGCCGCTGTCGGAGCCCAGCGTGTAGGTGTTGCCGTCCTGGACCTTCAGCCCGTCGGGGTTCACCACGTCGGCCACCGGGACCTGGTAGAGCGACTGGCGGGCGCCGTTGTCGTAGATCGCCCACAGCTTGCCGGTCTTGTCGATCTCGACCGTGGTGACCTTGCCGGCCTTGGCGCCGTCGCCCACCAGCTTCGGCACATAGTCGCCGTTGAACTGGGTCAGGTTCTCCATCCCGACCTTGATGGTGTCGACGCCGTCGGGAGAGGTCACCGTGATGGTCGGGAGCGCGCCGGTGGGCAGGCCGGCGCTGGGGCCGGTCGCGCCGAAGGTGACGGTCGTCGGCAGGCCGGCGACCGTATAGCCGCCCGTCGCGGTGCCGTTCAGCGACCACTCGTTGGGGTTGGCGGTCTTCGTCCAGGTCAGCTTGAGGTCCCGCGTATTGCCGAGACCGTCGTAGAATCCCGACGTCGTGTCGAAGGTGGAGCCGTTGGCGGCCTGGGCCGGCAGGTTGCCGGAGAAGGTCATGGCCGTGGTGCGGCTGCCGCCGTAGGCGAGGTTGCCGACCTTCACCGTGGTCAGGCTGTCGAAGCTGGACTTGCTCACCGCCGGCAGGCTGCCGTCCGGGTTCAGCTTCCAGCCCTGCAGGTACTGGCCGGCGCTGTTGCGCAGATATCCTTCGTCGTCCGGCAGGAAGCTGCCGGCGCGCGTCAGGCCGAAGGTCGGCGCGCCGTCGGCGGCCGTCGACTTGTTGGCGATGACGAAGAAGCCGCGCCCGCCGATCGCCATGTCGGTCGAGGACTGGGTTCCCTGGATGGTTCCGTCCTTCTGCACCTGATAGTGCACGTTGGACTGCACGCCGCCGGCCGAATAGGTCGTGGTCGAACCGGAGCCGGTCACCAGCGTGGAGAAATCGACGGCCGCGCGCTTGTAGCCCACCGTCGCGGAGTTGCTGATGTTGTCCGAGATGGCGGCCAACCGCGAGCTTTGCGCGGACATGCCGCTGACACCGGACCGCATGGCGCTGAACAGGCTCATCGAGGGATCCTCTTGTCACGACTGGGGAACGAAGGGGAAGTCCCGGGATTCTCCACGATGGACTTGATGCTCGGACAGTACAGATGCCGCTTTAAAGGCGGTTTAAAGGGAAAACCCGGCAATTCATGCCGGTTTTTATGCAGATTCGCCTTGTCTCCGCATCGCCGGGATTCCCGGCCCGCCGTCGATGGACGCTCACACCGCTTTCGAGGTATGCTGCAATCCAACGAGCCCGCACGGTGACGCCATGGACGAGTTGAAGCCCCTGCTCCTCCAGCTTCTGACCAAGGTCGACGTCATCCAGTCGGATGTCACCGGCCTCAAGGCGGATGTGGCCGAACTGAAGGCGGATGTCGCGGTGCTGAAGACGGATGTGGCGGAGCTGAAGGCGGATGTGGCGGAGCTGAAGGCGGACGTGGCGGAGCTGAAGGCGGACGTCGCGGTGCTGAAGGCGGATGTGGCTGAGTTGAAGTCCAACGTCTCGACGCTCAACGCCGATGTCGCCACGCTGAAATCCGACGTCTCCTCGCTGACGGAAGGGCAGGCCCGCCTGGAGACGGAGGCCCGCCAGATCAAGGAGGTGGTGGGCACCGTCCGCATGCGGGAGATCGCCCGTCTCGACGGCCGGATCGACCAGCTCGCCCAGGATGTCGCCCTGGGCCGGAGACCGGCCGCCGAGTGACGGTTTCCGTGGCGGATCAGCCGCCGGTCGGGGCCGAGCGCAGCAGCGTGATGCTGATGCGGCGGTTGCGCGGGTCGAGCGGACTGCCCTGTTCCAGATGGTCGAGGTCGGCGCGGCCTTCGACGCGGGTGATGCGTTGTGCCGGGACGCCGGCCGAGATCAGCTCCCGCCGGGCGGCGTTGGCGCGGTCGCTCGACAGCTCCCAGTTCCCGTACTTCGCGCCATCGGCATAGCCGAGCGCGTCGGTGTGGCCGCTGATGCTCAGCGCGTTGGGAGCCGCCGCGACCGCCGAAGCGACGAGACGCATCAGGCGCCGTCCCTGATCGTTCATCCGGGCCGAGCCGACCGCGAACATCGAGAACTTCGCCTGGTCGGTCAACTGGATGCGCAGGCCTTCCGGGACCTGCTGGATGATCACGCTGTCCGACAGGGCGCTCAGCTCGGGGGAGCCGGCGATGCGCCTGCGCAGGTCGCGTTCGGTCTGCTCCAGGGCGAACTGCTCGTTCAGCGCCGAGGTCTGGCGGTCCAGCAGAGCCTCCAGCTCGGCCCGGGCATCGCGCTGGGCGCCTTGCTGCTGCTGCGCCTGCTGCTGGGCGGCCTGGGCCTGCTGCGCGGTGCCGCGCTCGGCCGGCGGGGCGGGGCTGCCCGGCGGGTTCGGCATCGGGTCCTTGCGCCCGGCCGGTTCGCGGTCGCTTTCCCCGACCGATGCGACCACCGGCGGCGAGGCCACCGGGATGCTGTGCTCGCCGGGAGCGTTCGGCGTGGACAGCGCGCCCGACTTGTCGACCGCGCGCCCGGACAGCATGCCGTCCGCGCCCGAATTGGCCTGCGACAGGGCGACGGGGTTGAAGTAGTCGGCGATGCCCTTCCTCTGCTCGACCGTGGTGATGTTCATCAGCCACATGATCAGGAAGAAGGTCATCATCGCCGTCACGAAGTCGGCATAGGCCAGCTTCCAGGAGCCGTTGTGCTCCTCCTCGTCCTCGATCGGGCGCCGCTTGATGATGATGGTGGGATCCAGGCGCTTGCGCGGTGCCATCGGCCGGCCCTCACGCCACGGCCTGGCGTCCCTCGCGGGCCTTGGCCTGCGAGGTCAGCGTGGTGGCCACCTCGACCTCGGCGAGGCTCGGCTGGATGTCGGCGAACAGCACCTTGCGGGCGAACTCCGCGCAGACCTGCGGAGGGCTGCCGCGCAGGTACGCGCCGAGGCCGGCCTTGATGCAGATGTAGAGGTTCAGCTCCGACTCCCGGCGGTGGCGGGCGGCGCTGGCGATGGGCCGACAAGGCCGTAGGAGAGCAGCACGCCGAGGAAGGTGCCGGTCAGCGCGCCGCCGATCATGCGGCCCAGCACCTCGGGCGGCTCGCTGATGGCGCTCATCGCGTTGATGACGCCCAGCACCGCCGCGACGATGCCCAGCGCCGGCAGGGCGTCGGCGAGGTTCTGCAGCGCCTTCGGCACCTGGTTCATCTCGCGGCTTATCGTCTCGATCTCCTCGCTCATCAGCGCTTCCAGATCGTGGGGATTGTCCTGGCCCAGCGCGATCAGCCGGAGGTAGTCGCACAGGAAGGTCAGGCTGCGCTCGTGGCGGAAGACCGCCGGATACTGGGTGAAGATCGGGCTGTCGCCGGGCTTGTCGATGTCCTGCTCGATCTGCGAGACGCCCTTGGATTTCGCCACGCGGAGCAGCGCGTAGAGAAGCGAGATCACGTCGAGATAGTCGTTCTTGTTCGATCGGTGGCCGCGGGCGACGAAGCCCACGGTGCGCACCGTATCGCGCAGCACGCTCGGCGTATTGGCGATGACATAGCCGCCGACGCCGGCGCCGATGATGATCACGATCTCGACGGGTTGCCACAGCACGCCCATGCGTCCGCCCATGGCGGCGAAGCCGCCGAGCACGCTCAGGAACACCGCAACGATACCGAACAGCAAACGCATGTCTCTTGTCCTCCGGCTCGACCGACCTGCCCGGCCTTCCCTTCTGCGGTACGGCTTCGACGGTAGGGGGCGGCGATTAAAGCGGCTTTACGGGTTGGCTTTGCGGGACGCCTCGGGACCGGCCTGCCAGCGCTGCAGCACGCCGGCCAGCGCGTCGGCCGCGGCGAGCTGGCGCGTCACCTCGGCGGCGGCGAGCGGCTTGTTGCCGGCGGGCGGAATGGCCAGCGCCTCCAGCAGGCCCTGCCAGCGGGTGCCGGCCAGCCGGGCGCGGTGGCGTTCGGCCGTGGCGTTGACCGCCTCCTGGTCGCCGGCGCGGAAGGCGGCGAGCGCCTGATAGGCGATGTCGTCGGGGCCGCCGTTGCCCTGGTCGACCAGTTCGGCGAAGGCGGCGCGGGCGGCCGTCCACTCGCCGGCGCGGAACAGGCTCTGCGCCCGGATGCGGCCGGCCTCCGGACCGGCGATGCCGCGCAGCGAATCGATGGCGCGCATCGCGTCGCCGTCCGTGGCGAAGGCCTCCGCCCGCAGCAGGGCGCGGCGCTCCGCCAGCGCCGGTTCCAGCGCCGAACCGGCGGTGCTGCCCAGCACCTCCAGCGCCTCGCCGGCCCGCCCGCTGTCGAGCAGCACGCGCGCCAGCTCCAGCCCGATCTCCGTCCGGCGGGTGCCGCGGGCCTCCTCGGCCAGCGCATGCAGAAGGCGCGAGGCCTCCAGCACATAGCCGTCGCGCGCCAGGATGCGCGCCAGGCGCCGCTGCTGCGTCGCCTCCTCGTCGTCCATCTGCGCGATGGCGCGGCCGTGGCGCACCTGCAGCGCCAGCGAGTCGAGCGCGCCCGGCCTGGTCTGTTCCAGCCGGTCCATCACCACCATCAGCAGGCTGCGCCCGGCGGAAAGCGCCGTGCGGCCGCGCGCGGTGGCACCGAAGCGCCGGCCGAGCACGCCGAACAGCTCCAGCGCCTGTTCGGTCTTGCCGACGCGGGTGTAGGCCTCGCCCAGCGCCGCCAGCGCATCGGTTTCCACATCGTCGCCGCGCCAGGCGAAGCGCAGCGCCTCCAGTTCCGCGATCGTTCCGGCGTCGTCGAGCGCGCCGGACATGCGGCGCAGCTCGATGGAACGGATCTTGGCGCGATGGCCGTAGAGGCCCGGCGCCTGCGCGGCCTTCTGGTAGCGCTCCAGCGCCGCCGCCGGCTCGTTCTGCAGCTCGCCCAGTCGGCCGCGGAAATAGTCGATCCGCCCGTCGGCGCTGTTCGGCCCGTCCAGCGTGATCATTTCCAGCACGATCATGTTCAGCGAGGCCGCGTCGAACACGCCCGCCGCCTCGGCCAGCAGGGTCAGCAGCCGGGCGCGCAGGTCGGGCGGGTAGTCCAGCAGCCGCTTCAGCACGATCGGCAGGCCCTCCTTCGCGGCGGACCAGCGGGCGGGTGCCAGGGTGGCGCTGCGCCAGACATGGTGATCGGGGGCGGCGCCGGGCGGGGTGCGGACGAAGATGCTGTCCTGCGGATCGGCGGTGCCGTCCAGCGCGCGGAAGGCGTCGGCGAGGATGCGCAGCTCATAGCGCTGGTCGGGGGCCGGGTCGTGGCTGTCGGCGGCATCGAGGGCGGCGCGGCCTTCCTCCGACATCGCGCGGGCCAGAGCGAATCGCGCCATGGCGATCAGCGCATCGACGCGCGCCCGTCCGCTCGACATGGTGATCGCCTGCTCCAGCGCCTGCTTGCGGGCGACATAGTCGGTGCCGGCCCAGGCCGTCAGGTCGAAGGGACGCAGCGGCGGCGGTTCCGGCTGCGCCGGGGCCGTGACCGTGGCCTTCGGCGGAGCGGCCGGCTTGTCGGTCTGCTGCAGCTTCCTGATCGTCTGGTCCACGCTCTGCCGCACCGACTGCTCCAGCGTGTCGGGTGCCGGCGCCGTCGTCTTCACCGGGATTGCCATGGCCGGCGGCTGTGCCGGGGGCGGAGCCGGCTGAGCGGCCGGGGCGGGCTGCGGGGCCGGCTGCTGCGCCTGCGGAGGCTGCGGCGCCGGGGGGCGCAGGGGGATCGGCTGGGCCTGGGCGCTGGCGATCGGGGCGAAGGCCGCCGCGATCTCTTCCCCCAGGGACGGGCCGGGGCCGGGCGCCGCCGGGTTCTGGGCTGCCGCACTCTGGGCTGCCGCACTCTGGGCCACCTGCTCGGCCTGCGGGTCCTCCGCGGGGGCCTCGGCGACCGGCGGCGCGTCCTCGAACATGAAGGGCGGCGGTTCCGGCTTGTAGCCGGGCACCGGCGGCCCGGCCACGTCGATCATGGTGATGTTTCGTTCGCGCAGGGTCCGGACGCGCGCGCCGCAGCTCCATTCCAGGGAGAAGCCCTTGCCGTCCTCGGCGATCTGGAAGCCGGTCATCCGCTTCGAATAGGCGGCGGCGATCTCCTCGGCCGGCCAGGCCGCGGGCTTGGCGAGGCTGATGCGTCCGCCGCAGGGTCCGATCTCCACCTCCGGCTCCTCGCGCGCATTCACCAGCGCCAGCCGCGAGAAGTCGGCATGGTCGCCGATCTGCAGCTTCACCGGCGTCCTGGCCGATGCCGCCAATGCCGGCAGCGCCGTGGTCATCATCAGCAGCGCGATCATGGCGGAGAAGCGCCGGTCCTTGCAGGGATACATCGCAGCCGTCCCAAATTTTATCTAAATCGTAGACGAGGCGGGTCAGACACCGACCAGTCATCGGACCGGGGGCGCAGGTTGAAACCCGGCTTTAAACTGCATCGCCTAGGTTAAGGCCACGTTCAAACTCCAGGTGCTCGGCGATGGAAAATCCCATTTACATTGGATTGTCGCGACAAGTGGCGCTGCGCCGGCAGCTTGAGGTGATCGCGAACAACGTCGCCAACATGAATACAGCCGGATTCCGGGCGGAGCGCACGCTGTTCGAGGCGGCGATGGAACGCGGCGGGCGCAAGCCCAGCGATCAGGTCGCCTTCACGATCGACCGCGCCACCTATACCGACATGCGCTCCGGCAGCCTCGCGCCGACCAACAATCCCTACGACGTGGCGCTCGACGGCGACGGCTGGCTGCAGGTGCGCACCCCCGACGGCGTGCGCTACACCCGCGACGGCCGGATGCGGCGCGACATGGACGGGCAGCTCGTCAACGCCAGCGGCCACCCCTATCTCGACGACAACCAGCAGCCGATCGTCATTCCTTCGGACCGCACCGTCGTCTCCATCGGCTCGGACGGGCTGATATCGGCCGACAACGAGATGCTGGCCCGGCTGCGCGTCGCCCGCTTCACCAACACGCAGGCCCTGCGCCAGACCGGCGACGTCCTGTTCGCCGCCGATCCCGGCGCCGAACCGCTGCCCGCCCCGAACACCCGGGTCATCCAGGGCAAGCTGGAACAATCGAACGTCCAGAGCATCGCCGAGGTCACGCGGATGATGGATCTGACCCGCGACTACCAGGCGGTCACCCGCATGGTGGACGAAGGGCAGGAGCTGATGCGCTCCGCCATCAACCGCCTCGGCAAGTCGTCCTAAAGGAGTTCCCCTTCCATGCGAGTCCTCAACATCGCCTCGACCGGCATGATGGCCCAGCAGTTGAACGTCGAGGTCATCTCCAACAACATCGCCAACATCAACACCACCGCCTACAAGCGTGGCCGGGCCGAGTTCCAGGACCTGATGTACCAGTCCGAGCGGCGGCAGGGCGCCCAGTCCACCGACAGCGGCACCATCGTCCCGACCGGCATCGAGATCGGCCTCGGCGTGCGGCCGGCCTCGGTCAACCGCATCAACACCACCGGCAACCTGACCTCCACCGGCAACGAGCTGGACGTCGCCATCGAGGGGCGCGGCTACTTCAACGTCCGCATGCCGGGCGGCGACACCGCCTATACCCGCGCCGGCGGTTTCAAGCTGTCGCCGGAGGGCACCATCGTCACCGCCGACGGTTATCCGATCATGCCGGAGGTCACGGTGCCGCAGGGCACCCGCGAGATCGTCATCAACCGCTCGGGCGAGGTGCAGGCCTATGTCGACGGCCAGACCAAGCCGCGCACGCTGGGCCAGCTCGTCATGTCGGTCTTCGTCAACGAATCGGGGCTGGAGGCGATGGGCGACAACCTGTTCCGCGCCACTCCGGCGTCGGGCGAGGCGCAGGACGGGGCGGGCGGCCAGGCCGGTTTCGGCACCATCCGGCAGAAGTACCTGGAGTCCTCCAACGTCAACGTCGTGCAGGAGATCACCGACCTCATCTCGGCCCAGCGCGCCTACGAGATGAACGCGAAGGTCGTCGAGGCCGGCGACCAGATGGCCTCGACCCTGTCGAACATGCGGTAATTGCCATGGCCCTGCTCCGCACCCTCCGTCGCACCGTCCTGGCGCTGGCCGTCCTGGCCGCCGGGCCGGCGCTCGCCCTGTCGCCGGCAGACGGTTCCGTCGAATCGCTGCTGGCCCGCGAGCTGGCCTCGACGCTGGGCGGAGCGGTGCCGTCCGACGCCCGCGTGTCGGTCGTGCTGACCGCCCCCTTCGGCGGGTCGGTGGAGGCGGTGCGCGACCTGTCCTACGATCCGCGCAGCGGCAGCCTGCGGGCGCTGGTCAGCAGCGACGGCCGCATCGTCGAGCTGAAGGCGAAGGCCGAGATCCTGGTGGAGGTGCCGGTGCCGACCCGCCGCATCCTGCCGGGGGAAATCATCGGCGACGGCGACCTCACCACGGTGACCATGCCGATGGAGCGGCTGAACGACACGGTGGTCACCTCGCGCGAGACGCTCCTGGGCCAGGCGAGCCGCCGGCAGCTTCCGCCCGGCCGCCTGATCCAGACCTCCGCCGTCGGGGTGCCCATCGTGGTCCAGCGCAACAAGCAGGTGAGCCTCGTTTACGAGGACGGGCCGCTGCAGCTCGTCGCGCGCGGCCGGGCGCTCCAGGACGGCGGCGTGGGCGAGGTCGTGCGCGTCATGAACAACTCCAGCAACATCGTCGTCACCGGGGTCATCACCGGCCCGCAGACGGTCGCCGTGGCCGGATCGCAGCAGCAGCCGGGCAAGCCGTGAGCCCGCGCATCACCAGCCTTCGGGCGGAAAGGGAGAGTCTCCGCATGCGCAACACCCTGCTTCCCATCCTGGCGACGGCCCTGGCGCTCGCCGGCTGCGGACGCCTGTCGGAGATCGGGCAGGCGCCCTCCCTGTCGGAAATCTCCAACCCCGCCCTGTCGCCGGAGGCCCGCGTCATCTCCATGCCGATGCCGCGGCCGCAGAACCTGGACCAGGAGCCGAGCTCGCTGTGGCGCGCCGGTTCGCGCGACTTCTTCCGCGACCCGCGGGCCAAGCAGACCGGGGACCTGCTGACGGTGATCATCAACATCGCCGACCAGGCGCAGTTGCAGAACCAGACCCAGCGGTCGCGCTCCAACAACGAGAAGGCCGGGGCGAACAACTTCTTCGGCCTGGAGAGCCGGTTGCCGGCGGTGCTGCCCGACGCGGTGAACCCGTCGAGCCTCGTCGACATGGAGAGCAGCAGCGGTTCCACCGGCAACGGCACGATCCAGCGCAACGAGCGCATCGCCATGCGCGTCGCCGCCGTGGTGACCGAGGTGCTGCCCAACGGCAACTTCGTCATCGCCGGCCGGCAGGAGATGCGGGTGAACTACGAACTGCGCGAGCTGCGGATCGCCGGCGTCATCCGGCCGGAGGACATCACCAACGTGAACACCATCGACTATGACAAGATCGCCGAGGCGCGAATCACCTATGGCGGCCGCGGCCAGATCACCGATGTCCAGCAGCCGCGCTACGGCCAGCAGGTGCTGGACGTGATCCTGCCCTTCTGACGGTCGGACCGGCCATGGAACGCCGCTTCTGGAGGGACAGCGCCCTCTTCCTCGCCAGCGCCGCCGTCGCCGCCGGGATCGGGTACGGCGTCGGCCGGCTCGACCTCGGCACCCGCGCGACGCCGGAGCAGGCCGCCGTCACGGACAAGCCGCTGGAAGGGCCGGGGCCGTTCCTGGTCGACATCGGGCAGCTCATGGTGCCGGTGCTGGTCGACGGCCGCACCAATGCCTTCATCCTGACGCAGATCACGCTGGAAGCCGGCAGCGTGGACCAGGCGAACCTGATCCGCCGCCACATGATCCACGCGCGCAGCGCGTTGCTGCAGGGGCTGTTCGGGCTGGCCGGCACGGGCTTCTTCGACGGCCCGACCGTCGATCCGGCCGCCGCCTCGCGCGCGCTGCGCCAGAGCGCCAACGAGCAGCTCGGCAGCAACATCGTCAAGGGCGTGCTGATCGACCGGCTGATGCGGCAGGAGAACACCCGCCTCTGACGCCCCCGCTTCCGGCCGGCGGCCCGTTCAGGGGGCCGCGGCCGCAGGGGCGGCCGGCCGGGCAGGTCCCGCATAGGCGTCGTAATAGTCCCAGATCATGTTGTTGGCGTAGAACAGGCCGGCCTTGAACACCGAAAGACCGGCATAGAGCCCGACCGCCCCCGCCCCGGTGCCGGTCGCGTAGTAGGACAGGCCGAGCATCACCGGCATGTTCACCGCCTTGTAGGTGACGAATTTCGCGGTGGTGCGCCAGGCGCTCTCCTCCAGCACCTCCTGGGGCGTCCGCGCCTCGGCCGAGCGGGGATAGAGCGTGTCCCACAGGTAGTCGGTGGCGACGTAGCTGCCGTAGGAGTAGGCGGTGATCAGCGCCGACATGCCGGTCCCGTCGAGCGCGCTCCCCGTGAGGTAGGAGAAGGCCAGCAGGTTGGTCAGGAAGGTCCCGGTCTTGTAGGTCAGGCCGCGCACCGCCGAGTTGCCGATCGAGGCGTCCACCGTGTCCGGCAGCGGAGCCCCCGCGGCCCCCGTCTCCGCCGCCCTCGCCTCGGCCGCCCCGCCTCGGCCGCCCCCGCCTCGGCCGCCCGTGCCTGCGGGCTGACGCCGCCCAGCAGCAGGACCGCCATCACGAGGGCGGCGTACGCCCGGCGCCCGGCGCCCCTCTTATCGCATGCATCCATAGGTGAACGGTCCCGCCGCGACCAGTTGTGGGAGGTCGATCTCTCGACCACGGTTGCACAGTGACCATGGAACTCGCTTCACCGTCAATCGGAAAGCAGCGGAACCGGAGTGCTGCGGCAGGAGGGACCTGACCGCCGCCAGTATCTCTTGCGATAGTTATTCGGCGGCAGCGGGAATTGTCGGACCAGCGCCGGCCTGTTCTTTCCCAAGTGTTCGTATGGAACACGAAAGGCCCCGGCGCGGCGTCCGGGGCCTTCGGCGCGGAGCGCCCGAGGCAGGAGGGTCAGGAGGCCGACAGGATGTCGGCGCTGCCGACCGTGGTGCCGCCCTTCAGGACGAACTGGGTGGCGCCGTCCACGCTGCGCACCTCCTTCACCGTGTCGGACACCACGCTGGCGACCTTCAGCGCCTTGCCGTCCTTGTCCTTGGCGGTGAAGCGGACGTGGTAGATGCCGTCGGTCGCGGTGGCGCCGTCGGTCCGCTTGCCGTCCCAGGTGAAGGTCTGGCGGCCGACCTGCGGGTTGCCGGCGGTGCTGTAGATCGGCCGGCCGGCCTCGTCCAGCACCTCGATCTTCACGGACGCGGCGGCGCCGTCGATGGCGTAGGCCATCTGGCCGCTGCCGCCGGACAGCGAGATCTGGTCGGTGGCGGCCTCCACCTTGCGGCCGAGATAGGCCATGTCCATGCGCATCCCGCTGTTCTTCAGCGTTTCGAGCACCTGGGTCAGCGTGTCGTTGGTCTTCACGCCCTGCTCGACGGTCGAGAGCTGGGCGAGCTGCGTCATGAACTGCGTCGCGTCCATCGGCGACAGCGGATCCTGGTTGCGCAATTGCGCGGTCAGCAGCTTCAGGAAGGCCTCGTAATCGACGGTCGGCTTGTTCCCGCCGGAATTGCCGCTGCCCGTCGCCTGGGCGGTCACCTGATTGATCGCCGTGCTCGCCGCCTTGGAGGCGGAGGTCGCGGCGGCGTTGGTCTGGGTGGTCGTGGTCATCGGTGATCCTTGCGTCTAGACGGTGACGTCGACGAGGCCGTCGATCAGGATGGTCGCGCGCTCCGCCGCCGCGGCCTGGACGGGATCCTCCCGCGGGATGAACGGACGCCCGCCGGCGTCCTGGCCGGAGCCCTGGCCCGCCCCCTGTCCCTGTCCCTGTCCCAGGCCGGCGAAGCCGCGGGACTGGTCGTCGCCGCGCAGCGAGAATTGCAGGGTGCCGCCGTCCAGCTCGAACCCGGCGCCCGATAGCGCGCGCTCCAGATGGTGCAGGTCGCGGCGCAGCAGGTTCAGCGTGTCGGCATTCTCCGCCTGCACGTTCAGCGACACGCGGCCGTCGGTGACCTCCGCCACGACGCGGACATGGCCGAGGTCCGGCGGGGTCAGCTCGATCCGGAACTCGCCGCCGCCGGTCTCGACCACCCGCAGCAGGGGCGAGGCGATCTGGGAGGCCGGCGGCCGGGCCGCGGCGGCGTGCTCCGCCACCGTGGCGCTGTAGTGCGAGGCGGCATGGGCGGACAGGGCGGGGAAGCCGTCCACCGCCGTCGCCACCGGCTGGAAGGGCTGGGCCGCCGCCATCGCCTCGCGCGCCGGCGCCGGCTGACCGGGTTGGCCGCCCTGGCCGTTTCCGGTGCCGGCCTGCTGGCCGGCGGCGGAGTCGGCGGCGAGGCGCTGCTGCGGCCGGTCGGCTGCGGACCTGGCGTCGGCGATGCCGTCGCCCGCCGCCTTGTCGGCGCTGCGGGCCTCGCTGCGGGCCGTCTGCCTCGCCTCGCCCTCGGACGCGCCCGCGGACTTGCGCAGCGCCGCCGCGAGAGCCTCGGTCTGGACCTGAGCCGCCTGGTTGGCCGCATCGGCGGCCTGGGCGGCCTGGGCGGCCTGGGCTGCTGCCTGGGCGGTCGTCTGGGGAGCGGCGTCCGCCGCCTGCGCCGCCGGCTGTCCGGCAGCCTGGGGCGCCTTCGCCTGCGCGGCCTGCGCCGTCTGGAGCTGCGCCGCCGCGCCCTTGGCCGCGTCCGCCGCGGTCCTGGCGAGGTCGGCCGCCGTCTGCGCGGCGTTGGCCGGAGGCTGGAGCTCGGGCTGGCCCGCCTCCCTCGCGGCCGCGGCCTGCGCGGCGGCCAGGGCTTCGGCGGTCGCGGTCGCCGCCGCCGTCGTGGGGGCCGTCGCCGCGGCCGTCGGCTGGATCCCCGCTTGGGGAGCCGCCTGGGCGTTGGCGGCCGCCAGCCCCGGCTGGACGGGGGACGTGTCGGCCTGCGGTCCGGTCAGCCAGGGGATGACCGCGGCCAGCGCGGACTCGGCATTGGCCGGTGCACGGCTCTTGCGCGGCTTGGAGTCGTCCTCCTCCGGCAGCTCGTCCTTGCCGGCGGCGTCCACCAGCTCGGCGAAGGGGCTGCCGGAGGGGTCGTCGCGGTCGTCGCGGCCGGCCGGCGCGGCGGGAGCCGGGGAGGGGGCGGCCGTCCGCGGGGCGGCCAGATCGATGGCGCTGGGCATTCTGGGGCCGGTCTCCGCTCAGTTCGTCAGCGAGGGGCGGGCAGGGGTGCCGACAGGAGCGGCGGCACCGGCGCCGGGAACGGCATTGGCCGTGGCGCGGTCGCCGGGCAGGGCGCGGCGCTGCAGCACGATGCGCGTGACCTCGCGGGCCTTGCCGTCCTCCATCTCCGCGATGATCGGGGCGGAGCGGCGCTCCTGCATGCGGTCCAGCACGTCGATGACGATGTCGGTCTCCAGTTCATTGAAGATCCGGGCGGCGTCGCGCGGCTTCATCGTCTCGTAGATCGTCACCATGCGCCGCAGATCCTCCTGCTGCAGGTTGGAGCGCTGCTTCATCAGCGCCTCGACCTCGCGCTTGACCTCGCTCAGCCGCTGGATCTGCATGCCGGCGCGCGTCTCGGCGGCGGCCAGCACCGCCTCGGCCTCGCCCAGGTGGCGAAGACGGTTGGCGGTGTCGGCCTTCTGCTCGGCCAGCGCGTTGCGCAGGGCCGAATCGTTGCAGGACGGGGCCGCCAGCGTCACTTCGGTGGCGGTCGCCGGGGTGGGGGCCGGCGTCACGGCGGCGGTCTGCTGATCCTTCGCCGGGTCCTGCTGCGCCTCGGCCTTCATGTCCTTGGCCCAGGGCCGTTCATGGCTGCCGAACTCGCGGTCGAACTGCTGGGCGATGACCGGGAAGCCGTCCCACAGCGAACCGAGCTTCAGCGGCAGCACCATCAGGATGGCGACCAGCGTGATGGGAAGAATGCGCATCATGGCTCAGGCTCCCGATCCGACGGTGCGCAGCCGCGCATAGAAGGCGCTCGCCGCGACCTGCTGGCGCGCTCCGTCCGCATCCTCCGCGGCGTCCGCCTCCGCCTCCGCGCGGGGGCGGGCCGGCTCT
Organism: Azospirillum thermophilum; assembly: GCF_003130795.1. Taxonomy (NCBI): domain Bacteria; kingdom Pseudomonadati; phylum Pseudomonadota; class Alphaproteobacteria; order Rhodospirillales; family Azospirillaceae; genus Azospirillum; species Azospirillum thermophilum. Next base: position 236,290 of record NZ_CP029354.1, read on the forward strand.
TCGCCCTCGGAACGGACGAGGGAGACGAAGGGGCGGAATCCGCTTCCCTCCGCCGGTGCCTCGGGGGCGCATCCGCCGGCTGGGCGGGCTGCGCCGCCCTGGGGTCCTCGACCGGCGCCGGCCGGGGCTCTGCCGCCGGTCTGGCCGGGAGCGGCGTTGCGGTCAGCGGTGCGGCCGGCGCCGGCGCGGCCTCGCCGCCGTCCTCGTCGAACAGCGACAGCGGCATGCCGCTGCGCGGCGTGCGGGTGCGCGGCATCGGCGCCTCGTCCAGCCGCCGCGCCAGGGCGCGGGCCTGGTGGACGGACTCCTCGATGCGGCGGGCGGTGCGCTCGCAGGAGCCGAGCAGAAGCCCGATCTCCTCCTTCATGACCTTGCCGCGGTCCAGCTCGTCGGCCAGCTTGGCGGAGATCTCGGTGGCGGCGGCGGCCAGCCGCTTTACCGAGGCGTCCGTCTCGTCGATCGTCCGGGAGAAGGTGGTGATCAGGCCGTTGATCTCCGCCTGCCCGGACTTCAGGACGCGCAGGCGCTTGTTGACGATCACCAGGAACACCGTGGCGGTGACCAGCATCACCGCCAGCACGGCATCAATGAGAAAGGAGACCATCGATCAGCTCCTGCTTCGTCTCCAGGTCCGTCTCGATCTTGACGGCGATGTTGTCGTTGCGCTGGCCCATGTGGCCGGCGAACAGCGGCGTCGTCTTGCTCAGCAGCATCACCGGGTTGTCCGGGTCGATGCGCAGCTTCAGCGACGTGCCCTTCTGCCAGTTCAGCACCTCGCCCAGCGGCACCTGCGTCTCGTGCAGTACGGCCGTCAGGTCCAGCTTGGTGCGCATCAGCTCGTTCTTCAGGTGGGTTTCCCACACCGTGTCATGGCCGAACTTCTCGCCCATGAACATCTGCACCAGCTTGCCGCGCACCGGCTCCAGCGTCGCGTAGGGGATCACCACCTCGGCATGGCCGACGCGGCGCTCCACCTCGATCGCCACGCGCACGCGGATGACCGCGTTGGTCCCGCGGGTGATGGTGGCGAACTGCGGGTTGACCTCCAGCCGGTCGAAGGTGAAGTCGACCTGCGCCAGCGGGTCGAAGGACTGGCCGAGGTCCTGCAGGATGACGCGGATCAGCCGCTCGGTCATCTTGCGCTCGATGGAGGTGTAGGCGCGCCCGTCGATCCGGCCCGGCCGGCTGCGCCGCCCGCCCAGCAGGACGTCCATCATGCAGTAGATCAGCGCGCTGTCGACCGACACGACGATCTGGTTGTCCCACTGCTCGGCCCGGGCGACGCCGATCAGCGCCGGCAGCTCGATCGTGTCGAGGAATTCGTTGTAGCGCAGCCAGTCGATCCGCAGCAGCGACGCTTCGACGTTGGTCGACGAGAACTGCCGCAGCGAGGTGTTCAGCAGCCGCACCATCCGGTCGAAGACCACGTCCAGCATCGGCAGACGGTCCTTGTTGACCGTCGTGGAGCTGATCAGCCGCTCGATGGCGCCGGGCTGGTTGGGTTCGTGCTGGGGTGCGTCGAAGTTCAGGAGGCGGTCGATCTCCTCCTGGCTCAGGGTCTTGGTGTCGGTCATGAAGTCGCCCATACCCTCGTCTTTGCCCGCGCTGTCGCTGGGATCGCTCATGAATGCCTCCGAGTGTCTTCGCGGGCCGCTACTGCGTAAGAAGGCTGCGCAGCAGGACGTCGATGACGGCGTCCCGGCCGATGATCAGGTTGAAGCGGCGGCGCAGCTCGGTGCGCAGCCGGTAAAGCCCGTTGGATCCCTGCAGGTCGTGCTGGTCGATGTTGCGCAGGAACTCCTGCTGGGCATCCACCAGATAGGGCAGCACGCTTTCCACCCGCGCCCGGTCCTGCGGCGCGATGGACAGCGTGATGCCGATCTTCAGGTAGCGCGACGGGGTGTCGAGGCGCAGGTTGACGATCACTTCCGGCAGGTCGAGCGTCACCTGCGGGCGCTCCACCTCGTGCGACGGCGTGAAGAGCGCAAGCACCCGGTCGGTGCCGACGGCCATCCAGTATCCGCCGATCCCGGCCGCGATCACCCCTGCGAGCACCGCGAGGCCAAGGGTCAGACGGGCGAGCGGCAGCACGACGACAAGCACCCGGCGGCCAGCCAGCAATCTGGAAAGAACTGCTCGCGCCCCCTCGGCGTCTGTATTCATCGCGCGTGTCCTCTTCAAAATCTCAAAAATTTGAGCAAAGAACCGAAACCATCAAAGTTTATCCACTTCCCGGTGGCCCGATCGTTCCGCTTTTACTCCGCTTAAAAGCTGAGCCGGTAGCGTGTATCGGCGTACGGGCTGCAGAGTATGGGCCCCGATTTTCGGAAACTTTAAAGGTGCGGGTGTCGTGAGCGGTCTGATCGACAATTTGCGAACGCTCGGACGGGGCCGTCTGCTGGCGTTGGCTGGAACGGGTGTCGGCATCGTGCTGGCGGTCGCCCTGATGGCGGTGCTGGTGTCCCGTCCCCAGATGACGCCGCTCTATACCGGCCTCGATCCGGCGGATGCCGGGCGGATCGTCAAGGCGGTGGAGCAGATGGGCGTCCCGGTCCATGCCGCGTATGACGGCACGGCCGTGGAGGTGCCGCAGAGCGAGGCGGCGCGGGTGCGCATGCTGCTGGCCGAGAAGGGGCTGCCGTCGCGCGGCAGCGTCGGCTACGAGCTGTTCGACACCGACAAGCCGCTGGGCATCACCAGTTTCATGCAGCGGATGAACCGCCTGCGCGCCATGGAGGGCGAGCTGGGCCGGACCATCGAGACGCTGTCCGGCGTCGAGACCGCCCGCGTCCACATCGTGCTGCCCGACCGCGAGGAGTTCTCGCGCGCGGCTCCCAAGCCGACCGCGTCGGTGGTGGTGCGCATGCGCGGCGGGGCGGCGATGGAGCGGCGCCAGGCGCTGTCCGTCCGCCACCTGATCTCCGCCGCCGTGCCGAACCTGAAGCCGAGCGCCGTGACCGTGCTCGACAGCTCGGGCGAGGTTCTGCTGACCGAGGACGACGGCGAAGGCGTCGCCGCCGCGCGCGGCGACGGCATGCGGGTGGCGCACGAGCAGCGCATCGCCAAGGCGATCGAGCAGATGCTGGCCGCCCGCCTCGGCCGCGGCAACGTCCGCGTCCAGGTCGCCGCGGAGGTCGAGACCAAGCGCGAGGTCGTGCGCTCCAGCAGCTTCGACCCGAACAGCCAGGTGGTCCGCTCCACCCAGACGGTGCAGGAGCAGGAGCGCTCGCAGGACAGCTCGGGCGATCCGCCGGTGACCGCCGAGCAGAACCTGCCGCAGCGCGAGGTGCGCGCCCAGACCAACAACAGCCGGTCCACCAGCGACACCAAGCGGCAGGAGGAGACCGTCAACTACGAGATCTCCAACATCTCGCGGGAGACGGTGATCGAGCCCGGCGACCTGCGCCGCCTGTCGGTCGCGGTCCTGGTCAACGGCACCTGGAAGACCGCCGCCGACGGCACCCGCAGCTACGAGCCGCGTTCGCCCGAGGAGATCCAGCGCATCACCGAGCTGGTGCGCTCCGCCATGGGCTACAGCGAGACCCGCGGCGACCGCGTCACCGTCGACAACCTGGAATTCGTCGATCTGGCGCCGGAGATCACCCCGCGCTCGCTGGGCGACGAGATCGCCGACACGCTCACCCGCAACGTGATGACCCTGATCCAGTGGGTCATCCTGCTGGTCCTGTGCGGCCTGATGATCACGGTCGGCCTGCGCCCGCTGATCCGCCGCGTCTTCCCGGCGCCGGAGCCGGTGGTCGCCGAGGCCCCGGCCCTCACCCAGGCCCCGGCCGTTCCGCAGCTCGCGGCCCCCGCCGCCGCCGCCGGTGCGGCCGCCGAGGGCGCGGACGGGGCGGAGGGCGAGACGCCTCAGCTCGCCGGCGCCGGCGCGACCGGCGAGGCCGCCGCCGTCCTGCCGCGGCTCGGCATCGACGAGACGGTCGACCAGCTCATCGAGCTGCGCGCCGTCGAGGGCCGGGTGCGCGCCTCCTCGATCCGCCGGCTGGGCGACATCGTCGACCAGTACCCGGACGAGGCGATCGACATCCTGCGCTCCTGGCTCTATGAGGAGGCCGCCTGATGGGCTATCCGCGCTACCGGTTCGATCAGCGCTTCGACAGCACGGCGCAGGCCGCCGCCGCGGCCGCCGCGATCGAGCCGGCGGCCGAGGAGATCGACCCGCTCGACGTTCCGGTCCATTCCGAACGCTTCCTGCAGGCCACGCTCGCCGCCAAGGAAATGCTCGCCTACTCCGACGGCGTCGAGCAGGGCCGGCGCGAGGGCGAGGCCGCCGCAGCCGACCGCATCGAGGCCACGCTGGTCGAGGCGCTGCAGCGGCTCGACGAGCGGCTGGGCTCGCTCGACGACCGCTTCGTCGAGGTCCTGCAGGAGGTCGAGGCGCACGGCTCGGCCATCCTCGTGGCGCTCGTCCGCCGTCTGGCGCCCCGGCTGCTGGAGCAGGTCGGCCGCGCCGAGGTGGAGCGGCTGGCCGGCGAGGCGCTTCGCCTGGCCGGCGGCGCCCCGGTGCTCCGCCTGACCGTCCATCCGGAGATGGAGGAGGCGGTGCGCGCCCGCGTCGCCGCCTCGGCCTCCGTCACCGGCGGCTTCGCCGGCACCGTCCGCATCGACGACGACCCGGCCCTGCCGCCGGGCACCATCGACGCCGCCTGGGACACCGGCGGCCTGCGCTACGACCCCGCGGCGGTCGAAACCGCCGTCGCCGGGCTGTGCGACCGCGCGCTGGCCGCCCTTACCGACATCCCCGCATACACTGACAGGGAAGACCCCGAATCATGTCCACGCTGAACCTCGAAACGCTGGAAGACGATCCCCGGTGGAACGAGAAGGGGCCTGCCGAGAAGGCGGCGACCGAGAAGCCCGCCGTCGACAAGGCTGCCGGCGATCTGGTGAGCGCCATCTACAACGTTCCCGTCGACGTCCAGGTCGTGCTCGGCCGCACCAGCATGCTGGTGGCGCAGCTTCTCAAGCTCGGCCGCGGCGCGGTGGTGGAGCTGGAGCGCAAGGTGGACGAGCCGGTGGAGGTGCTGGTGAACCACCGCCTGGTCGCCCGCGGCGAGGTGGTGATCGTGGAGGACCAGAAGCTGGGGGTCACGCTGACCGAGATCGTGCGCACCGACCTCGGCCTCGATTGAGCAGCCGCATGCCCCGTCCCCGGATCCCCTCCAAGACCCTGCCGGCGGTCCTGCTGCCGGCGCTGCTGCTGATGCCGGCGGCCGCCTCGGCGCAGGCGCTGGGGCTCGACCTCGGCTCCCTGGCGGGGGCCGTGTCGGGCGACGGCGCCAGCCTGTCCGGCCGCATCATCCAGGGCATCGTCGTCCTGACGGTGCTGAGCGTGGCGCCCGGCCTGCTGATCATGGTGACCTCCTTCACCCGGATCATCGTGGTGCTGTCGCTGCTGCGCTCGGCGCTCGGCCTGCAGCAGTCGCCGCCGAACATGGTGCTGCTCAGCCTCGCCATGTTCCTGACCTTCCACATCATGGGGCCGGTCTTCGACAGCGCCTGGCAGGAGGGCCTGCGTCCGATGCTGAACGAGCAGGTGACGCAGGAGCAGGGGATCGAGCGGATGGTGGAGCCGTTCCGCAGCTTCATGGCGACGCAGGTGCGCGACAAGGACCTGTCGGCCTTCGCGTCCTTCTCCGGAAAGCCGGAGGCGGAGCGGCCGCAGAGCGCCGACAAGGCGGAGCTGCGCCTGCTGGTGCCGGCCTTCCTGCTGTCGGAACTGCGGCGGGCCTTCGAGATCGGCTTCCTGGTCTTCCTGCCCTTCCTGGTGATCGACATGGTGGTGGCGGCCGTCCTGATGGCGATGGGCATGATGATGCTCCCGCCGGCGATGATCGCGCTGCCCTTCAAGATCATCTTCTTCGTGCTGACCGACGGCTGGTTCCTGATCGCCGGCAGCCTCATCCGATCCTATGGCGGGGCGTGAGGGCATGGCCGAGGCCGTTCCCCCTCCCGATCCGTCCTCCCAGGCAGGCGTCGCCGACAGCCTCGTCGCGCTCGCGCGGCGCCGGGGCATCGATGTCACCGACGACCTGCCGATCGTCGCCCTGCTGGAGGCGATCGACCCCGCCCCCCTGGTGCCGCACCGCATGGTGCTGGTGGCCGGGGCGGTGATGGCGCTCGCCTTCCGCCACGACCGATCCCTCGCCGCCGCTGCCGCCGACCCCGGCGACGGCCCGACCGCCGACCGTTCCTTCTGAGGTGTCCCCATGGGTATGCCGGTCAAGATCCGAGACAACTACAAGAGCCTGAGCGGTGCCGAGAAAAGCGCCATCATCTTCCTGGCGCTGGGGGAGGAGCGCGGGTCGCGCCTGATGGAGAAACTGGACGAGGACGAGATCCGCATGGTCAGCCGGGCCATGGCGGGGCTCGGCAACGTCACCTCCAACCTCGTCGAGTCGCTGCTGCGCACCTTCACCGAGCGCTTCGCCAACGTCGGCTCGGTCGTCGGCTCCTACGACACGACCGAACGCATGCTGGCCCGCTTCCTGCCCAACGACCGCGTCGCCGAGATCATGGGCGAGATCCGCGGCCCGGCCGGCCGGACGATGTGGGAGAAGATGTCCAACGTGAACGAGGGGGTGCTGGCCGCCTACCTCAGCGGCGAATACCCGCAGACCGCCGCGGTCATCCTGTCGCGCATGCGCAGCGAGCACGCCGCCAAGGTGCTGCCGATGCTGCCGCCCAACCTGCGGCTGGAGGTCATCGAGCGCATGATCCAGATCGAATCGGTGCAGCGCGAGGTGCTGCTGGACATCGAATCGATCCTGCACAACGAGTTCATGGCGAATTACGCGCGCACCCACGGCTCCGACACCCACGAGCGGATGGCGGAGATCTTCAACCGCATCGACCGCGAGACGCTGGGCGAGATCTTCGGCGACCTGGAGCCGGTGATGCCCGAGTCGATGCAGCGCATCAAGCAGCTGATGTTCACCTTCGAGGATCTGCTGCGGCTCGACCGCGTCTCGCTGCAGGCGGTCATCCGCCGCTGCGACACCGGCCAGCTCGCCATCGCCCTCAAGGGTGCCGAACTGCAGCAGCGCGATCATTTCCTGTCGGTGCTGTCGGAACGCGCCCGGATGATCCTGCAGGACGAGATCGAGAACATGGGGCCGGTGCGCATGCGCGACGTCCACGACGCCCAGGCGGAGATCGTGCAGATCGCCAAGGGAATGGCCGACGCCGGTTCCATCGTCATCCCGCAGACGGGCGACGCCGACGCCGTCGTCTATTGAGGACAGGCAACCGCGGCATCATGGTCCGGTCCGGGCCATGATGCGCCCTGTCGGCGGTGCTCTCGGTAATTCCGTCTGCCGGAAGAAGAAACGGCAGTCGTCACGTCCTTGTCTTGAAGAGGCCCGCCGATGAACGGTGATTTCGCCGGCTCGACGCCGGCCCCGACTCCGCTCGATCAGCCGCTGCTGGCGCCGCCGGCGTCCGGCCGTTTCCTCGCCGGCGCGGCGCCTGCCCGGCCGGCCGGGCAGGGCGGCGATCCCCTCGCCTGGTTCCACCGGCTGATGCCGGTCCTGGAGGCCCTGGAGCCCGGCGAGGCCGCCTTCCTGCAGGCCGGCCTTCCCCGTTGCGACTCCACCTTCGGCCTTGCGCTCGCCGTCTTCCTCGCGGCGACGGCGCGCGGCGCGCAGGACTGGCTGGGCGGGGAGACCTCCGCCAGCCTCGACGAGCTCGACGGCGGCGCCCTGCTGGAGGAGGTGGAGGAGGCGCTGGAGCCACGGTCCCGCCGCTCCGCCGACGGGCGCCTGTGGCGCACGCTGCGCATTCCCGTGGCCGCCGGAGACGGCGCGCACAGCCTGCTGTGGGGAGTGGCCGTGGAGGACGGGGAAGCGGGCGACGGGGTGCATACCGCCGTCAGCTTCCTGCTGCAGATGCGGCTGCCGGCGCTGGGGGCCGTCCAGCTCCTCGCCGCCGGGGACTTGCGGCGCCTCGACGTCACGCTGCAGACGGCGGAGGGGATGCCGGCCTCCGTCCTTGCCGATCTTCATGCCGACTATGCCGCCGCCATGGCGGATGCCGGGCTGACCGGCCAGCTCACCATCGGGTCCGTCGTGGGGTCATGGCTCGACCTCGACGGCACGCTCAGCGCCGACACCACCCTCTGACCCGTCCCCGATCGGCAGTCTCCGCGACAGGGGGCGGAGTCCGAGTCGCCGCCGGCACCTTTCGATTCGGTCGGAAGCCGCCGTCCGGGCCGCGCGGCGGCGGCCCCGCCCCATTCGCAGATCCAACAATCATTCTAGTATATCAATCCCGTCTTTCCTGGTGCCCGGGCCGGGCAGGACACACGGGGCCGTGAACAAGATTATCGGAGAGCCTTCCGCAGTCGGTGACCCATGGTCAGCGGACAAGGCGAGATTGCAGACGATTTCCTTCGAAAAAAGGGTTAATTCGACACGTTTACTCTTATTAACGCCGCACTAACGCGAAAACGCAGAAATCCTACAAGCGGTAACCCGTTTGGTTGACACCGCGTTGGAAGATTGGTTCTTTGGGGCTGTGATAAGAGTATGACCAAGTGAAATTTGCTTAAAAAGCGCTTGGTCGACTCTCAATTATTAACGCGGCGGAGAATCCCATGCGAGCTGTTCTGATCGAGCCGGACAATCTGATCGCTAGAGCTATCGGTCGGCAGTTGGAAATCAGCAAGATCAGGTATGATTTGCTCGACTGGCAGAGCTTGGAATCCACGCTGCTCGAGCAAGGTGCCGATGCGCTGAACTACGACGCCATTATCATCGGCGGGATCGAGGATCCCGAGAAGCCGGTGGCTCTATTGCGGTCACGCAACGTCACGGCGGCCGTCGTCTGTCTGATCGACCGGCGCTGCGCCAACACCACGGTGAACCTTCTGCGCGCCGGGGCGGACGACGTGCTCGTCAAGCCGGTGGTCAGCGCGGAGGTCCGCGCCCGCATCGAGGCGACCCGCCGCCGGACGCGCGGCCTCGTCAGCAACGCGGTGAAGGTCGGCCGCCTGACCGTCTATCTCGACGGCCGCGATCCCGACGTGGACGGCGAGCGCCTGCGCCTCAGCCAGCGCGAGCATGCGATCCTCGGCGTTCTGGCGGCCAACCATCGCCGCGTCGTCTCCAAGGAGCATATCTACGACGAGGTCTACGGCCTGTCGGGCGCCGACCCGCTGGACAAGGTCATCGACGTCTACATCTGCAAGCTGCGCAAGAAGATCGCCGAGGCGACCGGCGGCGGCCGCTATATCGAGACTGTCTATGGACGCGGCTACAAGTTCGAAGCGCCGCCGGAGCACGAGGACGTGTCGGGTCTCCCCGGTGCCGGTGCGACCAGCGCCGCCGCGCTGCGCGTCGCCGCCGGTGCGTCGCGCCGGGTGATGGCTCCCTTCGCCGGACGCGGCATGGCCCACGCGGAGCAGCTTGTCGTCGGGGGCTGATCGGGGACCGCCCCCGGCGGGCGACCGCCCATGGTTGCAGTCGACCGTCCGTCCCGGCATGACATTCCGGTGTGTCGGGACAAGAGAGAGGCGGGACCATTGGTCGCTGAAACGGTATAGCGTGTAAAAATTGCGGACCATCTCTTGAGTGCGCGTTTTGCAGGCCATCGTGTCGCCTGTGACAATTCGCCGATGGACTGAAAGCGACGATCTATCAACTTTGACCATATCCGATCGGAGGGGCGGGCCGCCGAACAAGCCGCCTCGACTCCGGCCGGAAATCGGTCAACGTCCTTTCCGGCCCTGAAGACGAGAGTATGGTGAGCGCATCCAGCCGGACATTCGCGCATCAATGCGCCGACCTTTCGTCCCCATCCCCCTTCGACGATCCCTCGGGGGAGATCGCCGGATTATCGGTCCTCAAGGCTCTGCGTTCTCCGATCTGGCTTTTCGATCCCCAGTCCTGCCGCCTTCTCTGGGCCAATCCCGGCGCCTGCCTGCTGCTGGACGCTCCGGACCTCGCGTCGCTGCTGGCGAGCAGTCTCCCGCATGCCCTCTCCGCTTCCCTTCAGCGCTGCCTGGCGCCCCATCGCGACGCGCTCGCCCGCGCGGAGGCGGTGCAGATGCAGGTGCAGTGGAGCCTTCCGCCGGCGGACCGCAACATCCTGGTGGACTGCCTGTGCTCCACCACCGTGATCGACGGCCGGCCGGTCCTGCTGGTGGAGGGGCGGGAGACGAGCAACCGGTGGGAGGTGGAGGAGTCCCGGGCGACCTTCGACGCCATTCTGGCCAACGCTCCGATGGGCATCGCCATCATCGACGGCGACCGGCGCATCCGCCGCGTCAACCAGGCGATGGCCGACATCTTCCAGCGGCCGGCGGCCTCGCTGCTGGGGGCCGAAACGCGCGTGATGTACAGCGACGACGCCGTCTACGAGGAGGTCGGGCGGCGCGCCTATCCCGTGCTGCAGCGGGGCGGCGTCTTCCGCGACAGCTTCCCGATGCTCCGCGGCAACGGCAGCGAGGTCTGGTGCAGCCTGACCGGTCGCCGCATCTGCCCCGACGACGACTCGCTCGGCTATGTCTGGATGGTCGAGGACATCTCGGTCCGCCGGCGGGCGGAGCAGACGCTGAACGACAGCGTCGCCTTCCAGCGGGTCCTGCTCGACACGGTTCCGGTGCCGATCTTCATCCAGGACGTCTCCGGCTATTACGTCAACGCCAACGCCGCCTTCGAACAGTGGCTGGGGATCGACCGCCAGTCGCTGTTCGGCAAGACGGTCGCCGACCTCGCCTCCGGGGAGCATGCCCAGCGGGACGAGGAGGCCGACCGGCTGCTGCTCGCCGGCGGCGGCACCCAGACCTTCGAGACGCGGGTGCGCTGCGCCGACGGCAGCCAGCGCGACGTCGTCGTCTCCAAGGCGGTCTACTGCCGCAGCGGCGACAAGCCGGCGGGCATCGTCGGCACCATGGCCGACATCAGCGAGCGCAAGCGCGCCGAGCAGGCCCTGCGCGAGCGTCACGCCCTGTTCGAGCAGATGTTCGTCTCCAGCCGCGCGGTGAAGCTGCTGGTCGATCCGGCGGGGGGGTGCTGGTGGATGTCAACCCGGCCGCCGCCGACTTCTACGGCCATCCGCTGGAGGGGATGCGCGGCATGCCGCTCTCCGTCATCGCCGCGCCGGCGTATGCGGGGAACGAGCCGGACCTCGACTGGGCGAGGCACGAGGACTGCCGCACCGTGACCTGCGGCCACCGCCTCGCCTCGGGCGAGCGGCGGGAGGTGGAGATCTACAGCAGCCCGGTGCAGGTCAACGGCCGCACCCTGCTGCTGTCGCTGGTCCACGACATCACCGAGCGGCGCCGGGCCGAAGAGGCGCTGCGCCGCAAGACGGCCGAGCTGGAACGCTCGAACGAGGAGCTGGAGGCCTTCGCCTATGTCGCCTCGCACGACCTGCGCCAGCCGCTGCGGGTGATCAACAGCTACCTCACCCTGCTGGAGCGGTCGCTCGCCGGCAAGCTGGACGAGGAGACGGGGGAGTTCATCGGCTTCGCCCGCGACGGGGCGCAGCGGATGGACCGGCTGATCGTCGACCTGCTGGAATACAGCCGCGTCGGCCGGCGGACCCGCGCCTTCCGCCCGGTCCCGCTCGGCCAGGTGGTGGAGACGGCGCTGCTGAACCTGCAGGTCGCCGTCGAGGAATGCGGGGCGCGGGTGCAGGTGCAGGACGATCTCCCCACCGTCTCCGGCGACGAGGTGGAGCTGGTCCGGCTGCTGCAGAACCTGATCGGCAACGCCGTGAAGTACCGGCTTCCCGACCGGGCGCCGGTGGTGGAGGTCACCTGCGCCGCCGACGGCGGCGGCTGGCGGCTGGGCGTGCGCGACAACGGCATCGGCATCGCGCCGGAACACCGCGACCGCGTCTTCGGCATCTTCCAGCGCCTGCACCGCCGCGACGAGTATGAGGGGACAGGCGTCGGGCTCGCCATCTGCAAGAAGATCGTCGAGCATCACGGCGGGCGCATCTGGCTGGAGTCGGTTCCCGGCGAAGGCAGCGCCTTCTTCTTCAGCCTTCCGGCGGGGGACGGGGGGCGGCCATGATCCCGCTGCCGAACCGGTTGCGGGGGCCGTTGCGCCGGTACGGCCTGCTCGTCGCCGGCCAGCTCGCCGCGACCGCCCTGCTGGCCGCCGCCTTCGTCTGGACCGCCGACGTCTACACCCGCTTCCTGATCGCGGAACGGCGCGCCGCCGCCGCCATGACCGCCGTCAGCATCTCCAGCACCCTGTCCAGCGCCCTGAACGAGAGGCTGGCGCTGGTGCGGGGCCTCACCGCCTTCGTCGATGCGGAGGTCTCGGGCGGGACGCTGGAGGACCGCTTCGCCCATTTCGCCACGGCGCTCCGCCGCTCCGTTCCCGGCGTGCGCAACATCTCGATCGCTCCCGATTTCGTCGTCCGCCACGTCCATCCGCTGGAGGGGAACCAGCGCGTGCTGGGCAATGCGCTGCTGTCCGACCCGCGTCCGGGCTTCGCCGAGACGGTGCAGCGGGCGCTGGTCACCGGCGACGTCACGGTGCACGGGCCGGTCGACCTGATCCAGGGCGGCCAGGGGGTGATCGCCCGCCAGATCGTGTTCGGCAAGGATCGTCCCTGGGGGGCGGTCGGCATGGTGTTCGACGTGAAGCCGGTGCTGGACGAGCTGCGGCTGGGGACCCTGCCGCCCGACCTCGGCTATGTGCTGCGCTCCGACAACGGGGTGACGCTGGCCGGCGATACCGGGGTGCTGCGCCTGTCGCCGATCATCGAGCGGGTGGCGCTGCCCGACGGCATGTGGGAGCTGGCGGTCGCCCCGCGCGCCGGCTGGCCGGGGGCGGCGCGGGCGGAGCCCGGCTATGCCGCCTTCCTCGGCGTCTTCCTGCTGCTGGCCGTGCTGACCGAGATGCTGGCCTACCTGATGCTGAGCCGCCGCCTGACGCTGGAGCGGCTGGTGGAGCGGCGCACGGCCGAGCTCGACGCCGCCAACCGGCAGCTGGAGCGCTTCGCCTACGTCACGGCGCACGACCTGCAGGAGCCGCTGCGCGCCATCGCCAGCTACACCCAGCTCCTCGACCGCCATTTCCGCGACCGGGTGGACGAGGAGGGGGCGGAGTTCATCCGCCAGATCGTCGACGGCGCCGGCCGGCTGAAGATGCTGCTGCGCGACGTCCAGCTCTTCCTGGCGGAAGACCGGGTGCCGCTCGCCATCCGGCCGGTGCCGGTGGAAGACGCGCTGCAGGCGGCGCTGACCATCCTCGACCGGCGGGTGCGCGATGCCGGCGCCGCGGTCACCGCCGGAGACCTGCCGGTCCTGCTGGCCGATGAGCGCCGCCTGCGCGAGATTCTGGTGGTCCTGATCGGCAACGCGCTGGAATACCGCCATCCCGACCGGGCGGCGGAAATCTCCGTCGTGCATCGCCGCGTCGACGGCCGCGACGTGATCGAGGTGCGGGACAACGGCATCGGGATCGAGCCGCAGTACCGCGAGCAGATCTTCGAGGTGTTCCGCCGCCTGCATTCCCGCGAGGCGCATCCCGGCACCGGCATGGGCCTCGCCATCGCCCGCAAGATGGCGGAGCGCATGGGCGGCCGCATCACGGTCGAGTCCACGCCGGGAGCGGGCAGCGCCTTCTCCCTCCACCTGTCCGGCAGCCGATCCCTGAGCCGTGCCTGAGGCCCCCCGCATGATGCGACCCGCGAAAGACGACGACGCCCTGCCCTTCGAGATCCTGCTGGTGGAGGATGATCCGGCCGATGCCGGGCTTGCCAAGCGGGCGCTGAAGGACGGCCGCATCCTGTGCCGCGTGCACCATGTCCGCGACGGGGTGGAGGCGCTGGCCTTCCTGCGGCGCGAGGGGGAATTCGCCGGGGTGCCGCGGCCCGACCTCGTCCTGCTCGACCTCAACATGCCGCGGCTCGACGGGCGCGGCGTGCTGGAGGCGATGAAGGGCGACGGCGATCTCAAGACCATTCCGGTGGTGATCCTGACGACCTCCGACGTCGACCGCGACGTCAACGCCAGCTATCTGCTGGGCGCCAACAGCTTCATCACCAAGCCCATGGACATGGACGCCTTCTTCGACGCCATCCGCAGCGTCGAGGAATACTGGTTCCGTGTGGTCCGCCTGCCGCGTTGAGAAGGGGGGACGACGATGACGATGGTTCACCTGTCGAATGAACCCACGGCCATCCTGCTGGTGGAGGATGACGATGCCGATGCCGGGCTGGTCATCCGGGCGCTGCGCCCCTATGGCCGCCGCTTCACCCTGACCCGCGCCACCTCGCTGCAGGAGGCGCGCGCCTGGCTGCGCCGCAACGCCTGCGACGTCGTGCTGCTGGACCTCTCGCTGCCCGACAGCTTCGGCTTCGAGACGGTGCGGCGCATGCGGGGGGACGTGCCCTCGCTGCCTCTGGTGGTGCTGACCGGCCTCGACGACGAGGAGTTCGCCCTGCAGGCGCTGGCCGCCGGGACGCAGGACTATCTGGTGAAGGGACAGGCCGACGGGCCGCTGATGTGGCGCGCGGTGCAGCATGCCATCGCCCGCAAGCGGCTGGAGGAGGAGCTGCGCCTGTCGGAGGAGCGGCTGGCCGGCATCATCGAACTGGCGCAGGACGCCATCCTGACCACCGACGGCAACCTCACCATCACCCTGTTCAACCCCGCCGCCGAGCGGCTGTTCGGCTACCGGTCGGAGGAGATCGTCGGCCGCCCGCTGTCCCTGCTGATCCCCGAGCGGTTCCGCCGCGGCCACGACCGGGCCATCGGCGACTTCGCCGTAGCACCGGTCTCCACGCGCGCCATGGCCGACCGCAACGAGGTGATGGGGCTGACCTTCGACGGCCGGGAGTTCCCGGCGGAGATCTCCATCGCCAAGCTGCACCATCCGCAGGGCATGCTCTACACCGCGGTGGTCCGCGACATCTCCGAACGCAAGCGGGTGGAGGCCGAGCTGCGCCGCATGGCGACCACCGACCCGCTGACCGGGCTGTGGAACCGCCGCCGCTTCCTGGAGCTGGCGGAGGGCGAGCTGGCGCGGCTGCGCCGCTACGGCCGGCCGGTTTCGGTGCTGATGCTGGACATCGACCATTTCAAGTCGATCAACGACGGCTATGGCCATGCCGCCGGGGACGAGGCGCTGTGCCGCGTGGCGGAGCTGTGCCGGTTAGAGCTGCGCGACACCGACCATCTCGGCCGGCTGGGCGGGGAGGAGTTCGCCATCGCCCTGCCGGAAACCGGGCTCGGCCGGGCGGTCGAGGTGGCCGACCGGCTGCGCCAGCACCTCGCCGCCATGGAGGTGCAGACGGACGGGACCTTCCTGCGGCTGACCGTCAGCATCGGCGTCGCCGCCTGCCGGCTGGAGGACGTCTCCATCGACCGGGCGCTGGGCCGGGCCGACCGTGCGCTCTACGACGCCAAGCATCGTGGACGCAACCGCGTCGTCGTGTCGTCGGAGGACGAGGAGCTGATGATGCCCTCGGCCACGTCGTCGCTGTCGGCCGGCTTCCCGGAAACCGCGGACGCCTTCCCGCTCTGATCCCCCCGCCCGCGACTCCAGGACAGGCCGCCGGACCGCCGCCCATCGGAACGCAACCATGAGTGCCGCAACCGACATGAAGACCGGACAGGAGGACGGGATCTCGCCCCGTCCGGACCGGGTCGCCGCCCGCGCGGCGGGACTTCGGCGGC
The DNA here is from genome assembly GCF_003130795.1 of Azospirillum thermophilum. NCBI lineage: Bacteria > Pseudomonadati > Pseudomonadota > Alphaproteobacteria > Rhodospirillales > Azospirillaceae > Azospirillum > Azospirillum thermophilum. The sequence continues at coordinate 251,951 of NZ_CP029354.1, forward strand.
AGACGGTCCGGCTGCTGCCGGCGCTGGTCGTCCTGCTCGGCGGGCTGCTGATCGCCGCGGCCGTCTGGCTGACCCTCGCCGGCCTGGACCGGGAACGGTCGGAGGTCCTGCGCGCCAAGGAGGCCGACGCCGCCAACCTCGCCCGCGGCTTCGAGGAGAACATCCGCCAGACGGTGCGCCGCATCGACCAGGCGCTGGTCCATCTGCGCGACGAGTACACCAGCCATCCCGATGCCTTCCTCGACAAGGCGGCGTCGCTGCAGCGCTCGCTCTATGCCGACCTCGACTTCCAGATCGGCGCGGTGGATGCCCGGGGCATGATGCGGTTCTCCGGCCTGACCGTCCCGCACGACCCCATAGATCTCAGCGACCGCGAGCATTTCCGGGTCCACCGCGATTCCGACGGCGACGAGCTCTTCATCAGCAGGCCGATGATCGGCCGGTTCAGCGGCCGGCAGGTCGTCCAGTTCACCCGGCGCATCCCCGCGGCGGACGGCGGGTTCGGCGGCGTGATGGTCCTGTCGGTGCACCCCGCCAGCCTCGCCCGCTTCTACGGCACGGCGGACCTCGGCGTGCAGGGCGCCCTGATGCTGGTCGGCGCCGACCGGGTGATCCGCGCCCGCGCCGCCGCCACCCCGGCACCCGTCGATCCGATCGGCCATCTCTATCCCGACCAGCCGTTCTTCGATGCCGCCCAGCCGGCGGCCGGCGTGTTCCAGGTGCAGAGCCCGATCGACGGGCAGGCGCGCATCACCGCCTACCGCCGGCTGAAGGACTATCCGCTGATCGTTTTCGTCGGGCTGGGGCTGGAGGAGGCGCTGGCCCCCTACGAGGCGCGGCGGGCGCGGATCGAGCAGGCGGTCTGGGGCCTCGGCGGCCTCGGCGTGGCGGTGGTCCTGCTGATCGCCTGGCTGCTGCGCCAGCAGCTCCGCCACCATCGCCGGATCGAGGAGGCGCAGGCCCTTCTCGCCGAGACCGAGGAGCGCTGGCGCCTGGCGCTGGAGGCGGTGGGCGACGGGGTCTGGGACTGGAACGCCGCGACGGGCGAGGTCTTCTACTCCCGCGGCTGGAAGCGCATGCTCGGCTACGGCGAGCGGGAGATCGGCAACCGCCTGGCGGAGTGGGAGAGCCGCGTCCATCCCGAGGACGTGCAGGCGGTGCACCGCGAGCTGGACCGCCACTTCTCCGGCGGGACCCCGTTCTACATCAGCGAGCATCGCATGCTGTGCAAGGACGGCCGCTTCCGCTGGATCCTCGACCGCGGGGTGGCGGTCGACCGGGCCGAGGACGGATCCCCCCTGCGGGTGGTGGGAACCCACACCGACATCACCCGCCTCAAGCGGACGGAGGAGGCGCTGGCCGCGGCGGCGGCGCGCACCACCGCGATCCTGCAGAGCGTCCCGCTCGGCGTCGCCATCGTCGATCCGCAGCGCCGCATCCAGATCGTCAACCCCAAGATGGCGGAGATCTTCCTGCGCGGCATCCGCGAGCTGGAAGGATCCCGCACCCGGATCTTCTACGACAGCGACCAGGACTTCGACGAGGTCGGCCGGCGCGTCTACCCGGTCATCCACCGCGGCGAGGTGGCGGTCGAGGAGCTTCCCCTGCGGCGCGGCGACGGCAGCGTCTTCTGGGCGCGCATCATAGGCCAGCGCGTCTCGGCCGCGGATCCGGCGCTCGGCATCGTCTGGGTGGTGGAGGACGTCAGCGTCCGCCGCTCCGCCGACGAGGCGCTGAAGGCCAGCATGGAGTTCCAGCGCGTCCTGATCGACACGGTGCCGATCCCCATCTTCGTGAAGGACGCCCAGGGCCGCTATCTCGACGCCAACGCGGCGTTCGAGCGCTGGCTGGGCCTTCGCCGCGGCGAGCTGCGCGGCCGCACCGCCCGCGACATCGCGCCGTCCGACCTCGCCGCCACCTACGAGGTGGCCGACCAGGTGCTGCTCGCCTCGCCCCACACCCAGCTCTACGAGGGCCGCGCCCGCGGCGCCGACGGGACGGTGCGCGACATCGAGTTTTCCAAGGCGGTCTTCTTCGATGCCGCCGGCACGCCGGCCGGCATCGTCGGCGCGATGATCGACGTGACCGAGCACAAGAAGGCGCAGCAGGCCCTGCGCGAGCGGCAGGAGCTGTTCGAGCGCATCTTCGTCTCCAACGCGGCGGTCAAGCTGCTGATCGACCCGAGCGACGGGACGATCGTCGACGCCAACGGCAGCGCCGCGGAGTTCTACGGCTACCCGCTGGAGCGGCTGCGCAGCCTGCGGATCACCGACCTCAACATCCTTTCGCTGGAGGAGGTGCGGCACGAGATGGCGGCGGCGGCGACGGAGGAGCGGAAGTTCTTCCGCTTCCGGCACCGTCTGGCATCGGGCGAGATCCGCGACGTCGAGGTCTACAGCAGCCCGATCCGGGTGAACGGGCGGGAACTTCTCTTCTCCCTCGTCCACGACGTCACCGGCCGGCTGGCGGCGGAGGCGGCGCTGCGCGACAAGACGGCGGAGCTGGAGCGCTCGAACGCGGAGCTGGAGGCCTTCGCCTATGTCGCCTCGCACGACCTTCGCCAGCCGCTGCGCACCATCAACAGCTACCTGTCGCTGCTGCAGAAGGACCTGGACGGCAGGCTGGACGACGAGACGCGGCAATACATGGACTTCGCCCGGTCCGGCGCCCAGCGGATGGACCGGCTGATCGTCGATCTGCTGGAATACAGCCGCGTCGGCCGCAAGACACGGCCCTTCGCCGCCCATCCGGCCGGCGGCATCCTGGCGGCGGCGCTCGACAATCTGGAGGTCGCCATCGCCGAGACGCAGGCACGGGTCACGGTGGCGCAGGATCTGCCGGTCCTCTGGGGCGACGACAACGAGCTGATCCGGCTGTTCCAGAATCTGATCGGCAACGCGGTCAAATACTGCCCGGCCGACCGCCGGCCGGAGGTCGCGGTCACCTGCGGGCCGGTGGAGCAGGGCTGGCGCTTCACGATCCGCGACAACGGAATCGGCATCGAGGCCGAGCATTTCGACCGCATCTTCGGGATCTTCCAGCGCTTGCACAGCCGCCAGGACTATGATGGCACCGGCGTCGGCCTCGCCGTCTGCAAGAAGATCGTCGGGCATCACGGCGGCACCATCGGCGTGGAGTCGGACCCCGGGCTGGGCAGCCGCTTCTTCGTCGTCCTGCCGCGCTGGGAGGGCGGGGCGGAATGACGCTGGCCTGGGATCTGCTGTCCGGTCTGCGGCTTTCCGCGCGGCGGCGCGCCGGTCCGCGCTGCCGCCACCGGGTGACGCTGGCACTGGTCGCGGTGCTGCTGCTCTCGCTGTGGGCCGTGTGGGGCTGGGTGGATGCCATCCGCATGCGCTGGGCGCTGGCGGAGCTGCGCGCCGCCGTCGCAACCACCGCCACCCCCTATGCCGGCAGCCTGGGCAGCGCGCTCAACAAGCGCCTCGCCCTGGTGCGCGGGCTCGCCGCCTTCGTCACGGTGGAGGCGCACAAGGCCGGCGCGCCGGACAGCCTCAGCGACGAGCTGGCGGAGAACTTCGCCGCCTATGCCGACGCGCTGCGTGCCTCGGTCCCCGGCATCCGCAACATCTCGGCCGCTCCCGGCTTCGTCATCCGCCTCGTCAATCCCGTCGCCGGCAATGAGAAGGTGCTGGGCAACAACCTGCTGGCCGATCCGCGGCCGGGCTTTCCCGACACCGTCCGCCGGGCGATGGCGACGCGCGAGGTGGCGACCCATGGGCCGGTCGAGCTGATCCAGGGCGGGCAGGGGCTGATCGCCCGCGCCGTGGTCTTCCGCGACGGTACGCCCTGGGGGGCGGTCGGCGCCGTCTTCGACCTCGCCCCCATCCTGGAGGAGGCCAACCTGTCCGGGATGGGGCCGCAGGTCGTCTTCGCCCTTCGCCGGGTCGGCGGCCATCCCTTCGCCGGGCGGGAGGCGGTGCTGGAGATGGCCCCGATCGTCGAGCGCATCCGCGTCCCCGACGGCGACTGGGAGCTGGCGCTGGCGCCCGCCGAGGGGTGGGAGGCGGCGGCCCGCGTCCGTGCCGCCCACGGCCCGGTGCTCGCCCTCTTCGTCGGGATCGGCGGGCTGCTGGTCCTCGTCGTGGTCCTGGTGGCCGAAGGGCGCGGCGCGCTCGCCCGGCTGGTGGAGGAGCGCACGCGCGAGCTGGAGCAGGCCCGCCGCGACGCCGACCGCAAGGCGGAGGAGCTGGCGCTCGCCCGGCGGGAGCTGGAACAGTTCGCCTTCGCCGCCGCCCACGACCTGCAGGAGCCGGTGCGCACGATGGGCAGCTACGCCCAGCTCCTGCAGCGCGAGATCGGGCCGGTCCTCGACGAGGAGCGCGCCGTCCTGCTGGACCGGGTGGTGGAGGGGGCGAAGCGGCTGAAGGCGCTGCTGCGCGACGTGCAGATCTTCATCGCGGAGAATGCCATCCCGCTGCCCGAGGGGCCGGTGGAGGCCGGCCGGGCGCTGGACGCGGCGCTTCTGGCGCTGGGGCCGCAGGTGGTGCGGGCGGAGGGGCGCATCACCCGCGACCCGCTGCCCGCCGTGTTCGCCGACGAGCGGCGGCTGCGCGAGATCTTCGTCGCGCTGATCGCCAACGCGCTGGAATACCGCCATCCCGACCGCGCGCCCGACATCCATGTCGGGGCATGCCGCATCGGCGACGAGGCGGTCATCGAGGTGCGCGACAACGGAATCGGCATCGATCCCTGCTATCACGAGCAGATCTTCCAGGTCTTCCGCCGGCTGCATGGCCGGGACGAGCATCCCGGTACCGGCATGGGGCTGCCCATCGCGCGCAAGATGGCCGAGCGGCTGGGCGGCGGCCTCACCGTCCGGTCCGAAGCGGGGCAGGGCAGCAGCTTCCTCATCCGCCTGCCGGCCCCCGCCGGCTCCCGAACCGTCACCCCGGAGCATGCATCGTGACCAGCGACGACACCGCCCCTTCCGCATCCTGCTGGTCGAGGACGATCCGGCCGACGCCGCCCTTGCCAAGCGGGCGATCCGCGAGGGGCGCATCCTGTGCGACGTGCGCCATGTCCAGGACGGCGAGGAGGCGCTGGCTTATCTGCGGCGCGAGCCGCCGCGCTTCGCCGATGTCCCGCGGCCCGACCTCATCCTGCTCGACCTCAACATGCCGCGGCTGGACGGCCGCGGCGTGCTGAAGGCGGTGAAGCAGGACGAGGCGCTGCGGCGCATCCCGGTGGTGGTGCTGACGACCTCGGACGCGGACTGCGACGTGGAGGCCATCTATCGCCTGGGCGCCAACAGCTTCGTGACCAAGCCGATGGACCTGCAGGACTTCTTCAACGTCGTCGCCGGGCTGGAGAGCTACTGGTTCAACATCGTCAAGCTGCCGCGCTAGGAGGTCGTCACGCCGGACGGGCGCTACCTCCGCCCCGCCCCGCGCAGGAACAGCGTCACCGCCTGCCGGACATAGCAGTCGATCTCGTCGACCGGCAGGGACCGTTCGGGCAGGATCAGGCGGCGCATCAGGATGTTGCCGCTGACCATGCCGAGGAAGGCGCGGGCGGCGACCTGCGGGTTGTCGATCCGCAGGGCGCCCGCCTCCGACAGCCGGCGCAGGTAATCGGCCAGCCGCGTCAATGCCGTCTCCGGGCCGATGCGGAAGAAGGATTCGGCGATGTCGGGGATGCGGCTGCCCTCCGACACCAGGATGCGCAGGATGGCGGTGGTCTGGTCGTTCAGCAGGGCCTGGACGAAGCGCAGGGCGAACTTCGTCAGCTCCACCTCGGGGGAGGCGAGGTCGTCGGCCCTCGCGTCTGCCAGACCGGCCAGGATGTCGGCGCTGTTCTCCTCCATCATCGCGCGGAACAGCCCGGCCTTGTCGCCGAAATGCTCGTACAGCGTGGCGCGCGACCCGCCGGCCCGGCCGATGATGTCGCTCAGCGTCGTCTGCTCGAACCCCTTCTCGATGAACAGATGCTCCGCCGCCTCCAGGATCGCCCGCCGGCGCGCCATGCCGCGCGGGCCGATGCTGGCCGGCGCCTTCGGGCTGCTGCTGGTCATGCGTCCCACCCCCCTGCGATCCGGCGCGCAAGCTAATCCAGTTTCCCTTGCGGGGGTAGGGCGTCGATGCGACGCAGGCGGCGCCCCCTATCGGGACAACAGGATGGGAAGCCCGGCGTTCGCCAGGACGGTGCGGGTGGCGCCGCCGAACACGAACTCGCTGATCTTGGAGCGGCCGTAGGCCCCCATCACCAGCATGTCGGCGTCGAGCGCGCGGGCGCGGTCCAGCAGCACGGCGCCGGCGTCGGTTCCCGGACACTGCTCCAGCACCACCTCCACCCCGTTGCGGACGAGATGGCGGGTCATGTCGGCCCCCGGCTCCGCGCCCAGGCTCGCCTGCAGCGTCGCCGCGGGCACGACGACCAGATGGACGGCCTCGGCCGCCACCAGGAAGGGCAGGGCGTTTCCGATGGCGTTGGCGGCTTCCCGGCTGCCGTTCCAGCCCACGACGATCCGCCGCCCGATGCGGTCCGACGGCCAGTCCCGCGGCAGCAGCAGCGACGGCCGGCCGGAGGCGAAGATCACGTCCTCCGACAGGCTCAGCAGCCGGCGCAGCTCCTTCGGGCGGTCGGGCGGCCCGACGATGGCGAGACAGGCATGGCGGGCGTGCAGCATCAGCGCCTCGCCGTCCTCGTTCTCCGACACCCGCCATTCCGCCGGGATGCCGGCGCGCTGGGTGAGGGTCTCGAACACCGTCTTCGCCCATGTCTCGGCATCGCGCACGCTCGCCTGATGCTTGCGCAGCATGGCGCCCACCCCGGCGCCGCGGGCGAAGCCGCTGGCATGGTGGAGGTCGAGCCGCCCGGCGACGAAGGTGGCGGTCAGGTGGGCCTGCCACCGCTCGGCCAGCGCCGTGGCGTAGGAGAGCCGGTTGACCAGCCCCTCTTCCTCTTCGATGAAAACGACGATGTCCTTGGGGGTCACGGGGACGGTCTCCGTCAGGTGGCGGGGGGATCGGGAAGGCGGGGCCGTCAGCCGCTCTGCGGCGCGGCGCCCTGCAGGAACAGGTGGACGGCCGAGCGGACATAGGCCTCGGTGTCGGCACGGGGGATCGCTTCCTCCGGAAGGATCAGGCGGCGCATCAGCAGGTTGCCGGCGATCATGCCGGTGAAGGCCTGGGCGGCGCTCTGCGGCGAGTCGACGGCGATCAGCCCGGCCTCCGCCAGCTCCAGGAAATAGTCGGTGATGCGGCCGTTGGTCTGCTGCGGCCCGATGCGGAAGAAGGACTCCACGATGTCCGGGATCCGGGCGCCTTCGGAGACCAGCGTGCGCAGGATGGCGATGGTCTGCTGCGAGACCAGCGTGTCGGAGATCTGCATGCCGAGCTGGAACAGCCGCTCCTCCGGCCTGTCCGTGCCGTCCGACTCCCTGCGGACCACCATCGTCTCCAGGATCTGGGCGCAGTGCTCCTCCATCATCGTGCGGAACAGCCCCTCCTTGTCGCCGAAATGCTTGTAGAGCGTGGCGCGCGAGCCGCCCGCCCGTTCCAGGATCTCGGTCAGCGAGGTCGCGGCATAGCCCTTCTCGACGAACAGGTCGGCGGCGGCGTCCAGCAGGGCCCGGCAGCGCAGGCGGCCGCGCGGCTGCGCCCCCGGCTCGTGCCGGCCCGTCTCCTGCGGTTCCGCCCCCTCAAGCTCTGACTCGGCCATGTCGGATCCCCCTTGCGGATGTCCCGCATAGACTGTATCGTTTAGTACAGTGTACTGTATGGAACAGTACGAGGCAACGGGGATGTTCGGGGGTTGCCGATCCGGTCCCGCCATGGCCGCGCGGGATGACCAACGCCGCGTCGCGGCGTCCTGATGAGGAAACAGATGTCGAGAGCGAACCCAGTCTTTTCCCTGGCCGTCGCGGCCTCGCTCGCCGTGGCGCTCGCCGCGTGCGACCAGAAGGCCCGGACGTCCGAACCGCCGAAGGCCGGCCCCGCGGAAGTCGGCGTCATCACCATCGAGCCGCAGCGCCTGCCGGTGACGGTGGAGCTGCCCGGCCGCACCGCCGCCTACCGCGTGGCGGAGATCCGCCCGCAGGTCAGCGGCATCGTCCTGAAGCGCATGTTCCAGGAGGGCAGCGACGTCAAGGCGGGCGACCAGCTCTACCAGATCGACCCCGCCACCTACGAGGCGTCGCTGGCCAGCGCCCAGGCCGACATCCAGAAGGCGGAGGCCAACCTGCAGGCCGCCCGCAACAAGGCCTCGCGCTATTCCGACCTCGTGAAGTCCAGCGTGGTCAGCAAGCAGGACTATGACGACGTCATGGCCTCGCTGAAGCAGAACGAGGCGCAGCTCGCCGCCGCCAGGGCGGCCTACAACCTCGCGCGCATCAACCTGGACTACACGCGGGTGTTCGCGCCGATCTCCGGCCGCATCGGCAAGTCCAGCGTGACGGAAGGGGCGCTGGTCACCGCCAACCAGGCGACGGCGCTGGCGACCATCCAGCAGCTCGACCCGATCTACGTCGACGTGACGCAGACCGCCTCGCAGCTCATGCAGCTTCGCGACGACATGGCGAGCGGCCGCATCCGCCCGGCGGAGCCCGGCAAGATTCCGGTCACCCTTTTCCTCAACGCGGCGGAGGCCCCCTACGCCCAGCGCGGCGAGCTGCAGTTCTCCGACGTCACGGTCGATCCGGGCACCAGCTCGGTGCAGCTCCGCGCGGTGTTCCCCAACCCGAAGCTCGACCTGCTGCCCGGCCTGTTCGTCCGCGCCAAGGTGGAGCAGGGCGTGGCGGAGAATGCCATCGCCGTGCCGCAGGCGGCCGTCTCGCGCGGTCCCGACGGCGCCGCCCGCGTCTGGGTGGTCGACGGCGAGAACAAGGTGACGATGCGTCCGATCCGCACCGACCGCGCCGTCGCCAACGCCTGGCTGGTCGCCGACGGGCTCAAGCCCGGCGAACGCATCGTGGTGGAGGGGCTGCAGAAGGTCCGCCAGGGCGCCACGGTGAAGCCGGTGCCGGCGCAGGCCGCCGTCGCGGCCCTCCCCGCCGCCCAGCCTGCCGCCGCCCAGCCTGCGCGCTGATCCGGGAACCCGACCAATGTCAAAATTCTTCATCGACCGGCCGGTCTTCGCCTGGGTCATCGCCATCGTCATCATGATGGCCGGTGCGCTGGCGATCCGCGGCCTCCCCGTCGAGCAGTACCCGAAGATCGCGCCGCCGACGGTGTCCATCTCCGCCAGCTATCCGGGTGCCTCGGCCAAGACGCTGGAGGATACGGTCACCCAGGTCATCGAGCAGAAGATGACCGGGCTCGACCATTTCCGCTACATGTCCTCCAGCAGCGATTCCTCCGGCAACGTCACCATCACCCTGACCTTCGAGCCGGAGGCCAACCCCGACATCGCCCAGGTCCAGGTGCAGAACAAGCTGCAGCTCGCCACTCCCCTGCTTCCGCAGGAGGTGCAGCAGCGCGGCCTGCAGGTGTCCAAGGCCTCCAACGACTTCCTGATGGTGGCGGGCTTCGTCTCGACCGACGGGCGGCTCAGCCAGGGCGACATCGCCGACTACGTCTCCTCCAACCTGCAGGACACCATCAGCCGCGTCGAGGGCGTGGGCGACGTCACGGTGTTCGGGCCGCAGCATGCGATGCGCATCTGGCTCGACCCCGACGCGCTGAACAGCCACAGGCTGACGACCATCGACGTCACCAACGCCATCAAGACGGAGAACGCGCAGGTCTCCGCCGGCCAGCTCGGCGGCGCGCCCGCCGTGCCGGGTCAGCAGATCAACGCCACCATCACCGCCCAGACCCGCCTGCAGACGCCCGAGCAGTTCGGCGCCATCCTGCTGCGCGTCAACCCGGACGGTTCGCAGGTGCGGCTGCGCGACGTGGCGCGCATCGAGATCGGCTCGGAAACCTACGAGATCGCGGCCCGCTACAACGGCCAGCCGGCGGCCGGCCTCGGCATCAAGCTGGCGACCGGCGCCAACGCGCTGAACACCGCCGCCGCCGTCAAGGCGCGCATCGCCGACCTGTCGGGCTTCTTCCCGGCCGGGCTGGAGGTCATCTACCCCTACGACAGCACGCCCTTCGTCGAGGTCTCGATCCACGAGGTGGTGAAGACCCTGATGGAGGCCATCGTGCTGGTCTTCGTCGTGATGTACGTCTTCCTGCAGAATTTCCGGGCGACGCTGATCCCGACGATCGCGGTGCCGGTCGTGCTGCTCGGCACCTTCGGGGTGCTCTCCGCCTTCGGCTTCTCGGTCAACGTGCTGACCATGTTCGGCATGGTGCTGGCGATCGGCCTGCTGGTCGACGACGCCATCGTGGTGGTCGAGAATGTCGAGCGCGTGATGAGCGAGGACGGGCTGCCCCCGCGCGAGGCGACCCGCAAGTCGATGGGGCAGATCACCGGCGCGCTCGTCGGCATCGCCCTGGTGCTGTCGGCGGTGTTCGTGCCGATGGCCTTCTTCGGCGGTTCGGCCGGCGCCATCTACCGGCAGTTCTCGCTGACCATCGTGTCGGCCATGGCGCTGTCGGTACTGGTCGCCCTGGTGCTGACGCCGGCGCTGTGCGCCACCATCCTGAAGCCCGTCGAGAAGGGCCACGGCCATGCGCAGCGCGGCGTCTTCGGCCCGTTCAACCGCGGCTTCGACGGCGGCAGCCGCCTCTACCTGCGCGGCGTGCGCGGGTCCGTCTCCCGCCTCGGCCGCTTCGGCATCGCCTATCTGCTGATCCTCGGCGGGCTCGGCTACCTGTTCCTGCAGATGCCCTCCTCCTTCCTGCCGGAAGAGGACCGCGGTCAGCTCTTCGTCCTGTGGTCCGGGCCGCCCAACGCCAGCATCGAGCGCACCTCCGAGACGGCGAAGGCGGTCACCGCCCATTTCCTGGAGAACGAGAAGGACAGCGTCGAAGGGCTGTTCTCCATCGTCGGCTTCAACTTCGCCGGCCGCGGCCAGAATGCCGGCATGGCCTTCGTCCGCCTGAAGGACTGGAGCGAGCGGCCGGGCGCGGCGCAGAAGCCGGCCGCCATCGCCCGCCGGGCGATGGGTGCGCTGTCGCGGCTGAAGGACGCCGTGGTCTTCGCCTTCATGCCGCCGTCGGTGCCCGGCCTCGGCAACGCGACCGGCTTCGACCTGCAGCTCGTCGACCGCGGCGGGCTGGGGCACGAGCGGCTGATGCAGGCGCGCAACCAGCTCCTCGGCATGGCGGCGCAGAACCCGAAGCTGGTCGGCGTCCGCCCCAACGGGTTGGAGGACACGCCGCAGTTCCGGCTGGAGGTCGACCGCGAGAAGGCGAGCGCGCTCGGCCTGTCGCTCGCCGACATCAACACCACCCTGTCGGCCGCCTGGGGCTCGTCCTACGTCAACGACTTCATCGACCAGGGCCGCGTCAAGAAGGTCTACCTGCAGGCCGACGCGCCCTACCGCATGCAGCCGTCCGACATCGACCGCTGGTACGTCCGCAACGGCAGCGGCCAGATGGTGCCCTTCTCCGCCTTCTCCATGGCGCACTGGACCTACGGCTCGCCGAAGCTGGAGCGCTACAACGGCATCTCCTCCGTCAACATCCAGGGTGCGGCGGCGCCGGGCGTCAGCTCGGGCGAGGCGATGGCGGAGATGGAGGCGATCATGGCGAAGCTGCCGCCCGGCATCGGCTACGAATGGACCGGCCTGTCCTACGAGGAGCGGCTCAGCGGCTCGCAGGCGCCGGCGCTCTACGCCCTGTCGATGATCTTCGTCTTCCTCTGCCTCGCCGCCCTCTATGAAAGCTGGTCGGTGCCGGTGTCGGTCATCCTGGTGGTGCCGCTGGGCGTCATCGGCGCGGTCGTCGCCGCCACGCTGCGCAGCCTGCCGAGCGACGTCTACTTCCAGGTCGGCCTGCTGACCACCATCGGCCTGTCGGCGAAGAACGCCATCCTGATCGTCGAGTTCGCCAAGGCGCTCTACGACGAGGGGATGGACCTGAAGGAGGCGGCGATCGAGGCCTGCCGCCAGCGGCTGCGCCCGATCATCATGACCTCGCTCGCCTTCATCCTCGGCGTGCTGCCGCTGGCGATCAGCAGCGGCGCCGGCTCGGAAAGCCAGAACGCCATCGGCGTCGGCGTGATGGGCGGCATGATCTCGGCCACCGTGCTGGCGATCGTCTTCGTCCCGGTCTTCTTCGTCGCCGTCTACCGCCTGTTCAGCCCGAAACGGATCGGTCACCCCGAGGCGGCACCCCCCGCCGCCGCCGACTGATCCGTGCGGCCCGGTCCGGCAGCCCCCGCGCCGGATCGGGCCGTTCCCCACTCCGGAGCTTCTCCATGACCAAGACCATCGCCGCGGCCGGATTGCTGGCCGCGCTGCTGTCGGGCTGCTCGCTGATCCCCGAACAGCCGCAGGTGACCTCGCCCGTGCCGGCGAGCTGGCCGACCGGCCCCGCCTACGGCGGCGCCTCGCCGGCCGCCGCGTCGCCCGTCTCCGCCGTCCCCGTTTCCGCGACCGTGACGGAGGCGGAGACCGCGGCGGCGCTGGGCCGGGACTTCTTCCGCGCCCCCCAGCTCCGTCGCCTGATCGACCAGGCGCTCGCCAACAACCGCGACCTGCGCGTCGCGGCGCTGAACATCGAGACGGCGCGGGCGCAATACCGCGTCCGGCAGGCGGACCAGCTTCCCTCGCTCGATGCCGGCGGCTCCGTGACGCGCCAGCGCTCGCCCGCCGGCGTCCGCTCCGCCGCCACCACCACCGGCAGCCAGTACAGCGTCCAGGCCAGCCTGCCCTCCTTCGAGATCGACCTGTTCGGCCGGGTCCACAGCCTGGAGCAGCAGGCGCTGGAGCAGTATTTCGCCACGGAGGAGGCGCGCGCCAGCACGCAGATCGCGCTGGTCGCCGAGGTCGCCGACGCCGTCCTGACCCTGCTGGCCGACCAGCGGCTGCTGGCGCTGACCGACCGGACGCTCGCCACCCGTCAGCAGTCGCTCGATCTCGTGCGGCGCAGCCTCGACCGCGGGGTCGGCACCGAGCTCGACCTCGCCCAGGCGCAGGCCGCCTTCGAATCGGCCCGTGCCAGCCGCGAACGCTATGTCCGGCAGGTGGCGCAGGACTGGAACGCGCTCGGCCTGCTGGTCGGCGCCCCGGTGGACGGGAGCGCCGTCGCCGGCCTGACCCTCGACGACGGCATCCTGGCCGACGTGCCGGTCGGGCTGTCCTCCTCGATCCTGCTGAAGCGGCCCGACATCCGTCAGGCGGAGCACCAGTTGAAGGCGGCCAACGCCAACATCGGCGCCGCGCGGGCGGCCTTCTACCCGACCATCACGCTCACCGGCAGCGCCGGCACCGCCAGCAGCGAACTCGGCAAGCTGTTCGCCGGCGGTTCGGCGGCCTGGAGCTTCATGCCCTCCATCTCGCTGCCGATCTTCGACGGCGGCCGCAACGAGGCCAGCCTGGATTCCGCCGTCGCCGGCCGGGACATCGCCGTGGCGCAGTACGAGAAGGCCATCCAGTCCGCCTTCCGCGATGTGGCCGACGCGCTGGCCGCCCGCGGGACGCTCGGCAGGCAGCTCCAGGCCCAGTCGGCGATGGTGGCGGCGACCCAGCGCAGCTACGACCTCGCCCAGGCGCGCTACGACCGGGGCATCGACAGCTTCCTCAACGTGCTGGACGCCCAGCGGTCCCTCTACGGTGCGCAGCAGGATCAGATCAGCCTGGAGCTGTCCCGCCTGTCCAACCGCGTGGTCCTCTACAAGTCGCTCGGCGGCGGCAGCTTCCAGGGGGAGGCGGGCCAGGGGACGTGAGGCCGGGCGTGGCGGCGCCTTACGAACTGCCGATCAGGATCCCCGTGGCGAACACCAGCAGGCCGCCGACCACCACCTGGAAGGCGGCGGCCAGCAGGGGCGTGTCCATGTAGCGGTTGCGGATCCAGGCGATGACGCCCAGCTCGACCAGCACCACCGCCGCGGCGATGGCCGTCGCCGTCCAGAAGTCGGAGATCAGGTAGGGCAGGGCGTGGCCCAGCCCGCCGACCGCGGTCATCAGGCCGCAGACGGAACCGCGCAGCCAGGGGCTTCCCCGCCCGGTCAGCGACCCGTCGTCGGACAGCGCCTCGGCGAATCCCATGCTGATGCCGGCGCCGAGCGCGGCGGCGAGGCCCACCAGGAAGGTCTCCCACGAGTCGCGGGTGGCGAAGGCGGCGGCGAACAGCGGTGCCAGGGTGGAGACGGAGCCGTCCATCAGCCCGGCCAGTCCGGGCTGGATGAACTGCAGGACGAACAGCCGGCGCTCGGCCTCGCCCTCGCTCCTGGCCACCTGCGGGGTCACGTATTTGGCTTCCAGCCGCTCGGCCGTCGCCTCGTGCCGCCGCTCCTCCGCCGCGAGGTCGCCCAGCAGCTGGCGCACCGCCGCGTCGGTGGAGCGCTGGGCGGCCCGGGTGTAGAAGCGCTTGGTCTCCGCCTCCATCAGCTCGGCCTGCGCCCGCACCTTCTCCAGCCCCAGCGGCTGCGTCAGCCAGATCGGCTTGCGTTGGATGAAGCCCTTGACGTCGTGGCGGCGGATCAGCGGGATATGCTCGCCGAAGCGCTTGCGGTACAGCTCGATCAGCCGGTGGCGGTGGCCGCTCTCCTCGGCCGACATGGCGCTGAACATCCGGGCGGTGTCCGGGTAGCTCTCGCGCAGCGCCGTGGCGAACTCGTCATAGATGCGCTCGTCCTCCTCCTCCAGCGAGATGGCGAGCGCCAGCAACTCCCGCTCCGTCAGGTCGGAGAAGTTGAGCGGCCCGCGGCCCCGGCGGGAGGGCGGCGGCCCGTCCGCTCCGCTCCGGTCGCTTCCGGCGGACGGCTTGGGGGCGGCATCATCGGCCATCACGGTCTCCTCGCGTCGGCGTCCCGGCCGACATGCTACACCGCAGCAGGGAAGCGTCCTAGCCGTGTGCTCCCCGGGAAGGGCGTCGGCGGCCGTCCGCCCCGTCCGTCAGGGATGAGATTGTCGGGCCGGCCGGTCCGGAAAAGCTGGCAACCTGTCACTTACATGTTTACAAATATGCGATGGCTTGACGCCGATGACCAGCGGGTGGGAGTAGCACGATGGGAGCAGGGGCAATGAACGCGGTCGGCGGGCATGCAGCAGCCGTCGACGACCGCGAAGAGGCGGCTCTCCTCCGCGGGCGCCAGTCTCCGCTCGTCCAGCGGGTCTACCAGCAGCTGCTGGCCCAGATCAGCGCCGGCGACTTCCAGCCCAACGAGCGGCTGCCGGGCGAGAACGACCTCGCCACCCGCTTCCAGGTCTCCCGCCCGGTGGTGCGCGAGGCGTTGAAGCGCCTGCGCGCCGAGGGGCTGATCTATTCCCGCCAGGGGGCCGGCAGCTTCGTCCGGCTGGCGGTGGAGGAAAGCCGTCCGGTGCTCGGCTATGCCCCGGTGGAGACGATCGCCGACATCCAGCGCTGCTACGAGTTCCGCCTGACCATCGAGCCGGATCAGGCCTATCACGCCGCCCTGCGCTGGAACGACGCGGCGCTGGACAACATCGCGGCGGCGCTGAGCCTGATGGGCGACGCCACCCGCGCCCACCGGCACCGCGAGGACGCCGACTTCGCCTTCCACATCGCCATCGCCGAGGCGACGAACAACCACTATTACCTGTCCTCGATGCAGGCGCTGAAGGATCACATCTCCGTCGGGATGAAGTTCCACGGCGTGTCGCTGATGGGGCCGACCTCCGGCCTGTCGGGGGTGTTCGACGAGCACCGCGGCATCTTCGAAGCCATCCGCGACCGTGACGCCGAGTCGGCCAGCAGCCGGATGCGCCGGCACCTGGAAGGCTCGCGCGACCGCGTGTTCGAAGGGCGCGCCCTCGACCTGTCCCTGTAGCCTCCCGGTCCACGGCTCCCTCGCGCCGCCCCCCGGCGGCCCGCGCCCGGCCATCCCGGCAACTGGCCTGGGTCCCGGGGTGCAGTCTCCCTGGCATGTAAACATGTAATGCCCGGATAATCCCAAAAGCGCGCGATTCCGCGCTGCACAAGATTACAACATATTGACATCTCCGCAGCGCTATGATGAGGTGGGCCATCTTCGGGGGCGGAGGCGATGCCCCGGCTTCGGTCCTTGCGGCCGAAGCGCCGGGACGCCGCCAAGAGATGGGGGAGCGCCCATGGACAGCATGGTTCCGCAGGCCGGTCCGGCAGCAAGCGCCGGCTGCCGGTCCGAGATGCCGGATCAGGGTCCGGCCCGGGGTCCCGCCCCTGATCCGGCCGGCGCGCCGGGCTCCCGCCGCCTGTGCCTGATCGCCGACGACCTGACCGGCGCGCTCGACACCGCGGCGCAGTTCGCCGCCGTCGGCAGCCCGATCCCCGTCCACTGGCGCGCCCCGTCGCAGCCGGTCCCGCCGGCCGGCATCGCGCTCGACAGCGGCACGCGCGAGCTGTCGCGGGAGGAGGCGCGCCGCCGGGTGGCGGGCCTTGCCGCGGCCTTTCCGCGCGAGTCCCGCACGCTCCATTACGCCAAGCTCGACAGCCTGCTGCGCGGCCATGCCGGGGCGGAGATCGCCGCCTGGACGGCGGCCCTGGCGCCCGTCCACTGCATCGTCGCGCCGGCCTTCCCCTATCAGGGCCGCATCACGCGCGGCGGCCTGCAACTCGCCCTGAGGGAGGATGGCCGCGGCTGGACGGCGGCGGCCGGCGACCTGCGCGCCGACCTGGAGGCGGAGGGGCTGCGCGTCTGGCTTTGCACCCCCGGCGCCGCGGTGCCGGCGGGCGTCAGCCTGTGGGATGCCGAGACGGAGGCCGATCTCGACGCCATCGCCGCCGCCGGCCTCGCCTTGGGCGCTCCGGTGCTGTGGTGCGGCAGCAGCGGATTGGCCGGCGCCCTGGCCCGGCAGGCCGGCACCCCCCGCCGGGGCCGCTCGCCGGGCGATCCGGCGCCGGTCCTGCTGCCGCGCCCGATCCTCGGGCTGTTCGGAACCAACCATCCCGCGATGCGGGCCCAGCTCGACTCCTGCGCCTGGGATGTGCTGGCGCTGCCCGACGGCACGGCGGCCAGCGCGGCGGCCCTGGCGCGGCGGCTGGAGCGGCGCGGGCTGGCCCTCGCCACCCTCGCCCTGCCGGACGGGCTGTCCCATGCCGAGGCCGCCCGGCGCATCGAGCGGGAGTTCGGCCGTCTGGTCCGGCAGCTCGATCCGCCCGGCACGCTGCTGGCGGCGGGCGGCGAGACCCTGCGCGGCCTCTGCCTGGCGCTGGAGGCCGACCGGCTGGATCTGGACGGCCACATCTGGCCGGGGGTGCCCTGCTCGATCTTGCGCGGCGGACGGTTCGACGGCGTCCGCGTCATTTCCAAATCGGGCGCGTTCGGCGACCCGGCGCTGCTGTGCCGGCTGCTCGCCCTGGGCGCGCCGCCTCATCAGGGAGACCAAGCATGACACCGCATCTGGCCATCACCATGGGCGACCCGGCCGGCGTCGGGCCGGAGATCATCGTGAAGGCCTGCGCGCGTCTGAAGGACCGGCTGGCCGACGGTTCGCTGCGCCTGCTGGTCATCGGCAGCAACCCTGCCCTCCATGCGGCGCGCGATGCGCTCGGCGCCGACCTCGACATCCCCGAGCTGGCCGACGTCGGAGGCGAATGGCCGGCGCTCGCCTGCCTGCAGGCCGGGCCGGAGGGGGAACCGATCCACCCCGGCGTCCTGTCGGTCGACGGCGGCCGCTTCGCCTATCTGGCGGTGGAGCGCGCGGTCCGGCTGGCGGAGGCCGGCCGCATCCAGGGCATCGTCACCGCGCCCCTGAACAAGGAGGCGATGAACAAGGCCGGCTATCATTACGCCGGCCACACCGACCTGCTGGCCGCGCTGACCGGCGCCCGCGGCTCGGTGATGATGCTGGCGCACGGCAACATGCGGGTCAGCCACGTCACCACCCACATCGCGCTGGAGGACGTGCCGAAGAAGCTGACGCCGGAGCGGCTGCGCTACGTCATCGACCGCACCGACGAGACGCTGTCCGGGCTGGGCCTGCCGCGCCGCCGCATCGCGGTGGCCGCCTTGAACCCCCATGCCGGCGAAGGCGGGCTGTTCGGCCGCCAGGACATCGAGGTGACCGGACCGGTGGTCGCGGCCTGCGTCGCCGACGGGCTGGACGTGGTCGGGCCGGTGCCGGGCGACACCGTCTTCGTGAAGCTGCGCGCCGGCCAGTACGACGCGGTGGTCGCCATGTACCACGACCAGGGACACATCCCGGTCAAGCTGCTGGGCTTCAACGTCAATCCCGAGACCGGCACCTGGGACGCGCTGAGCGGGGTCAACATCACGCTCGGCCTGCCGATCATCCGCACCTCGGTCGACCACGGCACCGCCTTCGACATCGCCGGCAAGGGCATCGCCAACGAACTGAGCCTGATCGAGGCCATCGATTACGCCGAAAAGCTTGCCGCCGCCCGCGTCCGCGCGGCGGCCTGAGGAGCCGACATGACACCGATCGACCTGACGACCCCCATCGAGCTGCTGCGCCCGCCCCGCGTCGTCTTCGGCGCCGGGGCGGCGCCGGAGACCGGCCGCTGGCTGCGCGGGCGCGGCCTGACCCGCGTCCTGGTGGTCGCCGACGCCTTCAACGCCGCGCGGGTGGACCTCCTCGGCCTGGAGGGCGCCGTCACCGTCTTCGCCGACATCAAGCCGGAACCCGACGTCCCCAACCTGGAGGCGCTGCTCGCCGTCGCCGGACGGGTGGAGCCGCAGGCGGTGATCGGCTTCGGCGGCGGCAGCGCCATGGATCTCGCCAAGCTGGCCGCCGTCCTGCCCGGCAGCGGCCAGACCATCCATGAGGTGGTGGGGCCGGAGAAGGTCGCGGACAAGCGCGCCGTCCTGGTCCAGGTGCCGACCACCGCCGGCACCGGCAGCGAGGTCGGCACCCGGGCGCTGGTCACCGATCCGGCGACCATGAGCAAGCTGGCGGTGCAGAGCGTCCACATGCTGGCCGACCTCGCGGTGGTCGATCCCGACCTGACGCTGAGCGTGCCGCCCGCCGTCACCGCCGCCACCGGCGTCGATGCGCTGGCCCATTGCGTGGAGGCCTACACCAACCGCAAGGCCCACCCGCTGATCGATCTCTATGCGCTGGAAGGCATCCGGCTGGTCGGCCGCTTCCTGCCGCGCGCCATCGCCGACGGCAACGACCGCGAGGCGCGGGCCGGCCTGTCGCTGGCCTCCTTCTACGGCGGCATCTGCCTGGGGCCGGTCAACACGGCGGCCGGCCATGCCGTCGCCTATCCGCTGGGCACCCGCCACCACATCCCCCACGGGGCCGCCAACGCGCTGATCTTCCCGCATGTCCTGGCCTTCAACGCGCCGGCCGCGCCGGTGAAGACCGCCGCCGTGCTGGAGGCGCTCGGGCTGCCGCCGGCCACCGAGCCGGCCGCCGTGCTCGACGCCGCCCGCGGCTGGTGCCTGCGGCTCGGCTGCAGGATGCGGCTGTCGGAGTTCGGCGTTCCCGAGACCGACCTGCCGCGCATGGCCGAGGAGGCGCACGCCATCCGCCGGCTGCTCGACAACAACCCGCGCGACCTCAGCCGCGAGGACATCCTGGGCATGTACCGCGCCGCCGCCTGACGGCGCGGCTCCATCCCCCTCTTCACGATCCGTGCAAAGGCACAAAGGCTCATGACCAAGATCAGCGGTCCCTTCGTCGCAATCGTCACGCCCTTCGACGGCGACGAGCAGCTCGATATCGCAGCGCTGCGACGGCAGGTGAAGCGGCAGGCGGGCGCCGGCAACGGCGTGTTCTGCGCGGGCACCAACGGCGAGTTCTACGCCCTGTCCTTCGAGGAGAAGCTGGCGGTCGCCGAGGCCTGCGTCGAGGCGGCGGACGGCCGCGTGCCGGTCCTTGCCCATATCGGCGAGATCTCCACCCGCCAGACCATCCTGCTGGGCAAGGCGATCCAGGGGCTGGGGGTCAAGGCGGTGTCCGCCATCACCCCCTCCTTCATCGCCTGCTCGCAGGCGGAGCTGACCGCCCATTACCGGCGCGTCGCCGATGCGCTGACCGTGCCGCTCTACCTCTACAACATCCCGGCGCGCACCGGGAACACGCTGGAGCCGCAGACCGCGCGCATCCTGGCCGACCATCCGAACATCATCGGCATCAAGGACAGCGCCGGCTCGCAGGAGAGCCTGGACGCCTTCCTGGCCATCGCGCGCGAGCGTGACGATTTCGACGTGCTGGTCGGGCCGGATTCGCTGGTGCTGCACGGGCTGCGCAACGGTGCCGCCGGCTGCATCTCCGGCCTCGGCAACATCGCCCCGGTCACGCTCAACGGCATCCATGCCGCCTTCGTGGCCGGCGACGCCGCCGCGGCCGACGCGCACCAGACCCGGTTCGGCGCGCTGCGCAAGGAGCTGTACGCGCTGGGCTTCCCGCCGGCGATGGTCAAGCGCGCCCTGTACCGCGCCATCCCGGAGGTCGGGGCGAGCCGGCTGCCGGTCTGCATCTCCGCGGAACTCGACGCGCGCATCGCGGCGATCGCTGCGGACTATGTCGAGCTCCGGGCCTGACGGGGCATCGAAGACATCGCCACAGGTCAATCAAGACACAAAGGGGGGTCACGCCCCCGTTCCAGCGAGGAAAGACCATGAAGAAAGCCACTCTCATCGCCGCGGTCCTGGCCGGAGGGGTCGCCATGACCGCGGCGGGCGTCACGCTCGCGGCCGACACGGTGAAGATCGCCGCGCAGGAGCCGGGCGGAAGCTTCTATTCCTATGGCGCCACCTTCGCCAAGCTGATCGACGACAACAAGGCGGCGGGACTCTCGGCCGAGATCGTTCCGCGCGGCGGCGCCTTCGCCAACCCGAGCTCGGTCGACCGCAATCTGGCGCAGTTCGGCTTCACCACCTCCAACGCCGCCGCCTGGGCGGTGAGCGGGCTGGAGGAGGTGTACAAGGGCCAGAAGGCGCAGAACCTCCGCACCGTGACCGGCGCCATGCAGGCCGCCTACACCATGGTGCTCGCCCGCAAGGCCTATGTGGACTCGACGGGCCTGACCTCGCTCGAAGCGATGCTGAAGTCGCCGAAGCCGCCGCGCATCGGCCTCAAGCCGACCGGCAGCCAGGTGCCGATCATCGCCGACCTGATGTTCCAGTCGGCGGCCGGCGTCACCCTCGCCGAGCTGCGGTCGAAGGGGATCGTGACGCAGGCGGCGCCGGGGCAGTTGACGGGCATGCTGTCCGACAGCCGTCTCGACGTCTACATCGAGAATGCGCCCGCCGGAACGGCGACCGTGACCGAGATGACGCTGACCAACGAGATGGTCTTCATCCCGATCTCGGACAAAATCCTGTCCGATCTCGCCAAGGCCGGCCTGCCCACCGGGCCGATGCCGAAGGGCACCTTCCGCGGCCAGGACAGCGACTATCCGAACCCGATCAGCGCCACCATCCTGATCACCAACAAGGACGTTCCGGAAAAGACGGTCTACAACGTCCTCAAGACGCTGGTCGACAACAAGGCGACCATCGGCGAGCAGCACGCCGCCTTGAAGGCCTGGGACCCGGCCGCCGGCTGCCAGCCGGAGAACGCGGTGCTGCCGCTGCATCCCGGCGCCGAGAAGCTGTGCAAGGAGCTCGGCTACCTCAAATAGGGGCCCATCCCCGGGGGCGCCGGACCGCGAATAGCCGGCTCCCCGCCCCGTCGAGGACGGAGCCGTCGCGATCAAGCCTTCTCGCACCGTGAGCCCCACGATGACCACATACGACAAATTCCACCGCCTGATCCTGGCCGTGCTGTCCTTGGTCTATTTCGCCTTCCTGGTGAAACAGTTCTACTGGCCGGATCCGCCGATGCTTGCCGCCCCCGTCCATGTCTTCCTGGCGATGGCGGTCACCACGCTGCTGGTTCCCTTCAAGGCTGCCTCGCCGGTGCTGCGTCTTCTCGGCCGCGCGGTCGAGCTGGTGATGATCGTCTCCTGTCTGGCGATCGCCGTGCACTATGTGCTCGACCTCGACCGGATGCAGACGCGGCTGCCCTACATCGACGAGGTCTTCACGGTCGACAAGGTCGTGTTCGTCGTCGGCACGCTGGCGCTGCTCGAGGGCGTGCGCCGCTGCGTCGGCTGGAGCCTGCTCGGCATGATCCTGGCGTTCCTCGCCTACGGCGCCTTCGGGAACCTGGTGCCGGCACCGCTCGGCTTCTCCGGGTTCGACCTCGGCCAGCTCGCCGACATGATGTCGATGAACACCGACGGCCTGTTCGGCGTCACCGCGACGACGTCGATCAACTTCGTGTTCTACTTCATCATGTTCGGCGCGATCTTCGCCTCGACGGGCGGAGGCCAGCTCTTCATCGACATCGCGATGATGGCGGCCGGCCGCATGGTGGGCGGTGCGGCGAAGGCGGCCCTGATCGGCTCGGCGCTGTTCGGCACGATCTCGGGCTCGGCCGTGTCCAACGTCGCCGCGGTCGGCGTGCTGACCATCCCGCTGATGCGCCGCGCCGGCTACACTGCCGAGCAGGCCGCCGCCACCGAGGCGATCGGCTCGACCGGCGGTCAGCTCATGCCGCCGGTGATGGGCATCGCCGCCTTCGTCATGGCCGACATCCTCGGCGTGCCCTACACCCGGATCGCGCTTGCCGGCATCATCCCGGCGCTCGCCTTCTACGGCGCCCTCTTCCTCATCGTCGACCTGCGCGCCCGCAAGTCCGGCGTCGGCACCATCGACTTCGACGCTTCGATGATCGCGCCGCTGATGCCGCGCCTGCATCTGCTGATCGGCCCGCTGCTGATGCTCGGCATGCTGTTCACCGGCTTCTCGGCACCGTTCTCCGCCTTCTACGCCTCGATCGTGGCCCTGCTCGTGCCGCTCCTGCGCAAGGAGACCCGCTACGACCTGCGCCGGCTCTACGAGATCGCGCTCGACGTGCCCAAGCAGATGGCGATGCTGTCCATCCCGCTGTGCACCATCGGCATCATCATGGCGATCGCCACCCAGTCCAACCTGGCCCTGAAGTTCGTCACCGGGCTGACGGTGCTCGGCGGCGGCAGCCTCTATCTCTCGCTGATCCTCATCGTCATCGGCTGCCTGATCATGGGCATGGGCCTGCCGACCGTGGCCGCCTACATCATCGGATCGGTGATGTTCGTGCCGGCGCTGGTCGACATGGGCGTCGACCGCCTCGCCGCGAACTTCTTCGTCATGTTCTTCTGCGTGCTGTCGATGGTGACGCCGCCGGTGGCGCTCGCCTCCTTCGCGGCGGCCGGGATGGCGAAGGCCAACACGATGAAGACCGGCATGCTGGCGAGCGGGCTCGGTGCGGTCAGCTTCCTCATCCCCTTCGGCTTCGTCAGCGACCCGATCATCCTGTGGAGCGGTCCGATCGGCCCGATCCTGATCGCCGCCTTCGGCATGATGTGCGCCATCGTCGCCTGGGCGATGTTCATCCAGGGCTGGATGAAGCAGAACCTCTCCTGGCCGGAACGGCTGGTCTGCCTGGCGATCTGCGTCGGCATCGTGCTGCTCAAGAGCCTCGATCCGCTGTGGTTCGCGCTGCTCGGTGCCTTCTTCCTGATGATCGGCTGGTGCTTCCTCCTGCGTCCGAAGTTCTTCGACGATGCGCCGAGGATCGTGGCCCCGCCGCCGGCGATGACGGCGGACGAGCTGATGGCCCAGGCCCCTTCCGCCGCGCATGCGGAATGACCTGCCGCGCGGGCGCCGCCAGCCGCGGCGCCCGCCGGCCCGGTCCCAATCCAACGCCCGACCCAACGCCCGAAAAACGGCCCGACATACCGGCCTGACAGAACGGTGGAACCAACGATGACGGACGTCGCCACGCTTGCCGACACGCTGCCGCAGGACGGCGTGCTCCGCCCCAACCCCGTCGCCGCCGGCGCGACCGTGGCCCTCATTCCCTCGCCCTGCGTCCAGAACCACGCGGCCAATCTCCTCGAACTGCCGAACGGCGACATGGCCTGCGTCTGGTTCGGCGGCACGCAGGAGGGCATCCCCGACATCTCCATCTGGTTCTCGCGCCTGCGCCGCGGCGCAGGCGCCTGGAGCCCGGCGGTGAAGCTGTCGGACGACCCGACGCGGTCCGAACAGAACCCGGTGCTCTTCCTCGCCCCCGACGGGCGGCTGTGGCTGCTGTGGACCGCCCAGATCAACGGCCGCCAGGACACCGCCATCGTCCGCCACCGCATCTCCACGGACGGCGGCGAGAGCTGGGGACCGATCGAGACGCTGATCGGAACCCCCGGCACCTTCATCCGCCAGCCGGTCATCGTCGCCGGGGACGGGACGTGGCTGCTGCCGGTGTTCCTCTGCCGCACGGAACCGGGCATCGCCTGGGTGGGCGACGACGACGTCTCCGCCGTCGAGATCAGCCGCGACCAGGGGCGGAGCTGGTCCCGGACCGAGGTTCCGTCGAGCCTCGGCGCGGTGCACATGAACATCGTTCCGCTCGGCGGGGCGGAGATGGTCGCGCTCTACCGTTCGCGCTGGGCCGATCACGTCCGCTGCTCGCGCTCCCGCGACGGGGGCCTCAGCTGGAGCGCGCCGGAGGACACGGCGCTGCCCAACAACAACTCCTCGATCCAGGCGATCCGCCTCGCCGACGGCCGCCTCGCCATGGTCCACAACTGGGCGAGCCGTCTCGACGCCAGGGAGCGCCGCCTGTCGCTCTATGACGAGATCGAGGACGCGGAGGCCGGAAAGGCCAGGGAGACCGCTCCGGGGGACGACCGCCCGACCGCCTTCTGGGGGGCGCCGCGGGCGCCGATGACCCTCTCGGTCTCCGACGACGGCGGCCGCACCTGGCGCCGCGCTCTCGACATCGAGGACGGCGACGGCTTCTGCCTGTCGAACAACTCGCGCGAGGACAAGAACCGCGAGCTGTCCTACCCCTCGATCCGCCAGTCCGCGGACGGCCGGATCCATGTCGCCTACACATGGTTCCGCAAGGCGATCAAGCACGTCTCCTTCGCCCCGGACATCCTCTGACCGCAACGGCGCCCCGTCCCCCGTTCCCGGTCCGCCGGCGCGCGGGGGAGGGGAGGCCACACCCGGAAAGCCGATCCACATCATGCCCGACAGTGCCAAGACCGGGCGTCTCGCCCGCCTCCTCCTCGACGCGCGCGCCGCCGCCGCGCCGCTCGCCGTCCTTCCCGAAGAACTGGCGACCGTCACTGCCGCCGAGGCCGACGCCGTCCAGCTTCTCTGCGCCGACGCGCTCGGCCCGACCGGCGGCTACAAGGTGCTGCAGGTCGCCGACCGCGACGGCAGCTTCGGCTTCATCCCGGCGTCGGCCATCCTCGCCTCGCCGGCGACGATGCCCGCGACCGGAACCCGGCTGAAGATCGAGATCGAGATCGCCTTCCGGATCGGCCGCGACCTGCCGGGCCGTGCCGACGGCGCCCCCTATTCCGCCGAGGAGGTGGGCGCGGCCGTCGCCGGCGCCTTCGCCGCCTTCGAGATCGTGGAATCGCGCCTGCCGCCGACCCCGCCGCCGCTTGCCGCGCGCGCCGACGCGATGAGCAACCGCGGCCTCGTGGTGGGTCCGGAGGTTGCGGACTGGCGTGGGTGCGTGCGCGCGGACGTGGCGGCAACCCTCGCCATCTCCGGCCGCGTCGTGGTGGCGGTGACCGGCGGGCATCCGTCAGGCGATCCCTTCCACTCCGTGCCCTGGCTGGCGAACGCTCTGGTGCGCGCCGGCCGGCCGCTGACCGCCGGACAGGTGGTGACGACGGGCGCCTTCGGCGGCAGCCATCCCATCGCGCCGGGCGACGAGGTCACCGGCGAGATCGCCGGCTTCCCGCCGATCGCCTTCAGGCTCGTGCCGTGACCGGCGCGCGCGATGGCGGGCCGACGCCCCGCACCGCCCTCCTCACCGGCGTCAGCTCCGGGATCGGGGAGGCGATCGGGGCGGCGCTGCTCGACGCCGGCTGGCGGGTGGTCGGTCTCAGCCGCACCCCTCCGGCGACGGCGCACGAGCGGCTCGTCCATTTCCCGGTCGACCTGTCCGACGCCGCGGCTCTCGACGGAACGCTCGACCGGATCCTGACGGCGGCCGGTCCGGTCGAGGCGGTGGTCCATGCCGCCGGCATCCTCAGGGTGGGGCGGATCGGCGAGCAGACGCTTGCCGATGGCGCCGCCATGTGGCGGCTCCATGTCGAGGCGGCGACGCAGCTCGTCGAGCGTCTGGCGCCGCGCCTGCCGGACGGGGGGCGCATCGTCCTGCTCGGCAGCCGGACGGCGGCGGGGGCGGCGGGGCGCGCCCAGTATGCCGCGACCAAGGCGGCGCTGACGGGGCTGGCGCGGTCCTGGGCGATGGAGCTCGCGCCCCGGCGGATCACGGTGAACGTCATCGCGCCCGGCGCCACCGATACGCCGATGCTGCGCGATCCCGGCCGGGCGGCGGTCGCCCCGCGCCTGCCGCCGATGGGCCGCTTCGTCGATCCGGCCGAAATCGCCGCCCTGGCGCTGTTCCTGCTGTCGCCCGGTGCGGCGAGCCTGACGGGACAGCAGATCGTCGTCTGCGGCGGCGCCTCGCTCCTGTGACGGGGGAGGGGCCGCGGCCGGCGCCGGCTGTCTCTCAACAAACGATATTGATAATCAATCGCAGTCTTGCTATCAGCGCCCGGACGGCTCTCCTTCCCAAGGCATTGGACGGACATGGCTTCCGATCGGGCCACCGATATGCGCCGCCTGCTGGTCGACGGCCTCTTCCGGCAGCATAACTCCGGCCTTCTGCGCTTCCTCGTCCGCCGGCTCGGCTGCCGGGACAGGGCGGCCGACGCCGCGCAGGAGGTCTATCTGCGCCTGCTTCGCTTCGCCGGGCCGGGTCCGGTCAGGCACGAGACGTCGTACCTCTACACCGCCGCCGCCAACGTCGCGGCCGACGTGGCCCGCGCCCGCCGGGCCGAGGAGAAGCGGGCCGTAGCCGACCTGCCCGACTGCCTGCCCGATCCGGCCGGCGCCGCCGAGGCTGTGCGGCCGGACGACGCTGCCGCGGCGCGCCAGCGGGTCCGCCTGATGCAGGCGGTCGTCGACGAGCTGCCGCCGCGCTGCCGCGAGGTCTTCCTGCTCAACAAGGTCGACGGGTTGAGCCACGGCGAGATTGCGCAGCGCCTTGGAATTTCCCGCAACATGGTGGAAAAGCACATCATCAAGGCGCTGCTCCATTGCCGGCGGCGGCTGGGCGATGGGCTTGACGGCGGGGCCGGCTGTCCTGCCGGCGACCCTTCATAAGGGGCACTCCCTCCATGGAGGTCAGGGGCGGCGCCTCTGTCCAGGTCACATACGGTAAGGGTCCCAGCGAGCGTCAGGAACAGTCGATGACCTCCCATCACAGAACCGGACCGGATGCGCTCGCCGAAGAGGCCGCAAGGCGCCTCGTGCGCCTGCACTCCGACGCGGTGACGGACGCCGAGCGGCGCGACACCGAGGCGTGGCTGGCGGCCCGCCCGGAGAACCGCAAGGCCTTCGACAGCCTGCGCGCGGTCTGGAGCGCGCTGGACCTCCTGCCCGGATCCGGTGCGGCGGCCGCGGCCGTGCCGCTGCCCGGGCACCGCTTCCCCGGCCGCCGCCTCTCCGGCCGTCTGGCTCCGCCGGCGCTGCTGGCCGCCGGGCTGGCGCTCGCGGCGCTCTTCGGCCCGGCGACGCTCGACCGGTTGCGCAGCGACCACAGCACGGTGGCGGGGGAGCGGCGCACGGTGACGCTCGCCGACGGCTCGCAGGTCCAGCTCAACACCGACAGCGCCATCGCGGTCGATTTCAGCGGCCGGAACCGCCGGGTGACCTTGCGGCGCGGCGAGGCCTTCTTCACCGTGACCCCCGACCGCAGCCGCCCGTTCGAAGTGGTGGCGATGGGGGCCGTCACGCGCGTGGTCGGCACGCGCTTCGCCGTGCGCCGGATGGACGAGGTGACCCGCGTGGCGGTGGAGGAGGGCACGGTCGAGGTCCGCTGCCCCGCCGGCATCGCGACGCCGGAGGACGGCCTCCGCCTGACCGCCGGGGAGGCCGCCCGCTACCGGTCCGACGCCTGCCCGACCCGCGAGGCCGGAGTGAACGTCGCCCGGGCGACGGCATGGCGCGACGGGCGCGTGGTCTTCGACGACCGCAGCCTGCGGGAGGTGGTGGACGAGCTGAACCGCTACCGGCCGGGTCCCATCCTGCTGCTCGCCCCCGATCTTGCGCAGCGCCGGGTTACCGGCGTCTTCGACATCGGCGACCCCGACCGCGCGCTGTCCGCCATCGAGCAGGTGCTCCCCGTCCGCGTCCGCCGCGTCGCCGGCTATCTGGCCATCGTGACCGGGCGGGACGGGTGAGCCGGACGGTCCCCGCGGGGTCTTGCTGAGAATAATTCGCAAAAATCGTCGGGGCCGGCGTCAGGGGTTTCGCACCGCCATCGGTCTTAGGGATCAGGAGGATCCCGGCTTGGCCCTGGCAACAGGGGACGGGATCGATCGACGACCGAAGAGACGACGATGGCGACCGACTACCGGACGGCGGGGAGCGCAGGGCAACCCGCGTATCGGACATTCCCGGGCCGTTCCGCATGGCCCTGCTTCCCCCGCGAAACCCTGCGCGTCCTTCTGCTGGCGACCATCGCCGGGGTGGCGGTGCAGGGCGGGGCCGTCCATGCCCAGCCCGCCGTGGCGGACGAGCCGCGCCAGTACGACATCCCGGCGCAGCCGCTGTCCTCGGCCCTGACCGACTTCGCCAGCCGGGCCGGCATCCAGCTTCTCTACAGCTCGGACATGACGGCGAACCTGCGGTCGCCGGGAGCCAGCGGCCGGCTGTCGGTGGATCAGGCGCTGCCGCGGCTGCTGGCCGGAACCGGGCTGACCTGGCGCTACACCGATGCCGGCACGGTGACGCTGCTGCCGGCCCCGGCGGTGTCGGGCGATGCTGGCGGCGCCCTCCAGCTTCCGGAGGTGACCGTCCAGGCGACGGCGTGGCGGAGCTGGCAGCCGGTGACCGGCTATGTCGCCGGGGTGACCACCACCGGCACCAAGACCGACACGCCCCTGATCGAATCGCCGCAGTCGGTCAGCGTGGTGACGCGCGACCAGATGGACGACCAGGGTTCGCAGACGGTGTCGCAGACCCTGCGCTACACGCCCGGCGTCCTGGCGGAGGTGCGGCCCAGCGCCCGCTACGACAGCGTCTTCGTCCGCGGCTTCGGCGGGCAGGGGGCCGGCGCGGCCTACGTCAACTTCCTCGACGGGCTGCGGCAGCAGCGCAGCATCTCCTACGCCATCCCGACGGTCGACCCCTGGCTGCTGGAGCGCATCGAGATCCTGCGCGGCCCGGCCTCGGTCCTCTACGGGCAGGCGGGCTCGGGCGGCATCGTCAATCTGGTCAGCCGCCGCCCGACCGAGACCCCCACCCACGAGGTGCGGGTGGAGGCCGGCAGCAACAACCGGCTGCAGACCATGGTCGACGCCGGCGGCAAGCTGACGGAGGACGGGCAGTTCCTCTACCGCCTGACCGGCATCGCCCGCAGGTCGGGCACCCAGTTCGAGGGCGTCCACGACGACCGCATCGCCATCGCGCCGGCCGTCACCTGGAAGCCGACCGCCGACACCAGCCTGACGGTGCTCTCCAGCTACCAGCGCGACCCCGAGGGCGGATTCTACAACTTCGCCCCGGCCGTCGGCACCGTGCTGCCGAACCGCAACGGCAAGCTCGGCTCCGGCTTCTATGCCGGCGACCCCAACTACGACAACTACACGCGCAACTCGGCGTCCATCGGCTATCAGTTCGAACACCGGCTGAGCGACGTCTGGACGCTGCGGCAGAACGCCCGCTACAACCACGTCGACTCCGCCTTCAAGGCGCTGTCCTTCTCGTCGCTGCAGGCCAACCAGCGCACGGCCAACCGGTCGATCAGCCGGGTCAGCGACATGGCCAACACCGTGGCCGTCGACAATCAGGCCCAGGCCACGGTGGCGACCGGGCCGGTCGATCACACGCTGCTGTTCGGCGCCGACTGGTCGCGCGGCTTCGCCCGCCGCGACCTCGGCCAGTTCACCGGGGTGACGGTGCCGACGCTGGACATCTTCAATCCGGCCTACGGCCTTAGCTATCCCGCCGTGCGCAGCGTGCAGGCCACGCGGCAGATCCAGACCCAGCTCGGCATGTACGCACAGGATCAGGTGGCGTACGAGAACTGGCGCCTGACGGTGGGCGTGCGGCACGACCGCGCCGACAGCGAAACGGTGCAGCTCGCCTCGAACAGCCGGACCAGCCAGTCGGACACCGCCTTCACCTGGCGGGCCGGGCTGCTCTATCTGTTCGACAACGGCATCACGCCCTACGTCAACTACTCCACCAGCTTCCTGCCGAACTCCGGCACCTATTCGCCGGCGCGCGGCGGTGCCGCCTTCTCCCCGACCAAGGGCGAGCAGTACGAGGCCGGCGTCAAGTACCAGCCGCCGGGGATGAACAGCTTCATCCAGCTGGCCGGCTATTCGATCCGCCAGCGCGACGTGCTGACCGTCGATCCGCTGAACACCCTCTACAGCGTCCAGACCGGGGAGATCCGCTCGCGCGGGATCGAGCTGGAAGGGCGGGCGAGCCTGACCGGCAGCCTCGACCTGATCGGCGCCTACAGCTACATCGATGCCGAGGTGACCAGGTCCAACACCGCGGGCGTCACCGGCCGGCGCGTGCCGCAGGTGCCGCACCACATGGCGAGCGGCTGGCTCAACTACCGCGTCCAGAGCGGCCCGTTCGCCGGGCTGGAGCTGGGCGGCGGCGTCCGCTACATCGGCCGGACCGCCGGCAACGACGTGAACAGCTTCGAGGTGCCCGGCTACACGCTGGCCGACGCGGCGATCCGCTACGACCTGGGCGCGCTGAGGACGGAGCTGGCCGGGGCGGAGGTGACGCTGAACGTCACCAACCTGTTCGACAAGGAGTTCGTGTCGAGCTGCTCCAGCGCCACCGCCTGCTTCTTCGGCGACCGGCGGCTGGTGCTGGCGGGGGTGCGCTACAAATGGTGAGGATCCCGGCCGTGACGCGGCGCAGCCTTCTGGCAGCCCCGGTCGCCGTGGTCGCCGCCGACCTGCCGGCCGGCGGGTCCGCGGTCGCCGGGGAGCCGGCGGCGGTGACGCTTCCCCGCACCGTCCAGTGGGAGATGGCGGCGGGCGGCGATCCCTCCCGTCCCTATCGCATCTTCGCCGCCTGGCCGGAGACGCCGCCGCCGCCGGAGGGCTGGCCGGTGCTGTATCTGCTCGACGGCAACAGCATCTTCGGCACGGCGGCCGAGGCGATGCGGGTGGTCGGCGGACATGGCGCCGCGGTGGGCATCCCTCCCGCACTGGTGGTGGCCATCGGCTATCCGACCGACACGGCTTTCGACCAGCCCCGGCGGGCGCGGGACTACACGCCTCCCGCTGACGGCGCCCCGCCGGGCACCGGCGGCGCCGACGCCTTCCTGGCCTTCATCGAGGAGGAGCTGAAGCCCGAGGTCGGGGGACGCTTCCGCATCGACCGCGGCCGCCAGACGCTGTTCGGCCATTCCTACGGCGGGCTGTTCGTGCTGCATGCCCTGTTCACGCGCTGCGAGGCGTTCCAGCGCTATGTCGCCGCCAGCCCCTCGATCTGGTGGCACGACAAGGCCGTGCTGGCGGAGGAGCGGCGCTTCGCCGAAGCGGTGCCGCCGGCTGCCGCCACCCGCAGCCTGCTGGTGACGGTGGGCGAGAACGAACTGCAGGCTCCACCCGGCGAACCGGTCGATCCGGCGCGCGAGGAGCGGCGGCGCAAGGCGCGGATGGTGGAGAATGCGCGGGAGCTGGCCGAGCGGCTGGCCGGGCTCGGCCCGCGCGGACCGGCCGTCGGCTTCGTGTCCTTCGCGGGCGAGAACCACGGCTCGGTCATCCCGGCGGCGGTCAGCCGTGCGGTCGCCGTGGCGATCCGGCGTTAGCCGCGCGGGTCACGGCTTCCCGGGGGACGCCCGGCCGGGGCTGGCCGGCCGCGGCGATCGCCGGCACACTCTCGAACCAGTCGGCCGCCGAGCCTGCCGGAACCGGATGGATACGCTCCGAAAGGGCGCAGGTGTCGATCAGATGGCTCGCGGATCGATCTCTCGCGGAGGCGTGCGGTTCACGGTTGATCCCGAGATCGACGCCGGCAAGGGGTAAGCCGTGCCTGCAGGTGGCCTCCTGATCAAGCCGACCGGATGGGGATAGCGATGAAGGACTGCCGATGCCAGCCTACATCCGATCCAGGTCGTCCGTCTCCAGCACCGTTTCCGGCAAGGTCAGCACAAGGGAGTCGAAGGGGCGCAGCAGCGCCTTCGGGTCGCGGGTGGTGCCGCAGACGCGGTATTCCAGCCGCACCGCCTCGATCCGCGTCGGCAGGGTGCGCGTGTGGTCGGTGATGAGCTGCCAGGCCAGCACGCAACTGTTCTGCTCGTCATGGGCGACCGCGAAGTCGTAGTCGCCGTAGCGGTTCCGCCGCGCGGCATCGGCGACCTTGGCCGTCATGTCGGGAAACTCGGCCGCCAGCGTCCTGGTCAGCGTCTCCGTGGTGTAGAGCGGCACCGGGAAGATGCGCGGCGGCTGGACCAGCGCGCCCATCAGGCTGTCGGGCAGGGTCTGCACGTCGATGGACAGGCGGTTCTCGCCGGGCAGCACCGTCGGATTGCCCAGCACGGCGATGTAGGACCGGTAGACCTGTCCGGTGCTGCGCGTGCGCGCCGCCACGATGGGGAAGCTGCCGCCGGGCGGCAGGGTCACCGGCAGGGCGTCGGCCTGCACCCGCCGCCAGGGGGTGGAGGACTGGCTCAGGTTGTCCCGCACCCAGCCGGCGCAGCCCGCCGTCAGCAGGGCCGCGGCCAGAACGGACAGCCGAAGGAAGCGCGGAAAGCCGGTCATGCGTGTCGTCCCTGCCAGTCTTGTCTTACCAGTCGCGGCCTTTACCAGTCGTGGCCTTTACCAGTCGTGGCCTTTACCAGTCGTGGCCTTTACCAGTCGTGATAGATCGTCTTCCAGGTGATCGTGACCCCCTCGCGGGATTCCTCGGTGCTCAGCCGGTCGTCGATCGCCTTGAACTGCTTGTAGGCATCCTCCAGGCGGTGGAGGTTGTAGAGCGCCCAGCCGCGCAGGATTCCCAGGTCGCGCGGTTCCGGCTCCAGCTCCTTGCGGGCGTCGAGCAGCCGCAGCACGTCGTGGTAGCGCTTGTCCTCCAGCGCGCGGCCGGCCTCGGCGCCCAGCAGCCGGGCGCGGATCTCGGCGCGCTGGGCGGGCGTCAGGTCGCTGCGCGCCAGATCCCGCGTCAGCCCCACCGTATCGCCGGTCGCCAGCCGGGCCACCGCCTGCCCGTAGGCGTTCTCCTGCGCCGCCGTCGCGCCGGACTCCAGCGGCGATCCCCTGAAGCGCGAGGCGCCGCCCTTGGCCGGCTGGCGCGCGGCCAGCGCCTGTGCCTCCTGGAAGGCGATCTCCGCTTCCGACGGCCGCTTCAGCTCCATCAGGCACCATCCGCGCTGCTGCAGCAGCTCCGCCGTCGGGCCGCTCCTGGCGGTCATCCGCTGGATGGCGGCGAGGCAGCCGGCGAAGTCGCGCCGCGCCAGCGCCAGATCGAGCTCGCTCGGTCCCCGGGGCGCCGCCGGGCCGCCGGTGCCGCCGCGCGGCGGCTCGACCGCCTTCAGCGCCCGGTCGACCCGCGGCGACTTCCCCTTCCAGGCGGCTCCCGCCTCGCGGGCGCGGGCCTTGTCCCCGGCACCGGCATAGGCGAGCACCAGCCCCTCCGCCGCCTTGTCGCTCGGCGACCAGCTGTTGGCCTCGGCGAACCAGGACTGGGCCTGGGCGTAGTTCCTGCGGCCCTGGAAATACCAGCCGAGCGCGATGGCGCCGTCGGCGTCCTGCTTCTCGCGGACGATCTCCTCCGCCCGCGCCAGCTCGGCCGGCGACAGGCTGCCCTTGCCGTCGCCCAGCCGCTGCAGCAGGCGGCCGGTCTCCAGCTCCGCCTCGGCCGCGCGGACGGTCGCGTAGTCCTCGCCGGGCGCCGGGTTGGCGGTGGATCCCAGGGCCGCCAGCTCCCTCACCCGCTCCGGGCCGAGATAGCGCGAGGCCTTGAACAGCGTGTCCCGCCGCTCCTTGGCCTTGGGACACTGGGTGACGATCGTCCGGTAGGTCTCGAAGGCGCGGTCGAGCTGCTTCAGCTCGCCATAGGCCTCGGCCAGCCGCCAGGCATTGTCCAGCCGGCTGCAGGTCACCGCCTCCGGCTGGGCGGCGGCGGCGTCGATCACCTCCTGCCAGCGCTTCGTCTCGCTGGCGCTGCGCAGCCGGCCGCTGCCCTCGGCGAGGTCGAGCTCCTGCAGCAGCTTCTGCGAGGGCTGCCAGTTGGGCGACTTGCGCCGCTGCTCGGCGATGGCGGCGCGGGCCTCGGCCAGCTTGCCGGCGGACAGCAGCGCCCAGAAGGGGCTCTCGTCCACCCCGGCGACGACCGGCTGCGGCGCGAACAGGTCCTTCGGCGGCTCCCAGGACGGGTCAAGGGCGCGCAGCCGCGCGATCTCCGCCTCCAGCCGCTCGACGTCGCCGATGCGGGCGTAGTAGCGCAGGGCGGAATCGTCCGGCGTGCCGGGTGCGGGGGCGGCGCCGCTGCCGGGGGCGGGGGCGACCTCCACCTTCACCCCGGGGGCGAGGGCGCGTCCGCCCGGCTGGCCTCCCGTCTGGGCCAGGGCGTCGGGCGCCAGCGCGGGCAGGGCGGCAAGCAGCGCGGCGATGGTGGCGCGGCACAGGGCGGTGCGGCACAGGACGGCGGGACGCATCATGGGTCGATCCCCAGGCTTTGCGCGGCGAGCGCCGAGAGGTGGAGCAGGGTGGTGGAGTAATAGTCCTCGTCGGCGGCGGGCGGCGGCACCGTCACCGCGGGTCCCCCGCCGGCGACCGCCGCGGCCAGCCGGTAGACCGCCATCATCCCGACCGAGGCGGGGACCTGCGCGGTCGTCCCGCCGGGCAGCGAGACGGTGGCCGGGAGCGCCCCGCTGCCGTACTTCGCCGCCAGCGCGGCGAAGGGCCGGAAATAGTAGGGATCGCGGAAGCCGTCCCACGCCAGGTAGAGCGGCACCCGCACCGCGTCGTAGCCGTACTGCTTGCGGAACCCGTCGGCCAGCGCCACGCCGCCCTTGGCGTCGAGCAGCAGCCAGTCGGGCGGAAGCTGGTAGCCGCCGAAGCGCGCCTTGGCCAGCAGCACCAGCCCGCTGTCGAGCACGCGGTTCCACACCCCGCCGTCCGGCAGGGCGGCGAAGGCGCGCAGCGCCGGGAACACCCAGTAGCTGGGGTTGAGGATCAGCCCGTTCGGCTTGCGGAAGCCGTCGCGCCCCGGCAGCAGCACGGTCATCCCCGCCTGCTCCGCCACCACGCCCGCCGCCAGCGCCTTCACGATGGCGGCGGCGGCCGTGCGGTAGGCGTCGGCCTTCCAGCGGTCGGCGGCGCGCAGCAGCGCCCAGGCGATCAGGATGTCGCCGTCGGACGCGTTGTTGCGGTCGCTCACCCCGCCCTCGGGCTGCCAGCGCCAGGCGACAAGCCCGTCGTCGCGCACCATCAGGGTCCGCCGCGTCCACTCCCACAGGCGGTCGAAGGCGGCGCGGTCGTCCGCCGCCACCGCCAGCAGCATGCCGTAGCCCTGCCCTTCGGAATGGCTGACGCCCTTGTTGCCGGTATCGACGATGCGCCCGTCGGCCGTCAGGAAGCGCCGGGCATAGTCGTGCCAGTCCGCCGGCCCGAAGGGCCGCGCCCGCGCCGGGGCGGGTGCCGCCAGGGGCAGGGCCGCCAGCAGTCCGGCCGCCGCCATCGCCTGCCGCCGCGTCATCCCCGGCCCGATTCGCCGCCCGTCGCCCGTCATGATCCGCTCCGCTCCGCGTGGCCGCGCTTCAGCAGCATGCGCATGCTGATGGTCAGGATCATCGCCGTGCCGAGGAGAAGCGCGAACAGCAGCTCGATCCTCTGCGAGAGATTGCGTGCAAGGATTAAGATCAGGTTGCCGACGTCGAACGGGTCGAGGATCACCTGATAGGGGCGCGAGGCGTCCAGCGTGGTCATCGTCGGCGCCGCACTGCTCCACAGCCCGCCGCCGCCGCGCAGCCTGTCCCACAGCCCGCCCTCGCCCAGGCCGCGCATAGCGCGCTCCACCGCCCGCGAGTCCGAGGCGGTCAGCAGGGTCCAGGTGGTGGCCTCGACGCCCGGCGACTTGTACTGGAGAAGGGCCGCCTCGGGCAGCGTCTCGGCATTCTCGGTCAGCGCCATCACGTCGACCGGCGCCTCCGTCACCGTCCAGCGGTTGATCTGCCGCGCGGCCATGGCCATGCCACGGCGCAGCCAGTCGGGCATCCAGGCGGAGGCCGCCTGCTCCTTGTCGCCGGCGATGCGCTGCCAGCGGCCCTGCATGCCGCCGTCGGCCGGGGCCGGGGCCGCCGCCGTCGCCGCGCCGGCCATTGCCCGCACGGCGCCGGGGCGGCCGGGCGCGCTGCCGGTCCACACGCTGCGCAGCCGCTCGACGAGCTGGCGCCTCTCGGCCGGGGCCATCGGCTCGCCGCGGGCGCTCGCCTGCGCCACCAGCGACCCGGCCTCCAGCAGGGCGGCCAGCCGGTCGGCCGGCAGGGGTGCGCTGGCGAAGGCCGACTGCGGCAGGGCCGCCACCGGCCCGACGATCAGGGCGTTGCCGTCCGGCGTGCCGTCCCAGCCGACATAGGGCACCAGCCGCATCAGCTCGCCCGAGCGCTGGGCCAGCCGGGCGGTCATCGTCCAGGCCGCGGCGAACCAGGACGGCTCCTTGCCCACCACCACGAGGTCGAAGGGGGGAACCGCGTCGCGTCCCGCCCGCCCGCCATAGGGGAAGGCGGTCTGCGCCAGCGTGCCCAGGTTCGGCATCGTCGCCAGCCGGGCGAAGCCGGGGATCTCGATGCTGGAGCTGTCGTGCAGCGTGAAGCTCGGCCGCCGCACGGCGAAGACGCAGTCGGTGCCGCCGGCCGGCGGCAGCTCCGCCTCCACCTCCACGATGTTGGGGCCGGGGCGGAACAGCGCCATCGGCAGCTGCATCTCGCCGTTCTCGATGATGCCGCTGGAGCGCTTGTCCACCTCCATCGCCGAGGCGGAGCGGCCGTTGACCCGGACGTTCAGCACCGCCCCCGGCCCCAGGTTGCCCTCGAAGGCCGCGTTGACGTGGAACAGGATCGGGCGGTCGCCCACCGGCGCGAATCCGCTCGGCAGGGTGACGGTGAAGCGGCCGGTGTAGCGGTAGCCGCTGTGCCGGACCGTCGCGAAGCCGAGGTCGGACAGGCGGTAGCGCCCCTCCTCCTGCACCTCGCGCGGGGACGGCGGCTGGACCGGGCCGGGATCGGCGACCACGGTGGCGGCGACGGGCGGCAGCGGCCGGCCGAGATCGGCGAAGCGCATCACCGCCTGGTCCACCTCCGTCGCGGTGCGGCCGGACAGCACGACGACGAAGCCGCCGGCCGGCCCCGCCGGGTAGACGCCGAGGAAGGGACCCGTCACGCCCTGCGTCCGCGCATCGCCCAGGACGGGGGCGAGCTGGTCGCGGGTGCCGATCAGCACGTTCTTGCCGCCCGGCAGGGCGAGCGAGGCCAGACCATCGGCTCCGGCCGCCCCGCCGCCGGCGGTCCTGGCCGGCAGCGGCAGCGCCGCCACCCGCGGCGCGAGGTCGCCCAGCAGCAGCCCGTAGGCCTGCGCCACCATGGCGCCCCAGCCGAGCTGGTCGGCATCGATCTCGCCGCCCGCCTTCAGGATCGTCAGCGGCTCCCGCGCCCGGTCGGAGGAGGCGAGCAGCCGGCGCACCATGGCGAGATCCGGCTCGGGCAGCGCCGTCTCGGACGACAGGGCGAGCGAGGAGGCGGCGAGGTTCACCCGCGCCCACAGGTCGAAGGTGCCGCGCACCGTGCAGATGGCGCGGTGCTGGGCGTTGGACTGGAAGAGGATCTGGTTCTCGCCCGGCCGGATCAGGCTGGCCGGCAGGGTGATGGCGGCGTTCACCGGTCCCCTGAAGGCCGACAGCGGCAGCTCCGCCACCGGGGAGCCGTTGATGTAGACCGACAGCGCGCCCTTCTCCGGCAGGATGTCGATGCCGTTCTCGTAGGACAGGGTCAGCACCACCGACGACAGCGGCCCCATCGGCGGGACGAAGACGCGCAGGCCCGCCGCCTCCTCCTCGCCGTGCAGCGTGATCTCCGGCGCGCCGTCGCGCAGGTTCGACAGCGGGATGACCCGCTTGTCGGCCGCCTCGGCCGGGGAGCCGGGCAGGCCCGCCAGCAGGGCCGCCGTCAGGGCCAGCACGGCCAGCATCCGGCGGGCGGCGGCGCGGGCGGACGGGAGGGACGGCATCGGCGTCATCGCGGCGTCACGGTGCCTGGAAGGTCAGGATCCGGCGCACCGCTCCGGGCAGCGCCACCAGGACATGGCCCATCCGCGGCACCACCCGCGTCAGGAAGAACAGCAGCCCGCCGAAGAAGGTCGGCGCCTGGACGCGCTTGCGGTCGAGGAAGTCCGCCCAGCCCACGCTGTTGCCGAAGACGAAGCGCGCCATCTGCACGCTGTCCTGCCGGTCGCGCGGCGCGAAGCCGGCCCCCACCGACAGGTCGCCGCCGCGCGGCTCGATGCGCGAGATGCGCACGCCGGTGGTGGTCTCCTCCTCGGTGTCGGTCGCGGTGATGGTCAGCACCGGCGCCTCCGGCCGGGCCAGGACCTCGCGCCAGCGCGCGGCGACCTCCAGCCCGACGCCGCCCGCCGACACGTCGGCCACGGTCACCTCGACGACCGTGCCGTCGGCATAGGTCAGCAGCGCCGGCCGGTCGACCGTGAAGCGCTCCTGCCGGCGCACGCGCTTGCGCTCGTAGACCACCGCGAGGCCGCCGATCGCCAGGATGAAGCTCAGCAGGGTCCATACGGCGACCGGCAGGATGGCCGGCCGGTGTTCCGGGAAGGCGTAATAGCGCCAGGCGCACATGGCGAGCCCCAGCGCCAGCAGGAAGGTCACCAGGATGAAGGGGCCGGCCAGCGGCGAGAAGCCGTCCCTGTCCACCGACTGCCCCTTGGCCGTCACGGTGAAGACCGGGTCGCGCGGCCGGACCAGCGTCGCCAGCGCCGCCCGCGAGACGTGGAAGGACTGCAGATACTCGTAGAGTTCGGAGAACAGCGGCCAGCGCATCCGCCCGTGCAGGAACTGCGTCAGGAAGGCGGCGGCGAAGACGTGCGGAATCACGAAGCAGGCGAAATCCGGCAGGTTGATCCGGTAGATCTCCAGCCCGAACAGGGCGTAGCACAGCGGCGACAGCAGGAAGATCGGCCGCCAGAACCAGAAGAACCAGTAGAGCATCGTGCTGGTGTAGCAAAGCCGCTGCGGCAGCGTCAGGCCGCGCTTGAACAGCGGATTCTTCAGCAGGAACAGCTGGATCATGCCCTGCGCCCAGCGCGAGCGCTGGGCGATGAAGCTGTCGAAGGTCTCCGGCTGCAGCCCGGCGATCAGCGGGCGGGGCAGATAGACGCTGCGCCAGCCGCGGGCGTGCAGCTCCAGCGCCGTCTCGCAGTCCTCGGTCACCGTGTCGCCGGCGAAGCCGCCGACCTCCTCCAGCGCCGCGCGGCGCAGCACGGCCGCCGATCCGCAGAAGAAGGCGCCGTTCCAGCGGTCGAGCCCGGGCTGGATCGAGTAGTAGAACATCTCGTTCTCGCTCGGCATCCGCTCGAAGGTGCCGAGGTTGTATTCGACCGGGTCCGGATTCACGAAGAAATGCGGGGTCTGCACCAGGAACAGCCCCGGGTCCTGCTGGAAGAACCCGACCGTCGCCTTCAGGATCCCGACCGTCGGCACATGGTCGGCGTCCAGGATCAGCACCAGGTCGCCCTGCGTCTGGTGGAAGGCGTGGTTGATGTTGCCGGCCTTGGCATGCTCGTTGCGCGGCCGGGTCATGTAGGTGACCTGCAGCCGCTCGCACAGCGCCATCAGCGTCTCGCGCCGGTCGCGCGCCGCCGCCGCCGCCTCGGGCCGGGAACTGGCCAGCTTCTGGTCGGTGCCGCCGTCGTCCAGCAGATAGACCCGCAGCCTGTCGCGCGGGTAGTCGATGCAGACCGCCGCCGCCAGCGTCGTCTCCAGCAGCTCCGGCTCCTCGTTGTAGCTCGGGATGAAGACGTCGACCGACGGCCAGTCCTCCGGCGCGCCGGTCAGCTCGGCCGGTTCGCGCTTCAGCGGGTCGATGATGACGAACAGCGAGGTCAGGAACAGGACGAAGGACATCGCCTCCGCCGCGAACAGAACGACCCCGGGGATGAAGTTCAGCGGATCGTCCACCGGCGGCAGCGTGCCGGTCACCCGCCAGAAGAAATAGCGGAAGGTGACGAAGGCCAGCAGCAGCACCGTCAGCGTCCGGGCGTGCCAGAAGCGCGAGGCGAAGCGGCCGAGGACGAAGGCCGCCGCCACCACGCCGGCGGAGATCGCGGCGCTCGCCACCCGGCCCACGGGCAAAGCCGCCAGGGCAAGAAAAAACCCTGCCGACAGCAGCAACAGAAAGGAAAGTAACAATCCGCGCAGGGTCAACCAACGGCCCCGCAGTCTCTGCTGGCCTTTTGCCTGCGGCGCCGTATTGCTGGGCGGCCGAACGACGTTCTTTTTGCCCGCCTGAGGTGTCATGCCGAACCGAAAGAAAATAAGCGGGCGCGAAAATACAAGGACGCCCGACGGCACTCAAGCGGCATTACAATTTGTTACGAATCCGAACGGAGGGGTCACGATTAAGAAAGATAGCCTTGCAAATCACCTCTGCGGCGGATGATTGGGCAGTGAAAGGGCGGTCTCCGGCAAGACCGCCCCTTTTCTCCGCTTCAACGGTCCAGGATCGCCAGCGCCTGCGCCAGATCCTCCCGCAGGTCGGCCGCGTCCTCGATCCCGACCGACAGGCGGATCAGCCCGTCGCCGATGCCCAGCCGGCGCCGCTGCTCGGCGGGGATGGAGGCGTGGGTCATGATGGCCGGATGCTCGATCAGGCTCTCCACCCCGCCCAGGCTTTCGGCCAGGGCGAACAGGCGGCAGCGCTCCAGGACCCGCCTGGTCTCCTCGATTCCGGCGTCGAGCTCCACCGTGACGATGCCGCTGGCGGCCCGCATCTGGCGTTTGGCGAGCGCATGCTGCGGGTGGCTGGGCAGACCGGGATAGACGACGCGGCGGACCCGCGGATGCGTCTCCAGCCAGCCGGCGATCTCCAGCGCGTTGGCGCTGTGGCGCTCCATCCGCAGCGCCAGGGTCTTCAGGCCGCGCAGCGCCAGGAAGCTGTCGAACGGGCCGGAGATGCCGCCGACCGCGTTCTGCAGGAAGGCCAGCTTCTCCGCCAGCTCGGCGTTGTCGCCGACCACCGCGGTGCCGCCGACCATGTCGGAATGGCCGTTCAGGTACTTGGTCGTCGAATGCACGACGAGGTCGATGCCGAACTCCAGCGGCCGCTGCACCCAGGGGCTTGCGAAGGTGTTGTCCACCACCGTCCAGATGCCGCGGGACCGGGCGAAGCGGGCGACCGCCTCCAGGTCGACCAGCTTCAGCATCGGGTTGGTCGGCGTCTCCACCCAGATCAGCTTCGTCTCGGGCCGCACCGCCGCGGCCAGCGCCTCGGGGTCGGACAGGTCGGCATAGCCGATCTGCAGCCCCATGGTGCGGCGGCGCACCCGCTCCAGCAGGCGGAAGGTCCCGCCATAGAGGTCGTCCATCGCCACCACGTGGGCGCCGGCGTCCAGGCACTCCAGCACCGTCGCGATGGCGGCGAGTCCGGAGGCGAAGGCGAAGCCGCGCGTCCCGCCCTCCAGGTCGGCGATGCAGCGCTCGAACGCCATGCGGGTCGGGTTCTGGCTGCGGGCGTACTCATAGCCCTTGTGGACGCCGGGGCTCTCCTGCACGAAGGTGGAGGTGGCGTAGATCGGCACCATCACCGCGCCGGTGGCGGGATCCGGCTCCTGGCCGGCATGGATGGTGCGGGTGGCGAAGCCAAGCTGGTTCGGTCTCGACATGACGGTCACACGGCCTCCAGCCGCAAATGCTCAGGCGGCCTCCAGCCGCAGGTGGTTGATCAGGTCCACGCGGGTGGCGAGGCCGAGGAAGCGGTCGCCGTCCACCACGATGGCCACGCGGTCCTGCGCGAACAGGCCGTAGAGCGCGGCGATCGGCGCGTCGGCCGGGGTGGTGACGAGGTCGCGCACCATGGCGTCGCGCACCGGCCGGGCGAAGGAGCCGCCGCCGGTCGCGACGGCGTGCAGGATGTCGCTTTCGTCCAGCAGGCCGGCCAGCCGGCCGTCCTCCAGCACGGGGAGCTGCGACACGTCGGCGGCGCGCATCCGGCTGAAGGCGGTCAGCAGCGTGTCGTCCGGGCTGACGGTGATGGTGCCGCCCTCGTCGAAGCGCCGGGTCACCAGGTCGCGCACCGTCCCGCTGCGGCTGCGCGGCACGAAGCCCTCGTCCAGCAGCCAGAAGTCGTTGAACATCTTCGACAGGTACTTGTTGCCGCTGTCGGCGATCAGCGTCACCACCCGCTTGGGCTCGGTCTGCTCGCGGCAATAGCGCAGCGCCGCCGCGACCAGCGTGCCGGAGGAGGAGCCGGCCAGGATGCCCTCCTGCACCAGCAGGTCGCGCGCCGTCTCGAAGCTCTCGGCGTCGCTGATCGTGTAGGCCCTGCGCACGAGGCCGAGGTCGGAGATCGGCGGGATGAAGTCCTCGCCGATGCCCTCCACTTTCCAGGAACCGGCTTCCAGCAGCTCTCCGGTCGCGATGTAGTGGGCGAGCACCGACCCCTCCGGATCGGCCAGCACCATCTCCGTTTTGGGCGAGACGCGCTGGAAGTAGCGGCCGAGCCCGGTGATGGTCCCGCCGGAGCCCACCCCCGCCACCACGGCGTCGACGTCCCGGCCCATCTGCTCCCAGATTTCGGGCGCGGTCGTCGTCTCGTGCGCCTGCGGATTGGCCGGGTTGCCGAACTGGTTGACGTAGAAGGCGCCGGGGATCTCGGCGGCCAGCCGCTCGGCGAGGTCCTGGTAGTATTC
The DNA here is from genome assembly GCF_003130795.1 of Azospirillum thermophilum. NCBI lineage: Bacteria > Pseudomonadati > Pseudomonadota > Alphaproteobacteria > Rhodospirillales > Azospirillaceae > Azospirillum > Azospirillum thermophilum. The sequence goes on from NZ_CP029354.1 coordinate 294,886, forward strand.
CGGGTGGCCCTTGGGCACGTCGGAGCGGGTGATCCGCACCTCCGCCCCCAGCGCCTTCAGGTGCAGCACCTTCTCGCGCGCCATCTTGTCCGGGACGATCAGCAGCAGCCGGTAGCCCTTCCGGGCCGCCACCAGCGCCAGCCCCAGGCCGGTGTTGCCGGCCGTCGCCTCGATGATCGTGGCGCCGGGGCCGAGCCGGCCGTCGCGCTCCGCCGCCTCGACCATCGCCAGGGCCACCCGGTCCTTGATCGACCCGCCGGGATTCTGGCTCTCCAGCTTCACGAACAGCCGGCAGGGGCCGGTGTCGAGCCGGTTGATCTCCACCATCGGCGTGTTGCCCACCAGCGCCAGCACATTCGGCCGGGCCGCCGGCAGGGGGGAGCGCGAGTCGGGGGTCGCGGTCATGTCGCTCACAGCCTCTCACAGTTGGCGGCGGGGATATGCCTGCTTAAACTCTATTTATCAAGTATGAAATCGTCGCGCCTCAGCTATGCCATTTCTTGTGAAATGGGAGGGCGTCCGGCAGCCTGCAAGCCGATAACGCTCCGGCCCGGCCAAGGTTGCGGCCATCCGGCGGATATGCCCGGTTTATCAGCAAGTTTCTTGATTTGTTCAGGGTATTTCCGTAGGCTTCGCGGCATCGACGGCCGAAATCCGTCCGCGTCGCCTTTCCCGGCCATCGTGCAGGCCCTGCACAACGATCCTCGCGGTCCGGTCGGATAAGTTGTTGATTATCATCGATAAAACGATCGAAATCCGATTGTGCGGCGAAGAAGCGCTGCACAATACGCCCAACGCCGCCCCCTTGCCCCCGCCGGCCGGTTCTGCCGTGCGCTCGGCTATTGACAGCGCGAAGTCACCGCGGTGATATCTCGTAAGTGTGCTGTTGATAGAAAAATATCACATCAACAAACAGTTAAAAACGCGACGGACTGCGCCGCCGGCTCATCCGGCCGGCCGGTCCGTTGACGAAGACCCCGTGCGCAAGACCCAACCATTGGAAAGACAGGGCCTCCCCATGAACAATGTTCCGAAAAGCTGGCTTCGCCGCGCCGGTCTCGCCGGCGGCCTCGCGCTCGCCCTGCTGGCCTCCGGCGCGGCCTCGGCCGCCGAGAAGATCAAGCTCGGCGTGATGGGCGGTGCGGAGGAGGAGATCGCCGAGGTGGCGAAGTCGGTCGCCGCCCGCAACGGGCTGCAGGTCGAGCTGGTCACCTTCTCCGACTATGCGATCCCCAACGCCGCGCTCGAAGCCGGCGACCTCGACGCCAACGCCTTCCAGCACAAGCCCTACCTCGACGCCCAGATCCAGGCCCGCGGCTACAGGATCGTCCCCATCGGCTACACCATCGTCGAGCCCATGGGCCTCTACTCCCGCAAGGTGAAGGCGATCGGCGACCTCAAGCCCGGCGCCAAGATCGGCATCCCCAACGACCCCAGCAACGGCGGCCGCGCGCTGAACCTGCTGGCGGCCAACGGCCTTCTGAAGCTGAAGGACGGCAAGGGCCTGGCCCCGAGCATCCTCGACATCGCCGAGAACCCGAAGAAGCTCGACCTCGTGGAGATCGAGGCCGCCCAGCTTCCCGCGCCATCGAGGATTTCGACGGGGCGATCATCAACACCGACTATGCGGTCAACTCCGGCCTGCATCCGGCCAAGGACGCCCTGATCCAGGAACCGCGCGAGGGCAACCCCTACGGCAACTTCGTCGCCGCGCGCGAGAAGGACAAGGACCGTCCGGCGCTGAAGACCCTGGTCGCGGCCTACCAGTCGGCGGAGGTCAGGCAGTTCCTCGAGACCCGCTTCAAGGGCGCCATCCTGCCGGCCTGGTAACCTCCCCTCCGGCGGACGGGACGCGGGCGGGGTGATCCGTGGGACGCCCCGCCGCGTATCCGCCGCCATGGAGGAGCCATGAGAGGCGTCAGGAAACAGCACCTTCCCGCCAAGACCTGCGTCACCTGCGGCCGGCCCTTCACCTGGCGCAAGAAGTGGGAGCGGGTGTGGGAGGAGGTGAAGCACTGCTCCGACCGCTGCCGGGCCGAGGCGCGGCGCAGGGGGAAGGCGACCCCCTCATAGCCGCTCCCCGCGGTCCAGCCGGTCGAGGGTCCGTGCGGCGCCGTCCCGGCAGGCCGTCCTGGCCTCCGGGGCCATGCGGTCCCAGGTCCGGTAGACGGGGCCGAGCCGGGGGTTGCCGGCCAGCCGCTCGCGGTGGCGGGCGAGGAAATCCCAGTAGAGCGCGTTGAACGGACAGGCCCGCGGCCCCGTCCTGGCCGCCCCGTCATAGCGGCAGCTTCCGCAATAGTCGGACATGCGGCCGATATAGGCGCCGGACGCGGCGTAGGGCTTGGAGGCCAGCAGTCCGCCGTCGGCGAACTGGCTCATCCCCAGCGTGTTGGGCAGCTCCACCCACTCGAAGGCGTCGACATAGACGGCGAGGTACCATTCGTGGAGCGCCTGCGGGCTGATCCCGGCCAGCAGGCCGAAGGTTCCCGTGACCATCAGGCGCTGGATATGGTGGGCGTAGCCCTCGCGCAGGGTCTGGCCGACCGCCGCGCCGACGCAGGCCATGTCGGTGTCGCCGGTCCAGTAGAATCCGGGCAGCGGCCGGTCCGCTCCCAGCGCGTTGAGGTCGCGATACTCCGGCATCTTCAGCCAGTAGATGCCGCGGACATACTCCCGCCAGCCGATGATCTGGCGGATGAAGCCCTCGACGGCGTTCAGCGGCGCGGCGCCCGCCGCCCAGGCCGCCTCGACCCGGCGGCAGAGCGCCAGCGGGTCGAGCAGCCCGACATTCAGGTAGGGCGACAGCAGCGAATGGTAGAGGAAGGGCTGTCCGGCTCGCATGGCGTCCTGATAGTCGCCGAAGTGGCGCAGCGAGTCGGCGAGGAAGCGGTCCGCCGCCGCCTCGGCGTCCCCGGCGGTGACCGCCCAGCCGAAGGGGCGCAGCCGGCCGGGGTGGTCGGGGAAGCGCCGCTCCACGAGTTCCAGCACCTCCCCGGTCACCGCATCGGGGGCGAAGCGGGCGGGCTGCGGCAGGAAGAGGTCGCCGGTCAGCGGCTTGCGGTTCTCGGCATCGAAGTTCCAGCGACCGCCCTCCGGTTCGCCGTCCCGCATCAGCAGGCCGGTGCGGCGGCGCATCTCCCGATAGAAGAACTCCATGCGGAGCTGGCGCCGGCCTTCGGCCCAGGCGGCGAAGTCGGGCAGCGGGCAGAGGAAGCGGTCGTCCTCGAGAATGGTGACGGGCAGGCCGAGCGCCCCGTTCCAGCCGCGCATGGCCTGCAGCACCCGCCACTCGCCGGGGTGGGTGGCGAGGATGCGGGTGGCGCCGTGGCGCGCGGCGGCGCGGGCAAGCTCGCCGGTCAGGCTGCCGCTGTTGGCCGGGTCGTCGAGCCGGACATACTCCACCCGCCAGCCGGCCCGCCGCAGCGCCTCGGCATGGTGGCGCATGGCCGACAGGACGAAGGCGATCTTCTGCCGGTGATGGGGGACGTAGCGCGTCTCCTCCGCCACCTCGGCCATCAGGACGACGCTGTCGGCGGGATCGGCCGCCCTCAGGGCCGACAGGCGGGAGAGAGCTGGTCGCCCAGCACGGGGATCAGGACGGTCATCGCCGGGGCGCCGCTCAGTAGGGGATGCGCTGCCCGTCCCAGGCGAACAGCCCGCCGCTGTCCGCCGGGGTCAGGCCGTTGAGGACGGCCAGCAGGCAGGCGGCCGAGCGCTCGGGCGGGAACAGCCTGTCGGCCGCCACGCCGGCCTGGAAGGGCTTGGAGAGGCCGGTATCGACCGTGCCGGGGTGAAGCGTCACGCAGACCGCCTCTGGCCGCGTGCGGGCGAGTTCGATGGCGGCGGTGCGGACGAGCTGGTTCAGCGCCGCCTTGGCCGCCCGGTAGCCGTACCAGCCGCCCAGCCCGTTGTCGGCGATGCTGCCGACCCGGGCGGAGACGGCGGCGAAGACGCCCCGGCCGCGCCGCGGCAGCAGCGGCAGGAAGTGCTTGGCGACCAGCGCCGGCCCGATGGCGTTGACCTGGTAGAGCGTCGCCATCGCGCCGGGGTCGAGCGCCCGCCAGCTCTTCTCCGGCTGGATCGGTCCGGCATGCAGCAGGCCGGTGGCGACGAAGACGAGATCGACCGTGCCGGCGCCGGCCGCCGCCGCGGCGATGGTCGCCTCGTCGGTCAGGTCGAGATGGCCGGGGCGCAGCCGCTCCGCCGGCTCCACCGGGTGGCGGGCCAGGGCCAGCACCTCCGCCACGCCGGGGTCGGCGAGCAGCAGGCGGGTGACGGCGGATCCGATGCCGCCGCCGGCCCCGACCACGACGGCGCGGACCGGCCGCCCGAAGCCGGCAAGGCCGGGAAAGGAGGGGAGAGCGTCTGCCATGGCCGATAAGCTATGGCTCGGCCGGGCCGGGTCCAGGGGGCGGCGCTCACAGCCAGTCCGCCAGCGCCGGGGCGGGCATGGGTGCGGCATAGAGGAAGCCCTGCGCCTCGTCGCAGCCGAGGTCGCGCAGGATGGCCTCCTGCTCCCTGGTCTCCACCCCCTCCGCCAGGGTGGTCAGCCCCAGCTCCTGGCCGAGCCGGGTGATGCAGGCGGCGATGGTGCGGGCGCTGCGGTCGCTCTCCAGGCTCTTCACGAAGGAGCGGTCGATCTTCACGCAGTCCACCGGCAGCCGTTGCAGGTAGCTGAGCGAGGAATAGCCCGTGCCGAAATCGTCCACCGCGATGCGGAACCCCTCCGACCGCAGGTCGTGCAGCAGGCCCGTCATGGCTTCCCGGTCGTCGAGCAGCAGGGACTCGGTGATCTCCAGCTCGATGGCCGAGGGGGACAGGCCCGCCCGCCGCACCGTGCCGATCGCCATCCGGACGAAGTCGGGGTCGCGGAACTGGCGGGGCGAGACGTTGACCGCCATGCGCGGACAGGCGATGCCGCGGTCGGTCAGGCCGGCCAGGAGCGCGCAGGCCTTGGCCAGGACCCAGGCGCCGATCTCGACGATCTGCCCGGAATGCTCGGCCGCCCGGATGAAGGTGGCCGGCGGGATCATGCTGCCGTCCGGCAGGCGCCAGCGCAGCAGGGCCTCCGCCCCGGAGGTGCGGCCGTCGCGCAGGCGGATCTGCGGCTGGACGTACAGCATCAGCTCGTCCCGCTCCAGCGCGCCGCGCAGCAGCCGCGACACGGTCAGCGTCTCGCGCAGCCGGTCCTGCATCGACTGGTCGAAGGCGACGATGCCGCCGCGCCCCGACCGCTTGGCGGTCTTCAGCGCCATGCTGGCGGCGCGCAGCGCCTTGTCGGACCCGCTGCAGCCGGGACCGGCGACGCAGTAGCCGATGCTGACCGACATCGGCACCTCGCCGTCGGCCAGCGTGACCGGGCTGCTCAGCTCCTTGCGCAGGCAGCCCAGCATCTCGGCGAGGTCGCTGCCGCTGTCGAGCAGGACGGCGAAGGAATCGCTCGACAGGCGGGCCGGGCAGCCGTCGGGCATCGTCTGGACCAGCCGCCGCGCCACCTCGCGCAGCAGGGCGTCGCCGACGTCGGGGCCGAGCCCGTCGTTGACCGTGTGGAAGCCGTCGATGTCGACCACCACCAGCGCCGTCCGCCGCCCGTCGCGCAGCCGCTGGTCCAGCGCCTCCGCCAGGCCGGCGCGGTTGGCGAGCCCGGTCAGCGGGTCGCGGTAGGCGAGGCTGCGGACGTTCTCGAACAGCCGGACGCTGTCGAACCCCAGCGCGATGTTGACGGAGAACAGCTCCAGCAGCTTGCGGTCCACCGGGGCGAGCGGCTTGGCGGTGGTGAAGTGGACGGCGAGGTCGTCTCCCGACGGCGCCGTCATGAACAGCACCTTGTCCCGCTCGGTGAAGACGTGGTCGCGCTGTTCCAGGGCGCGGGCGACCAGCCGCTTGACCGCCCCGTCCGGCAGGATCTCCAGCGGTTCGCCGACATGGGCGGCGAAGCGGCCGGCCGCCGCCAGGACGCGCGGCCCCTCGCCGGAGGCGAGCGGACCGGGCAGCTCGTCCCGCGCCCGGGTGGAGGCGAGCACGATGCCGTCGCGGTCGACCTCGAACAGGCCGCAGATCTGCGTCAGCACGCCCTCGGCGAACAGCGAGATCGACCGGCTGACGAAGAGCGAGGAGGAGGCCGAGACGATCTTCTCCAGCCCGTGGCGGCTCGCCTCGATGGTGGCGATCTGCTGGTAGGAGCGCAGGGCGGCGGTCATGGTCGTCACCAGCCGGGCATGGGTCAGCTCGGCCTTGGTGCGGTAGTCGTTGATGTCGTAGTCCTGGATGACGCTGAGCTCCGGCGCGTAGCCCGGCTGGCCGGTGCGCAGGATGATGCGCAGCGTGGTCAGCCGCTTCTCCTCGCGGATCCAGCGGACCAGCGCCAGCCCGGCGTCGTCGGTCTCCATCACCACGTCGAGCAGGACGGCGGCGATCTCCGGTTCGCGGTCGAGGACGACGCGGGCCTCGGCGGCGGAATAGGCGTGCAGGAAGGCGAAGCCGCGGCCGAGCACCTGCGCCTCGCCCAGCGCGAAGCGGGTGCTGGCGTGCACCTGCTCGTCGTCGTCGACGATCAGGATCCGCCAGGGGGCCGGGCCGGGCAGGGGGGAGCCGGCCTCGTCCTCGATGATCTCGATGACGTCGTCGTCGGGGACGGCCGGGAACTCGCCGGTCATGCGCTGGTCTCCTGAACGGGCGAGGGCTGCGGCTCGGGCGCGGTGAGCGGCAGGACGATGACGAAGCAGGTGCCGGCGCCCGGGGCGCTGTCGACGCGGATGCGACCACCCAGCACGCGGACCACGGTGCCGTAGACGATGTGCAGGCCGAGCCCGCTGCCGCCGGACGACAGGCCGGTGGTGAAGAAGGGCTCGAAGGCCCGGCGCAGGACGTCGGGCGCCATGCCGGCGCCGTCGTCGGCCACGGTGACCTCCAGCCGCTCGTCCTCGACCGGCCGGGCGGCGATGCGCACGGTCCCGCCGCCGCGCTCCCTGAAGCCGTGGGTCACGGCGTTGGAGACGAGGTTGGCGAGCACCTGCCCCCAGGCGCCGGGGTAGCCGTCGACCTCCAGCCCCTCGGGGATGGCGAGGTCGACCGCCAGGTCGATCTGGCGGAAGGTGGGGCGCAGCGTCGCCAGCACCTCCGCCGTCACGGTGCGCAGGTCGAAGCGGCGGCGGCGGTCGCTGGTCTGGTCGACCGCGACGCGCTTGAAGGTCCCGATCAGGTCGGCGGCCTGCCCCAGGCTGCGGACCATCAGCCGGGCGGCCTCGGCCAGATCGTCGGTGAAGGCGGTGATGGTGGACCGCTTCAGCGTGCCGGACTGCACCGCGGCGGCGAAGCGCCCGACCTTCGCCTCCAGCGTGCTGGCGACGGTCAGGCTGCTGCCGATCGGGGTGGCGATCTCGTGCGTCACCGAGGCGACGATGCCGCCGAGCGAGGCCAGCTTCTCCGACCGCACCAGCTCCTCCTGCGCGGCGCGCAGGGAGGCCATGGCCTCCTCCAGCTCCCGCGTGCGCTGGCGGACCGTCTCCTCCACCGATTCATAGAGGGCGCGGTAGCGCTGCTCCGAGCGGGACAGCGCCTCCAGCGCCTGCTCCCGGGCGCGGCGGGCGAAGACGACGGCGATGAGGTCGGCGACGGAGGTGGCGAAGCCGACGTCCTCCAGCGTCCACTCCCGCGGCGGGCCGCGCCAGTCGAAGCAGACGATCCCCTCCACCCCGGCCGGCGACTGGATGCAGACGTCCAGCAGCGAGGTGGTGCCGTTCGGCAGCAGATGGGCTTCCCACATGCCGGCCAGACGCCCGTCGCGGCTGGTGTCGGACGAGCTGAGGATGCGGTCGCGCAGCAGGCTGTCGAAGTAGGCGGGGTAATGGCAATCGGCCAGCAGGTGGTCCCGTCCACCGAGACCGGCGGAATCGGCCACCTTCACCAGCCCCTTGCGCCGGGGGTCGAAGCGCCAGATGCCGACCCGCTCGACGCCCAGCGTATCGCGCGCCTTGCCGGCGATCAGGCCGAGGACGTCGGCGGAGGCCTCCTCGCTCAGCAGGGTCCGGCGGACCAGCTCCAGCATGGCCGCCTGGTTGCGGCGCAGCGCCTTCTCCCGCTGTTCGATCAGGCGGCGCGCCTCGACCGGGTCGGTGATGTCGGTCGAGAGGGTGGCGACCTCGGCGATGTGGCCGCCGCCGTCGGGGATCGGGAACTTGACGATGGAGAGCGCCCGGCCGCCGCCGGCCCCGTCGCGCTCCGGCAGGCTGCAGGACACCGCGGATTCCAGGGCCAGCACGTCGGCGGTGAGCGGCCCGCAGTCCGGGTCGATGCGGCCGTCGGCCAGCGCGTTGCTGTAGGTGACCCGGCCCCGGCGGTCGGTGATCAGCAGGCCGCAGGGCATGTGGTCGACCAGCGTGCGCAGGCGCAGCTCGCTCTCCCGCAGCGCCGCCTCCATGGCGCGGCGCTCCAGCTCCGCCGCGGCGCGCTCGGCGAAGACGCCGACCACGGTCTGCACCAGATCGGGATCGGCCAGCGGCCGGCGCGACAGCACGACGATGATCCCCAGCGGCCGTCCGGCGGAGTCGAGCAGCCGGGTTCCCGAATAGCCCTCCATCCCCATGTCCTGCAGCAGCCGGTCGTCGGGGTAGCGCGCCCACACGCCGGAACAGTGGACGCAGACGGCGCTGTCCATGGCGTCGGCACAGGGCGTGCCGGCCAGCGGGTAGCGGAGCGGCCCGCCCCAGCCGCCGTCGGCATAGAGCGCGATGGTCTCCACCTCGTCGGGGCAGGTCAGCCGGCCGACCAGCGCCGCGTCGACCTCCAGCGTTTCGCAGAGCTGCTGAACGAGGGTCCGGAAGTAGGAGTCGCCGACCCGGTTCAACACCTGCCGGGAGATGGTCTGCAGGATGGCGGTCAGCCGCCCGTCGCGGTCGGCGGTCGTCCGGGACGGCGGGGCCGGAGACGGCGGGCGGCCCTGCCGGTCTCTTCGCTCGTCCAGCTCTGTGCCCGGATCGGCCATCGGCTCAATGGTTACCGCAGGGGAATGGTCAGTGTCCGATGTATTGGGGCTCCCTCGGCCACCCCTTGTCAAGCCTCTGGAGGTAATCCCTCCGGAGGGGGGCCGGCAGCGTCCGGACCGGGCGGCGTTGGGCGCGCTGTGCAGGCCCATTTTGACGCACAATGCACAATCGACCGATTTTCCATTCCGGAACAACGGGTTGGCGAACCCGTTCGCAGGCAGACGTTGTGCAGGGCCTGCACAACGGGGCGGCGGTGCCGGCGGCGAGGGACCCTGGCGGAGATCGTCCGGACATGGGAGGGGCGTCGACGACGTCAGACTATCCGCCCGGCGGGGGAGGGGCAAGGGCAGCCGGCAAAAAGACGATCCGTGTGACCGTTCTGTGGCAATCGCGGCGCCTGCGCCGGGCTTGAGGCAGGTCATGCCGGAAAAGACGGGCCTGTGGCCAGATGGGGGCACAATAAGACAGGGGAGAAACGGCCCATGACGTCGAGCCTGACGGTCAAAGACTTCGCGGAGGTAAGCGCAGCCTACCGCCTTGCCATTACCCGCTTCGACGAATCCGCCTCGATCGATATCGCTACGGAGGTTCTTCGGGCAGCCCGACCGCAACTGGGAAAGGAGGATGCGAGGTGGCTCACCGTGGACGTGGTGGCCCGCGCCGGCCTGCTCTGCAACATCCCGCCGCACTGAGTCCCGCCGCACTGAATACCGCCTCGGTGACGCTGGATCCTCGGCGGCGCATCCGTCCGGCTTTCGGGCGTTGACGGGCCGCCGGAGATTGTTCAACAATCCGGATTGTTGAACAATCCTTGTCCGGGGAGAGCGACCCGATGGTTCCAGGCGCCGGCATTCCGGCCGACGGGCAGCCCGCCGCCGATCTGGCAGCCGCCTCGATCCGCACGGATATCCTGGAGGGACGCCTGGCGCCCGGCCAGCAGCTCGTCGAGGTGGAGCTGGTGGAGCGGCTGGGCATCTCGCGCAACACGCTGCGGGAGGCCTTCCGCCAGCTCTGCCGCGAGGGGCTGGCGGTGCATCACCGCCACCGCGGCGTCTCCGTGCGCACCGTCACCGCGGCCGACGTCGCGGAGATCTTCACCATCCGCCGGACGCTGGAACTCCAGGCGCTCGGCTCCGCCAACCCCTATGTCCCGCCGGATCTGCTGACGGCGATGGACGGGGTGGTGACGGCGTGCGGCGAGGCCGCGGCGCGCGGCGACTGGCGCGGGGTCGGAACCGCCAGCCTGCGCTTTCACGGGCTGATCGTCCGGCTGATCGGCAGCCCGCAGATCGACGTCTTCTTCCAGACCATCCTGGCGCAACTGCGCCTGACCTTCGCCATCCATCCGGACGAGGAGGCCTTCCAGCGCCCCTGGGTGGCGGAGGACCGCGGCCTGCTGACCCTGCTGGAGCATGGCGAGCAGGCGGCGGCGCACGACACGCTCGCCCTCTACCTCGACGAATCCGAGCGCCGCCTGCTGCGGCTGTTCCGACCTTCCGCCGCATTTCCCGGAGACGACCGACGATGAAGAGCTATCCCGCCGCCTACCAGTCCAGCAAGGGCTCCGCCCTGGAGGTGGACCGTCCCTTCTACGGCCGCGTCGCGGAAGAGACCGCGGGGCGCGAGCTGGTGGACAGCTTCGTGATCCCCATCCGCTCCGGCCGGGCCTGGACGGTGCCGGCGGGCCATGTCTTCCGCATCGTGGCGGTGGAGGGGCCGCAGGTCGGCGACTTCAACCTGTGGAACCTGCACAACCCGCGCGAACGCTTCTGGGCGTCGCGGACGCGGCAGCTCCAGCAGGCGCATGTCAGCAGCTTCGACCGGCTGTGGTCCTGCCTGCCTTTCCTGCGGCCGATGGTGACGATCACCAACGACAGCCTGGCCGGCTACGGCATCGACGAGCATGGCGGGCGCGTCCACGACCTGCTGGGCACGCGCTGCGATCCCTACGTCAACCGCATGCTGACGGGCGAGGATTTCCACTTCCACTGCCATTCCAACCTCGTCCGCGCCGTGGCGCCCTACGGGCTGACCGAGTTCGACGTGCATGACGTGCTGAACGTCTTCCAGGTCACCGGGCTGAACGCCGAGGACAAGTATTTCATGAAGGCCTGCCCGGCGGAGAAGGGCGACTTCCTGGAGTTCTTCGCCGAGATCGACCTGCTCTGCGCGCTGTCCACCTGCCCGGGCGGCGACCTCAGCCTGCCGATGTGGGGGCCGGAGGCGCGCGATCCGCTGGAGGTCTGCCGCCCGCTGGGGGTGGAGGTCTACCGGCTCGACCCCGCCCTGCTGGAGGGCTGGCGGTCGCCGCCGGTCGCCGCCTATCGCGGGCAGCACGGCCTGCGGCTGGAGACGCCGGCCTGGGAGAAGTCCCGGGGCTGAGGCCCGGAGGGCAGGGGCTGCGGCTGCCGGCCGGCGGACCGTGAGGTCAGCCGATCAGGCGCAGCAGCAGCCCGGCCGCCGAGCAGCCGGCCAGCGTCACCAGGATGCCCAGCCGGAAGCGGAAGACCGCCAGCAGGGCGGCGGCCGTCAGCAGCAGGGCCGCCGGATCGACCGAGGAGAGCACCGGCAGGTCGACGCGCAGCCAGCCGAGCGCGACCGTCTGCCGGTCGTGGAACAGCACATGCAGCCCGAACCAGACGGCGAGGTTCAGGATCACGCCGACCACCGCGGCGGTGATCGCCGACAGCGCGCCGCCGAGCGCCCGGTTGCCGCGCAGCGCCTCGACGAAGGGGGCGCCGAGGAAGATCCACAGGAAGCAGGGGACGAAGGTCACCCAGGTGGTCAGCAGCCCGGCCAGCGTTCCGGCCAGCAGCGGCGGGAGGGAGCCGGGCTCGCGGAAGCCCGCCATGAAGCCCACGAACTGCACGACCATGATCAGCGGGCCGGGCGTCGTCTCCGCCATGCCCAGCCCGTCCATCATCTCGCCCGGCCGCAGCCAGCCGTAGGTCTCCACCGCCTGCTGCGCCACATAGGCGAGCACGGCATAGGCGCCGCCGAAGGTGACCACCGCCATCTTGGAGAAGAACAGCGCCACCCGGCTGTAGACGTCCGCCGGCCCGAAGACGGCCAGCAGCAGCGCGATCGGCGCCAGCCAGAGGACGAGGCAGACGGCCGAGACCTTCAGCGACCAGCCGAGGCTGGGGCGGGCGTGGTCCGGCGTCTCCTCCCCCAGGAGGGATTCGGAATCGGCGAGCTGGCGGGCGAAGCCGGCATGGCCGCCGCCGGTGCGGAAGGCGGGCAGCCCGCGCCGGCCGCCGATCCAGCCGATCAGCCCGGCCGCCGCGATGATGCCGGGAAAGGGGGCGTCGAACAGGAAGAGGCCGATGAAGGCCAGGGCGGCGAGGGCGAGCATGGTGCCGTTCCTCAGCGCCCGCCGGCCGACGCGCACCACCGCCTCCAGCACGACGGCCAGCACGGCGGCCTTGAGGCCGAAGAACAGCCCCTCCACCACCGGGACGCGGCCGTAGAGCGCGTAAATCCAGCTCAGCGCCATGATCGACAGCAGGCCGGGCAGGACGAACAGCGTGCCGGCGATCAGCCCGCCGGCGGTGCGGTGCATCAGCCAGCCGATATAGACGGCGAGCTGCTGCGCCTCCGGCCCCGGCAGGAGCATGCAGTAGTTGAGCGCGTGGAGGAAGCGGGTCTCGCCGATCCAGCGCTTCTCCTCCACCACGATGCGGTGCATGACCGCGATCTGCCCGGCGGGCCCGCCGAAGCTGAGGGCGGCCACCCGGGCCCAGACGCGCAGCGCCTCGCCCAGGCTGGGATGGCGCAGCGCGGCGGCGGCGCCGGTGGCCGGGACGGGGCCGGGCCCGGTGCCGGGGGAGGGGGCGTGGGTCGACATGGCAGGCACTCTACCAGCCGGACCCGCCGGCGCAATCGCGGCGACGGCCCCCGCCGCTCCCCCCTCCGGAAGATCAGCCGCCGACCACCATGGCGGTGAAGGGCCAGACATAGGCCTGCAGCATCACCAGCCCGCCGACCAGGCAGGCCAGCACGATCGAGTGCCAGAACACATAGCGCAGGATGGTGCCCTCATGGCCGAACCAGCCGGTGGCGGTGGAGGCGACGACGATCGACTGGGCATCGATCATCTTGCCCATGACGCCGCCGGTGGAGTTGGTCGCCGCCATCAGCACCGGCGACAGGCCGAGCTGCTCCGCCGTGATGCGCTGCAGCCCGCCGAACAGAACGTTGGAGGCGGTGTCCGAGCCGGTCAGCGCCACGCCCAGCCAGCCGAGCAGGGCCGAGAAGAAGGGGAACAGCAGCCCGGTCCCGGCGAAGGCGAGCCCCAGCGTGGCGTCCACCCCCGAATAGCGGGTCAGGGTGCCGAGCGCCAGCATCGCCGCGATGGTGATCAGCGAATAGCGCACCACCCACAGCGTCCGGCCGTAGGCGGCGATCAGCCGGGCCGGCGAGTAGCCCATGACGAAGCCGCTGACCACCGCCGCCAGGAAGATGCCGGTGCCGGTCATGGTCAGGATGTTGAAGTTGAAGACCGCGGCCTCCGGCGTCGGCTTGGCGACCACCGGCGGCACCTTCTGGACGAGGTTGTGCAGACCCTCGATGGGGAATTTCGGGAAGAACAGCGGGTTCACCAGATCCTTGAAGGTCTGGGTGCCCCAGATGAAGACGAAGACGCACAGGATGATCCAGGGCGTCCAGGCCCGCATCACCTCGCCGCTGCCGTGGGGATGGCCGTAGGCGGGCGGCCGCGCCGCCGCCCCCAGCGAGCGCGCCTGCGGCAGCACCGCCCCGGCCGACGGGTCGTCGCCGCGCAGGGCCGGGCTGGCCCACAGGGTCCGCGGCTGCCAGACCTTGAGGAAGGCGACGAGGCAGCCCATGGAGACCAGCGCCGCCACCACGTCGACCAGCCACGGCCCGTGATAGTTCGACACCAGGAACTGCGGCACCGCGAAGGTCACGCCGCAGACCAGGATGGCCGGCCAGATCTGCAGCATGCCGCGCAAGCCGGCGAAGGCGGCGATCAGCCAGAAGGGCACCAGCACCGAGAAGAAGGGAAGCTGGCGCCCCGCCATCGCCCCCAGCTCGAAGGGGTCGAGCCCGGTCACCGCCCCCAGCGTGACGATGGGCGTGCCGAGCGCGCCGTAGGCGACGGGCGCCGTGTTGGCGATCAGCGACAGGCCGGAGGCGGCGAGCGGCGAGAAGCCCAGCCCGATCAGGATGGCGCCGGTCACCGCCACCGGCGTGCCGAAGCCGGCCGCCCCTTCGAAGAAGGCGCCGAAGGCGAAGGCCACGAGGAGAAGCTGCAGGCGCCGGTCCGGCGTGATGCCGGCGATGGAGTCCTGCAGGACCTTGAAGGACCCGTTCTCGACCGTCAGCCGGTAGAGGAAGATGACGTTCAGTACGATCCAGCCGATCGGGAACAGGCCGGTCAGCCCGCCGAGCAGCGCCGCCTCCAGCGCCATTCCGGCCGGCATGGTGAAGACCAGGATGGCGATGGCCAGCGCCGCCACCAGCGTCAGCATGGCGGCGAGATGGGCCTGCATCCGGGCGAACGCGATCAGCCCCAGGAGCGCCAGCACCGGAAGGGCGGCGAACAGGGTGGAGAGGATCGCGCTGCCGAAGGGGTTGTAGACTTGACTCCACATCGAAGCGCCCCGCAGCGGTTTTGTTTGATGGGCAAATTATTTGCCCAAGGGCGCAGGGGCGCCATGGCGCATTGGGTCTAGGCCCCTGTCGCAACGGCGGGTGCGGTTGGGGAGCGGTTCGGGGGGCGGGGGCAGGGCTGCGGCGCGTCGCCGCGGCGGCGGCATCGTCCGTGTACTGGCTTTCTTAACCAATGCGGCGCTAGGCTGCGCCCATGATGGTTCGCGTCCTGTTGTCCCTCCTTGCGCTGATCGTGCTTGCCGCCGGCCTGCTGGCCGGCGCGGCGGGGCCGGTCCGTGCCGGGGCGCTTCATCATCATGCCGGGATGCATCATGCCGCGCAGTCCGCGGGACCCGGCGTCCTCGCGGAGGATCCCTGCGCCAGGGCCGCAGTCTCCGATGCCCCGTCATCCGATGCCCTGCCATCCGAAGCCGCCCTGTCCGGGCGCGACTGCGGCGACGGGCACCGGGACGGGCCGGTCCACCGGCACGGCGCGGCCGACTGCCTGTGCATGCCCGGATCCTGCACCCTGGCGGCCTTGCCGTCGCGCTTCGTCACGGTGGCCTATGGGGCCGCCGATGTCCTGCTTCCCCGGGGCGACCGCTCGCTGCCGACGCTCGCCCATGCGCCGCCGCTGAAGCCGCCGCGCGCCTAGCCTCGCCTCTTCGTCCGCCATTCCTTATCGACGCACGCGGCTGCGCCCGCGACGGCGCCCGCACGAGCACGCGAGGCTCATCATGAACATGACCCACTACATGGAACTGCTGGCCGTCAACCAGCCCTGGAACCTGCTGCTGTTCATGGCGGTTCCCGTCATCCTGGCCGAAACGGTGGCCATCACGGAACTGTACCTGCTCTACACCCGCAACTACGCCAGCCCGGTGCGGACGGTGAACCGCGCGGCGGGCATCGCCGGCGGGGTCTACTTCACCGGCGTCTTCCTCTATCTGATGACGACGGCGGTGATCCCGCTGACCGGCTCGGGCGGCTGGCGCGGGCCGGCGGACGTGCTCGCCGTCGGGTTCTATCTGGCCGGCATCGTGCCGCTGCTGGGCATCGCGCTGGTCGACCTCGGCCTCGTCGCGAAGGACCGCGACGAGCATGGCCGCATGGCGGTCCATGCCGGGCTGGTCGCGCTGTTCCTCGTGGTGGCCCACGTCGCCATGATCTTCGGCATGATGGACCCGACGCTGCTGACCGGCGCCGCGGCCGGCGGCCACGGCATGCACTGAGGCCGGGACTCCGCCCGGCGGGGCCGGACGCGGCTCAGGGGTGCCGCGTCCGGTTCCCGGTGGAGGATCACACCCGCTCGAACACCGCGGCGATTCCCTGGCCGCCGCCGATGCACATGGTGACCAGGGCACGGCGCCCGCCGGTGCGGTGCAGCTCGTGGATCGCCTTCACGGTGATGATGGCGCCGGTCGCCCCCACCGGATGGCCGAGCGAGATGCCGGACCCGTTCGGGTTCACCCTGGCCGGATCGAACCCAAGCTCGCGCGAGACGGCGCAGGCCTGTGCGGCGAAGGCCTCGTTCGATTCGATGACGTCGAGGTCGTCGACGCGCAGGCCGGTGCGCTCCAGCACCTTGCGGGTCGCCGGGATCGGGCCGATGCCCATCTGGTTGGGCTCGACGCCGGCATGGGCGTAGCCGACCAGCCGGGCGAGCGGCTTCAGGCCGAGCGCGGCGGCGCGGCCGGCCTCGGCGATCACCACGGCGGCGGCGCCGTCGTTGATGCCCGAGGCGTTGCCGGCGGTCACCGTGCCGTCCTTCTTGAAGGCCGGCTTCATCCTGCCGAGGGTGTCGGCCGTCGTGTCGCCGCGCACATGCTCGTCGGTGTCGAAGACGATGGTGCCCTTGCGGCTGGCGATCTCCACCGGGACGATCTGGTCCTTGAAGCGCCCCTCGGCGATGGCGCGGGCGGCGCGGGTCTGGCTCTCCAGGGCCAGCGCGTCCTGCATCTCGCGGGTGATGCCGAACCGCTCCGCCACGTTCTCCGCGGTGATGCCCATGTGGATCTTCTGCCAGGGGTCGTGCAGGATCCCCAGCATGTAGTCGGTCAGCACGCTGTCGCCCATGCGGCTGCCCCAGCGGGTGCCGCTGGCGAAATAGGGGCCGCGGCTCATCGATTCCGCCCCGCCGCCGATGGCGAGGTCGCAGTCGCCGAGCGCGATGGACTGGGCGGCCGAGACGATGGCCTGCAGGCCCGAACCGCACAGCCGGTTGACGGTGAGGGCCGGGACCTCCTTCGGGATGCCGGAATCGATGGCGGCGACGCGGCTGAGATAGGCGTCGTTGGTGTCGGTCGGAATGACGTTGCCCATCACCACATGGCCGATGGCGTCGGGGGCCGCCCCCGACCGGTCCAGCGCCGCCTTGACGGCGATGGTGGCGAGGCGGGTCAGCGGGACGTCCTTCAGGCTGCCGCCGAAGGTGCCGATGGCGGTGCGCGCCGTGCCGACGACGACGATGTCGCGTTGCATGTGCTGTCTCTCCCGGAAGAAGGCCGTGTTGGTCTTGTGTCGGTCTCTGGTCAGCTGCCGGTGAAGTCCGGCCTGCGCTTGGCGAGGAAGGCGCCGACGCCCTCGCGGAAGTCGGCGGTGCCGGCGGTGGCGACGAAGCGGTCGCGCTCGGCGTCGAGCTGCTCGTCCAGCGTCGCCGTCCAGGACCGGCGCATCAGCCGGCGGATGCCGGCATAGGCGCGGGTCGGCCCGGCGGCCAGCCGCTCCGCCAGGCGGCGCGTCTCCGCCTCCAGCGTCTCGGCGGGGACGATGCGGTTGACGAGGCCGATGCGCAGCGCCTCCGGCGCGTCGAGCGTGTCGGCGAGCAGCGCCAGCTCCATCGCCCGGCGCAGCCCGACCAGCCGCGGCAGGGTGTAGGTGCCGGAGCCGTCCGGCGTGGCGCCGATGCGCGCATAGGCCAGGGTGAACTTGGCGTCGTCCGCCGCGATGCACAGGTCGGTGGCGCAGGCGAGGCTCATCCCCGCCCCGGCCACCGGGCCATGGACCGAGGCGACCACCGGGATCTCCAGGGCGTCGAGGATGCGCAGCGCCTCGTGCAGCGAGCCGATGATCGCCGCCGCCACCTGCGGGGCCGCCGCCGGGTCGGCATTGAAGCGGCCGAGGTCGCCGCCGGCCATGAAGCCGCGGCCGGTGCCGGAGATCACCAGCACGCGGGCCGCCGGGTCCTGCGCCACCGCCCGGCAGGCGTCGCGCAGCGCGTCGGCGCTTTCCTCGTTCAGCGCGTTCAACAGGGCCGGCCGGTTGAAGCGGATCCAGGAGACCGCCCCCTCCCGGCTCAGCAGGACGGGGGCGTCGGCTGGAGTGTCGGTCATATGGTTCCTCCCAGGGTTCCTACCATTTGGAAGGCAGGTTACTTGGGAGTAGAGTGCTTCAGGATGACGCGCGCGTCAACCGCGCGGGTGCCCGACCGCTTGCGGCAGGGCGGCGCGCATGACGTCGATGAAGCGGCGCAGCCGTGCCGGATAGAAGCGGGCCGGCGGGAAGACGAGGTGGACGGGCAGCGGTGCCGCCTGCCATTGCGGGGCGAGGTGGAGGAGGGTCCCGGCGGCGATGTCCTCGTCGACCGCCCAGGACGAGACGACCGCGGCCCCCAGCCCGAGCAGCGCCGCCCGGCGGACGGCGTACAGCCCGTCGGTGGACAGCCGCGGCCGGATGGGAAGGCGCACCTCCTCGCCGGTCGTCTCGTGGGTCAGCACCACTTCGGTGCGGTAGAAGGTCTGCAGGGCGAGCCAGGGAAGCCGCTCCAGCTCCTCCGGCCGGGACGGCGGCGGGCCGCTGCCGATCAGCTCCGGCGCGGCGATGGCGATGCGATGCACCGCCCCCAGACGGAGCGCCACCACGGAGGGGTCGTCCACCTCCCCCACCTTGATGGCGCAGTCGATCCCCTCGGCGGTGAAGTCGGGCACGCGGTCGTGCAGCAGCCACTCCACCGTCAGGCGGGGATGCCGCTTCAGGTAGTCCACCAGCGGGCCGACGAGCTGGTGCTGGCCGAAGGCATGGGGCGCCACGACGCGCAGCCGGCCGGCCGGCTCGTCCCCCGCCCCCCGCAGCTCGCTCTCGAAGCTGTGCCAGTCGGCGATCAGCTCCTTGGCGCGCTCGTAGCAGCGCCGGCCGTCGTCGGTGAGCGTCACGGCATGGGTGGAGCGCTGCAGCAGCCGGACGCCCAGGAGCCGCTCCAGCGTCTGCAGGCGGCGGCTCATGGTGGGCTGGGTGCTGCCCACCTGCAGGGCGGCGGCGGAGAGGTTCCCCGCCTCGACGATGCGGACGAAGCTCTCCAGGAGCGCGATGCGGTCGGTGCCGGCGACCGCGGCCAGGGCCTCTGTGTTCATACGCAGAACGTATAGCACTTCAACGGGGCCGCCTTCTACCGGCAAGGCGGGGATGCGGCCATACTCGCACCAGCTTTGGAAACCGGTCCGTTGCCGAGGAGGCTCCGATGTCGTCCATTCAATCGCCGCATGAAACCGCCGGGGGCGGGGCATCCGGCAGGCCGCCGATCCTGCTGCTCGCCGCCGGCGCCGGCATGGCGGTGGCGTCGATCTACTACAGCCAGCCGATGCTGGGCATGCTGGGGACCGACCTGCAGGTCTCCGGGGGCGCCGTCGGGCTGGTGCCGACCCTGACGCAGCTCGGCTACGCGATGGGATTGCTGCTGCTGGCCCCGCTCGGCGACCGGTTCGACCGGCGGCGCATCATCCTGGCGAAGGTCGCCGTTCTGTTCGGCGCGCTGCTGCTGGCCGGCTGGGCCCCGTCGATCGGTCTTCTGCTGGGGGCCAGCCTCGCGCTGGGGCTGGCCGCCACCATGGCCCAGGACATCGTTCCCGCGGCGGCGGCGATGACGCCGGCGGAGCGGCGCGGCAAGGTGGTGGGAACGGTCATGACCGGTCTGCTGCTGGGCATCCTGCTGTCCCGGGTGGTGAGCGGGCTGGTCGCCGAGCAGTTGGGCTGGCGGGCCATGTTCTTCGCCGCGGCCGCCGGCGTCGCGCTGCTGGGCGCCGCCCTGTGGCGCGGCCTGCCGCGCTTCGCGCCGTCCACGCAGCTCGGCTACGGGGCGCTGATGGGGTCGCTCTTCACGCTGGCGGCGCGGCACCGGGCGCTGCGCCGGGCGGCGCTTGCGCAGTCGCTGCTGGCCGTCGGGTTCAGCGCCTTCTGGTCGACGCTGGCGGTGATGCTGCACGGCGCGCCCTTCGAGCTGGGGCCGGCCGCGTCGGGGGCCTTCGGCCTTGCCGGCGCCGCCGGGGCGCTTGCCGCGCCGCTGGCCGGCCGGATCGCCGACCGGCGCGGGCCGGAGCTGGTGACGCGTCTCGGCGCCGGCATCGCCGCGGCCTCCTTCGCGGTGATGGCGCTTTCCCCCTGGGTCGCGCCGGAGGGGCGGCTGTGGCTGCTGCTGCTGAGCGCGGTGGGGTTCGACCTCGGCATCCAGGCGTCGCTGATCGCGCACCAGACGATCATCTACGGCATCGATCCCGGCGCCCGCAGCCGGCTCAACGCGGTGCTGATGACGAGCATGTTCGTCGGCATGGCGCTCGGCGCGGTGCTGGGCAGCCATGCGCTGGCGGCCTTCGGCTGGATGGGCGTCACCGCCCTCGCCACCACGGCCTCGGCGGCGGCGCTGGCGGTGCGGCTGTGGCCGTCCGCCGAGCGTCCCCGGCCGGTGGAGGAGGGCACGGCCGATGCCGTGGACGGGAGCGGGATCGAGGGAGGGATCGAGCCGGCGCCCGCCCGCTGTTCATGACCGCCGGGAGGCCTGGGGGGACCGCGGGGCCGGTCCCGGAGCCGGCCCCGCGGGCGGGCCCGGCGGCTGCAGCGGCAGGGCGGTCTCGAACTTGATCTCCTTGAGCGCGAAGTTGGAGCGGATCTGCACCTGGAAGGGCAGGGTGAAGACGAACTCCTCCAGGAAGCGGTGATAGTCGGCGATCTCCCGCACGGCGACGCGCAGCAGATAGTCGGCGTCGCCGGAGACGGCGTAGCACTCCATCACCTCGGGCCGGCCGCGCACCGCCTGGACGAACGCGGCGGCGGTCTCCGTCGAGTGATGGTCGAGCGTGACGTGGGCGAAGACGCATTCGGGGATCGCCACCGCCTTGGGATCGACCAGCACGGTGTAGCGGCGGATCACCCCCGTCTCCTCCAGCGAGCGCAGGCGGCGCCAGCAGGAGGAGGCGGAAGTGCCGACGCGGTCGGCCAGCTCCTGCACCGTCAGGCGGGAGTTTTCTTGCAGGGCGGCCAGGATTTTGACGTCCATGTCCCCGAGATCGACGGGCTTCGGCATCGTTGTTCCAGAATAGGCGGTTGCAGCGGGAAATCCTGCCAAAAATGGGGGTCGCGCGCGGCCATTTTGAAGGCTCTTTCCGCGGACTATTTGTTAGACAAGCTTTTGTCAAGAGCGGCGGTGAAGACCGCACCCGCAGGGCAAACGCAGGAAGGAGAGACGGGCCATGAGCGATCTTTGGGAAAACCCGATGGGAACCAACGGGTTCGAGTTCATCGAGTTCACCGGTCCCGACCCGGTGGCGCTGGGTGATCTGTTCACGAAGCTCGGCTTCACCGCCGTGGCGCGCCACCGCTCCAAGCAGGTGACGCTGTACCGCCAGGGCGACATCAACTTCATCCTGAACGCCGAGAAGGCGGGCTTCCCGCGCTCCTTCGCCAGCCTGCACGGCCCGAGCATCTGCGCCATGGCCTTCCGCGTGGCCGACGCGGCGGCGGCCTACCGCCGGGCGCTCGAACAGGGCGCCTGGGGGGTGGAGAACCGCACCGGCCCGATGGAGCTGAACATTCCGGCCATCAAGGGCATCGGCGATTCCCTGGTCTATCTGGTCGACCGCTACGGCGAGCGCGGCACCATCTACGACGTCGACTTCGTGCCGCTGCCCGGCGTCGACCAGAACCCGGCGGGCTGCGGGCTGACCTACATCGACCACCTGACCCACAACGTCCACACCGGGCGCATGGAGGAATGGGCGGGCTTCTACGAGCGGCTCTTCAACTTCAAGGAGATCCGCTACTTCGACATCGAGGGCAAGCTGACCGGCCTGCGCTCGAAGGCGATGACCAGCCCGTGCGGCAGGATCCGCATCCCGATCAACGAGTCGGCCGACGACAAGTCGCAGATCGCCGAGTATCTGAAGGACTATCACGGCGAGGGCATCCAGCACGTGGCACTCGGCACCGCCGGCATCGTCGAGACGGTGGAGGCGATGCGGTCGCTCGGCGTGCCGTTCCAGGACACCCCCGACACCTATTTCGACAGGATCGACCAGCGGGTGCCGGGCCATGGCGAGGACCTGGAGGCACTGCGCAGGAACCGCATCCTGATCGACGGCGCGCCGACCCAGGGACAGGGCCTGCTGCTGCAGATCTTCACCCAGACCATGATCGGCCCGATCTTCTTCGAGATCATTCAGCGCAAGGGCAACGAGGGTTTCGGCGAGGGCAACTTCCGCGCCCTGTTCGAGAGCATCGAGCTGGACCAGATCCGGCGCGGCGTGCTGAAGGACCCGGCCGCCGCCGCCTGACCGCCGGCCGGCCGCTTTCCGCCTGCAAGGGAGGGGGTGCGGGTCGTAGCCGCACCCCCCTTCGATCCCTGCGCAGTTCCTTGACCGGTGCCGCACCCGTCCCTAGAGTGCCCGGCGTTCGGCGGCGCCCTGGTGCCGCCTGATCCAGGGGGGTGCGGATGCGCGGCGAGGACATGCGCGGGTTTCGCGAAGGGCAGGGGCTGAGCCAGCCGGACTTCGCGATCTACCTCAACGAGAAGCTCGGGCGGCGCTACGGCCGCCAGCAGGTGTCGCGCTGGGAGAACGGGGCCGAGCGGATCCCGGAGGCCGTCGCCTCCCTGCTGCGCAAGGAGATGCTGGGCCCCGACCTGCCGCACGGCCCGGCCCTGCTGGTCGTGCTGACCAACCAGAAGGGCGGCGTGGGCAAGACCACCTCCGCCGTCAACGTCGCCAGCATCCTGGCCCAGGACGGCTACAAGGTCCTGCTGATCGACGCCGACGCCCAGGCCAACGCCACGCTTCACCTCGGCGTCAACGCCATGGAGCGGCAGGAGGCGGGCCGCACCCTCTACGACGTGCTGACCGGCAAGGCGGCGGTGCGCGACTGCGTCGTGACGATGGAGCGGACGGGGCTCGACCTGCTGCCCTCCAGCATCCGCCTGTCGCAGGGCGAGGTGGAGCTGGCCGCCCGGCCGGCGTCGAACTTCATCCTGCGCGGCCACCTGTCCGACATCCGCAAGGACTATGATTTCATCCTGATCGACTGCCCGCCCAACCTGGGGCAGATGACGCTGAACGGGCTGACCGCCGCCGACCTCGCGCTGATCCCCTGCCAGGCGGAGCTGATGGCGATCGCCGGGGTGGATTATCTGCTGCAGACGATCGAGCAGCTCCGCCGGCTCTGCCACCCCGACCTGTCGGTGCTGGGGCTGGTGCCGACCATGTACACCCAGCGCAACACCCAGGACCGCGAGAGCCTGAGCCTGATCCACGAGCGCTACGGCCAGGAGATGCGGATCTTCGAGCCGGTGCCGCGCTCCACCACCTATGCCCAGTCGGTGGCCGCCGGCCGCGCCACCATCGAGGTGGCCCCCGAGGTCGCCGGCGGCGCGGTGTTCCGCTCCATCGCCAATGCCCTGATCGCCGAGCGCGGCAAGCGTTTCGGAACGCCGGAGGTCCCCAATGCCGCCTAAGATCCAGCGCACCAACCCCGCCTTCTTCGCCGCCCGCCCGGCCGCGGAGGGCAAGGCGCCGGCCGCCGGCGCCTCGCCGGTCAACGCGCTGGTCGGGGTGCCGGAGAATGCCGCGCAGATCCTGCATCTCGGCGTCGACCTCATCATCGACAACCCGCACCAGACGCGCCGCCATTTCGACCCGGCCGAGCTGGAGAGCCTGCGCAGCTCCATCGCGCGGCACGGGCTGCAGCAGCCGATCGGCGTGCGCAAGCTGGAGGACGGGCGCTATCAGCTCGTCTTCGGCGAACGGCGGCTGCGCTCCGTCCGGGCGCTGGGGCAGCGGACGGTGGCCTGCGTGGTCGTCCCGGCCGACGTCGACGATGCCGAGGTCACGGTCATCGAGAATCTGCTGCGCGCCGACCTGACCCCGTTCGAGCATGCCGACGCGCTCGCCACGCTGAAGGAGCGGCACCACTATTCCCACGCCGAACTCGGCCGGCTGGTCGGGATGGACAAGGGCGACGTGTCGCGCATGCTGTCGCTGCGCAGCCTGCCGGTGGCGATCCGCGAGGCCTACGACACGCTCGCCCACAAGCCGGCCCGCTACAAGCTGTGGAAGCTGGCCGCCCTGCAGGACCCGGCCGAGCGCGACGCCCTGTGGCGCCGGCTGGTCGCCGAGGCGACGCCGGTCGAGGAGGGCGGCGAGGGCCGTCCGCGCCGCAGCGCGCCGCCGCTCCCGCCCAGTTCCTTCGCGCCGCCGGTGGCGCGCGGCCTGCTGCGGACCAGCGAGGCGCTGAAGACCTTCAGCGAAGCCCCCAAGCCGCTGGAGGAGGCTGACCGCGCCGTGCTGCAGGCGATGCGCGAGGCGATCGACGCCATCCTCGGCGCCGACCGCCGATAGGGACCGGGAGCCGGATCACGGCGTCATGCGGGCCTGGTTGCGCCCGGTTGGGAATTTCCAACCGGGCGACGGCCGTGTTCAGGGCCTCGCATCCCCGGCCGCGCGGGTTTCCAGCTCGTCCAGCACGGCCTCGGGGGCGACGTCGCGCTTGATCTCGTGCAGCTCGTGGTCGACGTCGGTGCGCACCTCCAGCCGCTCGGCGATGGCGGCGACCAGCGCGGTCAGTTTGGTTACCTCATGTTCGGCCAGCAGGCTGATCTGCAGGTCGAGGTCGGCGCGCTTGTCGGCGGCGGCGGCCATGCGGTTCTGGCTGATCAGAACGAAGGTCGACAGGAAGATCGCCTCGACCGACGCGAACATCGCCAGCACGACGAAGGACGGATCCCAGCGCGGCAGGACCGGGATCCAGCCGAGATTGGCGGCGATCCAGATGCCGAAGAACCCCAGGTGCAGGTAGACGAACAGCATCGAGCCGGTGAAGCGGGTGATCGCCTCGGCGATCTTCTCCTCGGCCGAGGCATGCGCCTCCTGCCGGCGGCGGCGGTCGTGCAGGGCCTGGATGTTGCGTTCCAGCACGGTGCTGAGCCCCGCATCGCCCGGTCGGTCCGGGCTGGTCGCCGTCACGTCGTGGCGGGGCTGTTCGGTGTGGGGCGGACGGTGTCCGGTCATTCTCAGGCTCCAGGCTGGGCGGTCGGGCGACCGCCGGACGGCCGCTCCAGCCTGTGAACCGGGGGCGGCGTCCGGGGTTCCGGCCGCCGCAGACCGCCGCGTCACCCGGCGGCCGGCTCCCCCGGTACCCGATCCAGCGCCGCGTCCAGCACCGGGCGGAGCGCGGCGGCCAGGGCAGGGGCATGCCGGTCGGCCATCATGGTGACGTGGTCGCCCGGCACCCAATGGACCTGCACCCCGGCGGCGACGGCCCCCCAGCCGAGATCCTCCCGGCCCTGATCCTCGGGCGACCCGCCGCGGGTCAGGGAGGTGTCGGTGGCGCGGAACAGCGTGACGGGAACCGGACAGGGGGCGGGACCGGGGGCGGCGAGATAGGCGGCGCGCGCCTCGCGGTGGGCCTGCCCGACCGCCAGCAGGTTGCGGACGAGCTCCTCCCCGCCGCCGAAGGCGCTGCCGCCGGCGCGGCGGAAGGCCTCCGACACATGGGCGACCTGCTCGTCCACCGGCAGGGCGGCGAGCTCCTCGGCGCGGACCTCCACCTCGTGGCCGGTGTAGCGGCTGTAGATCGCCGCGGCATCGGCGAGGGCCGCGGCGGTGGCGGCGCCATCCGGCCGGCCGGCGGCCTCCTCCTCCCGGCGGGCGAGCACGCTGTCGAACAGGGCGAGCAGGGCGACGGTCTGACCGGCGGCGGTGAGCTGGCGCGCCATCTCGAAGGCGATGAGGCCGCCGAAGCTGTGGCCACCCAACAGATAGGGACCGTCCGGCTGCAGGGCGCGCAGCCGGGCGACATAGTCGGCCGCCATGGCCGGCAGGTCGCGGTGCGGCGGCTCCCGCCCGTCGAGGCCGCGGGCCTGGACGGCGTGGACCGGCAGAGCGGGGGCGAGCGTGCGGACCAGCGGGATGTAGTTGAGGATCGTGCCGCCGCCGGTATGGACCAGGAACAGCACCCGGGGCCCCGGCGCCGACCACAGCCGGACGACGGGGGAGGGGGCGGTCTCCTGCCGGCGGACGACGCTGGCGAGATGTTCGACGGTCGGCCCTTCGAACAGGGCGGAGAGCGGCACCTTGCGGCCGGTCACCTGCTCGATCCGCATCAGCAGCCGCAGCGACAGCAGCGAGTGGCCGCCGAGGTCGAAGAAGCTGTCGGTGACGCCGACCGGGCGGCCGTTCAGCAGTTCCTGCCAGATCTGGGCTATCTGCAGCTCCACCGGGTCGCGCGGCGGCACCGGGCCGTCCTCGCGCCCGCCGTCGCCGGCGCCGGGCGGGGGAGTTTCGCGCGGTCGAGCTTCTGGTTGGCGGTCAGCGGCAGCCGGTCGAGGAAGACGACGGCCGTGGGGATCATCGCCGCCGGCAGGCGGGGCCGCAGGAACTCGCGCAGCCGCTTGGCGCTGCGCCCCGTCTCCTTGCGCGGCACGACATAGGCGACGAGCCGCAGGTCGCCCGGCCGGTCCTCCCGCGCGACGACGGCGCAGGCGGCGACCTCCGGGCAGTCCTTCAGGCAGGCGGCGACCTCCATCGGCTCCACCCGGACGCCGCGGATCTTCACCTGATGGTCCATGCGGCCGAGGAATTCCAGCAGCCCGTCCGCCCCCAGCACGCCGCGGTCGCCGGTCAGGTAGACG
Source organism: Azospirillum thermophilum (assembly GCF_003130795.1). Lineage (NCBI taxonomy): Bacteria > Pseudomonadati > Pseudomonadota > Alphaproteobacteria > Rhodospirillales > Azospirillaceae > Azospirillum > Azospirillum thermophilum. The sequence continues at coordinate 321,367 of NZ_CP029354.1, forward strand.
AGGTCGTCCGGATCGCCGGTCAGCGGGTTGGGGACGAAGCGCTTCGCCGTCTCCTCCGGCGCGTTCAGGTAGCCCAGGCTGCGGAAGGGGGTGCGGATGGCGATCTCCCCCGGCTCCCCGATGCCGCAGAGGCGGCGGTCGGGGGTGAGCACCAGCGCCTGGGTCTGCGGCAGCGGCGTGCCGAGCGGCTGGACGCCGGCCCGCGGGACCGCGGGCACCCGGTGGAAGAACTTGGCGAGCGTCGTCTCGGTCGGGCCGTAGAGGTTGACGATCTCCCCGGCCTCGGGAAAGGCGGCGCGCCAGCGTTCGACGAGGCCCGCGGCCAGCGGCTCGCCGGCGAAGAAGGCGCGGCGCAGCGCGGCGAGGGTGACGCCGGCCGGCGGGTCGGCCAGCCAGCTTTCCACGACCGAGGGGACGGTGTGGATCAGGGTGATGCGCTGCGCCTCCAGCCATTCGGGGGTGCGGCCGCTGGCCAGCGCCTCCTCCTCGCGCGGCAGGACCAGCTCGGCGCCGGAGGTCAGCGGCAGGAAGACGTCGCGCAGCACCACGTCGAAGGACAGGCCGGTCAACTGGGCGCAGCGGTCGCCGGGGCCGACGCCGAAGGTGGCGCGCTGCCAGGACAGGAAATGGGAGAGGCCGCCGTGGGTGCCGCGCACGCCCTTGGGCACGCCGGTGCTGCCGGAAGTGAAGAAGAGATAGGCGGGATCGGCGGTTCCGGCGGCCGGTTCCGGCGGGGGCGGGGCGGCATCGGGGGCGGTGGCGGCGGCAGGGGACGGGGCGTCCACCGTGCCGTCCGCGCCGACCGGGATGCGCGTCAGGCCCGGCTGCTCCGCCGGCCAGCCGCCGGGCCCGTCCGGCTCCAGCAGCAGGCGGGCGCCGGCCTGCTCCAGCATCGCCCGCTGGCGCTGCTCCGGCAGGTCGAGGCTGAGCGTCAGCAGGACGCCGCCCGCCCGCAGCACGCCGGCCATGGCGACGATGAAGCCCGGGCAGCGCGGCCCCCGCACCGCCACCGCCTCGCCGGGCGCCAGCCCCTCGGCCAGCAGCCGGCGGGCGACCGCCGCGATCCGGTCGTTCATCGCGGCGTAGGAGAGGGTGAGGCCGCCCTGGGTCAGGGCCGGGGCGTCGGGGGTGCGCTCCGCCCAGCCGGCGATCAGGCCGGCGACCGGTTGCTGGGCCGGCCGGTCGAGCGGGGCCGCCGGGTCGGGCAGGGCGGCGGCCGGCACCGCGAGGTCGAAGCGGGACAGCGCCCGGCCGGGATCGGCCGCCGCCTGGACCAGCAGGGCTTCGAGCTGCTCCAGCAGCAGGGCGACGCGCTCGGGCGAATAGCGGGCGCGCTGGTACTGCAGCTTCAGCTCCAGCCGGCCGTCCCATTCCGTGACGTAGAGCGTCATGGAGAATTCGGAGCGCATGGGGGCCGGCGCCTCGAAGGCGGCGCGCAGGTCCGGCAGTTCCAGCACGCGGGCCGGGGCGGGGGTGAAGTTGAAGAAGATCTCGAACAGCGGATGGCTGGAGGCGCTGCGCTCGGGGTCGAGCTCCTGCACCACCCGCTCGAACGGCACCTCGTGGTGCTCCAGCCCGTCGAGGAAACTGCTGCGCACCCGCGCCATCGCCTCGCGGAAGGGCAGGTCGGCGGGCAGCCGGGCGCGCAGGGCCAGCGTGTTGAGGAACAGGCCGATCAGCGCCTCCGTCTCCACCCGGATGCGGCCGCTGACCGGGGTGCCGAGCAGGATGTCGTCGCGGCCCGACAGGCGGGCGAGCAGCGTCATGAAGCCGGTCAGCAGCGTGACGTAGAGGGTGCAGTCCTCGCGCCGGCTGAACTCGTCGAGGGCGGCCTTCAGCTCCCGCCCGATCACCCGTTCGCAGGCGGCGCCGGACAGGTCGCGCTCCGCCGCGCCGTCGCCGTGGAGCAGCCGGTCGGGCGCCAGCTCCAGCACGGGCGGCGGATCGGCGAGCTGGCGGCGCCAGTAGGCGAGGCCGCGGTCGAGCAGCCCGTCGCGCAGCCGCTCGCGCTGCCAGCCGGCGAAGTCCGGGTACTGGATGGGCAGCTCCGGCAGGCCGGGCTCGCGGCCGGTGGCGAAGGCGGTGTAGTGGCGCGCGATCTCCTCCAGCAGCACGCCGATGGACCAGCCGTCCGACACGATGTGGTGCATGGAGAAAATGAGGAAATGCTCCTCCTCCGCCAGCCGGACCAGCGTGACGCGCAGCAGCCGGTCGCGGGCGAGGTCGAAGCCGCGCCGCGTCTCCTCGTCGTAGAGGTCGCGGCAGGCGGCCTCGCGCGCCTCGGCGGCATGGTGGGACAGGTCGACCCGCGCGATGGGCAGCGGGGCGGGCGGCGCGATCACCTGCACCGGCTTGCCGGCCGGCGCCTGGAAGGTGGCGCGCAGCGCCGCATGGCGGCGGACGACGGCGTCGAAGCTGTGGTGCAGGGCGGGGATCGACAGGCTGCCGGTCAGCCGCAGGGCGCCGGTGATGATGAAGGCGGGGTCGCCGGGGGCCAGCCGGTCGAGGAACCACTGGCGTTCCTGCGCGAAGGACAGCGGCGCCTCCGCCGGCCCGGCCGCGGCGGCGGGAGCGGCGCTGCCGTCGCGCGGGGCAAGCGTGGCGGCGGCGCGGCCCGGCCGGTCGGCCTGCGCCAGGCGGCGCAGCAGCAGGTCGCGCTGGGCGGGGGAGAGTTCCTTGATGCGCGAGAGGGTGTCACTCATGCTCAGCGGCCATCGCCTCGGGTTCGGTGTGGGTGGACTCGGCGGGGGTGGACTCGGTGGGCGGAGATTCGGTGGGCGGGGACTGGGCCTCCTCGGCCAGCAGCCGGTCGAGCTCCTCGGGGGACAGGCCGCCCAGCTCGTCCAGCATGGCGGCCAGCGCGTCGGGATCGGCCTCCGCCGCCTGGGCGCCGACGATGGCGGTGGCAAGCTCCGCGATGGTCGGGGCCTGCAGCAGGGTCGCCAGCGACAGCTCCACATGCAGGCGCGAGGAGATGCGGGCGTTGAGCTGCGTCGCCAGCAGCGAATGGCCGCCCAGCTCGAAGAAGTTGTCGTGGATGCCGATGGGGGCGATGGTGAACAGCTCCGTCCAGATCGCCGCCAGCGTCCGTTCCAGATCGCTGCGGGGCTCGGCATAGCCGCTGCGCAGCTCCGGCCGCTGGTGGAGCGGCGCGGGGTCGCCGTCCGTCTTCCCGGCGTCGTCGCGGGCCACCCACTGGCGCAGGCGGCCGTGCAGGTCGCCGGAGGACACCACCACCTGTCCCAGGTCGCCTTGCATCAGGATGCGGTCGAGCGCGTCGGCTCCCTCCTCCGGCTCCATGGTGAAGGCGTTGACGGTGGCGCCGAGCCCGGCGATGGAGGGGCGGACGTCGGCCAGCTTCCAGCTGTCCCAGTCGATGCTGGTCCAGCGCAGGCCGCCGTCGCGGCTGCGCCGCCGGGCGAAGGCGTCGAGGAACAGGTTGCCGGCGCTGTAGGCCGCGAAGCCCAATCCGCCGAGCACCGCGGCCAGCGAGGACATCAGGACGCAGAAGTCCAGCGGCCGGCCGGCCAGCAGGTCGTCCAGCACGAGCAGCCCGTGGACCTTGGCGCGGAACTGTGCTTCGCAGTCGGCGGTGCCGGCCCGGGTGATTTCGCGGAAGGCCTCCACCCCCACGGCGCCGGCGCCATGGATGACGCCGTGGAGCGGGCCGAAGCGATCCTCCGCCAGGGCCAGCGCATGGGCCATCGCCGTGCGGTCGGCGACGTCGGCGGCAACGACCAGCACCTCGGCCCCCAGCGATTCGAGCTCCAGCACCTGCCGGACGCGGGAGGCGGCGCGCCCGTCGCGGGCGGGGTCGGCGAGCAGGCGGGGCCACTCCGCCCGGTCGGGCAGCGGCGTGCGGCCGACCAGCACGAGGCGGGCCTGCACCGTCTTCGCCAGGTGGCGGGCCAGCACCAGCCCGACGCCGCCCAGGCCGCCGGTCAGCAGATAGACCCCGCGCTCGCGCAGCGGCGTCCTCGCCGGCGGCGGCAGCGCCACCGGCTCATAGTCCTGCACCCAGCGCCGGCCGCGGCGCAGCGCGACGGCGGGGCCGGCGGGTTTCGCCATCAGCTCGGTCATCAGGCGGTCCGCCAGGGCGCCGCGGTCGGCGGGCAGCCCGTCGAGGTCGATGCAGCGGCAGACGACGCCCGGCCGCTCCTGCGGCGCCACCAGGATGGGGGCGAGCAGGGTCGCCTTCTCCGCCGCCAGCGGCTCGCCGCCGGTGACGTCGAACAGGCCGTCGGTGACGAGGTCCAGGCGGACGGTGCCTTCCGGATCCTCGGTCCACAGGGCGCGGAACAGCCGCATCAGGCTGTAGAAGCCGACCTCCTGCGCCTGCCGGAACCGCCCGCCGTCGGGCAGGGCGCCGTCCGTTCCGGTGAGCGACCAGAGATGGACGATGCGCGCGGGCAGGCGCCCGGCCTCGCGCAGGCTGCGGGCCAGCGCGCGGTACTCCTCCTCCCGCCGCGGGTCGAGCGTCGCCGCCTCCCCCGTCCAGGCGAAGGCGTCGCCGGGGCTGACGGTGGTGACCCTGACCCCCTGCATGGCGAGGCGGGAGGCCAGCACGTCGCCAGCGCCGAAGCCGTCGCGCAGGACCAGCCAGTCTTCCACTGTCCCCGCCGCCACTTCCTGCGCCGGTGCGGGAAGCGCCACGGCGGGCTTCCAGTAGGGCAGGTAGAACCACTCCTCCACCCGGGCGCGGCGGCGGGCGGGGCCGTCCTCCTCGCGGCCGGCGGCCGGCGGCTCGATCCAGTGGCGGCGGCGCTCGAAGGGGTAGGTCGGCAGGGGTACGCGCCGTTCGCCGCCGCGGACCAGCAGCCGCGCCGGGTCCATCGGCGCCCCGGCGAGCCAGAGCTGGCCGACGGCGCGCAGCAGGACGGCCAACTCCGACTGCTCGGCATAGGCCCAGCGCATCGCCGGGATGATGGGGTTGCGTCGGTCGCGCAGCCGTGCCCGCTCCGCCATCGCGTGGGAGGTGAGGGACTGGCCCGGCCCGACCTCCAGCAGGATGCGGCGGGGATCGTCGAGCAGGCTGGCGAGCCCGTCGCGGAAGCGCACGGTGCGGCAGAGATGCTGCGCCCAATAGCCGGGGTCGGTCGCCTCGTCGTCGGTGATCCAGCGCCCGGTGACGCAGGAGACGTAGGGGATGCGCGGCGGCCGCAGCGTCACCCGCGCCAGCACGGCGCGCAGGTCGGCGACGATCACTTCCAGCATGGCGGAGTGGTAGGCGTGGGTGCTGCGTAGCCGCTGGCAGCTCACCCCCTCGGCGGCAAGGGCCGATTCCAGGGCGGCGATGCCCGTCTCCTCGCCCGACAGGACGGTCAGGCGGGGACCGTTGACGGCGCCGACCGACACCCCGGCGGGCAGGCGGGGGCGTAGCTCCTCCTCCGGCAGGGGGACGGCCAGCATGGCGCCGCGGGCGACGCGGCTCTCGATCAGCCGGGCGCGGGCCGAGACGACGGCGAGCGCGTCGGCAAGCTCGACCACCCCGGCCACGCAGGCGGCGACGAACTCGCCGATGCTGTAGCCGATCAGGCTGTCCGGCTCGACCCCCCAGCTCCGCAGCAGCTGGGCGAGGGCGTATTCCACCACGAAGATGCCGGGCTGGCCCTGCCGGGGCAGGTCGGCGGCCTGGGCGTCGATCCGGGCTCCGGACTGGGCGTCGGCCTGGGCGTTGGCCGGGGCGTCGGTTGCGGCCGGCGGCCTGCGGCGGGCGAGCATGGCGCGCAGGTCGATCTTTCCGCCCTCGGCGGACAGCGGGGCGGCGGGACCGGCCACCGGGTTGCGCCAGTCGCGCCCGGCGAACAGGAAGTCGCGGATGTCGCCGTCCTGATGGTCGCGCAGGATCTCCGCGCACTCGTCCACCGTGCGGCGGAACTGCGGCTCGGCGCAGTACAGCTCCCACCCCATGCCGGCGTAATGGTCGCCGAGGCCGGGGAACAGGAAGGCGACGCCCGGCCGCTCCGCCGGGGCGGCGCCCGCCGGGCAGCGCTGCGGGTCGCGGGCGCGCAGCAGCGCGGCGGCCTCCGCCGCGGTGCCGGCGACCAGGATGCGGCGGTGCTCGAACCCCCGCCGGCCGCGGCGCAGCGTGTGGGCGACGTCGCCGAGCGGCAGGGCGGGATCGCCCTCCAGCCGGTCGGCCAGCCGGTCGCAGGCGGCGTCGAGCGCCGCCGGGCTGCGGGCGGAGAGCAGCAGCAGCTCGAACGGGCGGGGCGGCGGGGCGGCCCGCGGCAGGGCCGGCGGCTCCTCCAGCACCACATGGGCGTTGGTGCCGCCGATCCCGAAGGAGCTGACGCCGGCCCGCATCGGCTCCGCCCGGTCGTAGGGGACGAGCGCCGTCGGCACGTAGAAGGGCGTGCGCTCCAGCCCGAGCTGCGGGTTGGGCGCGGTGAAGTGCAGGCTGGGCGGGATGGCGCGGTGACGCAGCGCCAGCACGGCCTTGATCAGCCCGGCGACGCCGGCCGCGGCGTCGACATGGCCGATGTTGCTCTTGACCGAGCCGATCGCGCAGGAGGCGGGGGTGGCGCAGCCGGCGAAGGCCTCCGCCAGCGCCGCCACCTCGATGGGGTCGCCGAGGCGGGTGCCGGCGGCGTGGGCCTCCAGCAGGGCCAGCGTGTCGGGCTCCACCCCGGCCATGGCCAGCGCCTCGGCGATCACCCGGGCCTGGCCGGCGACGCCGGGGGCGGTGTAGCCGACCTTGTCGCTGCCGTCGTTGTTGATGGCCGAGCCGCGGATCACCGCATGGATGACGTCGCCGTCGGCCACGGCGTCCTCCAGCCGCTTCAGCGTGACGACGCCGGCCCCGTCGCTCGACACCGTGCCGCGGGCCGCCGCGTCGAAGGGGCGGCAATGGCCGTCCGGCGACAGGATGCCGCCATCCTCGTAGCGGTAGCCGGAGACCAGCGGCAGGTGGATCGACACGCCGCCGGCCAGCGCCATGTCGCATTCGTGGGACAGCAGGCTCTGGCAGGCGAGGTGCACCGCGACCAGCGAGGTGGAGCAGGCGGTGCCGACGCTGACCGCCGGCCCCTTCAGGTCGAGCAGGTAGGCGGCGCGCGTCGCCAGGAAGGTCGGGTCGTTGCCGACGGCGAGCTGGAAGGTGCCGGCCGTCTCCACCAGCGACCGGTTCGGCCAGAGATGGCGCAGCAGATAGGTGCTGAGGATCGAGCCGGCGAAGACGCCGATGGCGCCGGGATGGCCCTTGGGATCGTAGCCGGCATCCTCCAGCGCCATCCAGGCGCATTCCAGGAAGACGCGGTGCTGCGGATCCATCAGCGCCGCCTCGCGCGGGCTGAAGCCGAAGAAGCCGGCGTCGAATCCATCGGCCTCGGCCAGCACGCCCTTGGCGGCGACGAAGCCCGGCTGGCCGGTCACGGCGGGGTCGAAGCCGGCGGCCTCCAGCTCCCCGGCGGTGAAGCGGGTGATCGCCTCCCCCCCGCTGCGCAGCAGGCGCCAGAAGGCGTCGGGGCTGTCGGCGCCGGGCAGGCGGCAGGCGAGGCCGACGACGGCGACGGCACCCGGCGGAAGATCCCGGTGCTCCATCAGGCGGCCCCGCTGCCGGCTGTGGTGCGGGCGCGGCGGCGGTCCAGCGCCTCCTGCCGGGCGGCGGCACGGGCGCGGCCGGCGTCGGGCTGCCGGGGCGCATCCTGGCTGCTGCCCTGAAGCTGGTGCAGCCGGGCGGCGAGGCTCTCGACGGTCGGGTACCTGAAGAGGTCGGTGACCTCCACCTGCACGCCGGTCTCGCGCTGCAGCCGGTCCTGCACCTCCAGCAGCAGCAGGGAATGGCCGCCCTGGTCGAAGAAGTTGGTCTGCAAGCCGATGCCCTGCAGCGACAGCACCTCCTGCCAGATGCGGGCGACGGCGGCCTCCGCGGCGCTGCGCGGCGGGGCGAGGGGCTCGTCGGCCGCCGGCTTGTGCCCGGCGGCGAGCCGGGCGAGCGCCCGGCGGTCGAGCTTGCCGCTGGCGGTCAGCGGCAGCCGGTCGAGCGTCAGCAGGGCCGAGGGCACCATCGCCCTGGGCAGCCGGTCGCGCAGCCGCGCCATCAGCCCGTCCGTCAGCGCCGGGGCGGCCGGTTCCACCAGCGGGATCTCGCCGTCATGGAAGAAGGCGTGGTGGAAGGGGTTGGCGCGGAAGACGCGGGCATGGTGGGGCGAGTCGTGGCGGAAGCCGGCCGGCTCGTGCCCGCGGCGGTGCAGCGTGCCCTCGACGTAATAGTCGGTGTGCAGCCGGTCCTCGCACAGGACGGCGCCGCAGGCCGCCGCGATGCGGTCGCCGGCGGCGACGCTGCGGCCGGGATGGAAGGCGGGGAAGAAGACCGGCAGCCAGCAATGCTCGTGGTCGAGGATGTCGATCAGCTCCCCGCCGCCGGTGTCGAGCGTCAGCCAGACCAGAAAGCCGTCGAACCGGCCGTCACGCGTCAGGGCGAACTCGCCCTCGTAGCGGTATTCGGGATCGACCGGGCCGCGGTAGTCGAAATCCTCGAAGGGCAGCGGCTCGGCCAGCAGGTGCGAGCGGTCGAGCCCGCGCACGCACAGGCGCAGGTCGAACGGATAGCCGATCTCCTCGAAGATCCGGTGGACATAGCGGCCGGCCAGCGGGCCGAAGCCCAGCCGCTGCCGGAGCGAGTCGGGAAGCTGCACCGGGGCGTAGAGGGTGGTGCTGCGCGGCGGGATCATCCGCGCATCCGGGGCGAGCAGCGGACGCACCCCGTTCATGATGACGGCGGAGCCCTCGCTGCCGCCGATGGCGCCGACGATCTCCGACACGCAGACCTCGGCGGGTTCCGGCAGGGTCACCTCGGTGGCGTCGCCGTGGATGACGGTGATGCGGTCCTCCAGCCCCAGCTCGCGGACGCGGGCGGTGGCGCGGTTGAAGCTGTCCTCCAGCTTCTCGATGGCATAGACCTTGCGGGCGCCGGCCTCGACGCAGAAGCGCGACAGCAGCGCCTCCGGCCCGGTGCCGACCTCCAGCACGACGCGGCCGGGCACCATGGCCGCCATGGCGGCGCGATAGGCGATGTTGCGCCGCTCGTCGCTGGTCATGGCGTGGTAGGCGAGCTCGTCATAGACGAAGAACTCGGCGATCGACGGCCACCATTCCTGGGGCTTGGCCGCCGGCCGGCCATGGTCGGGCACCACGAAGGCGACGAGGCTCGTGGCGTCGCCCTCGCCGACCGGCAGCACGGCGGCCTCGTAGACGGCGGGATCGGCGCGCAGCACGCCCTCCACCTCGCCGGGCTCGATGCGGATGCCGCGAATCTTGATCTGCTCGTCGAGGCGGCCGAGATACTCGATGCTGCCGTCCTCGCGGAAGCGGGCGAGGTCGCCGGTACGGTAGAGCCGCGCCCCCGGCTCCGCCGCGAAGGGATCGGGGATGAAGGCGGCGGCGGTCTGGCCCGGGCGGCCGGCATAGCCGCGCGACACGCCGGGTCCGCCGACATGCAGATGGCCGGGCACGCCGGCCGGCACCGGGTTCAGGTCGCCGTCCAGCAGATAGACGCGGCTGTCGCCGCTGGGGCGCCCGATCGGCGGCCTGGCGCCGTCCGGCTCCACCGCCGCGATGGTGGCGCAGACGGTCGTTTCGGTCGGGCCGTAGGCGTTGAGGAAGCGGCGCCCCGGCGCCCAGCGGGCGGCGAGGTCGGCCGGGCAGGGCTCCCCAGCCACGACCAGCGTGCGCAGGTCCGGCAGCTCGCCGTCCGGCAGGCGGGCGAGCACCGAGGGCGGCAGGGTCACCGTGTCGATCCGCCAGCGGGCGAGCAGCCGCAGCATCTCCGCCGAGGGCAGCAGCGCCTCGCGCGCGGCCAGGCAGAGGGTGGCGCCGGCCAGCAGGGCCGTGAAGATCTCCGACACCGAGGCGTCGAAGCTGAAGGAGGCGAACTGCAGCACGCGCCCGCCGGCGCGGATGCGGAAGGCGTCGACCTGCGCCTCGACCAGCAGGCGCAGCGACCGGTGGGTGACCAGCACGCCCTTGCGCCGCCCGGTGGATCCGGAGGTGTAGATCAGGTAGGCGGCATGCTCCGGCCCTGCCGTGCCGTCCGGCTCCTCCGGCAGATTCTCCGGCAGATCCTCGGCGGACTCTCCGGCCGCGGCCGACAGGCCTTCGTCCAGCGTCAGCAGGTGGGCGGCGGCGCAGCCGGCGAGCGTCGGGGCGAGGGCCGCGTCGGTCAGCACCACGGCGGCGGCGCAGTCGTCCACCAGCTCGTGCAGCAGGTCGCGCGGGAAGGCGGGGTCGAGCGGGACATAGGCGCCGCCGGCCTTCAGCACCGCCAGGACGGCGGCGAGGCGGGCCAGCGACGGCTCCATGGCGATGGCGACGCGGGATTCCGGCCCGACGCCCAGCGCCTTCAGCCGGCGGGCCAGCCGGTTGGCGGCGGCGTTCAGCCCGGCATAGGTCAGGCTGCGGTCGCCGCCCGTGCCGGCGAACAGCGCGGCCACGGCATCCGGGCTGTGCCGCACCCGCTCCTCGAACAAGCGGGAGACGGGCAGATCCGGCAGGCGGCAGGCGGGATCGACCCCGGCGGGATTGCGGCTCCAGTCGCCGAGCAGCAGCGCGCGCTCCTCCGGCGGCAGCGGGTCGAGCAGGCAGAGCGGCCGGTCGCCGCCGCGGCTCATGTCGGCCAGCAGTGCCCGCATGTGGCCGAGCAGCCGGCGCATCGCCGGGGTGGAGAAGCGCGACCGCTCGTAGCCGACGCCGAGACGGCCGGTCTCGCGGATCGTCAGCGTGACGGTCAGCGGAACGTTGGCGCGCTCCACGAAGTCGCCGGCGCCGACGGCGAGCCCGCCGCCCGCGATCCGCTGCCGGTGCGACGGGAAGTCCTCGAACACCAGCAGGCTGTCGAACAGCGGCGTGCCGCGCGGCACCTCGCACCAGCCCTGGATGTCGGCGAGCGGCGTGTGCTCGTGCCGGCGCGTCTCGGCCTGGGCCTGCTGCAGGTCGCGCAGCCAGCCGGCCAGCGTCGCCTCGGGTTCCAGCCGGGCGCGGACCGGCAGCGTGTTGATGAAGAGGCCGACCATGCCCTCGATGCCCGGCAGCTCCGGCGGCCGGCCGGCGACGGCGGTGCCGAACAGCAGGTCGTGCCGGCCGGAATAGCGGCCGAGCAGCACCGCCCAGGCACCCAGCACCAGCGTGTTGGGAGTGACGCCCATGGCGCGGGCGGCGTCGCGCAGCGCGGCGATCTCCGCCGCCGGCAGCTCGATGAACTCCAGCCCGTACTCCGCGCCGTCCGGCGGGTCGCCGGGGCCGAGGTCGATCGGCGTCGGCTCCTCGAAGCCGGCGAGCTGGGCGCGCCAGAAGCCCTCGACCTCCCCCTGGTCCTGGGCGCGCTGCCACGCGATGAAGTCCTTGTAGGGGCGCGGCGGCTCCAGGGCGGCGGGCGTGCCGCCGAGGCGGGCGGCATAGTCGGCCAGCAGCTCGCCCAGCAGGGTCGGCACCGACCAGGCGTCGAGGATGGCATGGTGCCAGGTCCAGACCAGCCGGTGGTCGGCGTCGCCGAGATGGACGAGCTTCAGCCGCATCAGCGGGGCGCGCGACAGCTCGAAGCCCTGGCGCCGCTCGGCGGCGCGCAGCTCGGCGAGGCCCTGCTCCTGGGCGGCGGCCGGGACGCCGCGCCAGTCCAGCACCTCCAGCGGCAGGCGCACGCGGGGGCCGACGACCTGCAGCGGCTCCGGCAGGCCCTTCCAGGCGAAGGCGGTGCGCAGGACGCCGTGGCGGGCCACCACCGTCTCCCAGGCGGCGCGGAAGGCCTCGCCGTCGAGCGGCCCCTCCAGCACGCAGGCGAGCTGCTCGACATAGACGTCGGAACCGGGGGCCGAGAGGCTGTGGAACAGCATGCCCTGCTGCATCGGCGACAGCGGATAGGCGTCGGGAGTCTCGCTCATGCTCTCTCGTCTTTCGATCCGGGGACGTCTTTTTCGGCAGGAGTCTGGAACGGGGCGGGCGCGTCAGTCGTCGAACCGCACCATGGCCACCGCCTGCTTCAGATGCTCGGCCGCGACCTGCAGGACGGTGTCGTCGAGCAGGTCGCGCGGCGGCGGCGGGGCGGCCGGGCCGCTCTGCGCCGCCTTGTCGGCGAGGGCGGCGACGGTGCGGTGCTGGAACAGGTCGTGCGGCTTCACCGCCAGCCCGGCCCGCTGGCAGCGGGCGGCGATCTGGATGCTGCGGATGGAATCGCCGCCGATGGCGAAGAAGTCCTCCGCCACGCCGACCCGCTCCAGCCCCAGCACCTCCGCCCAGATGGCGGCGATCGTCTCCTCCGCGGGGGTGCGCGGGGCGACGAAGCGCTCCTCGCCGGCCGCCTGCCAGTCGGGGGCGGGCAGCCGCTTCTGGTCCAGCTTGCCGTTGGCGGTCAGCGGCATGGCCGGCAGCACGACGAAGCAGGCGGGGATCATCGGCTGCGGCAGATGGCCGGCCAGGAAGCGGCGCAGTTCCTCCTCCTCCGGCTGCGGGCCGGAGAGGACGAGATAGGCGACCAGCCGCCGCTCGCCCGCGGGGTGCGGGCGGGCCTGGACGCTGGCCTGGGCGATGGCGGGATGGCGGCAGAGCGCCACCTCGATCTCGCCGGGCTCGATGCGCAGGCCGCGCAGCTTGATCATGTGGTCGACGCGGCCGAGGAAGTCGATCAGCCCGTCCGCCCGCCGCCGCGCCATGTCGCGCGTCTTGTAGAGCCGCGCCCCCGGCACCGGGCTGAAGGGGTCGGGGACGAAGCTGGCGGCGGTGCGCGCCGGATCGCCGCGATAGCCGCGCCCGACGCCGATTCCGCCGATGTAGAGCTCGCCCACCACCCCCGGCGGGACGGGGGACAGGCTGCGGTCCAGCACATGGGCGGTCATGTTGCGGATCGGGCTGCCGATGGTCACCACCGGCAGGACCGCGTCGGCCGGCAGCAGCCGCTCCATCCGGTAATGGCACTGGTCGTCCGAGCATTCGGTCGAGCCGTAGGTGTTCAGGACGGGGATCGACGGGTAGAGGTCGAACCAGCGGCGGCACAGCTCGGCCGGCAGCGCCTCGCCGGTCGGCACCATCCAGCGCAGCGCGCCGAGGTCCGGCGGGCCGCAGTCGTGGAGCTCCGCCTCCTCGATCACCGCGCGCATCATGGCGGGAACGATCTGCAACGCGGTGACGCCGCGCCTCGCCACCTCGGTGACCAGGGCGGCGGGATCCTCGGCCTGCTCGTCCGGGATGACGGCGACGCGGCCGCCGACCGCCAGCGGGGCGAGGCACTGCCACACCACCACGTCGAAGGACTGCGGCGCGTTCTGGGCGAGGCAGTCGCCGGGGCCGAACTCCAGGTCCTCCAGCTTGCCCAGCACATGGTTGACCATGCCGCGATGCTCGACCATCACGCCCTTGGGCTGGCCGGTCGAGCCGGAGGTGTACATGACGTAGGCGAGGTCCGCGCCGCCGGGAGAGGGCGGCAGCACGGCGGAGCCCAGGGCGGCGGCGTCCGCGGCGGCCAGCGCCTCGAAGGCCAGCACGCGCGGCCGGGTGCCGGCGGGGATGTCCTCCAGCGCGGTCTCCACCGCCGTCTTCAGCCCGGCACTGGTCAGCACCAGCGGCGCGCCGCTGGTCTCCAGCACGCGGGCGGTGCGCGGGAAGGGATGGCGGGGATCGACCGGCAGGAAGGCGCCGCCGGCCTTGGTGACGGCGAGGAGCGCGGTCACGAAGTCGATGCCGCGCGGCATCATCACCGCGACCAGCGTCTCCTTCGCCACCCTCTCGGCGGCCAGCGCGCGGGCAAGCCGCTCCACCCGGCGGGCAAGCTCGGCATAGGTGACGGACAGCTCACCGCAGTTCACCGCGACTGCGTCGCCGCGGACCGCCGCCTGCGCCTCGAACAGGGCGAGGATGGAGGGTTCGGGCGGCGGGGCCACCGTGGGGCCGCAGCCGCCGGCGATGGTGCGCGCCGCGTCCTCCGCGGTCAGCAGCGACAGCTCGTCCACCGGCCGGGCGGGGTCGGCGACGATCTGGCGCAGCAGCGTCTCGAAGCTGGCGGCCATGCGGTCGACGGTGTCCGGCTCGAACAGGTCGGCGGCGTATTTCCAGGCGCCGGCCAGCCGGCCGGCATCGTCCTTCTTCATCTCCAGGTTCAGGTCGAACTGGCCGTCCTGCTGGGCGAGCGGCCATGGCCGCAGCGCCAGGTCGGCGAAGGGCACCTCCGGCTCGTCGGGGGAGGACAGCAGGGTGCGCTGAAGCTCCTCGTAGCGATGGAACTTCTGGAGGACGAAGCTGGTCTGGAAGATCGGCGAGCGGCTGAGGTCGCGCGCCGGCTGCAGCCGGTCGACCAGCAGCGAGAAGGGCAGGTCGCCGTTGTTGAGCGCCCCGATGACCGTGCCGCGCACCTGGGCCAGCAGGTCGGTGAAGGCGGGATTGCCGGAAAGGTCGGCGCGCAGCGGCACCATGTTGATGAAGTCGCCGAACAGGTCCGGCAGGCCCGGCTGGCCGCGTCCGGCGGTCGGGCTGCCGACCACCAGATCGTCCTGGCCGCTGTAGCGGTGCAGCAGCACCATGTAGGCCGACAGCAGCACCATGTAGAGCGAGGCGTTGGCCGACTGCGCCAGCCCCTCCAGCGCCCGCACCAGCTCCGAGTCGATGCGCCGGGTGACGGTGGCGCCGCGGAAGCTCTGCATCGGCGGGCGCGGATGGTCGGCCGGCAGGTCGAGCACCGGCAGCTCCCCCGCCATGCGCTCCCGCCAGTAGAGCCACTGGCGCTCCGCCGTTTCGCCCTCCACCATCCGCCGTTCCCAGCGGACATAGTCCTCGTAGCCGAGCGACAGGGCGGGCAGCGACCAGGGCCGCCCGGCCGCCTCCGCCGCATAGACGGTGCGCAGCTCGTCCATCAGCACGATCAGCGACCACAGGTCGCCGACGATGTGGTGGACGGTCAGGCACAGCACATGCTCCTGCGGACCGCGGCGCCACAGGGTCACCCGCGCCGCGGCGGAGCGTTTCAGGTCGAAGGGGCGCTGCGCCTCCTCCCGCACGGCCTGCTCCAGGCGATCCCCGCTCCAGTCCGACGCGTCGATGGGGTCGAGGGAGAGGCGGTAGTACGCGACCGCCCGCTGCTCGGTGCGGCCGTTCTCCTCGCGGAACTCGCTGCGCAGGCAGGGGTGGCGGTCGTGCAGCGCCTGCAGGGCGCGGGTCAGCGCCGCCACGTCGAGGGGGCCGCGCACCCCCACCGGCAGCGCCATGCTGTAGGCGTGGCCCTGCGGCGCCAGCCGCCAGAGGAACCACAGCGCCTCCTGCCCGTGCGACAGCGGGAACCAGCCGCCGGTGCTGCCCATGCGGTTGCGCAGCAGGTCCTTCAGCCGCTGTTTCAGCGCCTCGCGCCCGCCGCCCATCGCCTGTTCCAGCAGGGCGGGATTCTGCAGGAGATGCTCCTTGAGGGCGGCCTTGGCGTCGTCCTTGGAGAAGCCCTTGGCCTCGCCCGGGGAGGAGGTGTCGCGGTCCATCGCTTACTCGGCGTCCGAATATTGCGCGACGAGGGAGGCCAGCTCCTCCTCCGACATCTCGTCGATCTGGGCGAGCAGCGACAGCTCGCTGCGCACCGCGTCGCCCGCCGGGGCCCTGCCGCTTCCGCCGGAGAGCGTGGCGAGGTGGGCGGCGAGGCCGCCGACCGTCGGATGGTCCCACACCAGCGTCGGGTTGAGGTCGGCCCCCAGCCACTGCTCCAGCGCACCGGTCAGCATCATGGCCGTCACCGAGTCCATGCCGAACTCGCTGAAGCGGTCGTCCTCGCCGATGGCGGCGGCGTCGCGCTGGAACTCGCCGGCGAGCCAGTCCTTCAGCCAGCCGGCGATCTCCTGCGCCCGGCCATCCGCCACGGCGGTGGCGGCACCTGCGGCGGCAGCGGCGGGAGCGGGTGCGGCCGGGGCGGCCGGCGCGTCGGGCACCGCCGGCGGGCCGAAGGGCGGCGGCGCGGCGCGGCGCATCAGCGGGTCGAGCGACAGCTCCTCCCCGGCCAGCGTCTGCTCGACGTCGCCGATGGTCTCCTCATAGCCGGCGACCAGCTCCTCCACCGCGCGGCTGTCGAGCAGCACGGTCTCCGCCGCGGTGGCCGACAGCGCCTTGGCGAGGCGGCGGTCGAAGCGGACGCGCGCCCACTCCTCCGCCCGGCGCAGCAGGGCGTCCGGCGTGCCGGCGGCGGCGAGAAGGCGTCCGCGGAAACGCACCGCAGCCAGCAGCAGGCCGTAGACGGCGACCTCGCCGGCCTGCAGATAGGCCCACTGCTTTACGGCCGACGGGTCGCCCAGCTTCGCGCCGGCCTGCTGGCAGCGCTCCCAGATGCGGGCGGCGGCGACCTGGATCTCGGCGGCCAGCACCGGCTCGCCCAGCTCGTCGGCGACGAAGCGGCGCAGCTCCTCCGGCGTGTGGATCAGGCGGGAGCCGATGTGCATGTTCATCGGCTCGGTCGGCCCCTCGAAGATGCGCAGCACGCGGGCGTCGCGGAAAATCTGCGGGGCGATGTTGGTCTCGATGTAGCCGCGGCCGGCCATCTGCTGCATCAGGTGGTCGGCGGCCCGCCAGGCATATTCCGGGCCGGCGCTCTTGCAGGCGCAGAACAGGTCGGGCGGGATCGGCAGGTTGCGGTCCAGCCGGTCGGCGACGGTGGAGACCAGCGCCTCGATGGCGGCGGCGGCGGCGGTCAGGTCGCTGATGCGCATCAGCGTCGCCGGGTTGTCGAGCAGACGGCCGGTGGCGATGACGCGACGGCCGCCGTGGCGGGCGGAGAGCTGCAGGCAGCGCTTGATGACGCCGAGGCTCATCGCCGCGACGGCGAAGCGGCCGAACTCCATGGTGTCGATGGCCGGCGTCATGCCGTCGCCGAGCCCGCCCAGCAGGTCGCCGCGGCCGACGCGCACGCCCTCCAGCCGCACCTCGCTCTGCACCATGGCGCGCAGGCCCATGGTCAGCGCCTCCGGGCCGACGCGCAGGCCGGGCGAGCCCTGGCGCAGCACGAAGCCGGTGACGCCCTCCTCGGTGCGCACGAAGGTGTTGATGACGCCGGCCCAGCCGGCCGAGCCGCTCCACAGCTTGGTGCCCCACAGCGTCCAGCCGCCCTGGCCGTCCGGCCGGCCGAGCGCCGACAGGTTGCGGACGTGCGAGCCGGCGTCGGCCTCCGTCATCGCGAAGGAGGCGAGCTGGCGGCCCGGCGCCAGGATGGGCAGCAGCTCCGCCTTCTTCTCGGCGGTGGCGTGGCGCAGGATCGGCCGCAGGCCGAGCGCGTTGTTGACGGCGCAGAAGGAGCCGATGGTGGTGTCGACGGCGGCGAGCTGCTGCAGCGCCACCGCCAGCTCGCGGTTGTCGAGCCCGAGCCCGCCATACTCCACCGGCGCCTGCAGGCCCAGCACGCCGCGATTGCCGAGGTCGAGCACGACATAGGGCGGGATGGAGCGCCGCTCGTCCATCAGGCGGGAGTTCAGCCGCTCCGCCCCGTAGCTGCGCAGCCAGCCGGCAAGGTCCTTCACCTTGTCCGTGAAGCCTTCCTTGCCCGGCACCCGCCGGTCCGCGGTGGCCGCCGCTGCTGTCGTCATGCTCTGCCTCTCGGTGCTGTCGGTTGAGGAGGGGGCCGCCGGGGTCGCGGCGGCGGGCTCCGGGGGTTGGGGCGGCGCCAGCGCGTCCTTCAGCTTCGGCGTCACCCAGCGGGCGACCTCGCGCAGGGCGCCGGCCAGCAGGTCGCGGCGGCAGGCGTGGCGCTGCTTCTTGCCGCTGTGGGTCTTGGGCAGGCCGCGCGGCTTCAGCAGGACGACTGCCGAGACCTCCAGGTCGTGGTTCTCCGACACGGTGCGCAGGATCGCCTTCACCAGCCGGTCGGGGTCGAGGCCGCGCAGCGCGCTGCGCCGGACCTCGTGGGCGATGACCAGCCGGGCCTCGCCCTGAAGCTCCACCGTGAAGGCGGCGCCGCCGCCCGGCTGAAGAGCGGGGTCGCAGCCCTCCACCGTCAGCTCCAGATCCTCCGCGCTGTGGTTGGCGCCGCGGATGATGATCAGGTCGTCCATGCGGCCCAGCACATAGACCTCGCCGTGGTGGATCGCGCCGAGGTCGCCGGTGCGCAGGAAGGGCCGGCCGCCATGGGCGGCGAGGCGGCCGGCGAACTTGCGGGCCGAGAGGTCCGGCCGCTTCCAGTAGCCACCGGCGACCGAGGGACCGGCGATCCAGATCTCGCCGAAGCGGCCGGGGGCGCAGGGCTCGCCGCTCAGCGGGTCGACGACGAGGATCGTCGCCTCCACGTCGGTGCCGCCGGAGGCGACCAGGCGGCGGCCGGGCTCGCCCTCGGCGACCGGCTCGAACACGCCGTCGGCCATGCGGTCGGGGCGCACGGTGCGGATGGTCGGCAGCTTGCCGGGGCCGCAGGCGGTCGCCACCAGCGTGCATTCGGCGAGCCCGTAGCCGGGGCACATGGCGGCGGCGGGGAAGCCCTGCGCCGCGAAGGAGGCGGTGAAGGCCTCCACCGTGTCGGCGCGCACCGGCTCCGCGCCGTTGATGCAGACCTGCAGGCTGGACAGGTCGAGCCCGGCGCGCTGCGCCTCGGGGATGTCGAGGCAGCTCTGATAGGCGAAGTTGGGGGCGCCGGTGTGGGTGATGCGGTGGCGGGTGATCGCCTCCAGCCAGCTCAGCGGCCGCTGGGCGAAGGCCACCGGCGTCATCAGGAAGGCGGCGCAGCCGACGAAGACCGGCTGGAGGCAGCCGAACACCAGCCCCAGATCGTGGTAGTGCGGCAGCCAGGAGAGTGTCCGGCTGTCCGGCCCGACGCCGAACTGGCGCGAGAAGTCGGCCGAGTTGGCCATGATGTGGCCGTGCCCGACCACCACGCCCTTGGGCGCGGCGGTGGAGCCGGAGGTGTATTGCAGATAGGCGACGTGCGCTGCCGCGGCCTGCGGATCGGTCCAGCCCGCGGCCTCCGCCGGATCGATCTCCTCCGGCACCAGCCAGCGGATGCCGGGAAGCTGCTCCGCCACCACGGGCCGCAGCTCCGCCGTCGTCAGGCCGAGCGTGGCGCCGGAGTCGGCGGCGACGCCCTTCAGGTGGGTCAGCGGGCGTTTCGGGTTGGGATAGCGCACCGGCACCGCGACGGCGCCGCCGTACAGGCAGCCGAAGAAGCTCGCCAGGAAGTCGAAGCCGGCGGGGAACACCAGCAGCACGGTTGACTCCGGCGCCCCTCCCGGCGCGGTGCCGACTCCCTCGCGCTGCAGACGCGCGGCGGTGGCGCGGGCGCGCAGGTCGAGATCGCCGTAGGAGAGGCAGGTTTCGCGGGCATCGGCGAGCGACAGGAAGCTGTAGGCGGTGCGCTGCGGCTCCGCCCCGGCGCGGGCGCGGAGCAGCGATACGATGGACGGCCAATTGCTCAAGGCAAACACCTTTGCAAGAAATGGCGAACACCGGTCGTTTCCGGACGGCGCCGGTCCGCCGAGTCGCAAGTTGTCGTCAAGATCGTCGATCGAACCAGCCCGGAGGCCGCTCAGCGGATGCTGCGGGGCGCATGTCCTGCCAGTTTTCCGAAATATAGGCGAGACAGTCGTCCTTCGGCCCCGACTTGCCGGTGTCGGTCCAGCCCGAAGGAATGCCGCGGCCAGCCGGCCACAGAGCGTATTGACCCTCGTCGTTTACCACGACCTTGACCGTTCCATCCTGCCAATCCGACTGTGCCTGGCCCATAGCGTGCGATTCCGACTTTCTGGATGTGCGCGTGCGAATGAACGCGACAGGATTGTTCATCGGTAATTCGCAAAAATCAACAACGAGCTTAGAAAACTTTGTGATTGCGTCGCAGCGTTATCTATGGAATGACTCAAAAGGACGCATACGACGTAATAACGATAAATCACACACGGACGTATGATGTTCAATATCATAAAATTTAGTTGGAAACGACAGGACTGTTTGTCGGCATATCGAGAAAGCCCTTGGCACGATGGTGTGTCTCCTTGGCGATGAGTCGCCTTGAAAAGGAGACATAGGAATTCATTTGTCTGGATAAGGATTCGACGGCGCGCGCAAAAGGGAAAATAAGATAAAGATTTTCCCGCTAACACCGTTGACCTTGCCGATTATCGTATATAACGTGCATCATGTCCACTAACCTAACTGGAGGTTGTTTAATGAGCACCGATCCGAAGGCCGACATCAAGGCGCAGGCCGACCAGAAGAAGGCCGAGGCCAAGGGCGAGCACAAGGCTGCGGCCAAGGCGGACAAGAAGGACGCCGCCAAGGCGCAGAACAAGGTCGCCGAGAAGGCCAAGCTGAAGGGCCAGTACAAGGCCGGCCTGAAGGCCCAGTACAAGTCGGACGAGAAGGGCAAGCTGAAGGCCGACCACAAGCTGGTCGAGAAGCAGAAGGCCCAGGCCGCGGCGCTGTCCGCCGGCCAGTAACCGGACCGGCCCGGATCCGAAGGCCGCGAGGCCGGCGGGTCCGGGATTGCCGAGGCTCGGGGACGGCGGGCGGACCACGGACAGGCCGCCCGCCGGACCTCCGGCCGGCGCGGCCGGGCGGCGATCGCAGCCGAAAAACGACGATCGAAAAAACGACGATCATGGAAGGGACTCGGGCGACATGCCGATTCTGACCAATCCGCTCGACCTGATCTTCCACAACCTGTTCTTCGACGTGCAGGGGATCGCGGGCAGGGGACAGCTCCTGCTGAAGCTGGAAGGCTACAACGTCACCGGCTCGATCAAGATCAAGCCCGCCCTGTTCATGATCAACGAGCTGGAACGCCGCGGGGTGCTGGAGCCCTGCCGCTCCACCGTGATCGAATCCTCCTCCGGGAACCTCGGCATCGCGCTCGCCCTGGTCTGCGCGCTGCGCGGCTATGCCTTCATCTGCATCAGCGATCCCAACATCTCGCCGACCAACCGCCGCTCGATCGAGGCCTATGGCGGCAAGGTCGTGATCGTGGAGCACAAGGATCCGCAGGGCGGCTATCTGGCGAGCCGGATCGAGCATATCCGCGGCCTGCTGGCGGAGAATCCGGACTATGTCTGGCTGAACCAGTACGCCAACCCGGCCAATCTGCAGGCCCACGCCGACTGGACGGCGCTGGAGATCCTGAACGAGGTGCCGAAGGTCACGCATCTCTACGTCGGCTCCGGCACCACCGGCACGCTGATGGGGCTGACGCGGCGCTTCGCCGAGCTGTCGCCCGAGACGAGGATCATCGCGGTGGAGCCCGAGGGTTCCGTCACCTTCGACGAGACGCGGGCCGGCCGCCGCCTCATCCCCGGCATCGGCACCAGCCGCCGGCCGGAGCTGGCCGACCCCGCCGGGCTCGACCGCATCGTCTACGTCCCGGAGGTCGACACCATCCGCATGTGCCACAAGCTGGCGCGGCGCCACGGGCTGCTGCTCGGCGGCTCGACCGGGTCGGTGCTGGCGGCGGTGGCGGCGGACGCCGAGAGCTTCGACGCCGGCAGCACGATCGTCGCCGTCTCCCCCGACCTCGGCGACAAGTATCTCGAGACGATCTTCTCGCCGGACTGGGTGAAGGCCTCCTACGGGGTGAACCCGGCCGTCCTGTCCGACAGCACGCCGGTGGCGCCGTGCGAACCGCTCGGCAGCATCATCGCCCGCCATTCCCCGCCGAAGCCGGGCCGGCTGCGGTCCGCGCCGCCGCCCGCGGTGCGGCGCGAGGCGGTGCGCGAACGGGTCCATGAGGAAGGTGCATGATGAGCGGCCCCGAACAGCGGTTCGACGTGGTCGGCGCCGACGCGATCGCCGACATCCTGGCGTCCAGCCGGGCCGAGGTGGTGTCGCTGGTGCGCGAGGCCTATCTGGCCCACCATGCCGGACGCACCATCAACCCCGACAGCTACTTCCTGCGCTTCCCCGACCGGCCGAGCGCCCGCATCATCGCGCTGCCCGCCCGGCTGCAGGACGGGCAGGACGTCGCCGGCATCAAGTGGATCTCCAGCTTTCCCGAGAATCACGGGCGCGGGCTGGCGCGGGCCTCGGCGGTGGTCGTGCTGAACGACATGGCGACCGGCTTCCCCTATGCCTGCCTGGAAGGCTCGCACATCAGCGCCGCGCGCACCGCGGCCTCCGCCGTGCTGGCGGCCGAGCTGCTGCACGGCGGCAAGCGGGCGCGCACCGTCGCCATCGTCGGCGCCGGGCCGATCGCCGCCACCCATGTGGACTATCTGCTGGAGACCGGCTGGGACGTCGGCGGCTTCCGCCTGGCCGATCTGGTGGCGGAGCGGGCGGAAGCCTTCCGCGACCGGCTGCGCGCCCGCGGCCAGCAGGCGGAGACCGCCGCGACGGTGGAGCAGGCGGTGCGCGGCGCCGATCTGGTGCTGTTCGCCACCACCGCGCCCAGGCCCTATCTCGACGACCCGGCGCTGTTCACGGCGGAGCAGACGGTGCTGCACGTCTCGCTGCGCGACCTCGGCGTGCCGGTGATCCTGTCGGGCCAGAACGTGGTGGACGACGTCGAGCATTGCCTGAAGGCGCAGACCTCGGTCCATCTGGCCGAGCAGCAGACCGGCGGCCGCGGCTTCATCGCCGGCACCATCGCCGACCTGCTGACCGGGCGGGTCCGGCCCGATGCCGGCCGGGTGCGGCTGTTCTCGCCCTTCGGGCTCGGCGTGCTGGATCTGGCGGTGGCCCGCTTCATCCATTCCAGGGCGGTGGACGAGGGGCGCGGCATCGCCATCCCCGGCTTCTTCGCCGCCCCCTGATCCCGCCCCGTCCGTCCTTCCCGACCCGAAACCGCCCCCCGTATCCGCCGGAGCATCATGGCCGAGCCCTGCCGCCTGACCACCGACCGAGCCGACTGCGTCGCCTGCGGGCGTCCGCAGCCGCTGCCGGCCGGCGCGGCGGTCTGCGACTGCGGCCGGCGGGAGAACTTGGCCGTGCGCTATCCGCTCGATCCGGCGCGGCGCGCGGCGCTGCTCGCCGCCGTCGCGGCGGGGGAGCGGTCGCTGTGGCGCTACGCCCCGCTGCTGCCGGTCGGGGCGCGCCATGCCAGCCGGCTGCAGGTCGGCTGGACGCCGCTGATCGATTGCGGCGAGGTGGAGGGCGTCCGGCTCCACCTGAAGGACGAGACGCGCAACCCCAGCGGCTCGCTGAAGGACCGGGCGAGCGAGGTGGTGGTGGCGGTCGCCGCCGCCCGGGGGGTGGAGCGGGTGGTCGTCGCCTCCACCGGCAACGCCGCCGCCTCGCTCGCCTGCATCGCGGCGTCGGCCGGGCTGACGGCGGTGATCCTGGTGCCGCAGACGGTGCCGCAGGCGAAGCTGGCGCAGATCCTGGCCTATGGCGCGACCGTCTACCGGGTCGCCGGCAGCTATGACGACGCCTTCGCCCTGGTCGAGACGGCGTCGGAGAGGCTCGGCCTGTTCAACCGCAGCACCGGCCTCAACCCCTTCACCCGCGAGGGCAAGAAGACGGTGGCGCTGGAGATCGCCGAGCAGCTCGGCTGGCAGGCGCCGGACTGGGTCATCGTGCCGACGGGCGACGGCAACATCCTGAGCGCGGTGTGGAAGGGCTTCCGCGAGCTGGCGGCGCTGGGCCTGATCGCCCGTACGCCGCGCCTCGTCGCCGCCCAGTCCGCCGCCTCCCCGGCCATCGCGCGGGCGCATGGCGCCCATCCGCTGCTGCCGCCGCCGGATGCGGCGGAGACCACCGTCGCCGACAGCATCACGGTCGACCGCCCGCGCGACGGCACCGCCGCCCTGCAGGCGCTCGCGGAGTCGGACGGGCTGGCGGTGGAGGTCGACGACGAGGCGATCGTCGCCGGTGTCGGCGAGGCCGCCGCCCGCTTCGGGCTGTTCGTCGAGCCGTCGGGCGGCGCCGCGGTCGCGGCCTTCCGCAGGCTGGCGCGGGCCGGCCTGTTCGAGCGGAACCAGCGCGTCGTCTGCCTTGCCACCGGCAGCGGGCTGAAGGACCTGCGGCCGATTCTCGGCGCCGTCACGCCGGAGTGGCTGGACCGCAGGGCGCCGCTGGTCCGGCCGGGCGACTGGCAGAGCATCGCGCCCTCCTGAGGCCGGGTCCGCCCGGCGGCCTCCTTCCACCATCGTCACGGTCAATTCCAGGGTTCACGGCTTTGTGCGGCATCTGCGGGGTCTTCCGGATTACGGGCGGGGAGCCGGTCTCCCGGACGGTGGTGGAGGCGATGACCCGCACCATCCTCCACCGCGGCCCCGACGATTCCGGGGTGGCGCTGTTCGACCGGGCGGCGCTGGGCTTCCGCCGGCTCAGCATCATCGACCTCGACACCGGCCATCAGCCGCTGTCCAACGAGGACGGCACGCTCTGGCTGGTCTGCAACGGCGAGATCTACAATTACCGCGCCCTGCGCGAGGAGCTGGCCGCCAAGGGGCACCGCTTCCGCACCCGCACCGACGTCGAGGTGCTGCTGCACCTCTACGAGGAGGAGGGGGAGGCGATGCTGGACCGGCTGAACGGCCAGTTCGCCTTCGCCATCCTCGACACCCGGCGCGACCGGCTGTTCCTGGCGCGCGACCAGTTCGGGGTGGCGCCGCTGTTCTACACGGTGGCCGGCGGCACCTTCCTGTTCGGCTCCGAGGTCAAGGCCATCCTCGCCCATCCCGGCGTCGAGCGGCGGGTGGACCTGACGGGGCTGGACCAGGTGATCGCCCTGCCGGGGCTGGTCAGCCCGCGCACGATGTTCGCCGGCATCGAGAGCCTGCCGCCCGGCCATGCCCTGACGGTCGACGGGGACGGGGTGCGCAGCCGGCGCTACTGGGATCTGGTCTATCCGGCCGAGGCCTCCCCCGCCGATCCGCGCAGCGAGGAGGAGATCCGCGAGGAGCTGACCCATCGCCTGCGCGAGGCGGTGCGGCGACGGCTGCAGGCCGACGTGCCGGTCGGCGCCTATCTCAGCGGCGGGCTCGATTCCTCGCTGGTCGCCGCCCTGATGCGGCAGTGCGGGGCCGAGGCGATCGAGACCTTCTCCATCGCCTTCGCCGACCGGCTGCTCGACGAGCGCGAGCATCAGCGGCTGATGGCCCGCCATCTCGGCAGCCGCCACCATGAGATCGAGCTGGACGACGCGGGGATCGAGGGACGGCTGCGCGCGGTGATCCGCCATTGCGAGTGCCCGATCAAGGAATCCTACAACACCGCCTCGCTGGCGCTGTCGGCCGCGGCGCGGGCGGCCGGCGTGCCGGTGGTGCTGAGCGGGGAGGGGGCCGACGAGCTGTTCGCCGGATATATCGGCTACCGCTACGACGCCTTCCGCCGCGCCCGCGGCCCCATGGTTCCGCCGCAGGGGCGGGAGGCGGCACTGCGCCGCGCGCTGTGGGGCGACGAGACGGTCTTCTACGAGAAGCATCTGGCCGACCATGAGTCCGTGCGCCGCGGGCTCTACGCGCCGGACATCGCCGCGGGCTTCGCCGATTTCGAGTTCGCGCGGTTCGGCCTGATCGATCCGGCGATGCTGCGCGGCCGTCACCCGCTGCACCAGCGGGCCTATCTGGACCTCAAGCTGCGGCTGGGCGACCACCTCGTCGGGGACCACGGCGACCGCATGCTGCTCGGCAACTCGGTGGAGGGGCGCTTCCCCTTCCTCGACGTCGAGGTGGCGGATCTGGCGGCCCGCATGCCGCCGGAGCTGAAGCTGAACGGCTTCACCGAGAAGTACATCCTGAAGCAGGCCGCCCGCCTGCTGTTGCCGCAGGGCATCGTGGAGCGCGAGAAGTACGCCTTCGCCGCGCCGGGCAGCCCGCAACTGCTGCGCGCCGGGGTGCCCTGGGTGGAGGAGCTGCTGTCGCCCGGCACCGTGCGCCGCCACGGCTATTTCGATGTCGGAATGGTGGAGGCGCTGAAGGCCCGCTACCGCGAGCCCGATTTCACGCTGGCCGGCGCCAACGAGGAGGACCTGCTGATGATCGTGCTGACCTTCGGCCTCTTCGTCGAGGAGTTCGACATGCCGCGGCTGGGTGCGTGAGGGAGGATCGCGATGGCGACGCGCAAGACCCTGGTGGTGGCGGTCAGCGGCCCGTCCGGCGCCGGCAAGACCAGCCTGATCGAGGCGGCGGCCGGGCGGCTGGGCGACACGGCGCGGCTGCATTTCGACCATTACATCACGCTCGGCAACGACATCGGCGAGATCACCGCCTGGCTGGAGGCCGGCGGCGATCCCGACCGGGTGGCGACGCCGCAGCTCGCCAGCGACCTGCAGCGGCTGATCGACGGCGGCTGGATCGAGCGGCCGCACGACCGCAGCCCGGTCGGTCCCGCCGAGTTCGTGATCCTGGAGGAGCCGTTCGGCCGCTCCCGCACCGAGGTCGGCACGCTGATCGACTTCGCCGTCCACCTCGACGTGCCGCCCGACGTGGCGCTCGCCCGCCGCACCCTGCGGCTGCTCGGCGAGCGGCCGGAGATCGGCGACGCCGCCGTGCTGGGCGAGGTGGAGGGGCAGCTCCGCGCCTTCCTCGCCGCCGGGCGGGAGGCCTATCTCGCCGCCGACCGGGCGGCACGGGCGGCGGCCGACCTCGTGCTCGACGGCATGCGGCCGGTCGAGGGGCTGGTGGAGGAGCTGCTGGCGGCCATCGCCGACCTGCGGCGCCCGGCCGGCGGCGGAGAGTGAGCAGGCGCAAGCGACGGATCAATCGACCAGTCGAGAGGCATCGAAGGGCATGACAGCGAAGACATTCAGGAAGGTCGGCGTGGTTGGCGCGGGCGTCATCGGATCGGGCGTCGGGCATCTGTTCGCCCAGTCCGGCCACGAGGTGGTGCTGGTCGACCGGCGGCCGGAACAGCTCGACACCGCGCGCGGCTGGATCGCGAAGAACGCGCGTCTCTTCGCCTTCCTGCAGAAGGACCTGCCGCCGCCGGGCGAGGTGCTGCCGCGCATCGACTTCACGACCGACCTGGAGAGGCTCGCGTCCTGCGACTTCGTCGTGGAGAACATCACCGAGAACTGGGAGATGAAGCGGGAGCTGCACCAGTCGCTCGACCGCATCCTGTCGCCCGGCACGCCGCTCGCCGCCAACACCTCGGCCATCCCGATCACCCGCATCGCCGGGGTCGGGCGCCATCCGGAGCGCGTGGTCGGCATGCACTTCATGAACCCGGTGCCGGTCATGCCGATGGTCGAGATCATCCGCGCCGTGCACAGCAGCGAGGCGGCGATGCAGGCGGCCCGCACCCTGGTGGAGGAGGCCGGCAAGCAGTCGATCGCCGTCAACGACTCCCCCGGCTTCGTCACCAACCGCGTGATGATGCTGATGGTGAACGAGGCGATGTTCCTGGTTCACGAGGGGGTGGCGAGCGTCCCGGACGTCGACCGGCTGTTCCAGACCTGCTTCGGCCACAAGATGGGGCCGCTGGCGACGGCGGACCTGATCGGGCTCGACACCGTGCTGCTGTCGCTCGACACGCTCTACCTCGAATTCAACGACAGCAAGTACCGGCCCTGCCCGCTGCTGAAGCAGAAGGTCTATGCCGGGCTGCTCGGCCGCAAGAGCGGCGAAGGCTTCCACCGCTACCGCGAGGACTGACCGGCCGGCGCCCGCCGGGCCGCAAGGCAGCCTCTCCCCTTCCAGCCAGGAAAAGGACACCATGGCCAACAGCACCCACATCCGGAAGATCGTCGATTTCATGGCCCGCGCCTTCCAGCGCGACGACGTGCCGGTGGACGAGGACATCTTCGCCTCCGGCTTCGCGACCTCGCTCTTCGCGATGCAGCTCGTCGATTTCGTCGAGCGCGAGTTCGGCATCACGGTGGAGGCCGAGGATCTGGAGCTCGACAATTTCCGCAGCGTCGCCGCCGTCGCCGCCCTGGTCGAGCGCAAGACCGCCCGGGCGGCCTGAGCGGACCGGCAGAAGGGGGACCGCAGCCATGCTGTTGCTGGAAGACTTCCGCGCCCAGCGGGAGGAGTTGCGCGACTTCGCGATGCGGGAGATCGCCCCGCACGCGCAGCGCATCGACCGTGAGGAGCGCATCCCGGCCGAGGTGATCGCCTCCCTGCGCGAGGCGGGCGTCTTCGCCAGCGGCTTCCCCGCGGCCTATGGCGGCACGGCCGGCGACGACCCGGCGGCCGACGCCGTCCGCCACGGCCTGATGCACGAGGCGCTGGGCATGGCGAGCGCCTCGGCCCAGGGGCTGGTCAACGTCCACCACATGGGCGGCTTTCCCATCGCCCGCTGGGGAACCCGCGAGCAGAAGGAGGCCTGGCTGCCGCGCCTGACCTCCGGCGAGTTGCTGGCCGCCATCGCCATCACCGAGCCGAACGTCGGCAGCCAGGCCGGCGCCGTCGAGACGCGGGCGGTGCGCGAAGGATCGGACTATGTGATCACCGGCACCAAGTGCTGGATCACCTGCGGCCAGTCGGCCGACCTGTTCGTGCTGATCACCGGGTCGGACGAGGGGCCGGCCGCCTTCATCCTGCCGCGCGACACGCCGGGCCTGACGATCGAGCCGATCCGCGGGCTGCTGGGCTGCCGCGGCTACATGCTGGCCAAGCTGCACCTCGACCGCTGCCGCGTGCCGGGCGACCGGCTTCTCGGCAAGCCGGGATTCGGCGTCACCCACGTCGCGGCGGCGGGGCTGGATGCCGGGCGCTACAACCTCGCCTGGGGCTGCGTCGGGCTGGCGCAGGCCTGCCTGGACGCCTCGGTCGCCTATGCGCGCAGCCGGCGCCAGTTCAACGCGCCGATCGGCGACCACCAGCTCGTCCAGCGCATGATCACCGGCATGGCGACGGACATCCATGCCGCCCGCCTCACCTGCTGGCATGCCGGCGTCGCCCGCGGCCGGCGCGACCCCTCGGCGGTGAAGGAGGGGGCGATGGCGAAATACCTGGCGTCCAGGATGGTCAACAGGGTGGCGAACGACGCGCTGCAGATCCACGGCGCCAACGGCTGCGGTCCCGACTTCCCGCTGGAGCGCCATTACCGCGACGCCCGCATCATGGAGATCATCGAGGGCACCTCGCAGATCCTCGAAGGCGCCATCGCCCGCTACGTCTACCAGGAGGCGGCGCCATGAGCGCGGTCGAGGACGGGACGGTCCGCCGCAGCTTCGACCTCGGCCGGCTGGGCGAGGCGGGGGTGCGGGCCATCCTCGACGGGCTGCGCAGCGTGGGGGAGGAGGTGCGCGACGCCGCCTTCGACCCCGCCACCGGCCTGCTGACGGTGGAGCTGACCGGCGCGCAGGCGGTGCCGGAGGTCGAGCGCTTCGTCGCCGGCATGCGCCGCACGCTGCGCTTCGTCAACCGCAAGGTGCTGAAGGAGAACCGGGCGGAGCGGCTGGTCCCCGGCCCGATCGACGAGGAGCTGCGCGCCTGCGGCGACCTGCAGATCCTGGGGGAGGGGCTGACCGGCCTGCGCGGCCGGATGCTGGCGCTGTTCCGCTTCTTCGAGCGCGAGGTGAAGGCGATCGCCGACGGCTTCGGCGCGGAGGACAACCACTATCCCGTCATGATCCCCAACGCGCTGCTGGCCGAGATGGGCTATTTCGGCCATTTCCCGCAGCACGTCACCTTCTGCTGCCATCTGCCGGACAGCCTGCCGGTGCTGGAGGCGGTGGCGGCGGAGTCGAAGCAGCCGGCCCTGCACGGGCTGCCGCGGCTGGACGGCCTGCTCGACCCGCCGCAGCATGTGCTGACGCCGGGGGTGTGCCTGCCCTGCTACGTGCAGCAGCGCGACCGCGTGCTGGCGCCGGGCGAGGTGCGCACGCTGACCATGCAGAACCACGTCTTCCGCTATGAGGCCAACAACTTCCGCCCGCTGGCGCGCGGCTGGGACTTCACGGTACGCGACATCGTGTTCTTCGGGGCGCGGGAGGATGTGGAGCGGCTGCGCGGCGAGGTGATGGAGCGCGCCTTCGCGTTCTGCCGCGAGCTGGATCTGGAGGCGACGCTGGAGCTGGCGAACGACCCCTTCTTCCTCGACGCCAGCCGCGACAAGGCGGTGTACCAGCGCATGGGCGAGGTGAAGTACGAGCTGCTGGTCCATCTGCCGCAGCGGCCGGAGCCGCTCGCCGTGTCCTCCTTCAACCTGCACCGCGACTATTACACCGCCATCTACAACACGCGTCTTGCCGACGGCGGGCTGGCGGAGAGCGCCTGCATGGGCTTCGGTCTCGACCGCTGGCTCTACGGCTTCCTCAGCCAGAAGGGGCTTGACCCGGCCGACTGGCCGGAGCGCGTGCGGGCGGCGGTCGCCTGATCCATCCGGCCCCCGGCCCTGTTGTCCTCCCCGGGGGTGCTGTCCCCGGCAGGCATGACAGGGGGCGGGGGACGACATGGGAGCGGCAACGGCCATCGGGCGGATCGTGGCGCGGCTCGACGCGCGGCTGCCGGCGCGGCGCGACCTGCTGTTCTCGCTGAAGACGGCCTTCGCCGGGCTGCTCGCCCTGTTCATCGCCTTCCGCCTGCAGCTGGAGCAGCCGGAATGGGCGATGATGACGGTCTACATCGTCTCCCAGCCGCTGGCCGGCATGCTGATCTCCAAGGGTGTCTACCGCATCCTCGGCACGCTGGCCGGGTCGGCGGCGGCGCTGACGCTGGTCGGGCTGGCCGCCCAGATCCCGGAGCTGTTCATTCCGGCCATCGCCCTGTGGCTCGGCGTCTGCGCCGCCGGGGCGACGGTGCTGCGCTCCAACCGCTCCTACGGCTTCGTGCTGGCGGGATACACGGCGCTGATCATCGGCTTCCCGGCGGCGCAGACCCCGTCGCTCGCCTTCGACCTCGCGGTGGCGCGGGCGACGGAGATCATCCTGGGCATCCTCGTCGCCTCGGCGGTCAACCGGATCGTCTTCCCGCAGTATGTCCGGACCGCCCTGCCGGCCCGCCTGCGCTCCGCCCTGCCGGGGGTGGCGGGCTACGCGGCGCGGGTGCTGCGCGGGGCCGGAACGGAGGTGCGGGAGGCGCGCCGCCGCCTGATCGGCGAGGCCCTGGCGCTGGAGGACATGACCGACCTCAGCGCCTTCGAGGCGCCGGAGCTGCGCCGCCGCACGCCGCAGGTCCGCCACTTCATCGGCGGCCTGCTGTCGGTGCTGTCCTCGGCCCTGGCGGTCCACGACCACATGGAGCGGCTGGAGACGGACCATGCCGACCGGCTGCTGGCCGATCTCGCCCCGGTGGTCGACCGGGTGGCCGGGGTGCTGGAGCGTCTGGCCGCCGATCCGCGCGCGCTCGACGATCCCGACCGGCTCGACCGCGAGCTGGCCGAGGGGGCGGAGCTGATCGACGCGCATCTGAAGAGCACGGTGACGCCGGACCGGGCGAGCGGGATCGACGTCGCCTTCCATGCGGTGGTGCTCGGCCGGCTGTGGACGATGGTGGCGGACCTGCGGGACTGCATCGCCACCCATCGCGAGATCGTCTCGCCGCGGGGGCGGCTGCCGGCGGCCGGGGCGGTGCGCAGCGGGCCGGCGCTGCACGTCGACTACCGCCGCGCCGCGGTCAACGGGTTGCGCGCCGCCATCGCGCTGCTGATGATCTGCGCGATCTGGATCGTCACGGCCTGGCCGAACGGGCTCACCGCGGTGGTCATCGTCGGCGTGCTGTGCAGCCTGTTCGCCTCGCGCGACAACCCCGTGGCGGTCAGCCGGGAGTTCATCAAGGGGGCCGCCCCGGCGGCGCTCGCCGCCTTCTGCGTCAGCTTCCTGGTGCTGCCGCACCTGTCGGGCTTTCCGCTGCTGGCGGCGGCCCTGTTCCCCTTCCTGTTCGGGGCGGGTCTGGCGATGGTGAACCCGCGCATGGTCGGGCGCGGCACCGCCTTCGGCATCTTCTTCATCTCGCTGACCGCGCCGAGGAACGCGATGGGCTACGACCCCGCCGCCTTCCTCAACAACGCCATGGCGCTGTTCACCGGCATGGCCATCGCGGTGACCGCCTATGCGGTGATCTTCCCCAGCGACCGGCGCAGGATCGTCGACCGGCTGATCGACGGCATGATCCGCGAGCTGCGCCGGCTGGCCGCCGATCCGGTGCTGCCGCGGCGGCGGCGGTTCGAGCATCGCATGTACGACCGCATCAACCTGCTGCTGACCGGCGCCCCGCCGGCCGAGGTGGAGGGGCTGCTGCGCGGCGGGCTGGCGGCGCTGACCGTCGGGCTGGAGATGGCGCGGCTGCGCCGGCTTCTGCCGCAGCTTCCCGACGGCCCGGCGGGGGCGGTGCGCGCGCTGCTGTCGGCCCTGTCGGCGCAGCTCTCCGCCCCGCCCGGCACCGCGCCGGCCGCAGCGGCCGAGGCGGCGCGGCGGACCGAGGAGCGGCTGTTCGCGGCGCTCGGCGGCGGCGGGCCGGTGGTGGAGGCCATCGCCTCCGCAAGGCTGATCGGCGAAAGCCTGGCCGGCCAGCCGGGAGCCTTCACCCGCCGCGGCCGTTAACGAAGTCCGGGAAACCGCGGCGCGAAACGGGGGAGGCTCCATGCGCAGCATCGAGATCGCCGGCGTCACCGTCGCCCCCTTCGCCCTGCATGTGCTGGAGGCCGCCGTCCTCTATGCGCTGCTGCAGGCCCTGCTGGTGCGGCTGAACGCCTACCGGCTGGTCTGGCACCGGCCGCTGTTCGACACGGCCCTCTTCGTCAGCCTCGTGAGCGTGGTGACCCTATGCCAATGATCCTTCCCGCCCTGCGCGTCCTGGTCACGCTGGCTGCGGTGGCGCTCGCCGCCGTGCTCGGCTGGGCGCTCTGGCAGCATTACATGCTGGAGCCCTGGACGCGCGACGCCCGGGTGCGCGCCGACGTGGTGACCATCGCCCCCGACGTGTCGGGCGTGGTGGTCGAGGTGCGGGCGCGCGACAACCAGCAGGTCGCCAGGGGGGAGGTTCTGTTCACCATCGACCAGGAGCGCTACCGGCTGGCGCTGGTCCAGGCGGAGGCCCAGGCGGACTCGCGGCGCAGCGACTGGATGTCCCAGCGCTCCCAGGCGGAGCGGCGCGAGCAGCTCGGCCGTTTCGCCTCGGCCGAGGAGCGCGAGCGGATGGAGGCCGGCGCCGCCATGGCGCGGGGCGCCTACGACCAGGCGCTCGCCGCCCGCGACGTGGCGCGGCTGAACCTGGAGCGGACGGAGGTGAAGGCGCCGGTCGACGGCTATGTGACCAACCTGTCGGTCAATGCCGGCGACTATGCGACGGCGGGCAAGCCGATGCTGGCGGTGATCGACCGGACCTCCTTCTGGGTCAGCGGCTATTTCGAGGAGACGAAGATCCCGGCGATCCACGAGGGCGATCCGGTCACGGTCGAGCTGCTCGGCGGCCGGCAGGCGATCGCCGGCCATGTCGAGGGCGTCAGCCGCGCCATCGCCGACCGCGAGAACCGTACCGGCGACGAACTGCTGGCCGACGTGAACCCGACCTTCACCTGGGTCCGGCTGGCCCAGCGCATTCCCGTGCGCATCCGGCTGGATCAGGTACCGGAGGGGGTGCGGCTGGTGGCCGGGATGACCTGCACCGTGACCGTCACCCCCGGCGGCTCCGGGCGCCGCCCGGCGCTGCTGTCCCTGCGCTGAGCGGTGCCGCGTGGAGCGGTGCCACGGGGAGCTGTGCTACGGGGCGGACCGCCCGGTCGCGGCGCGCAGCTCCTCACCCAGCAGGGTGGAGCGCGGGGTGACGCGGTCGGGCTCGCACAGGTAGATGTCCGGCGCGGCCTGCACGGTCGGCGTCATGCCGGCCGAGCGCAGCATCGCCAGCACCGCCGCGTGGTCGGGAATCCACCAGTTCGTGTGGTCCTTGCAGAAGGAGCCCTCGATGAAGGACAGGCGTGGCCAGCCGGGCTGTCCGATGAGGTCCATGTTCTGGAAGTCGGTGTCGCCGCGCGAGGCCTGCGACACCGCCTCGCCCGGCATGCGCAGGGACTGGAAGACCAGCATGCGGCCCACCTTCTCCGCCACGAGGTCGAGGCCGAGCAGCGGATAGCGCAGGTGGTAGAACACCCCCATGAAGAGGACGAGGTCGAAGCGCTCCGTCCAGCGGGCGAGGTCGTAGACCTGACACTGGCGGAAGCGGATGCGGTCCTCCAGCCCGAACTGGCCGGCCGCCCAGCGGGCCTGGTCCAGATACATGGAGTTCATGTCGATCGCCGTCACCCGCGCGCCGCGCTTGGCCAGCTCCAGGCTGTAGAAGCCGGCGTTGCAGCCGATGTCGAGGGCCGTCCAGCCGGACAGATCCTCCGGGATCCGGTCGCGGAACTGGCGCCACTTCCAACCCGGGAAATCGCCGAAATGGTGGTCCGGGCAGGTCTGCCGGCCGTCGGGCAGATGCAGGTTGTGGAACCAGTGCCCCAGAGCGTCGATGTCCCGGCGCGACGTCTTCCCGGCTGGCGATTTCCCCTCCGGCCGCGGCTGCCCGGGGGTCGGATCCTTCAGCGGAACATCCATGGCGCAACTCTTCCTGGTTTGACGGACAACCTTCCGTCAACACCGGACTGCTGCAGCGGTTCCGCTGCGGCCTCCGCCGGGGAACGGGAAGCGCCGGCCGTCAGGCGGCGCGGATGAAGGAGAGGAAGGTCTCCACCTCCCGGCGCAGGCTGTCCGACTGCGCCGACACCTCCTGCGACGCACCAAGGACCTGGGTGGCGGCGGTGCCGGTCTGGCTGGCGGCCTCGTTCACCTGCACGATGCTGCCGGTGACCATCTCCGTTCCCTGGGCGGCCTGCTGGACGTTGCGGGTGATCTCGCCGGTGGTGGCGTTCTGCTCCTCGATGGCGGCGGCGATGGCCGAGGCGATCTCGTTGATCGAGGCGATGGTGCCGACGATGCCGTCGATGGCCTCGACCGTTCCCTGGGTGGCCGCCTGCACCGCGGCGATCTGGCCGGCGATCTCCTCGGTGGCGCGGCCGGTCTGGGCGGCCAGCGTCTTCACCTCGGACGCCACCACGGCGAAGCCCTTGCCGGCCTCGCCGGCGCGCGCCGCCTCGATGGTGGCGTTCAGCGCCAGCAGGTTGGTCTGGCTGGCGATGTCCTGGATCAGCCGCACCACCTCGCCGATGCGCTCCGCCGCCTCGGCGAGGCCGTGGACCGACAGGATGGTCCGCTGCGCCTGGGTCGCGGCGGTGGAGGCGATGCTGGTCGAGCTGGCGACCTGCCGGCCGATCTCCTGGATCGAGGCGGCCATCTCCTCGGTGGCCGCCGCCACGGTCTGCACGTTGGCGCTGGTCTGTTCCGCCGCCCTGGCCGACTGCCCGGCCTGCGTGTTGGTCCGGTCGGCCAGCACCGCCATCGTCCGGGCGGTATCGGTGAGTTGGGCCGAGGCGGAGGAGACGCTGCCCAGCACCATGGTGACGGAGCGTTCGAAGGCGGCGATGTGCTGCTCGATCTGCTTCTGGCGGGTTTCCTTGCGGGCCTGCTCGGACTGCTTCTCCTCCTCGAGGGCGCGATTGGTGATGGCGGCGTTCTTGAACACCTCCAGGGAGCGCGCCAGCGATCCCACCTCGTCCCGCTGGCCGGTGCCGGCCACCAGGATGTCGAGGTCGCCCCTTGCCAGCCGCTCCATCAGCGTGGCGATGCCGCCGAGCGGCCGGATGACGCGGCCGAGCGTGGTGACCAGAGCGAAGACGATCGAGGCCATCCCCAGCAGGACGCAGAACCCGAGCAGCAGACGGGACCAGCGATAGGTCTCCTGGCCCTCCCCATAGATCGCGGAGGCGCCCTCGATCTGGATGTCCACCAGCCGCCCGATGGCCTCGGTGACCGGATCGATCGCCGGATAGAGCGAGGCCGTCACGAAGCGGTCGAGCCCGTCGCGGTCCCCGGCGGCCAGCAAGGCACGCAGTGCCGAGATCGCGGCGGCGGCCTGCTCCATGCGCTGCCTCGCCTCGCCCGCCTGCCGCTTCTCCTCGTCGTCCATGTAGGTGTCCATGTAGGCCGACCAGCGCGTCCTGATCTCGCCGACCGCCTGATCGATCGCCTGCCCGCCCTGCTCCCAGCCCAGGGCGCCGCTGCGCACCTTGTGTGCGGTGTCCACGATGTTGACGGCATACATGTCCGAAGCGACCTTCAGATCGCGCAAAGGAACGATGCGGTCATGAAAGATGCCCTCGATCCCCTCATTGGATCTCATCAATGAAACCCATCCCGTCGCGGAGATGGCCAGCAGAAGAAGGCTCAATGCGCCGAGAGCAACCAGGAGCCGGGTTTTGATCGTCGTCAAGTCGCTCTCCCTGAGCGGGGGCCGGGGTGCACACAAGGATATGATTGTCTGGAGTTTATATCAAATACTCCGAAGGTCACGAGATGGGGCCGTCCCCTATGACGTAGTGGCGGCTTCGTCATAGGGAGCCGATAGCAAATGACGGTGCCTTGCTCCGATGTGGCGTCCTACAAAAGTACGGTGTTTTGCAGAAATTTCTTGAATGGGAGATCTTTGTTTCCTGGACGTGATCATAAAGTTCATGGCGCCGAATCCATGGCCGGCGATGCCGAGTCCCGTGCTCGTTCCCTTCCGGAGCGGCACACGCTCCCGGCGTCGGCGGCAACCTGCAAAGGTCTCCCCATGGTGGACGGCAGCCGCGCCGCTTGCCGGCCGGTCTCCGCCACCGGAAGGGAGGAATGGCGGCCGGCCCGGTGCAATCCCAGGATCCGGCGGACGGCCGTCGACTGAGGCAGCCTGTCGCTGCGCCAATCTTCTCCTGTTCCCGCCGGGCGATCCGCGATACCAGGGACGGCTCGCGGCGGCAGCCCGTCCACGAGTCCTTAACCTTTCCTTGCGACGATTACGCGTCTTAAATATCGGTATATGCAACCCATTGATGGAATCGGGGAGGTCCGGCATCCGAATGAGTGATCGGCCAATCCCCGCGCCCGGGCCGGCGGACGATGGCGAGGCGGGGCGCTCCCCGGCCATTCCGATGGACCTGCGGCGCCGGCTTGCCGGCCTGCACGGCGATGCGGTCCTGACGGTCGCCGCGGACGGACGGGTGCTGGACAGCCAGCCGGCCTTTCCGCCGCTGGACTGGAGCTTCACGCGCCCCGACGGGACGGAGGCGACGGTCGAGCTGACGATGGTCCCGGTGCCGGAGTGCGGCGGCGCGGCACGGCTGGCCGTCGCCCGCGATGTCAGCGCCCGCCGGCTGATCGAGCAGCGCATGCTGCTGTCGGAGCAGAAGTTCGCCAAGCTGTTCGCCATCAGCCCGGATCCGATGATCGTCTCGGAGATCGCGACGGGCCGTATCCTGGACGTGAACCTCAGCTTCTGCACCACCTTCGGCTTCTCGCGCGAGGAGGTGCTGGGCCGCAGCACGATCGGGATCGGGCTGTGGAACGATCCGCAGCAGCGGGCGGACACGGTGGCGCAGATGCGCCGGCAGGGCCAGCTGCGCAACCACGAGGTGGAGTTCCGCGCCAAGGACGGGCGGCTGATCTCGGTCCAGGGCTCGTCGGCCGAGGTGGTGATCGAGGGGCGGCCCTGCTGGCTGGTGCAGTTCAAGGACATCACCGAGAGCAAGGCCCACCTGGCGATGGTGGAGTTCCTGGCCCACCACGACTCGCTGACCGGCCTGCCCAACCGCAAGCGCCTGCACGAGGCGGTGACCGACCGGATCCTGCGGGACGGCGAGACGAACGGCGGCTTCGCCCTGATGCTGATCGACCTCGACCGTTTCAAGGAGATCAACGACACGCTGGGCCATCATGTCGGGGACGAGCTGCTGCGGCTGGTCGCGGCGCGGCTGCAGGAGACGGCCGCCCTGCGCACCGGCTTCGTGTCCCGGCTGGGCGGCGACGAGTTCGCGGTGCTGCTGCCCGACGAGGGGGTGGAGCAGGCCAAGAGCTGGGCGGCCGATTTCCTGTCCCTGATGCGCCAGCCCTTCGCGCTGGAGGGCCTGCGGATCGAGGTCGGGGCCAGCATCGGCATCGCCGTCTATCCGATCGACGGCCGCGACTCCTCCACGCTGCTGCGCTGCGCCGACGTCGCCATGTACATCGCCAAGCGCAAGCAGACCGGCTATTCGCACTACATCGCCCAGGCCGACACGCACAGCGCCACCCGCCTCGCCCTGATGGCAGAGCTGGGGGAGGCGATGCGCGCCGGCCATCTGTGCCTGCACTACCAGCCGATCCTGCGGGTGCGCGAAGGGACCGTCAGCGGCATGGAGGCGCTGGTCCGCTGGCAGCACCCGCTCTACGGCCTGATCCCGCCCGGCGACTTCGTGCCGATGGCGGAGATGAGCGACCAGATCCACGACCTGACGGGCTGGGTGCTGAACGCCGCGGTGGCCCAGGCGGTGACGTGGCGGCAGTCCGGCCACCGCTGGCGCATGGCGGTCAACCTGTCGGCGCGCAACCTGATCAACGACGGCCTGCCGGACCTGGTGCGCGCGGTCCTGGAGCAGCACGGGCTTCCTCCCGGCCGGCTGGAGCTGGAGATCACCGAAACGGCGATGATGGCCGATCCCGACCGCGCCCTGTCGGTGCTGACCCGCATCGCCGATCTGGGGGTGGAGATCGCCATCGACGATTTCGGGACGGGCTACTCCTCCTTCACCACGCTGCGCCGGCTGCCGCCGGTCGCCACGCTGAAGATCGACCAGTCCTTCGTGCGGCGGATGCTGGGGGGACGCCGACGCGGCGGTGGTCCACACCATGATCCTGCTGGCGAACCGGCTCGGCACCCGCGCCGTCGCCGAGGGGGTGGAGAGCACCGAGCTGCTGGCCGCCCTGCGGCGGATCGGCTGTCCGGAGGCGCAGGGCTATGCCATCGCCCGCCCGATGGAGGCCGCGATGGTCGAGCGCTGGTCCCTGCAGGGACATTGAGGCGGCGCCGCCGCCGTCAGGCGCGGTCCAGCTCCTGCGCCGCCCGGTCGAGCGCGAGGCGGAGCTGGTTGCGGCTGTAGGGCTTGGTCAGGACGGCGAAGGGCTGGGCGGCGGCGGCCCGCTCCAGCGTCGCCCGGTCGTTGTGGGCGGTCAGGAACAGGCTGCGGATGCCGTAGAGCCGCCGGATGTCGTGCGCCGCCTCCACCCCGTCGGTGCCGCCCGCCAGCCGGATGTCCATCAGGACGAGGTCGGGGCGCGTCGCCCCGGCCTCCCGCACCGCCTCCGGCCCTTCGGCCAGGACACCGCACACGCTGTGGCCGAGCACCTCCAGCATCATCTCCAGATCCATGGCGGCGATCGCCTCGTCCTCCACCACGAGGACGCGCAGGCTGCGCGTCCGCCGCCCTTCCGGTCCTGCGCACTCCTCGACGGCGGGAACCGGTGGGATGTCCCGGCCTGCGGCCTGCGTGACGCTGATCATCTCTTCCAGGTCCTGGATGTCCGGTTGCCGATGCACGGCCGATACGGCCTGCTGCAAACCGGTGTGCGGCTCACCACGTTCGGATGTATGCACCCTAGGCAGCTTGAACGGGGCTGACAACCCGCACAAAAGTCATGAAGATGCCGGGGCGAGGCAGGAGAGGGCGAGATGACGGACAACCTGGACGGGCCGCGGACGGCGGCCGACCTACCGATTCCGCTGGAACGCGACCTGTTCCTGCGCACGCTGATCCGCGAACTGGCCGGGACGCTGGAGGAGGTGGTCGGGCTGCGCGAGGCGTCGGGCTACATCAGCGTGGTCGGCGGGCGCATCGGCGAGTGGCTGGACCGCGAGTACCGCGAGGGCTTCGGCACCGGCCGGCTGGACCGCGGGCAGGTGGCCGACGCGCTGGTCGACCTGAAGCGCCGCATCCGGGGCGACTTCTTCATCATGGAGCAGACGGACGACCGCATCGTGCTGGGCAACCGGGCCTGCCCCTTCGCCGAGAAGGTGGTCGGCCGGCCGAGCATGTGCATGATGACCAGCAACGTCTTCGGCCAGATCACCGCGCGCAACCTGGGCTATGCCAAGGTCGAACTGCAGGAGACCATCGCGCAGGGTGCCGCCGGCTGCCGCGTCGTCGTCCATCTCCGCGAGACGCCGGCCGCCGCCGCCGCGGACGGGCGCGAGTATTTCGCTCCGTCCACCCCCTCCGGCTGACCGGCATGGCGATCGACGGATTCCTCATCCCGGCCGACCGGCTGGCCGATCCGCTCCTGCTGGTGACGGCGGACGGCACCGTCCTGTCCGCCAATCCGGCGGCGGTGGAGGCGTTGGGGCTGCGGGCCGGCGGGAGCCTCGCCACGCTGGCCGACGAGGCGGAGCGGCTGGCCGGCTGGCTCGCCCTCTGCGCCACGTCGGCGGAGCCGCTGCCGGGAAGCCTCGCCCTGGCCGACGGGCGGGCCTTCCGCGCCGACGGCTTCCGGATGCCGGCGAGCGGGCAGGGCGCCGCCGCGGCCGTCTGCCTGCGGCTGCGCGAGAAGACGGTCTCCAACGGCTCCTTCGTCGCCTTGAACGAGAAGATCGCCGAGCTGTCGCGCGAGGTCCGCGTGCGGCTGGCCGTCGAGGCGGATCTGCGCCGGACGCTGGAGGAGCGCGACGCGCTGGTCCGCGAGCTGCACCACCGCATCCGCAACACGCTGCAGGTGATCGCCAGCCTGGCGGCGCTGGAGGCGGGCGGCGATGACGCCGGCGCCGGCCGGGCGCTGCGCGACCATGCCAACCGCGTCAAGGCGATCGGCATCATCTACCGCCACCTTTACGGCAAGCACCTGCTGGAGGTGCCGCTGGCCGGTTTCCTGACCGAACTCGCCGGGGAGACGGCCCAGCGGCCGGCGCCGCCCGCCCTGTCGGTGGAGGATGAGCCGGGGGAGGTCCGCCTCGGCCTCGACCGTGCCGTGCCCTTCGCGCTGCTGGTCCATGACCTGATGGCGATGGCGTCGACCCTGGCGGGGGAGCGCGGTCCGGCGGCGGCCCTGACGCTCAGCCTGCGGGTGGACGGGGAGGGGCGGCTG
The DNA here is from genome assembly GCF_003130795.1 of Azospirillum thermophilum. Taxonomy (NCBI): domain Bacteria; kingdom Pseudomonadati; phylum Pseudomonadota; class Alphaproteobacteria; order Rhodospirillales; family Azospirillaceae; genus Azospirillum; species Azospirillum thermophilum. The sequence continues at coordinate 362,066 of NZ_CP029354.1, forward strand.
GTCTTCCGCACCGTGGTGACGCCCGCCGCGGCGGGGCAGGGCGCGTCTCCGGCGCCGCTTGGCCGGCGCGAGATGCTGCTGCCCCGGCTGGCGCGGCAGATCGGCGGGACCCTGGCGCTCGATCCCGACGGGGCGGCCCTGACGGTCAGGCCCTGAGCCCGGCGGCGACCGGCTGGCGGTAGCTCCAGGCGGCGGGCACCAGGGCGAGCAGCCCGCCGGCCAGCACCAGGGCCGCGACCATCGCGACCTCGCCGGAGCCGAGCGCCACGGGCAGCGCCAGGCCGGTGCGGGCCCGCAGCACCTCCGAGAAGGCGAGCGCTCCCAGCCAGCCGAGCCCCAGGCCGGCGATGCCGCCCGCCGCCACCAGCAGGGTGACCTGCAGCCAGACCGCGGCGAAGACATAGCCGCGCGACGCCCCCAGCGCCCGCAGCACGGCGAGCGGCCGGCGGCGCGTCGCCAGCGTGGCGAAGACCGCCAGCAGCACGGCGGCCACCACCAGCACCTGCGTCGCCACGGCGATCACCGACACCAGCGCGCGGGCATCGCCGAGGGTGGCGTAGAGCTCCACCAGCACCTCCGCCGGGAAGACGGCCATGGTGACCGGCTGTCCGCCCTGGCCGGGCGCGTTCAGGAGCCCGCGCAGCCGGTAGGCGTCGCCCACCGACTTCGGTTTCACCACCAGCGCCGGCACGCCGGCCGGGGCCGGATCGTCGAAACGGTCGCCGACCACCAGTCCGGACGGCGGACCGGACCGGCCGCGGTCGGCGGCATGGCCGGTCGGCAGCCCGTGCAGCCACCACACCGCCTCCACCGGCACCAGGATGGCGCGGTCCCAGGGCGAGCCCTGGCGGGGCAGCCGGCCGACGACCTGATACTCCAGCTCCTGATGGACGGCCGGATCATGATGATCGCCGTCCTCATGGGCATCGTCATCATCGTCATCCTCGGCGGCGTGGCCCTGGCCGTGGCGCGGCTTGAAGCGGGCGCCGAGCGGAAGCTCCACGTCGGCGCCCACCACCGCTTCCGTCGCGGCGGCGAACAGCCGCCCTTCCGCCGGGCTGCCGGACAGCGCCAGGAAGGCCGCGGTGGTGCCGACCACCGGATAGCGGCCGTGGCTGTCGCCGAAGGCGATGGGTGCGGCCAGCTCCACCCCCGGATCGGCCTGCAGTCGGGAGAGCAGCGAACCGTCCACCAGCCGGAGCGGACTCGGCTGCAGATAGACGGTGGTGAGGACGAGCTGGGTCGGGCTGCCCGGCGCGCCGACCACGAGGTCGAAGCGGTCGGCGGCCCGCGCGCTTCCCTTGCGCAGGGCGCGCTCCTGGGCGGATACCGCGACGCCGAGCGCCACGGCGAGCGCCACGAGGAGGACCACGGCAAGGGCGCCGGCCCAGCCCTTGCGCAGATCGGCGGCGACGACGGGCCAGGGATTCATCGGATCTCTCCCAGCGGAACCGGCTTCGCCAGGGCCAGCACGGAATCGAGCCGGCCGGCGAGCGCCATGTCATGGGTCACCAGCACCAGCGTGCTGCCAGCCTCGCGCACCAGCTCCAGCAGCAGGTCGGCGACGGTCGCGGCGGCGGCGGCGTCCAGGCTGGCGGTCGGCTCGTCGGCCAGCACCAGGGGCGGGCGGAACAGCAGGGCGCGGGCGACGGCCACCCGCTGCATCTCGCCGCGCGACAGGCTCTCCACCGGCTGGTGCGGATCGCGGAGGCCCACCCGCTCCAGCAGGGACAGGGCGGCCCGGCGGGTTTCGGCCGAGGCCCCGGCGGCGCGGAAGCTGGCCGGCAGCAGCACGTTGCCGAGCGCGTCCATGCCGGGGAACAGGTGGAAGTCCTGGAAGATGAAGCCGACCGTCCGGCGCCGCCAGCGGTCGCGGGCCGCCTCCGACAGGGGCGGGAGGTCGGTGCCGCAGACGGTGAGGCGGGTGCAGTCCGGCCGCTCCAGCCCGCTCAGCACCGAAAGCAGCGAGGTCTTGCCGCAGCCGGAGGGACCGGTGACCGCGAGGCTGGCCCCGCCCGCCAGATCGAGCGCCGGGATGTCCAGCACCGGCAGCCGCCCCCCGATCGCGTGCGGCCCGCCCGGATGCGGTAGGAGAGCCGCAGGTCGCGCAGCACCAGCCCGCGGTCGCCGGTCGTCGCGGTCATCGCCATCCCCTCAGTTCAGCGCCCGGAAGGCGGCATCGGTCAGCCGCAGCCGGCTGTGGAAGCCCGAGGCCGGGTCGCGGTAGGGCCCGACCTGCAGCGTGCCGGACACGTCGATCGGCACGGAGTTCCGGACGAACTCCGCCTCGCGGCCGGGATAGACGACGACGATGTCGACCGGCCAGTCGGCGTCGGAGTTGCAGAAGGGGCAGAGGTCCACCGGGTTGCGGGTCAGCACGAAGAAGCTGGCCTCGGCCTTCAGCGGCGGCGCCATGTAGCCCCGCATCGTGACGCGGCGGCCGGCCAGCTCCTTCGTCCGGGGGGAGAACTCCATCCCCAGGATCCCGTCGCCGACATAGAGGTCGTCGAACCTCAGCCGCGCGCCCTCCGCCGCCCCCGCCCCGCCGGCCGGCAGGGCGGCGAGGAGGGGAACGGCGAGACCGCCCAGCACAGCGCGACGACCGATCATCCGATGGACTCCCTTCCCGGGTTACGGCTGCTTGCGCGGGCTGCGGGCGCCGAGGCCCAGCGCGTTGGCCATCACCTTGAACACGTCGACATTCTCCATGAAGCCGTGGATCTGCTCCGACCCCGGCCCCATGGCGGTCAGCAGCGCATCGTCGGCGGCATGGACGCCGTCCGACGCCTCGCGCGGCAGGTTGCCGGCGACGAAGACGGCGCCGGGGACGGACTTGTACGCCTCGTTGGCGACGTAGTTGCCGTCCTTGTCCTTGACCGCCGGGACGAAGGTGCCCTCCATCTTCGGGCGCCAGGTCTCGTAATGGTCGGGATAGTCGCCGATCGTCACGTAGAGCCGCTTGGAGACGTCCGGGCTGTCGGGATAGCCGTCGCGGTCGGCATCGACGTAGTTGGGGTAGCCGGCCTTCTCGTAGACGCCGACCTTCTCGCGCATCTCCTCGCCCTTGGCGTTGTCGTCTACCGTGCCGACGACGGAGATGGCGTGGGTGTGGTCGGGGGTGACGATGACCAGCGTGTCGCCGCGCCTGGAGGCGAACTCCTTCACCACCTCGGTCGTCTTGTCGAGCATGATGGTGTCGTAGACCGCGCGCTCCCAGTCCAGCGGATGGCTGTACTTGTCGATCAGCCCGGCCTCGATCATCAGAACGAAGCCGTTGGGGTTGCGCGACAGCACGTCGAGGGCGGCCTTCGCCATCTCCGGCAGGTCGGGCTGGTTCGGGTACTTCCTGGCGTAGTCCGGCTTGAGGATCGCGCGGTCGAGGTGCCCGTCCATGTTGGAGGGATGGTAGACGCCGAACAGCCTGGTCGTCTTCGGGTCCCTGGCGGCGGCCGTCATGTCGGCGGCGGTGGTCGCCACCTTGTAGCCGTCGGCCTTGAACATCTCGACGAGGTTCTTCTCGTCCTTGCGCTTGGAGCCGGCCACCGACTGCGGCAGGAAATAGGCGGAGCCGCCGCCCATCAGCACCTCGGGCTTCAGGGCGTAGAGCATCTCCGCGATCTCCGCCTTGTCGGCGCGGCGGCGGGTGTGCGCGGCCATCGACGCCGGCGTGGCGTCCTGCAGCTCGGCGTCGGAGACGATGCCCACCGCCATGTTCAGCTTGCGCTTCACGATCTCGCTGATAATCTCGACCTTCGGGTCGTCCAGGCTGTTCCTGGTGCGGTCGGCATAGACGCCGAGCGCGTTGACGCTGGACTTGTGGCCGGTGGTGTAGGCGTGGGCCGAGTTGGCGCTGTCGGTCACGATCGAGTCGACGCCCGAGGTGCCGAGCAGCGCCATGTGCGGCATGTCGTCGATGGCGAGCTTGCCGAAGTACTTTCCCTCCTTGATGCCCTTGGACATGATCCGCGCCGCCGTGCGGTGGCCGACGCTGAGGCCGTCGCCGATCAGGATCACCACGTTCTTCGCCTTGCGCGGGCCGGTGGCGTAGACGGTCCAGGTGACGGTGGCGGTGCTGCTGCCGTCCGTGGCGGTCACCGTGTGCCTGCCCGGCATGTTCAGCGCCACGTCGCGCAGCAGCAGGGCCGACGCGTTGACCCCCTCTTCCTTCTCGATGAAGGTCGCCGCCTTGCCCAGGACGGCGGCGTGGTCCTTGCCGTCGATGGTCACCTTCGCCTTGGCCGGATCGACCACCCCGGCGAACTCCACCTTCAGGTCGAACTTCTGCCCGACCAGCAGGTCGGCGCGGTCGATCGGGTAGACGGTCTGGGCCGCGGCGCCACCGGCCGACAAGCCGGTGGACAGGGCGGCGGCGGCACAGGCCGCGGTCAGCAGATGGCGCAGCGTCTTGGCAGTCACGGACGATCTCCCCCAAAAGTCGGTCCGTCGCCCGTCGGGCAGGTAGCCGGCAGTGCGACGCTCCCGCTTGTAGACCCGCGCCCGTTTCAGTTTTGTGGCGGCTGCGTTGCATTTGCGGGGCGGCTGGTCCCCTCCGGGCGCCGTTACTCCAGCGCCCGGAAGGCGGCGTCGGTCAGCCGCAGCCGGCTGAAGAAGCGGGTCGCCGGGTCGCGGTGGGGTCCCATCTCCAGGATGCCGGTCACGTCGATGGGGATGGAGTTCTTGACGAACTCCGCCTCGCGGCCGGGATAGACGACGAGGAGGTCGGCCGGCCAGTCGGCGTCGGAGTTGCAGTAGGGGCAGAGCCCGACCGGCGTGCTGGTCAGCACGAAGAAGCTGGCCTCCGCCTTCAGCGGCGGCGCCATGTAGCCGCGGATGACCACCCGCCGGCCGACCAGCGCCTTCGCCTTGTCGGAGAACTCCAGGCTGAGGACGCGGTCGCCGGTGTAGATCTCCTCGAACCTCAGCCGGGCGGCGTCGCCCGCCGCCGCCCGGCCGGGCCGGGACAGCAGCAGGGCGGGGGCGAGCGCCAGCAGCGCGCGGCGGCCGATCACCGTGCTCACCGCTTCTTCGGGCGGTGGCCGAGGCCGAGTGCCTCCGCCATCACCCGGAACACGTCGGTGTTGTCCATGAAGCCGTGGATGCGCTCCGACCCCGGGCCCATGGCGGTCAGCAGCACGTCGTCGGCGGCGTGGACGCCGTTCGATTCCGACCGCGGCATGTTGCCCTGCACCAGCACGGCGCCGGGAACCGCCCGGTAGGCCTCGTTGGCGACGTAGTTGCCGTCCTTGTCCTTCACCGTCGGGAAGAAGATGCCCTCGGTCTTCGGTCGCCAGGTCTCGTAATGGTCGGGATAGATGCCGAGCGTCATGAACAGCCGCCTGGACACGTCGGGCCGGTCGGGATAGCCGTCGCCGTTCGCATCGACATAGTTGGGGAAGCCGGCATGCTGGTAGACGCCGACCTTCTCGCGCATGTCGGGGCCGGGGGCGTCGTCGTTCACCGTGCCGACCAGCGAGATGGAATGGGTATGGTCGGGGGTGATGATGACCAGCGTGTCGCCGCGCCGGGTCGCGAACTCCTTCACCACCTCGGCCGTCTTGTCGAGCATGATGGTGTCGTAGACCGCCCGCTCGGTGTCGAGCTGGTGGGTGTACTTGTCGGTCAGCGCCGACTCGATCATCAGCACGAAGCCGTTGGGATGGCGGGACAGCACCTCCAGCGCCGCCCGCGCCATGTCCGGCAGGTCGGGCTGGTTGGGCAGCACGTAGGAGGGCTTCAGGATCTCGCGGTCGAGATAGCCGTCGAGGAACCGCGTGTTGTAGAGGCCGAACAGCTTCCTCGTCCGCGGATCGTGGGCCGCCGCCATCATCTCCTGCGCGGTGCGGGTGACGCGGTAGCCGTCGGCGGCGGCCTGCGCCACATAGTCCCGGTCGTCGGTGCGCTTGGACAGCGGGTTCGACTGCGGCAGGAAATAGGGCGAGCCGCCGCCCATCATCACCTCGGGCTTCAGCGCGTAGAGCATGTCGACGATCGCCTGGTTCTCCGTCCGCTTGGCGGTATGGGCGCCCATCGCGGCGGGGGTGGCGTCGTAGATCTCGGCGTTGGTGACGACGCCGACGGCCATGTTCTTCCGGCGCTTCACGAACTCGCCGATGTATTCGACCCGCGGGTCGTCGAAATGGTCGGGCGTGCGGTCGACATAGACGCCGACGGCGTTGTTGCTCGACTTGTGGCCGCTGGTGTAGGCGCTCGCCGAATTGGCGCTGTCGGTCACGATGGCATCGACCCCGGAGGTGCCGATCAGCGCCATGCGCGGCATGTCGTCGATGGCGAGCTTGCCGTGATACTTCCCTTCCTTGATGCCCTTGGACATGATCCGCGCCGCCGTGCGGTGGGCGATGCCCATGCCGTCGCCGATCATCAGGACCACGTTCTTCACCTTGCGCGGGCCGGTCGCGTAGACGGTCCAGGTGACGCTGCTGCTGCTGGTGCCGTCGGTCGCGGTGACGGTGTAGGTGCCGGGCCGCTCGATCGCCACGTCGCGCAGCAGCAGGGCGGAGGCGTCGACCCCCGACTCGCGCTCGATGAAGCGCGCCGCCTTGCCGAGCACCGCCGCATGGTCCTTGCCGTTGATGGTGACCTTCACCTTCGCCGGGTCGGCGATGCCGGGAAACTCCACCTTGAAGTCGAACTTCTGCCCGATCAGCACATCGGCGCGGTCGACCGGGTAGATCGTCTGGGCGACGGCCGGGCCGCCGGCCAGGATGCCGAGGGAACAGGCGGCGGCAAGAAGGGTGCGGGGCGTCCTGCAGGTCACGAGCGCGTTCTCCCGGAGGCGGTCGCGCCGCCTCTCAATAGTTGCTTTTATGTCATGGGCACGTCCTTCCGATATGTAACGAGACACAACCAGCCAATGTCAATCAGTAGAAATTTCCATACATAGTTGTGTATTGTGCCATGGCGGGCGCCCGGTGCATCGGACGGGCCGCCGGACGCCGCCCCGACGGGATGCGGTAGACGGCATGCCGCAGAAAGCACGACGGCCCGGAGCGGGGCCGGGCCGTGGAGGGGGGAGGGAGGCGGGCCGCTCAGTGGCGGGGCTGGCGCCGGCACTCCGTCTCGAAGATGCGCAGGCGGGCCTGCAGCCGCTCGGCGGTCAGGTGGTCGAAGGGCAGCAGTTCGGCCGGCGTCGCCACGGTGCGCACGCGCATGCGCAGGGCGACCTGCCCGTCATGGGTCAGGCGCATGTCGAAATTGCCGACCAAGCTGTGGATGCCCTCGGAATGGCGGGGACGGTAGAGCAGGGTGACGTCGTCGTCCCGCGTCACGACCTCGATGGTGCCGGCATCCGCCATGCGGCGGGACAGCTCGGCGGCGGCGGACTCCAGCAGGCCGGCCGCTTCGGCGAACCGTCGCCGCGCCTCGCCGGACAGCGTCTCATGGTCGAGCTGGAGCTGGCCCGGGCAGACCGAACCATGGCGGGCGAAGCGGGCGTATTCTGAGCGATGCACGATGGAAACTCCTCAAGGATCATGCGTTTGGATTTTTCTCGGGGCATGTCCTTGAGTGATATATTACGCCGCACTGCAGCATGAGTCCGTGACAATAGTCAAGGTCAGGTCCGCGGGCGACGCATGACTGGTATTACCACTCCCGGGCTTTGAGGTGCGGAGCGCTTGGCTCTGGTGAAGAACTTTCGAGCATTTCGTGCCGTACCATGGTATAGAATCGGCATCGGACTTCGGAAATGAGCAGGTATTGAAAATGGATATCCTGACGGCTGACGATTTCCTGCCAAAGAAAAGCGAACCGTTCCAGATGATTTTGGACGGATCTGACCCTCTGGATCTTGTTTTGTTGGAAATTACAACGAAGACGATTAGGGATTTCCCGGGAAAAATCCGGGATCCCTTTTCCCTGTTCTTCGAAGGGACCAAGGGGATCTACTGCCCCCAGGGTGTCTACCGGCTGCGCCACGGTTCCGGCTGGGAGGTGGAGATCTTCCTGGTGCCGATCGGCGACAACCCGGACGGCACCTACCGGTATCAGGCGGTCTTCAACTGAGGCCGGGGGAGGGTGGCGGGGTCAGCCCCGCCACTCCATCAGCCGGTAGGGCCCGTGCTCGCCGATCTCGACGAAGCCGAGGCGGTCGTAGAGATGGCGGGCCGGGTTGAAGACCTCCACATGGATGCTGACGGTCCGCCCGGCGGCGCGGGCCTCGTCGAACACCGCCTCCAGGATCGCGCGGCCAAGCCCCTGGTTGCGCGCCGCGATCAGCAGCCCGATGTCCACCACGCGGATGTCCGCGGGATTGCCGCGGTAGAGGTAGAGACGCCCGATCGGCTCCCCGTTCCGCTCGATCACCAGGAACTCGGCGTCGAAATAGGCACGGGCATAGTGCTGGCGCTGCGCCTCGTACTGCTGGGCGAGGAAGCCGATCTTCTGCTCCGCGGTCCAGTCCTGGATGGCTGCCAGCTCGTCCCACCGCATCTCGCAATAGAGCCGGCGGACGAAGGAAACATCGTCCTCCGTCTCCAGCCGGAAGGAAAGCCCCAGCGCCGCGAGCGCGGCGCCGGGGGAGAAGACCGGCGCCGCCGGGGGAACGGCGCCGGTGTGTGTGCCCTGCTGCATGGCTTACGGGAAGTCCGGATAGATGCCGTCGGTGCAGATGCAGAAGTTCAAGGCGAGAAACGGCTGCCGGTTCTCGTGAACGCCGTTGCCACCCGCGCCGGAAATGGCGATGGGCGAGAAGGTGGTGTTCGCCGCGGCGTTGGAGAAGGCCGAACTGAACTTGCCGTTGACGATGACGACGTTGGGAAGCACCGTCGGTCCCGGGGTGTTCGTCTGGTTGGCTGCCTGCGGCATGACCTCGCCACCCATGGCGTGGGTATGGGTGGGCATCTGCGCCGGCGTCAACTGCACCGCCTCGGCACCGCTGGCCTGGTTCAGGGCGGTCAGGTTGTTGTTCTGCATGGGGGCGGCGCCCATCGGAACCTGGGACTGCAGGTTCGGCAGGTTGAACGCCGTCGGCGGACTGCCGCTGCCGCCGTAGATGTTGCCGATCAGGGAGAACAGCGCCTGATACTGCTGAACCGGCACGGCCTGGCCATTGCAGTAGGCCCAGTCCTGCGGCGCGTAGTCGAAGCCGAAGATGCGGATTTCACCGATAAAGGGATCCATGGTCGATCCTCCCTGGTCACGGCCGAACGGGATAGGTGCCGCCGGACACGCAGATGATGTAGTTCAGCGTGCGGCTGGGCATCAGGTTGTTGTGGGGCTGGCTTCCGCCGGACGAGGTGAGGGAGGTGGCGTTGAAGGTGAAGTCCGTCCCCACCGCCGCTTCCTTCATATAGGGGCTGATGGTGGTCGCGCTGGTACCCAGCACCAGCGTGTTGCCGGGGGTGTTGGTGGTCGCGGCGTTGGTGCTGGCGAAGACCTGATGCTCGTGCGTCGGCATCTGCGCCTCGGTGAGCGTCACCGTGGTCGAGCCGCCGGTCTGGCCGATGACCCGGGGGGTCGGCGTCAGCGCGCCGTTGGTGCCGGGACCGGTCCCCATGTGCACCGGAACCCGGCCGCGCAGGTCCGGAAGGCCGAAGGTCGTCGTGCCATTCCCGCCGTAGCGGGTGCCGAGGACGGAGTAGAGCGCCTCATTGCCCTGGATGTTCAGGAGGCTGCCGTCGCAGAAATTCCAGCCGGAGGGGCAGCGGGGAATCGGCCAGATCTTGATTTCGCCGATGTAGGAATCCATCGTTCTTTCCTCCCGTCGAGGGATCGATCATGAATGACCGTGCCTGCCGGCTCGTCGGAGACCGGCCGGCGGATGCGCCGCGTCACCAGGGACGCGACGGGTAATAGCCGAGCAGCGCGATGACGAAGTTCAGCACCAGGAAGGGCTGCATGTTGCTGTGCGCCTGGCCGCCGCCGACATCGCTCATGATCTTCGGGTGCAGGGGACCAGGTTCGCAGGGTTGACGTTGCCCGGGTAAACAGATCCCCCGGACCCTGGGAGTACAGGTTGCCGATCGGCGACGGGTTGTTCGCGGCGCTGTTCACCGCCTGCCAGCCATGGTTGTGGGCCGGAATCTGCGCGGTGGTCAACGTCACCGTCTCGCTGCCGCCCTTCTGACCCATATTGTAATGGCTGAGCGGCCCGATGGTCGCCGCATTGGTGTACTGCCCGACCGGAACCCGCCCGCGCAGGTCCGGAAGATTGAAATTCTGCGTGTCCTTACCGTAATAGTTGCCGACCAGCGAAAAGAGAGCGGCATTCTGCTGGATCGGCAGCGACTGGCCGTTGCAGCTCGCCCAGTTCTGTGGCGCGTAATCGAAGGCATTGATTCGGATTTCTCCGATAAACGGATCGGTCATGGCGTCCTCCTTCCCCAATCCCGTGGGACATCACCCGAACTGGTGTGTCACCGGACAGGAGGACATCAGAGTACACAAGTCCGGCAAAGCGATTTTGCCCGCCTGTTACAATTCGTCATATGATCAACGGGCCTATCATACCATTGAATGCGTTGGTGGATTTTGTTGCATACACTTGAATGTCATTGATCAATTCTTAGTAGATGTTGCTAAAAATGAGCATCCTGCGGGTGCCGCATCCATGTGCGACTCGGGGAATGCGGGAGAATGCATCCCCTCCCGCTCCGGATGGCGACATGTCGACGGGAGCGGTCCGCGATGAGGATGTCCGTCACACATAGAGTTACCCGCGACGGCATCGTTCGGGGTAAGGTGACGCATCATGCCGACCCTGTCCCGCCCCGCCCCCGGCCTTCTGCCTTCGACCGACGACCGCATGCTGTGCGGCTGGCGGGTCGCGAGCGCTCTGCGTCTGCCCGATCTGCTGCCATGGACCGGTGACGGCCGTGCTCCCGATCTGGTCATCGATCTGGGGCCGGTGCCGGACCGGCTGGACGATCCGGTCATCGACCACGCGCTGCTCCAGGTCGCCGCCGACGGCGCCTGCCGCTTCGCCATACCGGACGTTGCCGCCTTTCTGATCGACCCGGCCGGCCGGCATGTGACCGTCGATCCGGCGCTGCCGCCGGAGACGCCGGACATCCGCGTCTTCCTCCTCGGCACGGTGTTCGGCATCCTGTGCTACCGGCGCGGGCTGCTGCCGCTCCACGCCAGCTGCGTGCGGGTCGGCGACGGGGCGGTGGCGCTCGCCGGGCCTTCGGGCATCGGGAAATCCACGCTCGCCGCGGCGCTGGTGCGGCAAGGCCATGCGATGCTGGCCGACGACGTGACCGTCCTCGACGTCGTCGGACCGGGAGGGCCGCGGGTGCTGCCCGCCTTTCCCCGGTTGAAGCTGTGGCGGGACGCTTTGGCGCGCATGGGCCGGAATGCCGACGGGCTGGAGCGCAGCCGCGCGGAGCTCGACAAGTTCCATCTGCCCGTCACCGACGCCTTCTGCCCGGAACCGCTGCCGCTGCGCGCCGTGTTCCATCTGGAAGCGGCACGGCACGGGGATGGCGACGGCCTGCGCCGCCTGAGGGGGCCGGAGGCGGTGGCGCGGATGGGGCGCGATCTCTACCGTGGCGGATTGATGATGCGGCTGGGCCTGACCGGACGCGCGCTGCCGGCCATGGTGACGGCGGCCGGCGCGCGGGACGGGACCTGGGCCGTGGCGCACGGGCACGGACCGGGCGGACTGGACCGGAGCATCGCCGGAATCCTCGACCGGCTGCCGACATGACCGGCTTCTACTGGGTCGTCTCCTACCCGAAATCGGGGAACACATGGCTGCGGCTGGCATTGCGCGCGCTGCTCCACCCCGATCGCGGAGCCGGCCCGCTCGATGCCACGGGCTTCGCCCCCGACGCCAGCCAGCGCACCGACATCGAGGAGGCGCTGGACGTGGAGAGCGGCGATCTGACGCCGGCCGAACTCGGGCGCCTGCGGCCGCAGGCCTATCGCGCCCTGGCCGCGACGGCGACCCGGCCGCTGTTCCGCAAGGTCCATGACGCGCAGTCCGGCACGGCGGACGGGCCGCTGTTCCCGCCGGAGGTGACGCTCGGCACGCTGTATGTCGTCCGCGACCCGCGCGATGTCGTGGTGTCCTGGGCTCATTTCGCCGGCGTCGGACTGGACGAGGCGATCGCGATGCTCTGTGATCCCGCGGCCGTCCTGCAGGCCCCGGCAGGGCGGCCGGCATTGACCCTGCCCCAGCGGCTGGGCTGTTGGAGCAGCCATGTCCGGAGCTGGCTGGATGCGCCCGGCCGCTCCTGCTGCCTGCTGCGCTACGAGGACATGCTGGCCGATCCCGCCGCCGTGTTGCGCCGCGCCGCCCTCTACGCCGGCATTCCCCACGGCGAGGCGGACATCCGCAATGCCGTCGCCCTGACCCGTTTCGACGCGCTGCGGGAGCGGGAGGAGGCGCACGGGTTCGACGGCGGACAGTCCGGCGGCGTTCCCTTCTTCCGCAGCGGACGCGCCGGCCAATGGCGCACAGCGCTCAGTCCGGAGCAGGCCGGGCGGGTATGGGACGTCCACCGGGAGATGATGACGAGGATCGGCTACATCGCGGATGGATGGGCTTGAAGTCGCTTTTTCGCCATGATACATGGGTAATCCGAGTGGATGAGGGTGGAAGCGCCATGAATCAGGACGTTCAGAACGGTACGCGGACAGAAACCGGCGCAGGCGGCCGTGCCCCGTGGCGCGCCCCGACCCTTACCGAATACGACATCGCGTCCAGCACCGAAGGAACGAACTGCGGGAACGGGTCGGACGGGTTCATTACCTTCTGCCTGATTGCGCCGTCCTGACCCTCCGACCGTTCGGCCAGCTATCGGAGAGGGCGCGCGCAGGATCGTGACCGGACACTTCATGCGGCTCTCTTCCGACGCCGATGGCTTGCCAGTGATGCACTTGCCAGCGATGCAAGGGGTTGCACGACGGGGCGCCGGAACAGTCGGTCACGGGATGCGGCCATGCCCCACGATGTGACGCTCGTCGATGCCGGGGTGATAGCGGGCTACCGGGATTTCATGCCGGTCGGCCCCCTTTACCTTGCCTCCGCTCTGGCTGCGCGGGGGCGGCGCGTCGAGTTCGCCGATCTCCGTTCGTCCGGCAGCCCCTTCGATTTCCAGTCCATGGCCGACCTGTTCGAGGCGGCCGATTCGCCCGTCATAGGCGTGTCCCTGCTCGGCAACTCCCTGCCGGTGGCATTGGCCGCCTCGCGCGAATACCGCCGGCGGGGCGGCGGCAAGACGATCGTGTTCGGCGGCCCCGGCCCCAACGGCGTCGAGTCGCGGCTGCTGGAGCGGTTTCCCGAAGTCGACATCGTGGTGCGCGGGGAGGGGGAGGTCGTTTTCCCGGACCTGCTGGACGCGCTGGAGCGCAAGGCCTCGCCGGCGGCGCCCGGTGTCGTCTTCCGCGATGCGGACGGCAACATCCAGGGCAGCCAGCCGCAGCGCATCGCCGACATCGACGCCCTTCCATGGCCCGACCGGTCGCTCGCGGCGCACAACCGTTTCTCGGAGACGGCACTTCTCACCGCACGCGGCTGCCCCTTCACCTGCTCCTTCTGCGACATCATCGCGATGTGGGGACGCAGCGTCGGCTACCGCGCGCTCGACGACGTGGTGCGGGAGGCCGCGGCCATCACGGCCAGCGGGTTCGGCCATTTCAACATCATCGACGACACCTTCACGGTGAACCGCAAGCGCGTGCTCGCCTTCTGCCGCGCGCTGCGCGCGGAAGGGCTGACGGCGCGATGGAGCTGCTTTGCCCGCATCGATCTCGTCGACGGCGACCTGCTGGACGAGATGGCGGCGGCCGGCTGCGACACGATCTTCTATGGCGTCGATTCCTCGACCGAGGACGGCTGGAAGAAGATCAACAAGAAGCTGACGCGGGACATGGTGATCGACACCATCGGGCAGACGCTGAAGCGCTGCAACGTCACCCCGTCCCTGATCTGGGGCTATCCCTTCGAGACCTTCGCGGATTTCTGCTCGACGGTCGAGCTTGCCTACGACCTTGCGATGCTGGCCGGGTCGTCCCCGCATCGCATCAACGTCCAGACACACTTCCTGGCGCCGGAGCCCGCCACCCCGCTGTTCGAGGAGTACGGCCACACCGTCAGGTTCGGGGAAACCATGCCTCTGTCCTTCTTCGAAGGCAGCCCGCTGAAGGCCTTCTCCGCCTGCGCGGGCTATGCCGAGTGCCTGGAGCTGGTCCGCAGCGACCCCGTGCTTTTCGCCCCGTTCCACTTCTATCCGTCGGAACGGCTGCTGGAGAAACTGCTGGTCATGCAGGGTGCGCCGGGGCTTCCGGGCCATGCCGGCGCAGCGGACGACGGACAGCCCTGCGGCGACGGACGGGACGTCGCGACCCTTGCGCGGAAGATGCGCTTCGTCCGCTCGATCAAGCCACGGTTCCGGAAGGCGAAGCCGGCGCCGGAACTGCAGGCCACGCCCCGGTGACCCGATGACGCCTCCTCTCCGGACAAGGGCGGGCGGCCATGGGTCGGCGCTTGCCGGCGTCGTCGCGGCTGATGCGATGCCCGACCTGATCCGCGCGCTGTCCACGCAGGTCGGCCCCTCCGTCTCCCTTGGCCCGATCCGGCTGTTCGGATCGTCGGGCAGGCTGCGCAGCGATGTCCGGGGGGCCATTCTCGGCCTCGACGGCCGCATCGACAATGCCGCCGAACTGCGGCGGAGTTTCGAGGCCCGTGGTCCCGCGTCCGACGATGCGTCGCTTGCCCTCGATGCGCTCTCGCGCTGGGGAGCCGATGCGCCCGCCCGGTTCCGCGGCGCCTTCGCCCTGGCCTATTGGGAGGAGGAGGCGGGGCGGCTCCTGCTCGCCGGGGATCACCTCGGCCTGAAGACGGTGTTCCACGCGCGGATCGACGGGGCCCTGGTCTTCTCCACCAGCCTGCGTGTCCTTCTCGCCCTGCCGGGCCTGCCGCGGGACCTGGACGAGGCCTATCTGGCCGCCTTCCTCTCCGACGTGGTGCCGGAGCCGGACGCCACCCTCTACGCCGCCATCCGCCGCGTCCCGTCCGCCTGCACGGCGACCTTCCGTCCGGATGGGTCCCCGGTCATCGGCGAGTATTGGCGGCCGGATTGGGACCGCCGCATCCGCCACCGCGACGACGACACCTATGTGGAGGAGGCGCGCGCCCTGCTGGACCAGGCGGTGCGCCGCCAGCTGCACGGCCCCGGTCCGGTCGTCTGCCAGCTGAGCGGCGGCTTCGATTCCGGCGCGGTCGCGGCCACCGCCGCCCGCCTGTGCGCGCCCGCCGTCGTCCATGCGCTGACCGCCGCCCCGCCCGACGGCGTGCCGCGGTTCGAGCACCCCGCGCTGATCACCGACGAGCGTGCCGCGGCGGCGGCGGTCGCGCGGATGCATCCGAACATGGCGTGGGAAGCGGTGGCATCCGCCACGCTGCATCCGCTCGACGAGAACCCGTTGCGCCTCTTCCTGCCGCTGGGCATGCCGACCCGCAACGTGCTGAACATCGGTTGGTTCGCGCCATCGATGGACCGCGCCCGCGCGCTGGGTGCCCGGGCGGTGCTCGGCGGCTATCTCGGCAACATGACGCTGAGCTGGGACGGGCTCTGCGGCCTCGCCTCCATGGCACGGCGCGGCGACTGGCTCCGCCTGTGGCGGGAGGCGACGGCGCTGGGCCGGCGCCATGGCCTGTCCGCCGCGACGATCCTGCGTCGTCATGCGCTGAAACCGCTGTTGCCGCCGCACCTGCAACGCCGCTGGGACGACCATCGCGGCGCCCCGCGGCCGGAGAGCGAACGCTACGGCGCCATCAATCCCGAATTCGCCCGGTCCGTCGGCATGGACGAACGGCGGCTGGCCATGGGCAACGATTATCCTGGCGATACGGACACCATGCGCCGCCGCTGGATGAGCCGAGTGCAGACCCTGCCGCCGGTGATGGGTGCGATGGGCGAGCTGTTCGGGGTCGAGATGCGCGACCCGACCGCCGACATCGACCTGCTGGAATTCTGCTTCGCCGTGCCGGACGAACAGTATCTGCGCGATGGCCAGACCCGCTGGCTTGCCCGGCGCGTGCTGGCCGACCGGCTGCCTCCGGAGGTGCTGAACGAGCAGCGGCGCGGTTTCCAGTGCCCCGAGTTCCTGCACCGCCTGACCCTGCAGCGTGACGCGATCGTCGAGGGGGTGGAGGCTCTGGACCGCTCGCCGCTCGCCTCCCGCGTGCTGGACGTGGCGCGCATGAAGCGGCTGGCGGCCGACTGGCCGACCGACGCGGCGGCCACCGGGTTCGGCGAGTATGGCGCGGTTCTGCACCGCGGGCTGCATGTCGGCCGCTTCCTGCGCTGGATCGAAGGGGGAACCAATGAGGCGGGCGGTCGTCTGGATCATGATCGGCCTGCTGGCCCTGCTGGCCGCCGGCGGAGCCCTGATGGCGGTGGAGCCGAAGGCCCAGGCCATCGCCCTCCACGTGGCGCACCGGGTGGTCCGCAAGGTGCAGAACCTGATCGACCCGCCCCAGTCGCTCGCCGCCGTCCGCTACCGCCTGTTCGATAAGGCGACGGCCGCGGTCATCGGTCCGCCCGGAGTGCCGGACGAGGCATCGGGCATCGTCGTCTTCATCGACTACAACTGCATCTTCTGCCGCCGCCAGTTCCAGGTCTTCGAGGCCATGGCGGCGGAAGGACGCCCGCCGCGGGTCATCCTGCGCCACCTGCCGCACTCGGTCGACTCCATCGCCCTGGCCCAGGCCCTGCTCGCGGCACGGCAACAGGGCGGCGCCGAGGCACTGCATCGCGTGATGGCGGCGGCCGACCAGCCGCTCGGCCCCGGTGACCTGCCGGACCTCGCCCGCGCGGCGGGGCTCGACCCCGAGCGGCTGCGCGCGGATGCCGCCTCGCCGGAGATCGAGGCCCTGCTCGACGGCGACGTGAAGCTGGCCTGGAGCCTGCGCATCGAGAGTACGCCGACCATGGTGGTCGGGACCGAGCTGCGGCGCGGCGTGCAGAGCGGCGATGCGCTCGCGGCCCTGACGGCTGCCGCGGCCGGCCGCTGAGAGAGCCTCTTCAGCTCTTTCCCGGCCGGATGACCGCCAGCGGGGTCATGCCGACCGCCGCCGGCCCGCCGCAGACGGTACCGCCGGCCGCGGTCAGCCAGGCATGGGCACGGAAGCCGCGGCCACCGCCTACCGCCACGCCGATGCACAGGCTGCAGGGAATGCCGCGGCGGCGCAGCAGGATCGCCGCGGCAAGGGCCTGCTCCAGGCACAGCGGGTGCCAGGGCAGCCGGCGGGCAGCCGCCTCGACGGCGCGGCCGACCGCTGCGGCCAGCGGATCCGGCGTGGGGGAGGGCAGGGCTCCGCCGTGCTTTCCGCCCGCCCGGCCAGCCGGACCACCATGCGGAACGGCAGAACCGCCAGAAGGCTGCTCACGAGCGTCAAAGCCGCCGCGGCTTCCACCACGCGCAGGCGGTGGAGGAGCCTCGTCATTCCGTAACCGAAACCAGTTTGCGGTCGGCCATGCGGCCCAGCAGATCCAGCACGTCACGTTCGATCTGCATGGGATCGCCGTCATAGTCGGCGACGAGGCAAGCGCACAGGTCGGACACGCGGACCGCGGTCTCCATCCGTCGCCAGATGTCGGCGCCGATGGGGTCCAGACCGAAATAGAGCCCCTGCTCGACGCTCATCAGGACGAGTTCGCCATCCACCACGGCCGCCAGGACCTCGTCGTTGCGCACCACCGTCGCCGAAGGACCCACGGACCGTTCAACCATGATGACGCGCTCCACCGCCGGACTGAAACCCTTGCGCTGTCTCTAGCACCGGGATCGCACCGGAGCAAGCCGGGACGGTCCCCCGGCTGCAGGACGTCACGGGCCGCGGACCGCCGGCGTCGGCGGACGCTGACCATCCCAACGTGGGGTCCGTCAGTCCTCGCGCCAACATAGGGTGAAGGCGTAGAGCACGTAGGCTGGGCCGCTTGCGTCGGGTTGCCGGGCGCAGGACGTTGCTCACCTCGTCGTGAAACCGGCGACTGGTTCCATAATACATCTTATCTTGCGTTCGTCCTCCGCCTCCCTCCGTCGCATGCCGTTGCGGCAGGTCGCGCGGTGCTCCACGGAGACGGCGCCCCGCCCGCGGATCCGCCGGGTGAAACGCCCCGGCATCGCGGATCGTTGCGTTCCCGGCTTGACCGCGCCCGATCGCCTGGATAGCTCTGCCGCAACGGGTTAACCCATCGGGACCGCGGCATGTCCGTTCTGATCACGCTTTTCGCCGGGCTCGGCTTCATCTTCATCGGCACACAGTTCCTGACCGCCAACATGAAACAGGTGGTCGGCGCCCGCTTCCACAAGCTGGTGGCGCGGGCGACCGGACATCCGGTGAAGGCGGCGGCGGTCGGCGTCGCCGCCGGGGCGGTGATCCAAAGCACAAACGCCGTCACCTTCATCGTCGTCAGCCTGATCGGCGCCGGGGCCGCGACCGTGCGCGAGGCGATGCCCATCGTCACCTGGTCCTATGCCGGCTCCACCCTGCGCCTGCTGCTCGCCTCGCTCGACCTCGGCACCGCGGTGATGCTGGCGGTCGGGCTGATCGGCATGGCCTTCCTGCTGGGCTACGACCGTTCGGCCAAGCACCGCCATCTCGTGGCGGCGCTGCTGGGCCTGGTCCTGCTGCTCTACGGCGTGCAGCTGATGAACCAGGCGGCGGTGCCGCTGCGCCAGTCGGAGTGGCTGCGCGGCGTGCTGGCCTTCGCCGACCGCTTCTATTTCTGGGGGTTCCTGGCCGGGACGCTGCTGGCCTCGGTGATCCAGGGGCAGACCGTGTCGGTCATCGCGGTGGCGCTCGCCGATGGCGGGCTGCTCGGGCTCGACCAGACGATCCTGGTGGTGATCGGCGCCAATCTCGGCACCGGCATCCAGGCGCTGATCCAGGGGGCCGGGCTGAAGGGAACCAGCCGCCAGCTCAACCTCTACCAGCTCGTCCTCAAGCTGATCGGCGTCGCGGTGCTGCTGCCGCTGCTGACGGCCGAGCATTATGCCGGGCTGCCGGGGGTGAAGGCGGCGGTCGGGCTGCTGACGCAGGACGTCGCCTTCCAGGTGACCGCCGTGCACTGGGCCTTCCAGATCGTGTCGGCCCTGGTGGCGAGCGTCCTCAACAGGCCGCTCTACCGGGTGATCGAGCGGATGAGCCCGCCGACCGGCGAGGAGATCCTGTCCCGTCCGGAGCACATCGACGGCCGGGCCGCGGTCCAGCCGCTGGCGGCGCTGTCGATGGTGGAGCAGGAGCAGGCCCGCCTGCTGCACCGGCTTCCCGACTTCCTGGCCGGCGTGCGCGAGGATGCTTCCGCCCGCCCGCTGGCTCCCGCCCCGGTCCTGCGCTCGGCCGGGAACGAACTGGCCCGCGCCATCGACGCCTTCCTGAAGAGCACGCTGCAGACGCCGATGCCGCCGGAGGAACTCGACCGGCTGATGCGCCGCTGGAACTGCAACGAGCTTCTGCTCGGGCTGCAGGACGCGCTGGCGGAGCTGGCCACCACGCTGGAGAAGGTCCGCCGCAATCCCGAGGTCGCCCGCATCGCCGACGGCATGGCGGAATCGCTGCACATGATGCTGCTGACGCTCGCCGAGGAGGCCGACCCCGCGCATGCGGCCGGGCCGGCGATGCTGGAAACGCTGACCGCCGACCGCTCCGCCCTGATGCGGCGCATCCGCGAGGACTTGACGGAGCGTCTGCCCGACCTGCCCGTCGCCGACCGGCAGGCGGTGTGGCGGGCGACCGACCTGTTCGAGCGGCTGACCTGGCTGATGCGCCGCTATGCCGTGAACCTGCCGCGGCCGGCCGAAGACCCCGCATCCCCCATGGCCGGGGCGTGACGGGCGCCGGCGGCGGTTAAAGCGCGGTGAAAAAGCCCGAGACAGCGTTTGACGGGGCGATTCTTATCTCACTAGGAGGGGGAGAGCTTGGCCATTTGAGGTAGGACCATGAAACTCGCAGTTCGCGGCCTGACGGGCGCGTTGCTGGCTTCCGCGGCATTCTTCGGCCCGCTCCCCGGACCCGCCCTGGCGCAGACCATCGGCGATCCGGCCTCCTTCGTCACCGCGGAATATCTCGCCGACCACGGGCTCGCCCTGTCCAATGCGGCGCAGGCCTACGCGCTGGGCTTCACCGGAAAGGGCGTGATCGTCGGCGTGATCGACACCGGGCTCGACACCAGCCATCCGGAGTTCGCCGGCAAGATCGCGGTGGGCGGGCAGGACCTGCTCTACGGCGTGCCGATGACCGACCGCGACGGGCATGGCACCCATGTCGCCGGCACGATCGCCGCAGCGCGCGACGGGATCGGCATGCATGGCGTCGCCTTCGACGCCCGCGTCATCCCCTTCCGGTCGATCCGCGGCCGCGGCGACACCGAGACCCAGCTTCCCAACGACGTCAGCGCGACCACCCGCGGGATCGACGCCGCCGTGGCGGCCGGCGCCCGCGTCATCAACGGCAGCTACGGGCCGTCCTTCTACGACGAGGCCTACCCGAACACCGCCCAGATGATCGGCCCGTCCGACGCGGCCGAGGCGCAGGCGCTGATCCGCGCGGCACGCGCCGGCGTGGTCGGCGTGTTCGCCGCCGGCAACGAGTACACCGACAATCCCGTCATCAACCGCAACCCGACCGGCAGCGCCTTCCTGCCCTATGTCCGGCCGTCCAACCGCGACAGCGGCGTCTATGTGACGGTGGATGACGACGGCGACCCGACCGAGGCGAACTACGACTTCTCGGAACTGGAGGGGATGGTGGTGGCGGTCGCCTCGGTCGACCGCAACAAGCGGATCTCCTGGTTCAGCAACCGCTGCGGCGTCGCGCGGAACTGGTGCCTCGTCGCCTTCGGCGGCGGTGCCGCGGGCGAGAACCAGCCGTCGACCGCCGACGACGTGCTGTCGGCCAAGGCCGGAGGCGGCTATTTCACGACCTACGGCACCTCGATGGCGAGCCCGCACGTCGCGGGCGGCATCGCCGTGCTGATGGAGGCCTTCCCCGGCCTGTCCGCCCGCGACATCGTCTACATCCTGCTGAACACGGCGGAGGATCTGGGCGCCCCCGGCGTGGACGAGATCTACGGCCACGGGCTGATGGACCTGGGCAAGGCGGTGCGCGGCCCGACCTCCTTCGCCGCGGGCGGCTTCACCACCATCACCGTCGCCAACGGGTCTGGCGCCACCTTCGCCAACGACATCTCCGGCACCGGCGGGCTGATCAAGCAGGGCGCCGGCACCCTGACGCTGACCGGTGCCAACAGCTACACCGGGCTGTCGCAGGTGCAGGCCGGCACGCTGGCGGTCAACGGCACGGTGGCCGGCGGGGTCACCGTCTCGCAGGGCGCCACGCTGCGCGGCACCGGGCGGGTCGACGGCGGCACGCTGGTGGCCGGCACGCTGGCACCCGGCAACTCGCCCGGCACGCTGACCGCCGGCGGCCCGGTGGAGCTCACCCGAACCGCCACCCTGGCGGTGGAGATCGACGGAACGGGCACCGGCAACGGCGCCGGCAACCACGACCGGCTGATCGTCACCGGGACCGGCGGCAGCTTCACCGCCGGCGGCACGATCGCGCCGGTCACCCGCGGGATCAGCGCGCCGGCCACCAACAGCTTCACCCCGACCCTCGGCCAGGGCTTCACGGTGGTGGAGGCGGCGGGCGGCGTGCTCGGCAGCTTCGGCGGCCTGACGCAGCCGACGAGCGGCCTGCCCGCCGGCACGCGGTTCGACGCCGTCTACGGCAGCAGGACGCTGACCCTGCGCGTCACCCCCGCCCGCTACGGCGACATCGCCGCCGCCGGCCTGACCGGCACGCGCAACCGCAATGCCGCGGGCGGCGCGCTCGATGCTGCCCGCCCGGTTGCCGGCACCCGGCCCGACGCGGCGGCCCAGCCGGTGTTCGACGCGCTCTACCCGCTGGCCGGCGAGGCGGTCGGCCAGGCGCTCGACCAGATCGGCGGCGCCATCCATGGCGAGGCGATGCAGGCCCAGCTCGGCGTCCGCCGCGCGGTCGGCGGCGCCATCGGCGACCGCCTCGCCCTGCTGCGCGACGGCAGCGCCGCGGCGCAGGCCTCGGCCGGCCTCGGCCGCGTCGGCGTCACCGGCCGGGGCGCCGCGGCGCTCGGCGTGGCGGAGGGCGGCCTGACGGAGCGCGGCGGAGCGGAAGGTGCCGGCGGCGACCGAGCCGCCTGGATCCGCGTGCTCGGCAGCTTCGGTTCGATCCGCGGCGACGGCAATGCGCCGGGCGTCAAGGCGCGCACCGGCGCGGCGCTGGTCGGTGCCGATGCCGAGGTCGCCCGGGGCGTGACGGCCGGCCTGGCGGTCGGCTACTCCCGGACCGACGCCGATGCCCGCAAGGGCGGCGGCTCCGTCACCATCGACGGCTACCACGCCACGCTCTACGGGGCCGCCAGCGTCGGCAGCGCCTTCATCGAGGGGACGGCCGGCTACAGCTTCGACCGCTACGAGTCCTCGCGCCCGCTCTCCTTCGGCGGCTATTCCGCCGTGGCGTCGGGCAAGGCGGACGGGCACGACCTCTCGGCCTCGCTGACGGCCGGCACCCGCCTCACGGTGGAGGGAGTCACGGTGGAGCCCAGCGCCGGCCTGCGCGTCGACCGGCTGTTCCGCTCCGGCTTCGGCGAGCGGGGGGCCGGGCTGCTGAGCCTGTCGGTGGCGGACGAGACGCTGACCGCCGTCCGGTCCACCATCGGTGCCCGCGCCAACACGCTGGTGACGCTGGAGGACGGCACGGAGATCCGCCCGTCGCTGCGCCTGCACTGGGCGCACGACCTCGCCGACCGCGGGGCGGAAACGCGGGCCGGCCTCGCCGCCGCCAGCTTCACCACTGCCGGCACGCGGGTCGGCCGCGACGCCGCCCTGATCGGCACCGGCGTCTCGGTCGGGCTGTCCGGCAGCCTGGCGCTCTACGCCGACTATGGCGCCGAACTGCGCCGCCACGCGGCCGACCACACGGTGGCGGCCGGCTTGAAGCTCGCCTGGTGAGGCGGCGCACCCGGTAGGCGGTTCGCCTACAGCGCCGCGCTGCGATAGTCCTCGCGGTGGATGGCGGTGTGGGCGACCGCATCGGCGCGGACATAGCCGCGGTACATGCCCGAACAGTTGAAGGGCAGCGACACAGTACCGCGGCGGTCCACCGCGATCAGCCCGCCGGAGCCGCCGATCGGGCCGAGCTCGTCCACCACGACGGCCTGGGCGGCCTCGTCGAGCCCCTGCCCCGCCCAGCGCATGCGGGCGGCGATCTCGTGGGCGACGCCGTGGCGGATGAAATACTCGCCGTGGCCGGTGGCGGAGATGGCGCAGGTCGCGTTGTCGGCCCAGGTGCCGGCACCGATCACCGGCGAATCCCCCACCCGGCCCGGCGCCTTGGCCGTCATGCCGCCGGTGGAGGTGGCGGCGGCCACCGTGCCGTGGATGTCGAGCGCGACCGCGCCGACCGTGCCGTGCTTGCGCTGCTCGTCCCCGTCGTCGGCCGCACCGCTGCGCCGGCGCTCCATCTCGTCCTGCAGGGCGGTCCAGCGCTCCCGCGTGAAGAAGTAGGACTCCTCGGCGAAGGGAATGCCCTGGGCACGGGCGAACTCCTCCGCCCCCTTGCCGATCAGCAGCACATGCTCCGACCGCTCCATCACCGCGCGGGCGGCCAGCACCGGGTTGCGCGGGCCGAACAGGCCGGCGACGGCCCCTGCCGCCCGCTCCCGCCCGTCCATCACCGCGGCGTCCATCTCCTGCCGGCCCTCGCTGGTGAAGACGGCGCCGCGGCCGGCGTTGAACAGCGGCTCGTCCTCCAGCGCCATCACGGCGGCGGTGACGGCGTCGAGCGCGGCGCCTCCCCCGGCCAGCACGGCATGGCCGGCGGCGAGCGCGGCGCGCAGGCCGGCATGGTAGGCGGCCTCCCGCTCGGGCGTCAGGCGGCTGCGGTCGATGGTCCCCGCTCCGCCATGGACGGCCAGGACGAAGGGATAAGAGCTTTCGGTCATCGGGTCCTCCCCCTTGGGTGGGGCTTCTTGTCGGGAGCGTCTTGTCGGGTCAGCGCAGGAAGGCGGACAGGGCGGACAGCGTGTTCACCCAGCCCAGCACGCCGCCCATGCTGTCGGCGTCGAGCGCCACGGTGACGGCGTTCAGCCGCCGCGCCACGGGGATGACGGCGGCGAGATCGGCAAGCGCCGGCGAGGTCATCTCCACCTCGACCGTGAAGGGACCGGTGAGGGCGAAGGGCGGGATGCGGCCGCGGTGGCGCACGGCGCTCTCCGCCGCCGCGCGCAGATGGGCGCAGGCGACGGACGGCGACACGCTGCGCGCCGCCCGCTGGCCCAGCGCCTGCTTGACCACCACCCGCTCCGCCTCGGGGAACAGCGGCTCGACCTCCTCGGCGAAGCGGTCGTCGCCCGACAGCAGGATGACGGGCACGCCGAGGCTGCCGGCATAGGCGCCGTAGAGCCCCGCCTCGCCCAGTTCCAGCCCGTTGACGCAGACGCGCGAGAAGGCGAAGCCGTTGGTGGTGTGGGCCAGCACGCCCCAGCGCCGCGCCCCGCCGTGGAAGCCCAGGCACATCACCCCGGCGAAGCCGGAGTCGAGGCCGGCGAACATGTTCATCGGCTTGGGCTTGCCCAGGATCAGGCCGGCGGCCGGATGCAGCTCGTCTGGCAGCAGGTTGGTCATGGCGCCGTGGGAGTCGTTCACCAGCACCTCCGTCGCCCCGGCGGCGAGCGCCCCTTCGACGGCGGCGTTGACCTCGGCCGTCATCAGGCGGCGGGCGCGCTCGTATTCTCCGTTGCCCGGCGTGACCTGCTGGGGGAGACGACTCCCGCCACCCCCTCGATGTCGGCCGAAACATAGATCCTCATGGCTTGTCCTTCTCCAGCAGGTCGCGCAGGCCGGGGCGCCAGTTGCCGGCGCGTC
Source organism: Azospirillum thermophilum (assembly GCF_003130795.1). Taxonomy (NCBI): domain Bacteria; kingdom Pseudomonadati; phylum Pseudomonadota; class Alphaproteobacteria; order Rhodospirillales; family Azospirillaceae; genus Azospirillum; species Azospirillum thermophilum. Next base: position 386,942 of record NZ_CP029354.1, read on the forward strand.
CGGCCAGCGGCCCGGCGGCGACCAGCGCGTCCAGCACCGCCTCCTGCGTCGCATCGGCCATCGCCTCGAACAGGCGGTCGATGCGGGATTCGTTCAGCATCCGGAACGGCACGAGGTCGTGCGCCTCGTCATGGTTCACGCGGTTGGCGGTGGTGAAGCCCAGCGCGATGTCGCCGCTGCCGTGGCCCCAGAAGGAGCCGACCCGCGCCAGCCCCACCCCGGCCCGCCGCACCACCCGGCGGAGCTGCCGGTGGTCGAGCGGCACGTCGGTCGCCATGACGATGATGACGGAGCCCTTCTCGACCGGCGTCGGCTCGTCGAGCGGCACGAGGCGCCGCCCGTCCGGCAGGCGCAGGTCGCCTGCCCGCCCGAAATTCGCCAGCACCAGCACGCCGAGATGGAAGCGCCCGCCGTCGAAGGTCAGCCGCCGCGAGGCGGTGCCGATGCCGCCCTTGAAGCCGAAGCAGCTCATGCCCCGCCCGGCGCCGACCGCACCGACCGCGACCTCCCCGCCCGCCGCATCGAGGGCGGCGAAGGCATGCTCCTCCGTCACGGCGAGCGCCTGGATGTCGCTGAGGAAGCCGTCGTTGCACTCCATCACCACCGGATTGACGGTGGCGGTGGTGCGGCCGATGTCCGGGTTCTCGCGCAGCGCCCGGCGGATCAGCGCGGTGGAGCAGGTGCCGACCGACAGCGTGTTGGTCAGCAGGATGGGGGTTTCGAGGGTGCCGAGCTCCTCCACCTGGACCAGCCCGGCGCTCTTGCCGAAGCCGTTCAGCACGTCCGCCGCGGCGACCGGCTTGTCGCGGTAGAGGTTTCCGCCATGCGGCAGGATGGCGGTGACGCCGGTCTGCACCTCGCCCTCGGCGATGGTGCTGTGGCCGACCAGCACGCCCGGCACGTCGGTGATGGCGTTGCGCGGGCCCGGCCGGCCCCGTCCACAGGCGAGGCCGTAGGCGCGGGCGCGGGCCTCAATGCTGCCGGAGCTTGGGATCGAGGGCATCGCGCAGTCCGTCGCCGAGGAGGTTGAAGGCCAGCACCGTCAGGAAGATCGCGAGGCCCGGATAGAAGGTGACGTGGTCGGCCACGCCGAGATAGCTGCGGCCGTCCGCCAGCATGGCGCCCCATTCCGGGCTGGGCGGCTGCGCACCGAGGCCGATGAAGCTGAGGCTGGCGGCGGTCAGGATGGAGGTGCCGATGCGCATGGAGAAATAGACGATCACGCTCGGCAGCGTGCCGGGCAGGATGTGGCGCAGCATCAGCAGGCCGTTGCGCACGCCGATGGCGCGGGCGGCGTCGACATAGACCGCCTGCTTCAGCGCCAGCGTGCTGCCGCGCACCAGGCGGGCGAAGACCGGCACGCTGAACACCGCGACCGCATAGATCACGTTCTCGATGCCGGGGCCGAGGATGGCGACGATGCCGATCGCCAGCAGGATGCCGGGGAAGGCCAGCAGCACGTCGCACAGCCGCATCACCAGCGTGTCGATCCAGCGGCCGTAGAAGCCGCTGAACAGGCCGAGCAGGATGCCGACCGCCCCGCCGAGCGTCACCGACAGGAAGCCCACCGCCAGCGAGATGCGGGCGCCCCACAGGATGCGGCTGAAGATGTCGCGCCCGTAGGCGTCGGTGCCGGCCCAGTGCAGGGCCGACACCCCTTCCAGCACATTCTCGTAGTCGGGGGCGGCCGGATCGTAGGGGGCGATCCACGGCGCGAAGACGGCGGCCAGCAGCAGCGCCAGCAGGGCCACGCCGGCGGTGAGCGCCAGCTTCTGCCGGCGGAACTTGCGCCAGAACTCCCGCAGCGGCGAGCGGATCGCCTCGTCGCGGGCGGTGACGGCCTTGGCGGCCGGCGGAGGGGTCTCGGTCGTCGTGGTCATGAGTAGCGGATCTCGGGATTGACCAGGGCGTAGAGCACATCGACCAGCAGGTTGATCAGGATGAACTCCAGCGAGAAGAGCAGGATCTCCGCCTGGATGACGGTGTAGTCGCGGTAGGACACGGAATCGACCAGCAGGCGCCCCAGCCCCGGCCAGGCGAAGACCGTCTCGACGACGATGGATCCGCCGAGCAGGAAGCCGAACTGCAGGCCGACCATGGTGATGATCGGGATCAGCGCGTTGCGCAGCGTGTGCTTCCACACCACCAGCCGGGCAGGCACGCCCTTGGCGCGGGCGGTGCGCACGTAATCCTCGCGGGCGATGTCGATGAAGGCGGAGCGCGTGAAGCGCGCCATCACCGCCGCCACCCCGACGCCCAGCGTCAGCGACGGCATGATGAAGTGCTGCCAGGTGCCGTAGCCGCCGGTCGGCAGCCAGCCGAGCTGGACCGAGAAGAGGTCGATCAGCAGCAGGCCCAGCCAGAAGGACGGGAAGGCGATGCCGGACACCGCGACGACCATGCCCATGTAGTCCGGCCAGCGGCCCCGCCGCACCGCCGACGCCACGCCGATGACCAGCCCCGCCAGCGTCGCCCACACCATGCTGACCACGGTCAGCCACAGGGTCGGCATGAAGCGCTCGCCGATCTCCTCGATCACCGGCCGCTTGGTCTTCAGCGAAAGGCCGAACTCGCCCTGCACCGCGTTGCTGACGAAGCGCAGGTACTGGACGTGCAGCGGCCGGTCGAGCCCGAGGTCCTGGCGGATCAGCGCGATGTCCTGCGCGGTCGCGTCGGGGCCGGCGACCAGCCGGGCCGGGTCGCCCGGCAGCAGATGGACGAACCCGAAGACGAACAGCGAGATGACCAACAGCACCGGCACGATGCCGGCCACGCGCCGGATCAGGTATTTGAACATGGCGGAAACTTCGTCATGAGAGAACCGGCTGCAAAAAAACGGAACGGGGGGCCCCTCCCCCGCCCGGCGCTGCGATCGCGTCGCCGGGCGGAGGGGAGGCTGTCCCTTACTTCAGGTCGGCGTCTTCCATGATCAGGCCGCCGTCGGGAAGCTGGTGCAGGCCGCTCAGCTTCTTGCTCTGGCCGGCCAGCAGGTTCTCGACGATCAGGAAGATCCAGGGGGCGTCCTTCCAGATCTGGGCCTGGGCGACCTTGTAGGCCTCGGCGCGCTTGGCCGGATCGGCGGTGGCGATGGCCGCCTCGATGGCGGTGTCGACCGTCTCGTTCTTGTAGTACGCGACGTTGAAGAACTTCGGCGGGAAGCCCTTGCCCCACAGCAGCGGACGCAGGCCCCAGTCGGCGTCGCCGGTGGAGGCCGACCAGCCGCCATACTGCATCTGCACGGTGCTGTCCTCGGGCTTCTCGACGCTCCACACCTTGGCGGCCTCGATGCCGGCCTCCAGCGGCTGGACGTTCACCTTCACCCCGACCTGGGCCAGCTGCTGCTGCAGGAACTGCATGGCGCGGATCGAGGTGGTGTTGTTGCGGGCGAACATCTCCGTCTCGAAGCCGTTCGGGTAGCCCGCCTCGGCCAGGAGCTGCTTCGCCTTCGCCGGATCATAGGGGTACGGGTCGCCCTGGTCGACGTAGAAGCCGAGGTTCGGCGGCAGGGCCGAGTCCATCGGCTTGGCGAAGCCGTTGTAGACCACCTTGACGAAGGCGTTCTTGTCGACGGCGTGGTTCAGCGCCTGACGGACGCGGACGTCGTCGAACGGCTTCTTCGTCTCGTTCATCGCGACGTAGCGGGCGATGATCGACGGGCCGTTGATGATGTCGAGCGCCGGGTTCTTCTCCACCACCTTCACCATTTCCGGCGGCAGCGGGTAGATGAACTGGGCCTCGCCGGCCTGCAGCGCCGCGACGCGGCTGCCGTTCTCCGGCATGCTCTTGAAGGTGACGCTGTCGACCTTCGGCAGACCCTGCTTCCAATAGCTCTCGTTGCGCGCGACCTTCAGCGTGTCGGCCGACCAGCTCACGAACTTGTAGGGGCCGGTGCCGACCGGATGGCGCCCGATCTCCTTGCCATAGGTCTCCAGCGCCTTCGGGCTGTGCATCATCGCGCCGGGGTGGGCGAGGTTGTTCAGCAGGGCGCCGAACGGCTCCTTCAGGCGCAGGCGGATGGTGTAGTCGTCGATCACCTCCGATTCCGCCAGCATCGACAGCAGGCTCTGCCGCTTCAGCTTGTTGGCCGGGTTGGCCACGCGGTCGACGTTGACCTTCACCGCCTGGGCGTTGAACGGGGTGCCGTCATGGAAGACGACGCCCTTGCGCAGCTTGAAGGTGAATTCCTTGGCATCCGGGCTGATCTCGGCGCTTTCGGCCAGCACCGGGATCAGCTTCATGTCCTTGTCGAAGCCGTAGAGCCCCTGCAGCATGGTGCGGGTGGCCGATTGCGACAGGGTGTCGTTGATGTCTGCCGGGTCTAGGCCGGTCAGGTTGTCGGGAACGCCGACGACCAGATCCTTGGCGGCGAAGGCCGGGCTGGCAAGCGCGGTGCAGAGAAGGGCCGCGGCGAGCGGCGCCTTCATGGAACGGAACGGACGGAACACGGTTGCTGTCTCCTTCCTCTTGTTCTTCGACGTGATGCCTCAGAAGGCGCCGCCGACCGGATGGCGGGCGACGAAATGATCGGGTCCGACGGGAACCAGCGGCTGCACCACCGGCTCGTCGCCGATGCTGCGGATCGGGCTCGGGATCTCGCCGGACAGCAGGGTGGTGTCGCCGGTGCGCCGGCCGGGGTCGGCGACCGGGACGGCGGCCATCAGCCGGCGGGTGTAGGGGTGCTGCGGATTCTCGAAGACCTGCTGGCGCGGGCCGATCTCGACGATCTGGCCGAGATACATGACCGCCACGCGGTGGCTGACGCGCTCCACCACCGCCATGTCGTGGCTGATGAACAGGTAGGACAGGCCGCGCTTTTCCTGCAGGTCCATCAGCAGGTTGACGATCTGCGCCTGGATCGACACGTCGAGCGCCGCCACCGCCTCGTCCGCGATGATGAGCCGCGGGTTGGAGGCGAGCGCGCGGGCGATGCAGATGCGCTGGCGCTGGCCGCCGGAGAACTCGTGCGGGTAGCGCCGGGCATGCTCGGGCTTCAGCCCGACCTGGGTCAGCAGCTCCGCCACCCGCTCCTCGACCTGCCGGCCGTGGGCCAGCTTGTGGACCAGCAGCGGCTCGGCGATGGAGAAGCCGACGGTCATGCGCGGATTCAGCGAGGCGAAGGGATCCTGGAAGATGTACTGGATCTTCTCCTTCAGCTTCGCCCGCCCCTCGCCGCTGAGCGAGGCGAGGTCCTGCCCTTCGAAGCGGATGGAGCCCGAGGTGGACTCCTGAAGCTGCATGATGGTGCGGCCGGTGGTGGACTTGCCGCAGCCGGACTCGCCGACCAGGGCCAGCGTCTCGCCCGGCATCAGGGTGAAGCTGACCTGCTCGACCGCATGGACGCGGGCGGCGAGCCGGCCGAACAGCCCCTTGCGCACGTCGAAGCGGGTGACCAGCTCCCGCACCTCCAGCAGCGGCCCGCCGTCGCGGCGCACCGTGTCCTGCTCCTGCAGCGCGGCTGTCGGCCCGGGCGCGCCGGCATCCTCCAGCGTCAGCAGCGGGAAGCGGATCGGCAGCGGCTTGCCGCTGAGGCTGCCGAGCTTCGGCACGGCGGACAGCAGGGCCTTGGTGTAGGGGTGCTTCGGGTTGGCGAAGATCTCGCCGACCGGCCCCTCCTCCACCTTCCGGCCGCGCCACATGACGACCACGCGGTCGGCCACCTCCGCCACCACGCCCATGTCGTGGGTGATGAAGATGACGCCCATCCGCATCTCCTGCTGCAGCAGGCGGATCAGGCGCAGGATCTGCGCCTGGATGGTGACGTCGAGCGCCGTGGTCGGCTCGTCGGCGATCAGCAGGCTGGGCCGGCAGGACAGCGCCATGGCGATCATCACGCGCTGGCGCATGCCGCCGGACAGCTGGTGGGGATGGCGGTCGAGCAGCCGGGCCGGTTCGGGGATGCGCACCTTCTCCAGCATGCGCAGCGCCTCTTCCCGCGCCGCCTTGCGGTCCTTGCCCTGGTGCAGCATCACCGCCTCGGCGATCTGGTCGCCGATGGTGAAGACCGGGTTGAGCGAGGTCATCGGCTCCTGGAAGATCATCGCGATCTCGTCGCCGCGCAGCGAGGTCAGCGCCTCCGCCGACGGCTTGGAGAGGTCGCGCACCTGGCCGTCCCGGCCGCGCAGCCGGACCGCCCCCGACTTGATCCGCCCGCCGGCATAGTCGATCAGCCGCATGATCGCCATGGAGGTCACCGACTTGCCGGAGCCGGATTCGCCGACGATGGCGACGGTTTCCCCGGCATCGACGGTGAATCCGACATCCTCGACGACGGTGACCGGGCCGCCGTCGGTCGGGAACTCCACCGACAGCCCCTCCACCGAGAGCAGCGGGCCGGCCGCGGGAGACTGGACGGGCGGCGCGCTCATCGGCCGATCCGCTGCTGGAAGCGGGCGTCGATCGCCGTCCACACCGGACCGGGCTTGCCGGTGCCGACCGGACGGCCGTCGATGCGGGTGACCGCGGTGACCTCCTTGCTGGTGCTGGTGATCCACACCTCGTCGGCGGTCGCGAGTTCGTTCGCCGCGACGTCGCGCTCGGCGACCGGCGTTCCGGCCTCCGCCGCGATCTCCAGCACGACGGCGCGGGTGATCCCCGGCAGGATGCGGTGGTCGGCCTTCGGCGTGGCGATGGCGCCGTCCCTGACGACGAAGACGTTGGTCGCCGCCCCCTCGGTCACCAGCCCGTCGCGGAGCTGGATGGCGTCCACCACCCCCTGCTCCACCGCCTTCTGCTGCGCCAGCACGCTGCCCAGCAGCCCGACGGTCTTCAGGTCGCAGCGGCTCCACCGGATGTCCGGCGTGGTGATCGCCGCCACGCCCCCGCTGCGCCAGGACTCCGGCGGCCGCTTCAGGGCGGAGGGCATGGCGAAGACGGTCGGCTTCACCCCGGCCGGGAAGGCATGGCCGCGGCTGGTCGAGGCGCCGCGGGTGACCTGGATGTAGACGGCCTGATCCCCCTGCAGCCCGGAGCGGCGCAGCATCTCCTCCATCAGGGTCAGCCAGTCGGCGTCCGACCAGCCGGTGTCGATGCGCAGTTCCGCAAGGCCGCGCTGCAGGCGGCGGATATGCGCCTGCGGCTCGAACAGCCGGCCCTGGTAGGCGGCGGCGACCTCGTAGAGGCCATCGGCGAACAGGAAGCCGCGGTCGAGCGGGGAAACGCGGATCTCGTCGAGCGGCAGATAGTCGCCGTTCCAGAAGGCAATGGTCATCGCAGATCGCTTCGGGCTTTTCGGGAGGAGGGACAGGCGGTCGAAGGCGGGGACGGACGCGCTAGCGCCGTCTGGGCGGCGGCGTCTCGCCGACATGGAGGTAGGGCAGGATATGCTCGGTCACGTCGGCGGCCATGCCGACCGCGTCCCGGTTGGCGCGGGTGAGGGCTGCGGCCAGCCCCTCGATCAGGGCGACCATGCCGATGTGCGAGCCGTGCAGGATGCCGTGGTCGGAGCCCGCCAGCAGCGCCACGTCGGCCAGCGGCACCAGAGGCGAGGCGGGCGAGTCGGTCAGCGCCATGATCTTCGCCCCCCGCTCCTTCGTCAGGTGCAGGAAGTCGACGGTGCGCCGGGAGTAGCGCGGTACCGAAAGGCCGATCACCAGATCCCCCGGACGGACCCGCAGCAGCCGGCGGATCACCCGCTCGCTGCCGCCGAAGCCGGTGCTCTCGCGGACCATGTCGACATGCGGCTCCAGCGCGTCGGCCAGCAGACCGGCGGTGAAGGCGCTGCCGCCGAGCCCGACGACGAAGACGCGCCGCGCCTCCAGGATCAGCGTGACGGCGGCCTCGCACGGGCCGGGCTGCAGGCGGTCGAGCGTGCGGGCGACGTTGGCCGCCGCCGTCTCCAGCGACTCCCGCATGATCTGGGCGTGGGTGGTCTCGCGGCTGACGGCGGCGCGCAGCTTCTCGACCGGCGCGAAGGTGGAATCATAGGCCCGCAGCAACTCCGCCCGGAAGTCGGGAAAGCCGGCGAAGCCCAGCGCGCGGGCATAGCGGTTGACCGAGGCGACCGAGACGCCGGCGGCCTCCGCCAGCTCGTCGATCTTCAGCGTCGCGGTCCGGAAGGGATAGGCAAGCGCCCAGTCGCCGACCTTGGCGAGGGCGCCGGGCAGATCGTCCTGCGCCCGCGCCATGCGCGCCATGATGGAGCTTGTCGACTCGCCGCCGGCCACGGTGGAACCCCTCGTCGTCGGGCCGCAGCGACAGGCGCGACCTTGACCGAAATGGTTACATAGGGCGGTATGTTCTGTAAATGGATTTTCATCCCAAGCCGCGAAAAATTGCACCCTGATTAATCAGGCGGCGGACATGGTCAAATTATGGGCAGTCCTGGGGAAAACTCCGCAGGAGCGGCCGGCAACTCCCGGAATGATGTCTGCAGCCTTGCGCGCCGCAGCATCCGATTCAATGCCGTTCAGGCCAATCACGCGGTCGAACCACTCGAAGGCGGCGCGCTTGTTGCCATCGACGAACAGGTGATCGCGCCAGATGCCCGGCGCAGGCAGCCGCGGCGATCTCCAAGATCGCCCCACCCGGACGCTCGGCATGCAGGGCAAGCAACGTATGGAGAGGGCAGGCTCAGATGGGCCTGCCCCCGTTTGGACGGCACCTGGATTATGTGATGACGGCCGTTCTCACGTCGAGGCGCCCATGGAGCGGGCTCTCCTCACACGAGCTGGAAGCCGTGGGCGTAGGGATCGCGCTCGTCGACGAAGATCGTGTTGATGCCGGTCACGCGGGCCCAGCCGGCGATGCTCGGGCGCATGGCCTTGCGGCCGGGGATCCCGGCCTCCGCCTCGACGCAGCCTTCGAACAGGCTGCCGATGATGCTCTCATGGACGAACGCGCTGCCGACCGACAGCTCGCCGCGGGCGTAGAGCTGCGCCATGCGGGCAGAGGTGCCGGTGCCGCAGGGGGAGCGGTCGATGGCGCGGTCGCCGTAGAAGACGGCGTTGCGCCGGTGGGCGCGCGGATCGCGGGCCGGGCCGGTCCACATGACGTGGCTGACGCCGCGGATCGTGCTGTCCAGCGGGTGGACCGGCTGGACCTTCTCGTTCACCAGCCGGCGGACGATGGGGCTGAGGCGCAGGATCGCGTCCACCGACAGCTCGTCCAGCCCGCCGAAGCCCGGCTGCGGCTCGACGATCGCGTAGTAGTTGCCGCCGAAGGAGACGTCGAGCACCAGCTCGCCCAGGCCCGGCACGTCGATGCGGATCTCCGACGCCTCCAGGAAGGCGGGGACGTTGAACAGCCGCACCTTCTCGACGAAGCGGCCGGACTGCTCGTACTCCACGTCCACCTTGCCGGCCGGCGCGTCGACCGACAGGCGGCCGGGCGTGCGCGGGGTCACCAGCCCGTGCTCGATCGCCGAGGTGACCGTGCCGATCAGCCCGTGGCCGCACATCGGCAGGCAGCCGGAGGTCTCGATGAACAGGACGCCGATGTCGCAGTCCTCGCGGGTCGGCGGATAGAGGATGGACCCGGACATCATGTCGTGGCCGCGCGGCTCGAACATCAGCGCGCGGCGGATCCAGTCGTAGTCCCGCAGGAAGTGCTGGCGGCGCTCGCTCATCGTCGCCCCCTCCAGCCGGGGACCGCCGCCCGCCACGAGCCGGACGGGATTGCCGCAGGTGTGACCGTCGATGCAGAAGAAGCTGTGCATGATGGAATCCTGGAAAGGGAGGATCAGGCCGGAATCGGAGCGGAAAGGTCGAAGCCGTCGCGCAGCGGGTCGTCGGCCTCCACGATGAACTCGGCGGTGCCGCTGTAGTAGGCCCGCCCGCCGACGCGGACGACGACGCCCTGCCGGTCGCCGACCGCGGCGGAACGGACGGCCATGCCGTCGAAGAGACCACCGGTGACGCTCTCCACCCGGCAAGGCTGGTTCAGCGCGAGGCGCCCGCGCGCGACCTCGACCGCGACGCGGGCGGTGACGCCGCTGCCGGTCGGGCTGCGGTCCACCTGCCCTTCACCGAAGATGCAGATGTTGCGCGACGGCCTTCCGCCCGCCAGCGGCTCGTCGTCGGTCAGGATGGTGCCGTAGAGGAAGGACAGGTCGGGCTCCACCGGATGGCGTACCGAGCGCGCGGCGCGGAAGGCGTCGGTGACGGCGACGCCGGCGGCGGTCAGGGCGGCGACCGGCGTGCGGCGCACATCGAGACCGAGGCGCGAGGCCGGCAGGATGGCGTAGAAGGCACCGCCATAGCCGACGTCGAAGGTCACCTCCCCGAAGCCCGGCACCGGCATCGTCACGCCGGCCTCGGCCAGGAAGGCCGGCACGCTGTCGAAGGACACGGCGCCCGCCCGGCCGCCGCGGGTGTCGACCGCGACCGCCACCGGTCCGCAGGGGCATTCCAGCAGGAAGCGCGTCTCGTCGCCGGCGACCGGCACCATCCCCTCGTCCACCGCCCAGCGGCCGATGGCGATGGTGGCGTGCCCGCACATCGTGCTGTAGCCGGAATGATGGGTGAACAGGACGGCGAGCGCGCAGCCGGGCGTGCTGGGCTCCGTCGGGATCACGCCGTACATCTCGGCATGGCCGCGGGGCTCCAGCATCAGGCGGCGGCGGATGTGGTCGAGCGTGTCGCGGGCGTAGCGCCGCTTCTCCAGCAGCGTGGCGCCGGGAAGCGGCGGATAGCCCGACAGCACGATGCGCACCGGCTCCCCCGCCGTGTGCATGTCCAGGACCCGGTAGCGTTCGCAATCCATCGGTTCGGTCTTGCCTCTATGGGGGCGCATCTCTTGCGGAGCCGTGACCGGCCATCGCGAAGTATATTGGATACAATAGACGGCGCAACAGCGAAGAGGGGGGTCGGACAGCCACGGCCCCTACACAAAGGCGCTGCCCCCTGCCGAAGTCATCTTCGGCAGCAAGCGTCAGGCGCCGCTCTCCGTCTTCAGCGGACCTGTTCCTGCTTGCTGGCGCATGAAAGCCGCGCATGTCATGCACATAATTCGGGAGGCAGGAATACACATTGCAGCTTACGACACAACGGCGAAGAAGCGACCCACGAACGTGTCGCTGAACGAGGATCTGCTGGCGAACAAACCACCGGCCGCGGCATACGACCCAACCGCGATGCCGCCGATCACGGTCAGCGGCGAGACGTTCTTCCTGGACATTCTCGGAATTCTCAACGTTTCGGTGGACCGACTTGGCGAGGTGGTCGCATCCGCAAAGGAGGACCAGGACGCCATCATCAAAGCGTTGGACTGGTTGGTCCGCACCGGGCCGTCCACGCTGGGCTGAGTGGAGAAGCCACCGCGCCTGTCAGGAACAAATCTGGACGTCCATCATGTTGCGCCGCCTGAGATTTCCGCGCCGCGCCGCCTTATGCGTAGGGGTTGGCCGACCGGCCCTCCCCCTCAGCCGGCTGCCGCCCCTTCTGCCGCCTGCTCGCTCAGATGCTTCATCAGCCCGTCGCGCACGTCGCCGATATGCTCCTCCAGCAGGCGGGTCGCGCGCAGCGGGTCGCGCTTGCGGCACAGTTCCAGAAGCTGCTGGTGTTCCTGGTGGGCCTTGCTCTGCCCGACGGTCAGGGAGATCTGCAGGCGCACGTAGCGGTCGACCATGCCGTGCAGCCGGTTGATCAGCTTCAGCGTCTCCATCCGGCCGGAGGGGCGGTAGAGCGCCATGTGGAACTCCCAGTTCAGCGAGCCCCACTGATCGATCCGGTCGTTGGCGATCATCTTCCTGAGGATGGCCTCCGCCTGCTGCAGATCCGCGTCGGTCATCCGCGGGATGGCGAGGCCGAGCACCCAGGTCTCCAGCACCGCGCGCAGGTCGAACAGCTCGGCGATCTCGTCGATGGAGAGCTTGGAGACCACAGCCCCCCGGTGGGAGTGGATGGTCAGGAACCCTTCCGCCTCCAACTGCTTCAGCGCCTCGCGCACCGGGATGCGGCTGACGCCGAGTTCCCCGGCGATCAGCTCCTGCCGGATCTGCTCCCCTTCCTTCAACTGGCCGGAGACGATGCGCCGGCGCAGCTCGTCGGCAACCAGAACCGCCGTCGTCTGCCGTTTCAAAGCGGTTTGCGTCACCCGACCCTCCAAGCCTTCGTCCAAAATCATGTTCCAACAGCGCCCGGACAGATCCATGCTTTCCAGAAGCGCCCGCTGCGCGCAAGCTTTATGCCCGAACGAAGGGGGTGCGGGACGCATCGTGACGCGGCCCCGCCCGGCGACCCTTCGGCCGGCCAACATTCCTGTTGACCAGGATAGCATATTGTATCCAATATGCACGCATCAAGCCGGCCGATCCCGCCGGTCTCCCGAGTCCTGTCCGCTTGCTCCCGAGGTGACACTTCCATGACCAGCCCGTTCAAGAACCGGATCGGCGATGCCTGGATCGGCGACGGCGATGTGACGGAGAACATCAACCCCTCCGACCTGTCCGACGTTGTGGGGCTGTATGCGCGGGCCGACGCCGCGCAGGCGGCCGACGCCATCGCGGCGGCGCGGGCGGCCTTCCCGTCCTGGTCGGCCACCACCGGCCAGATGCGCGGCGACATCCTGGAGCGCGCCGCGGCCGAGATCCTGGCCCGCCGAGAGGAGCTGGGCGAGCTGCTGGCCCGCGAGGAGGGCAAGACCCTGCCGGAAGCGATGGGCGAGGTCGCCCGCGCCGGCCAGATCTTCCGCTTCTTTGCCGCCGAGGCGGTGCGCGCGGCGGGGGAGGTGGTTCCCTCCGTCCGTCCCGGCGTCTCGGTCGAGGTGACGCGGGAGCCGCTGGGCGTCATCGGCCTGATCACGCCGTGGAACTTCCCCATCGCGATCCCCGCCTGGAAGATCGCCCCGGCGCTCGCCTACGGCAACTGCGTGGTCTTCAAGCCGGCCGAGCTGGTGCCGGGCTGCGCCTGGGCGCTGACCGAGATCCTGGTGCGGGCCGGCCTGCCGGCCGGCGTGCTGAACCTCGTCATGGGGCGCGGCTCGGTCGTCGGGGCGGCCATGCTGGAGTCGCCCGAGGTGGACGCCATCAGCTTCACCGGCTCGGTCGGCACCGGCCGCCAGGTGGCGGAGCGCTGCGTCGCCACCATGAAGAAGGTCCAGCTGGAGATGGGCGGCAAGAATCCGCTGATCGTGCTGGACGACGCCGACCTTCCCGCGGCGGTCGAGGCGGCGGTCAACGGCGCCTTCTTCTCCACCGGCCAGCGCTGCACCGCCTCCTCGCGCCTGATCGTCACCGAGGGCATCCACGACCGCTTCGTCGCCGCCGTCACGGCGCGGCTGGAGCGGCTCACCGTCGGCCATGCCCTGCGCAAGGGCACCGACATCGGCCCGGTGGTCAGCCAGGACCAGCTCGAGCAGGATCGCCGCTACATCGCCATCGGCCAGGACGAGGGCGCCCGGCTGGCCTGGGGCGGCGGGCTGGTGGAATGCGACACCAAGGGCTTCTTCCTGCAGCCGGCGCTGTTCACCGAGACCACCAACGCCATGCGCATCAACCGGGAGGAGATCTTCGGCCCGGTCGCCTCGGTGGTCCGGGTGCGCGACTACGAGGAGGCGCTGGCGGCCGCCAACGACACGGCCTTCGGCCTCGCGGCGGGTATCTGCACCACCAGCCTGAAGCATGCCAGCCACTTCAAGCGCAACGCCCAGGCCGGCATGGTGATGGTCAACCTGCCGACCGCCGGCGTCGACTATCACGTTCCCTTCGGCGGCCGGAAGGCCTCCAGCTACGGCCCGCGCGAACAGGGCGCCTACGCCGCGAATTCTACACCACCGTCAAGACCGCCTACATCAACCCCTGAGCCGTTTCCCCGGCAGCGTCGTGCCCGACCGGCGCCGGCCCCGCGGGATGCGTGGGGCCGGCGGACGATCTCCCCTACCCTTCTTCCTTGAGGAGACCCCCACCATGTCCATCTCCTGGCAGGGCGTGTTCCCCGCCGTCACCACCAAGTTCAAGGACGACCACTCGCTCGACATCGCGGAGATGAAGACGCACTTCACCCGCCAGATCGACGCCGGGGTGGACGGCATCATCACCACCGGCTCGCTGGGCGAGGCCGGCACGCTGATCCTGGAGGAGAAGGTCGAGGTCGCCCGCACCGCGGTCGAGGTCAGCCGCGGCCGGGTCCCGGTCCTGGCGACGGTGGTGGAGGCGAACACCGCCCGCTCGGTGGAGTTCGTGAAGAAGGCGGAAGCGGCCGGCGTCGACGGCTTCATGATCCTGCCGGCCGTGCCCTACGTCAGCGACGCGCGCGAGACGCTGACCCACTTCAAGGCGATCGCCGCCGCCGCCAGCAAGCCGATCATGATCTACATCAACCCGGTCGCCTACCGGGTGGACGTCGACCTCGACATGCTGGCCGAGCTGGCGAACGACCCGAAGTTCGTCGCCATCAAGGAGTCCTCCGACGACGTCCGCCGGGTGACGCGCACCATCAACCGCTTCGGCGACCGCTACCGCATCTTCTGCGGCGTCGACAACCTGGCGCTGGAGGCCCTGTTCATGGGCGCCGACGGCTGGGTCGCCGGTCTGGTGGACGCCTTCCCGGAGGAGACGGTCGCCATCTACAAGCTGTTCCGCGCCGGCCGCTTCGACGAGGCGCTGAAGATCTACCGCTGGTTCATCCCGCTGCTGGAGCTCGACGTCTCCACCAAGCTGGTCCAGAACATCAAGCTGGCCGAGGCGATGGCCGGCATCGGCAACGAGCGCGTCCGTCCGCCGCGCCTCCCGCTCGCCGGCGAGGAGCGCGACCGCGTCGTGCGCATCATCGAGCAGGCGCTGAAGACGCGCCCGACCCTGCCCAAGCTCTGAGGTCGGCTCGCGAGAGCTTTACCCCCGCTTCTTCGATGACTGGAACCGCCGGCTCCCCCATGGGGCCGGCGGCTTTTATGTCGGCGGTCCGCGGAAGCGTCCGGAACCGGTGCCCGGGCCTGCTGTCAGCTCCTCCGAATGCGACCGCTCCGCTGCGACGAGAGGCGGTCCGGACGGCTACGCGAAGCGCTCGATGCGGAACGGGGTCAGGTCGATGCCCGGGCTGTTGGTGCCGCGGACGAGGTCGGTGACGATGCGGCTGGTGATGCCGGCCAGCGTCAGGCCGAGATGCTGGTGGCCGAAGGCCCAGATGACGTCCGGCGCGCGCGGCTCCGGGCCGATCACCGGCAGATAGTCCGGCAGGGTCGGGCGGCGGCCCATCCAGGGAACCGCCCCGCCCTCCTCGCCCGGCTTGGACAGGCCGGGCAGCAGCCGGGCGGCATGGCTGCGCAGCACCTCGGCACGGCGGTAGTCGGGCGGCGCGTCGTGGGAGGCGAACTCGACCGTTCCGGCCAGCCGCAGCCCGTCCATCATCGGCGTCATGATGAACTTGCGCTCGCCCGAGGTGACCGGACGGTTCAGGGACACGCCCGGCCGCGGCAGCATCAGGTGGTAGCCACGCTCCGCCTCCAGCGGTACGCTGCGGCCGAAGGAACGGCAGAGCGTGGCGGACAGCGCCCCGCCGGCCACCACCAGCTTGCGCGCGCTCCAGCCCCGGCCGTCGCCGTCCAGCGCCCGCACCCCGCCCGGTCCGGTCTGCAGCGAGACGATCTCCGCCTTCACCAGCCGGCCGCCGCCGGCGCGGAAGCGGTCCGCCAGCCGCTGCACCAGCCGCCAGGGATCGAGCGTGTGGGCGGTCGCCGGAAAGAGGACGCCGCCCGCCATTCCCCCGGCGAGCGCCGGTTCGAGGTCGGCGAGGTCGCCGGGAGACAGCATCTGCACCGGCACGCCGTTGGCCGCCATCGCCTGCGCCTCGTGCCGGCCGGAGGCCAGCCCGCGCGCGGTCTCGAACGCCAGGATCGAGCCGCGACGGACGATCAGATCCTCCATCTCCGCCGCCCGGATCAGGGGCTCGTAGGCCTCGATGGCCCGGGAAGTCAGGCTGCGCAGCGCCTCTGTTCCGGCGGCGAAGGCCTGCGGGCGGGAGGCGGCGAGGCAGCGCATCATCCAGCCGGCGAGCCGCGGCAGATACTGCCAGCGGACCCGCAGCGGGCCGAGCGGGTTGAGCAGCATGCCCGGCACCTCCTTCAGGATGCCGGGGGCGGGCAGCGGAAAGATCTGCTCGGTCGCGAAATGGCCGGCATTCCCGCGGGAGCAGGCATCGCCCGGCTCGCCGCGGTCGACCACCGTGACCGTCAGACCGGCGAGCTGCAGCGCGAGCGCGCTCGCCATCCCGACGACTCCCGCCCCGACCACCAGCACATCGTCCCGCCGATCAACCGTCTGAGCCGTCATCCCGGTCCGTCTCCTGCCTGCCGGCGCGTCGTCGCTCCGCCCGCCGATCCATTCACGGATCATGAGGATATTGTATACAAAATTGCGGCGCAAGCGGATTTCCCGCCCTGTCGTTGCCCGGGGCGGGCCGATCCGGCAGGAGCGCCGCCAGCTCCGGAGTGCTTCGAAAGGCGACCCCGGGGGCCGGGCAAGCGCTGTCATGGCGATTGACATTTTCTTTCGTTGGATACAGTATTCAGCCCATCGTCCGTCCGGGGAACTCTCCGCATGGACCACCATCCGCACCGCGCTGCTTCCGGCATCGCGGCGGCGCCCGCGCGCCGCCGGACGGGCTGTCGTGCGCGGTCCGGGCAATTTCTGGGCGAGGAGGAACGAGAATGAGGACGAGGAACGGCCTGAGCCTGCTGGCGCTCGCGGGCGGCATGGCCCTGACCGCGGCGGCCGGCACGGGCACCGCGCGCGCGGACCTGCTGGTGGGGGTCGCCGGACCGATGACCGGCCAGTACGCGTCGTTCGGCGAGCAGCTCCGCCAGGGGACCGAGGCTGCGATCGCCGACATCAACGCCAAGGGTGGCGTCAACGGCCAGAAGCTGGTGATGACGGTCGGCGACGACGTCTGCGATCCGCGCCAGGCCGTCAGCGTCGCCAACCAGTTCGCCAAGTCCGGCGTCGCCTTCGTGAACGGCCATTTCTGCTCCGGCTCCACCCTGCCGGCCTCGGAGATCTACAACGAGGAGGGGATCCCGGAGATCACCGTCTCCTCCAATCCCAAGATCACCGAGCGCGGCTTCAAGAGCCTGTTCCGCATCACCGGCCGCGACGACCAGCAGGGCGCCGTCATCGCCGACCACATCGCCAGGACGATGGCCGGCAAGAAGGTGGCGCTGGTCCACGACAAGAGCGCCTTCGGCAAGGGGCTGGTCGACAACGTCCGCGAGGCGCTGAAGGCCCACAAGATCACGCCGGAGTTCGAGGAGGCCATCACCGCCGGCGAGCGCGACTATTCCGCCCTGGTCGCCAAGCTG
Organism: Azospirillum thermophilum; assembly: GCF_003130795.1. NCBI lineage: Bacteria > Pseudomonadati > Pseudomonadota > Alphaproteobacteria > Rhodospirillales > Azospirillaceae > Azospirillum > Azospirillum thermophilum. The sequence continues at coordinate 404,168 of NZ_CP029354.1, forward strand.
GCGAGTGCCGGCGTCGAGGCGGTCGCCTTCGGCGGCTACCACACCGAACTCGGCCTGATCCTTCGCCAGATCACCGACGCGGGCAAGAAGATCGCCTTCATCTCCGGCGATCCCTCGGCCACCACCGAGCTGTGGTCGATCGCCGGCCCGGCCGCCGAAGGGCTGCTGTTCACCTTCCCGCCCGACCCGCGCAAGATGCCGGGTGCGGCCGAGACGGCCAAGCGCTTCCGCGACAAGGGGATCGAGCCGGAAGGCTACGTCCTCTACTCCTACGCCGCGGTGCAGGCCTTCGCCGACGCGGTCGCCAAGGGCAAGGCCAGCGACGGCAAGACGGTGGCCAAGACCCTGCACGAGCAGGGCGCCGACACCATCCTCGGCCCGGTGAAGTTCGACGCCAAGGGCGACAACGTCGTTCCGGGCTACGTCGTCTATCGCTGGAGCAACGGCACCTTCGATTACCTGAAGTAAGGCTCCGGCCCCGTCCGGCGCCCTCCCCCGCAAAGGGGATGGCGCCGGCCGGCGGTTGGCGCGATGCTGTCTCCCGGACGGCGGCCGGAAAGAGCCGCCCCTTCGGGAGGAAGCCCATGAACGTCGCCCGTCTGCTGGCCCGCTCGGGCCGGCTCGCCGCCGACCGGCCGGCCCTTTTGTCCGGCACGCGCGCCGTATCCCGCTATGACCGGCTGGCCGCCGACGTCGCGGCGATGGCCGGCGCCCTGCGCAACCGCCATGGCCTCGCCCCCGGCGACCGCGTCCTGCTGGCGATGGGCAATGCGCCGGCCTATGTCGAGGCGCTGTTCGCCTGCTGGCATGCCGGGCTGATCGCCGTCCCCGTCAATGCCAAGCTGCACGAGCGGGAGATCGCCTACATCCTCGACCATTCCGGCGCCCGGCTGGTCTTCGCCGGCCCCGATCTCGCCGCCACGGTGAACGCCGCCCTCGCCCATGCCGCCGACGCCCGGCCGCAGGTGGTGGAGGTCGGCGGCGCCGATTGGCAGGCCTTGAAGGCGGGCGATCCGCTGCCCGTCCATGACGCCGCCCCGACCGACCCGGCCTGGCTCTTCTACACCAGCGGCACAACCGGCCGGCCGAAGGGCGCCACCCTGACCCACCGAAACCTGCTGGCGATGACCGCGGCCTATGCGATGGACCTCGACGCCATCGCCCCCGGCGACTGCCTCCTGCATGCCGCGCCGATGTCGCACGGCTCCGGTCTCTACATCCTGCCGCACGTCGCCGCCGGGGCCGCGCAGGCCGTGCCGGAGAGCGGACGCTTCGACCCGGCGGAGGTGCTGTCGCTGCTGCCCGGCCTGCCGGGGACGACGATGTTCCTCGCCCCCACCATGGTGCGCCGGCTGGTCCATTGTCCCGAGGCGGGCGGCGCCGACAGCCGCACCCTGAAGACCATCGTCTATGGCGGCGCGCCGATGTACCGCGAGGACTGCCGCGAGGCGCTGGCGCTGTTCGGCCCCAAGCTCGCCCAGATCTACGGCCAGGGCGAAAGCCCGATGACCATCTCGGTGCTGCCCAAGCGCCTGCACGCCGACACCGCCCACCCCCGCTACGACGAGAGGCTGGGCAGCGTCGGCTACGGCTTCGGACTGGTGGAGCTGCGGATCGCCGATGCCGACGACCGGCCCCTGCCGGCGGGCGGGACCGGGGAGATCCTGGTGCGCGGCGACACGGTGATGGCGGGCTACTGGCGCGACGAGGCCGCCTCGGCGGAGAGCTTGCGCGGCGGCTGGCTGCACACCGGCGACCTCGGCGTGCTGGACGGGGACGGGTTCCTGACGCTGAAGGATCGCAGCAAGGATGTCATCATCTCCGGCGGCAGCAACATCTATCCGCGGGAGGTCGAGGAGGTGCTGCTGACCCATCCGGCGGTGGCGGAGGTCGCGGTGGTCGGCCGCCCGCATCCCGACTGGGGAGAGGAGGTCGTGGCCTTCGTCGTCGCCCTGCCGGAGGCCGCCCTCCCCCGGCGGAGCTCGCCGCTGCGCTCGACCGGCTGTGCGTCGGGGCCATCGCCCGCTTCAAGCGTCCGAAGGACTACCGCGTGGTGGAAGCGCTGCCGAAGAACCATTACGGCAAGGTGTTGAAGACGGCATTGCGGAAGCTCGCCAGCGGAGCGGATGACGTATAGGTCAGCACATTCCAGTGCCTCTACAGGAGACAACCCGCCGTTACTGGAAAGCCATCAACCGCCTCGCAGGCCGGCATGATGTTACTCTCCGGAAACGTATAAATTGCGCTTCCCTGTAGCATCACACGCGCACTTATGTCATATCTTTCCTGCGGTTTTTCTGCGGGGGCGGACATGGCTGGCTGGAATCGCGTGTCGAATACTATGGTATGCAGGCCGTTTGTCTTCCTTATAATTTCATTGTTCCTGTGCGCTCCGGCGACGGCCGACACCGGCCTGCGCTTCGGCACGGTCTTTTCCCCCGGAACCTCGACCTTCCGGATGCTGGTCGATGCCTGCCGCCGCATCGAGGAGGAGACGAACAGGGCCGTCACCATCGACATCCGGCCGAGCGGCGGCTTCGGCAAGCCGACCGAACTGCTGAAGATGGTGGACAGCGGCGAGATCGAGATCGCCTACACCGTGCAGGGCTACAGCCCCGACCGCTTCCCCGCCTCCTCGGTGATGGAGCTGCCGCTGATCCGCCGCTCCGCCGTCGCCGGGACCCGGGCGATCTGGGACCTCCACGAGTCCGGGGCGCTGGCCGGCGATTACGCCGGGCTGAAGGTGGTCGGGCTGTGGACCCTGCCGGCCTACGGCATCTTCACGGCCAGCCGGCCGCTGCAGGGCCCGCGCGACCTGCGCGGCCTGCGGGTGCGCAACCCCAGCACCACGGTGGGGCGCGCGCTCGCCAAGCTCGGCATGGTGCCGGTCGCGCTGCCGTTGAACGGCATGGGCACCGGCCTGAAGGAGCGCATGATCGACGGCATCTCCTACGGCTGGTACAGCTCCACCACCACCGCCGGGGCGGACAACCAGCCGCTGATGGCGCAGCTCACCTACCTGCTGGACATCAACTTCTCCGGGCCGGTCGTGATGCTGGCGATGCGCCAGCCGGTGTTCGACGCGTTGCCCGACCCGGTGAAGGCCGCCTTCGACCGGCACCTGGGCAAGGCCATCTCGCTCGCCATCGCCGAGGAGCGCGACGCGGCGGAGGAGGAGGTCAAGGCGAAGCTCGCCGCCGACGGCACGCACAAGGTGGTCCGCTTCACGCCCGACCAGATGCAGGACGTCCGCGGCGAGCTGGAGGACGTCTACGACGACTGGGTCGCCGGCATCACGCGCCAGGGCGTCGACGGCCGCCGCCTGCTGGAACGGGCGCGCCAGGCCGTCGCGGCGCACGAAAAGCCCTGACCACCCTCCGGCCGGCCCGCCGGCTTCGGCCAGCCGCAGTTCCGCCCGCCAGTACGCCAGCCTGCCAGCCATAAGGACCACGCGCCATGGACACCGATCGCCTGTCCCTTCCCGGCCAGTCCGCCACCGGCCGCCCGCTGAGCGGCCTCAGCCTCAAGGTCAAGCTCGCCGGCGCCTTCGCCGCCATGTTCCTCGCCGCGGCCGGAATCGGCGCCGGCGCGGGGCTGTTCCAGCTCCGCATCGCCGGGCTGTTCCAGCAGGTGCATGAGCGGGACTTCCCGCTGGCGACCGGTGCCCTGAAGATCGCCGACGAGAGCAACGGGCTGGTGGAGGCGGCACGCCTGCTGGCCGCCGCCCCGGACGACCGCGCGCGCACCCAGGCGGTGGCCTTGTTCGACCGCCGGATCGCCGCACTGGAAACCCAGCTCGGCAAGGTCCATGCGCTGGGCGGCGACCCGGCGGCGGGTGACCGGATGGGCGGGCTGCTGCGCGAGGCCGACGGGGCGGCCAAGGCGCTCGACGGGCAGGTGCGCCGCCCGCTGGACGGTGCGGCCCGCCGCGCCAAGCGGATGGAGGAGCTGGGTGCCGCCCACGCCGCCTTCCTCGCCCGGTTCCAGCCGATGGTGCGCGAGCTGACGCTGACCATCCAGAACGTCACCATGGACCTGCCGTCCGACGCCGCCGGGCTGAACAGGCTGGTGCTGACGCTGGTGTCGAAGGACCTGCCGGTACGCCAGGCCCTGTCGGACATCCTGGGCGACGTCAATCTGGCGGTGACCCTGCTCGGCAAGGCGGACGGCACCGGCACGGTGGCGCAGGTGTCGGACCAGGCGCGCCAGTTCGCCGCCGCCGCCAAGCGCGTGGAGTTCTTCGCCGACTTCCTCGCCAACATCCTCACCGACGAGACGCCGCGCCGCATGGCGCAGGCGATCGTCGCCTTCGGCCGCGGCGAGGACGGCATCTTCGCGCTGCGTCAGGCGGAACTGGAGGCGCGCGCCGGCGCGATGGCCGCCGAGGAGAAGCTGTTCGCCCTGATGGACCGGCTGGGCAAGCAGGCGGACGCGCTGGCCGCCGCCAACGAGGCCAGCGCCGCGACCGCCGCGGAGGAGGTCGACGCCGCGATCACCCGTGGTCTGGCCGTCACCGGCATCTTGGTGGCGCTGGCGATGCTGCTCGGCGTGGTGTCGGGCCTGTTCCTGGTCAACCGCTCCATCCGGCTGCTCGACCGGCTGCGCGCGGCGATGGCGGAGCTGGCGGCCGGCCGCCTCGACCTGCACATTCCCGGCCTGTCGCGCGGCGACGAGATCGGCGGCATGGCCCGCTCGCTGGAGGTCTTCCGCGCCAACGCGCTGGAGGTGGGGCGGCTGAAGCAGGAGCAGGAACAGGCCGCCCGCCGCGCCGAGGAGGCCAAGCGCACGGCCCGGCTGGAGCTGGCGCAGCATCTGGAGACCAGCGTCAACACCGTCATCGTCTCGCTGATCGACGCCGCCCGGCGCATGCGCAGCGACGCCCAGGCCCTGTCGGCCAACGCCGAGCAGACCAAGCGCCAGTCGCTCGACGTCGCCGGCGCCTCCGCCTCCGCGTCGGAGCGGGTTTCCTCCGTCGCCACCGCGGCCGACCAGATGGCCAGCTCCATCGAGGAGATCGGCCGCCACATCGACGAATCCTCGCTGATCGCCGGCGACGCGGTGCGCGAGGCGGATTCGACCAACGATGCCATCTCCGGCCTGACGGACGCGGCGGGGCGCATCGACCAGGTGGTGGAGCTGATCAACTCCATCGCCGCCCAGACCAACCTGCTCGCGCTGAACGCGACGATCGAGGCGGCCCGCGCCGGCGAGGCCGGCAAGGGCTTCGCCGTCGTCGCCAACGAGGTGAAGGCGCTCGCCAACCAGACGGCCAAGGCGACCGAGGACATCCAGGCCCAGGTGAACCAGATGCAGCTCGTGACGGAGCGGGCGGTGGCGTCCATCCGCGGCATCGCCGGCACCATCGGCCGCATGAGCGAGATCACCTCCACCATCGCCTCGGCGGTGCAGGAGCAGCACGCCGCCACCCAGGACATCGCCCGCCACGCGCAGGAGGCGGCGTCCGACACCCATTCCGTCTCGCGCACCATCGACGACGTGTCGCAGGCCGCGGCGGAGACCGGCGCCATCGCCGGAACCGCGCTGACGACCGCGACCTCCCTGCATGCCGAGGCCGACCGGCTGCAGACGGAGGTGGCACGCTTCATCGACACCATCCGGGCGGCGTGATGCACCCGGTATCCCCGTCCGACCGGCCGCCGAGGGCTGCGCCATGACCGACCGTCTTCTCGTCCGCGTCACGGTCCCTGCGGATGCGGACTTCATTCCGGCCCTGCAGCGTTTCATGACCGACGCCGCCCGCGCCTGCGTCGACAGCCCCGACGAGCTGCCGCCGCTGGGCGAGCTGGTCAAGGAGGTGGCGCTGCACGTCATCCGCACCGGTTTCGATCCCGGCGAGGAGGGCGAGTACACGGCCGAGCTGCTCAAGCGACGCGGCCAGATCATCTTCGCGGTGGAGGACAAGGGTCTCCCCGCCGCCTATGCCGACGGGCGGCAGGAGGGTGGCGAGCGGGCCGGCATGACGCCCTTCCTGCCGGGGTCGCTCGCCCATGGTGTCGCCTTCCGCAACCTGGGCCGCGCCGGCAAAAGGCTGGAGGTGGCGCGCAACCTGTCGGTGCCGCCCGGCGAGGAGGCCGGCGGCCGGCCGGGGGCGGAGGAGCCGCCGCGCGCCGACGACGGGCTGGCCCTGCGCCTGCTGGAGCCGGAGGATGCGCCCGGCCTGTCGCGGCTGATGTACCGCTCCTACGGCTATACCTACGGGTCGGAGTTCGTCTACTACCCGGAACGCATCTGCGAGATGCTGGCGAACGGCCATCTCGTCTCCTACGTCGCGGTGAACGAAAGCCGCGAGGTGGTCGGCCATCTCGCCATGCTGCTGCACGGCCCGGGCGCGAAGACCGGCGAGACGGCGATGGCCGCCGTCGACCCGCGCTACCGCGGCCGCCGCCTGTTCGAGCAGATGAAGGAGAGCATGGGAGAGCTGGCGCGCGAGCGCGGCATGTACGGCCTCTACAGCGAGGCGGTGGCGGTCCACACCTTCACGCAGAAGGGCAACCTGGCGCTCGGCGGCTTCGAGACCGGCTTCCTGCTGGGCTTCACCCCGGCGACACAGGTCTTCAAGAAGATCAGCGAGGGTGCGCCCGACCGCCGCTCCGCCGTGCTGTTCTACCTGCGCACCAACGACGAACCGGCGCGCAGCCTCTACGCGCCGCCGCGGCACCACGCCATGATGGCGGCGATCGTCGAGCGGGGCGGCATGAACCGGCGCCTGGAACCGCCGCCGAAGGACCTGACGCTGCACAGCCTGCGCGGCCGGGCGACCGAGCTGGACGTCACCGCCCGCATGGATGTCGGCCGCGCCTTCCTGACGGTCCGCGCCTATGGCGGGGACGTGCTGAAGCAGGTGCTGGACGAACTGAAGGCGCTGGTCCGCGGCGGCTACGCCTGCGTCTACCTTGAGCTGCCGCTGTCCGACCCGATGACGGCGGTGCTGTGCAGGGGATTCGAGGCTTTCGGCTTCTTCTTCGCCGGGCTGCTGTTCGAGATCGACGGACGCGACGCGCTGCGCCTGCAATACCTCAACAACGTGGCGGTCAACCGCGACGACATCCAGGTCGCCTCCGACTTCGGCCGGCAACTGCTCGACTATGTGGTGGAGGCGAAGGAGGTGGTGGAGCGGGCGCGCCGGGAACGCCGCCGTGCCTTCCCACCCGGCGATCCCTCTCCCGGCCGCCGCAGGGGCGACCGGCGGATGGGGCGCGTGCTGGAACCGGCGGGGGAGTGAGGGAGCGTGTTTCGCGGAAAGGAGAAGCGGGACGCGATGCGCGCGTCGACGCGGGACGGCCGGGACCGCGGCTGGGCGGGGGAACTGACCGGCGGTCTCGTCGCGGCGCTGTTCGTCATGCCGGCGGTCCTGGGCTGCGGCGTGATCGTCTTCGCCCCGCTCGGCGCCGCCTTCCAGTCCCAGGGCATCCAGGCGGCCTTCGGCGCCACCATCGCCGCGGCCCTGTTCCGCTGGCTGATGGGGGCAGGCAGCCTGCACGTCAACGCGCCGCGCGCCACCCAGGCGGCGCTGCTCGCCGGGCTGCTGGGGCAGGCGATGCATCTGGCCGATGCCGGCGGCTTCGATGCCCCGGCCGGGGTGCTGTTGGCCCTGCCGGTGCTGGCCCTGGGGGTGGCGGCCCTCTTCCAGCTCCTCCTCGGCGCGCTGCGGCTGGGCGACGTGCTGAAGTTCATCCCGCAGCCGGTGGTCGCCGGCTTCGTCAACGGCTTCGCCCTGGTCATCCTGCTGCAGCAGCTTCCCAACCTGCTGGGCCTGCCGGAGGGAACCGGGCTGGCGGCGCTGTGGAGCGGGAACGGAGCGGTCAACCCCTGGGCCTTCGGGCTGGGGGCGCTGGCGGTCGCCGGCGTCTGGCTGCTGGGCGACCGGCTGCCGGGGCTGCCCGGCCCGCTGATCGGGCTCGCCGCCGGCACCCTCGCCTTCCAGGCGCTCGCCACCGCCATCGATCCGGCGCTGCTGGGGGTCACGGTGAAGGCGCCGCCGCCCGGCCTGCCCTTCGCCCCGTCGCTGGAGGCGGTGGCCGGGCTGATCAACCATCCGCTGTCCGGCCTGATGCTGCCCTCCATCCTGGCGACCGGCGTCACGCTGGGCATCGTCTCCTCCATCCAGTCGCTGCTGAGCGCCGCAGCGGCCGACGCCCTGCTGCGCAGCCGGCACGACAGCAGCCGCGAGCTGATGACCCAGGGCGGCGCCAACCTCGTCTCCTCCCTGCTGGGGGGAACGGTGACCGGCGGCTCGCCGCTCTATACCCGCGTCGCCGTGCGCAACGGGGCGTGCAGCGACCGCGCCAACCTGTTCGTCGGGCTGGGGCTGCTCGCCGCCGCCCTCGGGCTCGGCCCGCTGATGGAGAGGATTCCGCTGTCGGTGATGGCCGGCATGGTGGTGATCACCGTGATGCGGCCGGACGACTGGACCCTGCAGATGGTGACGCTGCTGCGCCGCCAGCAGACCCGCGCCACGCGGATCGAGCTGCTGCAGAACCTCGCCATCGTGGTGACGGTGGCGCTGCTGGTGGCGATGGCCGACGTGCTGGTGGCGCTGGCGGTCGGCATGGCGCTCAGCGTCGTCGTCTATCTGCGGCGCTCCGCCGTCTCGGTGCTGCGGCGTTCCTACACCGGCGACCGGGTCCACTCGCAGACCGGGCGGTCCGCCGCCGACATGGAGCTGCTGGAGCGTCATGGCGGCGCCATCGCGGTGATGGAGCTGCACGGGCCTGTCTTCTTCGGCTCCGCCGAAAACCTGGCGCGCAACGCGGAGGCGATGGTGGAGGGGCGCGAGACCCTGATCCTCGACCTCGGCCGCGTCAACGACGTGGAGAGCACCGGCATCCTGGTGCTGCGCCGGCTTGACGAGCGGCTGGCGCGCGAGGGCCGCACCCTGCTGCTGGCCGGCATGGGCAAGGGGCGCGGCCTGCGCCGCATGCTGCGCGACATGGGGTTCGACCGGCCGGAGACGGAGGGGCGGATCCACGCGGATCTCGACGGCGCGCTGGCCGCGGCGGAGGACCGGCTGCTCGCCCGGCTGGCCGGCGGAGAGGCCGTGGAGGACGAGCTGGCCTTGCGCGACCATCCCAGCCTGCTGGGGCTGACGGAGGCGCAGCTCGACCTGCTCTCGCTGACCGCCCGGCGGGTCGTCTTCGCCCCGGGCGACCGTATCCTGCGCGAGGGCAGCACCGACAACAGCCAGTTCTTCCTGGTCAGGGGCCGGGTCCGCGTGGAGAAGCGGGCGCCGGACGGTGAACAGACGGTGCGCGTCGGCTCCATCCGCTCCGGCGCCGTCTTTGGAGAAATGGCGATGCTGACCGGCGAGCCGCGCTCGGCCGACGTGGTCGCCGACAGCCCGGTGGTCTGCTACGAGCTGACGGCCGAGGACGTCGCCATGCTGGACGGCCTCGACCCGTCGATCTCGTTCCTGCTGCTGCGCAACATCGCGGTCGAGCTGACGGGCAAGATCGCCCGCATGTCGCGCGCCGTCACGATGGGCGACGCTTAGGGAGGCGGGGCCCGGCCGGTGCGCCCTACCCGGCGAGCAGGGCCGCCGCGTGGTGGCGCAGGTGGTCGTCGATGAAGCTGGCGATGAAGAAATAGCTGTGGTCGTAGCCCGGCTGCATCCGCAGCGTCAGCGGATGGCCGGCCGCCGCTGCGGCCTGACGCAGCGCCTCGGGCTTGAGCTGGCTGTCCAGGAAGCCGTCCTTGTCGCCCTGGTCGACCAGCAGGGGAAGCCGCTCGGCCGCCTCGGCGAGGAGCAGGGAGGCGTCCCACTCCGCCCAGCCCCGCCGGTCCGGCCCCAGATAGCGGCTGAAGGCCTTCTCGCCCCATGGGCAGTCCGTCGGGTTGGCGATCGGCGCGAAGGCCGACACCGACCGGTAGCGGCCGGGATTGCGCAGGGCGCAGACGAGCGCCCCGTGCCCGCCCATGGAATGGCCGGAGACGCTGCGCCGGTCGCTGACCGGAAAGCTGCGCTCGATCAGCGCCGGCAGCTCCGTCACCACATAGTCGTACATGCGGTAGTGGCGCGCCCAGGGGTCCTGCGTCGCATTGACGTAGAAGCCGGCCCCCAGCCCGAAATCCCACGACCCGTCCGGATCGCCCGGCACGTCGGGGCCGCGCGGGCTGGTGTCGGGCGCCACGATGGCGATGCCCAGCTCCGCCGCCAGCCGCATCGCCCCGGCCTTCTGCATGAAGTTCTCGTCCGTGCAGGTCAGTCCCGACAGCCAGTAGAGGACCGGCACCGGGCTGTCGGGCCCGGCCTGCGGCGGCAGGAAGACGGCGAACACCATCTCGCAGCCGAGCGTCGTGCTGTGGTGGCGGTAACGCTTGTGCCAGCCGCCGAAGCTCTTGTTGGCCGACACGATGGTCAGGGGCTCGCCCATGCTCCGTCGTCTCCCTGTTTCGCCGTGAACCGGCGGTTGCCTTACTGGTTGTAGAGGATGACCGAGCGGATGCTCTTGCCCTCGTGCATCAGGTCGAAGGCCGTGTTGATGTCGTTCAGGCCCATGGTGTGGGTGATGAAGGTGTCGAGCTCGAACTCGCCGCGCAGGTAGCGCTCGACGATCTCCGGCAACTCCGACCGGCCCTTGACGCCGCCGAAGGCCGAACCGCGCCACACCCGCCCGGTGACGAGCTGGAACGGACGGGTGGAGATCTCCTCGCCGGCGCCGGCGACGCCGATGATGACGGACTCGCCCCAGCCCTTGTGGCAGCATTCCAGTGCGGCCCGCATGATCTGGACGTTGCCGATGCACTCGAAGGAGTAGTCGACGCCGCCGTCCGTCATCTCGATCAGCACCTCCTGGATCGGGCGGTCATAGTCCTTGGGGTTGATGACGTCGGTGGCGCCGAGCTGCCTGGCGATCTCGAACTTCGACGGGTTGATGTCGATGCCGATGATGCGGCCGGCCTTCGCCATCACCGCCCCGATGATCGCCGACAGGCCGATGCCGCCGAGGCCGAAGATGGCGACGGTCGATCCCGGCTCCACCTTCGCGGTGTTCATCACCGCCCCCATGCCGGTGGTCACGCCGCAGCCGAGCAGGCAGACCTTCTCCAGCGGGGCGGCCTTGTTGATCTTCGCCACCGCGATTTCCGGCAGGACCGTGTATTCGGAGAAGGTCGAGGTGCCCATGTAGTGGAACACCTGCCGGCCGCGCGCGGTGAAGCGGGTGGTGCCGTCCGGCATCAGGCCCTTGCCCTGGGTGGCGCGGATCGCCTGGCAGAGGTTGGTCTTGCCCGACAGGCAGAACTTGCACTTGCCGCATTCCGGCGTGTAGAGCGGGATGACGTGGTCGCCGACCGCGACCGAGGTGACGCCCGGCCCGACCTCTTCCACCACGCCACCGCCCTCATGGCCGAGGATGCAGGGGAAGACGCCTTCGGAATCCTTGCCGGACAGGGTGTAGGCGTCGGTGTGGCAGACGCCGGTCGCGACGATGCGGACCAGCACCTCCCCCGCCTTGGGGGCGGCGACCTCGACCTCCTCGATCTCCAGCGGGCGGTTGGCCTCCCAGGCCACTGCGGCGCGCGACTTGATCATCTCCCTGCCCTCCCTGACGGCTGGTGATTTGGTATTGCTGCGTCCCACACCCTATCACCACGCCCGCGTTGACAATCGCGCAATTGCGCAGAGGATTATTGCCCATACGGGATAATGGGGCGCGGAGGCCGGCAGGGTGAGCCGATGGGACGGCATCGACGAGTTCGTGGCGGTCGCCGAACTCGGCAGCTTTTCGGCGGCGGCGGATCGGCTGCGCATCTCCTCCTCCCAGGTCAGCCGGCAGGTGGCGCGGCTGGAGGACCGGCTGCACGCCCGCCTGTTCTACCGCACCACCCGGCGGGTCGCCCTGACCGAGGCCGGGCGCGCCCTGCTGGCCCGCTGTCAGCGGCTGGTGGAGGAGCGGGACGAGGCCTTCCTGACCGTCCACGACCTGGAGGAGGAGCCCAAGGGCCTGCTGCGGCTGACCTGCGCCGTCGCCTATGGCGAGCAGTTCGTCGTGCCTCTGGTCAATGATTTCCTCGCCCGCTATCCCGGCCTGCGGGTCGAGATCGAACTGACCAACCGCACGCTCGACCTCGTCCATGATGGGATGGATCTGGCGATCCGGCTGGGCCGGCTGAGCGATTCCAGCCTCGTCGCCACGCGCATCGCGCCGCGGGTGATGCATCTGTGCGGCGCGCCCGGCTATCTGGAGCGTTATGGCACGCCCCACACCCTGTCGGAACTGGCGGGGCACGAATGCCTGATCGGCACGGCCGACACCTGGGTGTTCGACGATGGCGGGCGGGAGTGGCTGTTCCGGCCGCGCGGCCGCTGGCGCTGCAACAGCGGCTTCGCCGTGCTGGACGCCGCGCTGCGCGGCTTCGGCCTGTGCCAGCTTCCCGACTATTACGTCCGCGCCCCGGTGCGCGAGGGGCGGCTGGTCACATTGCTGGAGACGCACCGCCCACCCAACACGGCGGTCTGGGCGGTCTACCCGCAGCGCCGCCACCTGTCGCCGAAGGTCCGGCTGCTGATCGGCCACCTGAAGGACGGGCTCGCCAGACGGCCGGAGTACCAGTAGGCGGCGGACCCACGTCGGGCGCGCGCCGGCCGGCTATACGGCCTGTTCGGAGGCCGCGCGGGACCGCAGCAGCACCATGAAATCCCCGAGATCCTGCCCCTGGACCTGCGCATGATCGCGAGCCAACGCGGCCGCCCGGTCACCGTCGCCGGAAAGGAGCGCGTCCCTCAGGGCCTCATGCTCCGCCTGGGCGAGTTCGACGTGGCGGGAGAGGTGCGATTGCAGGCGCCGATAAGGCTGCAACCGCCGCAGCAGGGCCGAAGCCTGCTCCTCCAGCACGCGGTTGTGGCTGGCCTTGTGGATGGACAGGTGGAACTGTTCGTCCCCGTGGTGGCCGTCGTCGGGACCGCCGGGACAGGCGGCGCCGCTGCACGCGAAGGCCTCCTCGATCGCCCGCCGGTCCTGCTCCGTCAGACGCCGCGCGGCCAGACGGGCGCAGCAGGCCTCCAACTCGGCCATCGCCTCGACCATCTCCAGCACGACGAGCACGTCCAGTTGTGGAACGATGGCTCCCCGCCGCGGACGGAGCTCGACCACCCTGGCCGAGGCCAGTTGCCGCAGAGCCTCGCGCACCGGGGTGCGGGAGGCGCCGAAGCGTTCCGCCAGGGCGCTTTCCTCCAGGTGCGTGCCGGGTGGAAGAGCGCCGGACGCGATGTCGCTTTCCAGGGTTCTCCTTATGGCCTCCGACAGCGGAGCACCATCCCCGGCCTCGTCCTTGATCATGCGCATCAGAGATGTCCTGCGCGGGAGCTAGATGTGCATTACTCCGAAACCGACCCGCTCGTGGTTGGTTTCCGGGTGGAACGCCGACTCGCCATAGGCGGCGACGACCACCCAGCGCCCGTCCGTCGCGATGGCAACCTTCACCTTCAGGCTCGACTCGGCGGCGACGTCCGCGCTCAGCCCTTTCAGGCATTCGAGCCCGGCATGAATCACGCCGTGAATCTCATTGTGGTGATGTTGTATGAGATTCGACTGCATGGCGCAGCCGACAATGGACTTGACGAAGGTCCGGGTCACATCGGTCCGTGTTCCGGATACCATGGTGAAGCCGATCTTCACCTTCGTGTTCTTGGCGATATAGTCCTTGAACAGCCCTTCTTCCTCCCGGGAGCTCAATGCGGCGAGCATGGCGATCTTGCCGAGGCGGTCAGGATGAATGTCCATGTCAGAGACTTTCCAGGAAGCTTGCGTTGATTGAAGGGTGCGGACGGCCATTCGTCGATGACGACGGCGCCGGTCCGGGCATGGGGCGCGGGCGATGTCCGTATCTCGGGACACGCGTCCATCGGATCGATCGGATCGATCGGACGATCCGCCCGCGAGGAGACTTCACGGAACTCCGCCTGTTGCCGACAAAATCCATGGCCCGCGGCTGCAATGGCAGGTTTCAGGCTGCCCCCGCCCGACACGTATCGCGCCGAATCATGCATGTGCTCGGAACGACTCTCATGTGTATACAAGAGGCAGAGGAAAGGCGCAACACGCAAGTCATGCGTATGCATGAAGGGCTCGCAAGAATAAGCGAGCCCATGACTGTATGGCTTGCCGATTATTTGCTGCTTCCACCCGGAGGATCCTGCAAGCTGTCTTGAGGATCAACGTGATTCACTCTCAGGGAGAGACTGCGCGACCTGCGCCCGAAGCCACTCCGGTCACCGGCGTCCCGTCCGCCCTGGGGCTTCGTGCATCCGGTGAGGACCGCAGGACGCTCCATGCCTTCCGTGGCAGGCGGACATGCGATCCATCCCGTGACCGGCCTATGACCGGCGGACGGACGCCAGGAAGCGGTCGACCTCGCCTTGCAGACGCTCGGACTGTTGGGACAGGGTGCGCGCAGAGGCAAGGACCGAGTTGGCCGCCCCGCCGACCTCCGCCGACGACTGGGTGACGCCGGAGATGTTGGCCGACACCTCGCTCGTTCCCTGGGCGGCCTGGCTGACGTTCCGGGCGATCTCGTGGGTGGCAGCGGCCTGCTCCTCGACCGCCGACGCGATGGTCGAAGCGATCCCGTTCAGTTCGGCGATGGTGCCCCCGATGCTGCGGATGGCAACCACGACCTCCTTCGAGATGCCCTGCACGGCGGCGATCTGCTGGGCAATATCGCCACTGGCCTGGGATGCCTGACGGGCAAGCGCCTTGACCTCGTGCGCGACCACGGCGAACCCCTTGCCATGCTCCCCGGCGCGGGCCGCCTCGATGGTGGCGTTCAAAGCCAGCAGATCCGTCTGCGAAGCAATGGACTGGATGAGGCCGATGATCTCGCCGATCTTCTGCGCAGCGACCGACAGCCCTTCGACGGTCGTGTTGGTGCGGCGGGTCTCCTCGACCGCCTTGACGGCGATCTGCGCCGACCGGGTGACCTGCTGGCTGATCTCGCCGATGGAAGCGGTCAGCTCCTCGGACGCCGCGGCGACCGTCTGCACGTTCGTCGTCGCCTGCGTCGCCGCTGCCGCCACCACCGTGGCCTGCTCGTTCGCCCGATCGGAAGTGGTCGACATCGTCTGCGCGGTCTCCTGCATTTCCGACGCGGCGACCGTCAGGGTGCGGGAGATCGCTCCGACGCTGGCCTCGAAATCCCGGGCAACGCGCTCCATGGCCGCCCGCTGCTCCTCCTCGGCCTGCTGCTTGCTCCGCTCCTGCTCCTCGCGCAGCCGATCCGCCTCCTGCGCGCTCTTCTTGAGCACGTCGACCGCACGGGCGATGCGCCCGATCTCGTTGCGACAGTCGGTGAAGGGAACCGGCACCGTCCGATCGCCGTGGGCCAGGCTGTCCAGCGTCCCGCACAGGGCGTGCAGCGGCCGGGTGATCCCGCGCCCGAGCAGGGCAGCCCCCCCACCGGTCAGCAGAAGCACCACCAGCCCGGTGGTGCCGAGGTCGATGGCCTGCCTGCGGACTGCGGCATCCACGTCGTCCACATAGACGCCCGCCTGGATCGCCCACTGCCACGCCGCATAACCGCCGACGAAGGCCAGCTTGGGCACGGCCTCGGTGCCTCCGGTGCGCGGAACGGCGTATTCGGTGAAGCCACTGCCGTTCTTGGCGATCTCGACGATGTCGAAGACCAGGCGCCGGCCGCTCGGATCCTTGTAATCCAGGCGGTTCACACCCTCGTTCTTCGGATTGCTGTGGACGAGGGTCACGCCGTCGAATTGATAGACGGCATAATAGTCCCCGTCACCCCATCGCATCGAGCGCAGCGCGCGCTTGGCCGCATCCTGCGCCTGTTCCCGCGTCAGGCGTCCGGCCTTCACCTCCTCCTCGTAGGCCCCGACCAGTTTCAGAACGCTGCCGACCATGTCACGCAACTTTTCCTGGCGTTCCGTCAGGATGGTCTGCCTGAGGCTCATGATTTGATTGACCGAGATGCCGCAGAAGGCGACCGTCGAAATCCCGATAATCAGTGCAAGACGCCAAAACACCGACAGATTTTTCATTTCGGATCGTCCAGAAAAGATGGTCATGCCATCGCGTGGCGATGACGGAGGCCCTACAACCTTAGGGGAGGAGAGTTAAAGAAAGATGTGAATCTCCGCCCTCCATCGATCTGGACCGTCAATCCGTGCATCACTCAACGACGGTCGAGCGTCATGAAGATCTCGATGCGTCGGCATATAATGGCTGCGAGGACGGCCTTGACGACATCTCCGGGCACAAACAGGAGCGTTCCGAAAAATGCTTTCCCCCAATCAAGGCCCGTGACCAGCGAGAGCCAGGCAACACCGCATGCATGAATGACGATTACTCCGCCAAACAAACATGCACCGATGTAGCACGCTATGCGGGCAACAGAACTTCCGATGCGTTCCCCATGGCGAGCCAGGATGCCGACCACCATGGCGGCGGGCATCCAGCCGAGGAGATACCCGGCGGTCGGCCCGACGAGTATGCCGAAGCCGCCGCGGCCACCGGCGAGAACCGGCAAGCCGATGGCGACGAGGGCGACGAACACCAGCATGGCGGTCGCCCCACGG
The DNA here is from genome assembly GCF_003130795.1 of Azospirillum thermophilum. Lineage (NCBI taxonomy): Bacteria > Pseudomonadati > Pseudomonadota > Alphaproteobacteria > Rhodospirillales > Azospirillaceae > Azospirillum > Azospirillum thermophilum. Next base: position 420,717 of record NZ_CP029354.1, read on the forward strand.
CGCGGGCCGAGAAGGAGGCCGGCCAGCATGACGCCGAGCGTCTGCAGGGTTATCGGAACCGGCAGGATGCCGAGCGGAATCGGCGGCGCGGCGCCGAGCGCTACGACCAGTCCGGCGCCAAGCGCGGTCAGGGTCAGATCACGGAATCCGAGGGACGGTGCCACGCTGTTCATGAGGCGGCTCGCGATGAGAGGGAGGAGGCAGCGATGGGCCGGCTTCCACCGTGATGGCCGATGGATGCCGGGGGGCCGGCGCGCAGGTCGACGGCCTGGGCGATCTCCTCGGCGCGCAACAGGATGCGCAGCCCGAGAGGAACCACCAGCGCGAGCACCGAGCGGTCGAGGCCGCGCAGGGCCTGGGCCTCGCGGATTTCCGCGATCTCTTGGGCCATCACCGGAACGAAGCGGATCGCGAGCATCAAGGTGAAGGCGCAGCGCTCGGCATCGAGGAGGCCGAGGCGGTCCAGCGGGCGCAGCAGCGTGACCACCGCCCCGGTGAGTTCGGCCCAGCCCCATGACGTCGTGACGATCTGGGCGGCGCAGACCAGCGCCGAGAAGCGCAGGAAGAGCCGCAGGCCATTCATCCCGCCACCCGTCGCCACGTCGAAAAGCGCGGTGATCGCGACGACGAGCAGGGCCATCCTGATGTCGCGGAGGGCCGTCCGGAACGAGCCGTGGGCAATGGCGAGCCCCACCGCGCAGGCGACGGCGGCGGGCGCAAGAAGATCGATCCGATCGACCTGCGTCAGCATCGCTCCGAGGACGGCAAGGGCGCAGAGCGCGGCAAGAGCACCGGACCGCCCGCGGGGGGCACCATGCGAGGTGGTCATCCGCAGCTCCGCCGATAGAAGCCGGTCGCATCCTCCGGGCTGCCGTCGAAGGCGATACGCCCGTCGCCGACCACGAGGACGCGGTCGAACCCGGCGACGAGATCGAGGTCATGGCTGACGACGACCGCCTGCTGCGGCAGGTCGGCGAGCAGGTCGCGGAAGCGGTTGCGATTGGCGAGGTCGAGCTGCGAGGTCGGCTCGTCGAAGAGCAGGGTACGGGGGTTGCGCGCCAGGACACCGGCCAGCACGACCAGTTGACGCTCGCCGCCCGAGAGTTCGTGGATGCGCCGGTCGGCGAGACCGGCGATGCCGAGCCGCTCCAGCGACCGCGCGATGGCCGCGTCGACCTCCCCCGCGTGGCCGCCCAGGCCGAAGGCGAGATCATCGCGGACGACCGGGTAGACGATCTGGTTGTCGGCGTTCTGGAACAGCAGCCCGGTGCGCGCCCGGACGGCCGCGGCATCGGCACAGGGCTCAAGCCCGTCGACGCGCACGCTGCCGGACGACGGCGGGAGCAGGCCCACCATCAGTTTCAGCAGGCTCGACTTGCCGCAGCCGTTGAGGCCGAGCACGCCGATGCGGCGCTCCTCCAGGACCAGATCGATACCGGCAAGAATGCTGCGGCCGCCGCGCTCCAGCCCGACGTCCGAGAAGACGATCGTCTGGGCAACGGGATCAGGCTCGGGAGCGTGATCGACGGTGACCGGGGCGGTCGTCAGCGGGGATGCCGGGTAGAATGCCACATGGCGGATCGATCCCCGGCTCAGGAGGAGCGACTTGTGTCCTCCGGCCAGGGCGACGTCGTCCGGTCCCTGTCCAAGGGCGTTGGCCAGACGGCGCAGCGTGTCCGGCAACCGACGCATCAGGCTCATGGCGACAGTCCTCTCGGTCGAGCGGTACGGACGGCACCCGTCGCGGATCGACACCGCTTCACGTCTTGGAAAACCGCCATGGAAGGGGGCGGGCGGCCCCCTCCGATGGCGGAGCGACGACCTCAGCCGAAGATCGCCTTCATGATGATGAAGCCGATCGACGGACAGACGAGGCAGCCGAAACCGGTATAGAAGGTCGCGGTCAGAGCGCCGTACGGCACCAGGCGCGCGTCGGTCGCGGCGAGGCCGGCGGCGGTGCCGCTGGTGGTTCCCATGAGGCCGCCATAGACCATGGCCGCGGCCGGGTTGGTGAGGCCGAAGGGCTTGGCGAGGAACGGCGTCATGATCATCACCGCGATCGACTTGACGACGCCGGCGGCGACGGAAAGGGCGATCACGGTCGACGAGGCGCCGATCGCCGTGCCGGTCACCGGACCGACGATGAAGGTCACGGCGCCAGCCCCGATGGTGGTCAGCGAGGCCGTGTCACGGTATCCGAAGGCATAGGCGACGGCGACCCCGACCACGAAGGCGAGCGCGGTGCCGATGACCAGCGACAGGACGCCGGCGAGGCCGGCCTTCTTCAACTCCTCGAGCTTCACGCCGTAGGCGGTCGAGACGATGCAGAAGTCGCGCAGCATGGCGCCGCCCATCAGAGCGAAACCGGCGAACATGGGGATGTCGGCGATTCCCTTCTTGCCACCGGTGGTGGCGCCGCCGATATAGGCGAGGGCGAGGCCGATGATGATCGCCACGGCCGACCCGTGGATGCGGCCCTTGGTGATGTTCTTGGAAAAGGCGTAGCAGAGCCAGGTCAGGACGCCGACGACGACGAAGGCGAAGATCAGCGGGCGATCGCCGATCAGGGATGTGAGGAACGCACTGTTCATGGCGGTATCTCCCCGTTTTGGCTTATTTGGACTAGGCTTCGTCGCCGAAGGTCGACGTTGCCGCCCCGGCCATCGCCGCAAGCGGACGGATCAGGGCGAAGCAGACGACAACGGAGAGAATGCCGGCGATGATGGCGATCCAGCCGCCCGACAGGGCAGCCGCAACGTTCTGGGTCGCCGCCATGGCGATGACGACGGGAATGTACATGGCGTTCCAGAACATGATGCCGTCTTCAGACGCCTTGGGCAGCCAGCCCTTCTTCTTCAGAACCGGCGTCAGGAAGACGAGCAGCAGCATCGAGAATCCGACGCCGCCGATGTCTCCGGGAATTCCGAGCATAATGCCGAGGGTCAGGCCGATCGATGTTCCGACGAACATGCACAGGCCTAGAACCATCACACCATAGATGATCATGTGGCGCTCTCCTCGAAGAGAATGCCGGCACGGACGCCCCGAGGCGACCGTCGACATTCATAAGATGGCCTTAGTTGCGTGCACCTACTTCGACTTACCCGATCGCCAATTTTGTCAGAAATGTTCGTCGGAAGTCGAACTCCCGAGAATTGACATTTCAATTCTCGGGAGCGTTGTTCTGGTTTACTCGACAACCATGATGAGAGCGCCCGGCTTCACGCGATCGCCGACGGCGACGGCGATCGACTTGACGGTGCCGTCCACCGGGCAGACGAGCGGGTTCTTCATCTTCATCGCCTCGAGCACCGCAACCTCGGTGCCCTTGGTCACGGTGTCGCCGACCGCAACCTTCAGCGATTCGATCTTGGACGGCATCTTGGACTTGAGTTCCATAACGTCTACTCCTTGATAAGGGCCAGAGGCCCGAAGTTCATGGCACCGGGAAGAGGGGTGGCAACGTGTCGATCTCATCGAGCACCCGGTACCTGTCGACGAGGCGAACGCCGTCGATGCCGCGACCAGCGACCGCGGTGACGTCCGACACGAGTTCTGTGAGCTTGACCCCGAGACCGCCGGGCGTGGCGACCTCGACGTCGTACTTCCGGTTGTACCGCGTCGCGAATCCGGCGAGCGCAGCATGGAAGGAGCGCAGTCCGGCGGACGAGCGGGCGACGACGACCGCGTCGACGTCGGAGCGCGGCTCCATGTAGGGCAGGCCGGTGAGGGCCTGCAGGGCCGCCGATCCGAAAAGACCGACGGCAATTCCGTGGTCCCGGCCGAGAGCGGCGAGCGCAAGCAGCTCGTCCGCCGCCGGGAAGGCGCCGGGGGCGATGCGGTCCATGACCTCCCACGGCGAGTGGACCCCGCAGATCCCGGCACAGGGCAGCGCGACGGCGGAGCGTACCCGGACCCCGTCCTCGCGCAGCGGGAAGGACACCCCGATCCACATCCAGCCTTCCGGCACCGGGGCCTTGGGGGCGCAGACGATTCCGGGGATCCTCCCGGCGAGGAAGATCCGGCGGATGCGATCCACCACGTCGGGCCGGCGGTGCATCGGCAGGAGGCCGTCACCGAGGGAACCGGCGACGAGGTCCCGGTGGGCCGGATCGATGTCGACCATGACATGCCGTCTCGACACCGGCCGGTCCGCCGGGCTCGCCGCCGTGGGCACGATGCAGTCCTGGGATCGGCGGGCGTTCATCGCGTCTTCACCCAGGTCGGATCGGTTTTCGACGTCGCCTGGACCTCGGCCTGGGCCCGGACGAGATCGTCGAAGGCGCGGGTCGCGACCGGCCCGCGGATTTCGAAGGGTTCGGTCCGATCGCCGATGCCGGGGACGAGATGGAGAACGGTCGCCGGGGCGGATGTCTCCAATGCGGGGTCCACCTTCACCACGCGCCCCTTGATGCGCAGGATGGTGCGGGCGGCCCGCTCGATCGTCTCACGGCTGGCCAGCGTCGTGACGCGCACGACGACCTCGTATTCCGGATGGGTGCGCCGGCGGCGATAGCTGATGATCCGCCCCGTCGGCGAGCAGGCGTGGCCCGTTTCCGAGATCGGGAAGCTGTCGCCCATCGGCAGCCCGCCGACCACCATTTCCGCCCATCCCTCGCCGACCGGCGACGGCGCGAGCGAGAGATCGTCGCGCAGGGGATGACCGTCGAGAGTCAGCCAGCCGAACTCCTGGCAGCCGTAGAGGTCATGGACCGGCCAGCCGAACCGTTCCACCCGGGTCAGCAGGTCGAGGTCCAGCGGCGAGCCCGCCACGACGATGCGGCAGCGCTCGGGAAAATCACCGGCGAGGCCGAGGGACTCGGCTTCGCCGATGCTTGCGCGGATGAAGGAGGACTCGCCCAGCACGATGTCCGGGCGATTGCGGCAGAAGGCGGTGATGAAGGCCCCGCGGCTCGACCGGTCGAGGAAGGACCAGTCGATGCCGCAGCGCTCCAGCGCCGTGCGGGAGAACACGTTGACCAGCGGCGGATAGGTGACGAGCATCCGGTCGCCCGGCTTCGCCCCGATCGCCTCCATCACCCGGCGGGTCGCGTCGCAGCGGGCCTCGATCTCGGTGTGGGCGACACCGACGATGTTCTGGAACGCGGACGAGCCGGTCGTGAAGGTGAGATAGGCAAGGTTGAAGGGGGTGTGCACCTCTTCGATGACATGCGCAGCCGTCGGGCCGGCGATCCCCTTGTCCGCCAGCGTGCGGCGCGGCATCTCGGCCAGGGTCGGCACGGTCGAGAAGGCGTCGGCGACCGCCGCGTATCTCTCAAAGGCTTCGGACATGGCACACCCCCTTTCCTTTCCGCCCCGCTTCAGGCGACGCGCGGACGGAAACGCTCCTCGACGGCGGCGAATTCGGAGCGCAGCAGCTCCTGGACCTTCGGGCGCACCACGCGGCCGCCGCGCTCGGCGCCGAGGCTGCCGCGGCCGCGCGGACCGGTGAGCGTCGCCGCACCGTCGGCCTTGGCCTTGCGGATGCCGGCGATCTGGGCGGCGATCGCCGGACGCATGCCGTCGATCGTCTCGACCAGCTGCTCCACGCCGCCGAGCTTGTAGAAGAAGGCCGGACCGGCGGCGAAGACGGGGTTCGACTTCGCCAGGCCCTCCAGCAGCTCGACGTCCTTCTTGATGATGCGCGACACCGAGGTGATCGGCATCACGTGGATCATCGTCTGGAATTCGGAGGTGAGGGAGAGGATCCGGTCGGCCTGCAGTCCATGGCAGAGGAAGGCGCCGGAGATGGCGCGCCCGACGACCATGGCGACGATCGGATGGCCGGCCAGCCGCGCCTCCGCCAGGGCGAGCTGGTAGGCGCCGGTCGCCTTGTTCATGCCGAAGATCTCCTCGACCTTGCCCGGACCGTTGCCGGGGGTGTCGACGATCAGCACGATCGGGCGCTTCCTGGCCGCTTCCTTCTCGGCGTCGGCGGCGAGGGTGGCGTAGACGGCCTGCGCCATCTTGTAGCCTTCCTCGAGACCGATCACGCCCGAATAGACGACCGGGAACTTCTCGTTGAAGGCATCGGCGTCGGAGGCGATGACCGTGACGGTCTCACCCTCGAGCAGGGCGGTGCCGACCACGGCGCCGGGGCCGAAGTCCGGGTCGTCGAAGGTCCGCGCACCGACCTTGCCTTCGGTGAAGCTGCCGGCATCGACGATCAGGTCGATGGCCGCGCGGCCCTGTCCCAACAGAGTTTCCATGGCTTTTCTCCCGATCACAGCGCCAGACGGCGGACGGACTTGCGGAAGTCCGAGAGCGGACCGTCGGCAAGGCCGACAGGGTCGTTGTTGCCGGCGTGGCGCCAGACGTCGCGCGCATCGGTCGGCTTGAGCTCCACGGCGAGGGCGACGCCGCGCAGCTGCTTCTCGACCAGCTCCGGCGACCCGATCCGGCGCATCGGCTCGAAGGAGGCGACCGGCAGCTTGCAGAGCTCGGCGAGCTGGGCGCGGAAGGCGGCGACGGTGTCGTCGACGAGGAAGTTGGCGTCGCCCATGACGTACTTGTGGCGGCCGCCGGTGGTGCGATAGACGAGCGCGCGGTTGGAGGCGTCGAACTCGTCCTTGCCCATCTCCTGCTCGATGACCTCCGGGCCGGTGAGGCCGAGGCGACCGAACTCGCTCATGATGATGGCGTCGGTGGCGGCGGCGACGAAGCCCATGCCGCCGAAGCAGCCGATGCGCGAGCCGATCAGGGCGACGACCGGCACCTTGTGGCGGGCGCGCTGCAGGGCGTCCATCACCTCGGCATGGGCGAGAAGACCGGCGTTGGCTTCGTGCAGACGGACGCCGCCGGTCTCGAAGGAGATGGCGACGAGGGGACGCGCCGACGCCGGCAGGTCGGGATGGTCGGCGACGAGGCGATCGTGGAAGTCGATCGCCATGTCGATGATGCCGACCATCTTGGCGCCGCCGACCTCGCCGACCGAACCGCCGATGAAGCGGCCTTCCTGGGAGATCACGAAGACCGGGCGGTCACCGATGCGGCCGACGCCGGTCACGATGCCGTCGTCGTTCTCCACCGCCTCGCCGAGGGCGACGAGATGGGGGCTGACCAGACGGTCGAAGGGGCCGCCGAGCTCGACGAAGGTCCCGTCGTCGACAAGGCCGACGGCGCGTTCGCGCGCGCTGCATTCCAGGAAGGAGTTCTTCTGAAGTCTGTTCCAGTTGGGCATGCTCGCAGCTCCCGGCTTCAGGCCTGCGCCTCGGCCAGCGCCTGGCGCAGGCGCAGGGCGACGATGGCGGGTGAGGCGTTGTTGTCGTTGATCTCGATCGACAGGCCGGCCAGTCCGGTCTCGGCGACGAAGTGCTCGACCACGCGCTTCCACAGGGCGTCGAAGCCCGTGACCGGGGTGACGATCCGCACCGAAACCGCGCTGTCGCCGGCCTTCGGCTCGAGCATCACTTCGAGGTCGCCGGAGCCGACGACACCGCAGTGGGCCCGCCTGGCGAGGGAGACGGCACGGCCGTCTCCTGCGACTTTGAATTCGATCGTTTCGAGAGACATGACGTACTCCGATCACCAGTTGCGGAAGCGGGCCGGCGGGTTGTAGAGGCCGCCCGAGATGTCGACGAGGTCGCGCATCGAGCGGGCCGCGAGCAGGTCGCGGTTGGCCCGGTTGCGGTCGACGCCGAGGTCTTCCGGGGTCATGAAGATGCGCGCCTCGCGCAGGCGCTTCGTTTCGGCCGGATCGGCCTTGAGGCCGACCTCGGTGTAGCCGGCCGCCGCACGGATGGCGGCCATGCGCGCGGCCATGTCCGGGGCCCGGTTGAGGTAGGCGACGCCTTCCTCGGTGACGATGTGGGTGACGTCGTCGCCGTAGATCATCACCGGCGGCAGATCGAGGCCGGCATTCTCCGCGAGCTGCCAGGCGTCGAGCTTTTCCACGAAGGTCGGGGCGCGGCCTTCGCCGAAGGTCTCGGCACCCTGGACGACCAGGCGCTTGCCGCGCGGCATGTTGCCGATCTGGTCGGCCATGTGCGGGACCTCGCGGCCGCACTTCAGCCAGCTCTCGGTGACGTGGCGGCGCCCCTTGGGATCGCAGCCCATGTTCGGCGCGCCGCCGAAGCCGGAGACGCGGTTGGCGGTCGCGGTGGACGAGTTGCCCCACTCGTCGATCTGCAGCGTGCCGCCGATGAACATGTCGAGGGCGTAGTGACCGGCGGTCTGGGCGAAGGCGCGGTTGGAGCGCAGCGAGCCGTCCGGGCCGGTGAAGAAGATGTCGGAGCGCGCCTTGACGTACTCCTCCATCCCCAGCTCGCCGCCGAAGCAGTGGATGGTGTCGACCCAGCCGGCCTCGATCGCCGGGATCATGGTGGGGTGCGGGTTCAGCACCATGTGGGTGCAGACCTCGCCCTTCAGGCCGAGCTCGGCGCCGTAGGTCGGCAGGATCAGCTCGATCGCCGAGGTGAGGAAGCCGATGCCGTGGTTGATCCGCTTGACCTTGTACTCGGCGTAGATGCCCTTCAGCGCCAGCATGCCGAGAAGGACATGGTTGTCGGTGACGAGGCCGGGATCGCGGGTGAAGAGCGGCTCGATGAAGAAGGGCTTCGGGCTCTCGACGACGGCGTCGACCCAGTCGGCCGGGATGTCGACCCGCGGCAGCTTGTCGACGATCTTGTTCACCTGGGCGATGACGATGCCCTGGCGGAACTTGGTCGCCTCGGCGATGACCGGCGTGTCCTCGGTGTTGAAGCCGGTGTAGAGGTTGCCCTCGCGGTCGGCCTCATAGGCGCAGATCAGCGAGACGCGCGGCGTCAGGTCGAGGAAGTAGCGGCCGAACAGCTCGAGATAGGTATGGATGGCGCCGAGCTGGATCTTGCCTTCGCGGATGAACTTGGCGACGCGGCCGGCCTGCGGCCCGCCGAAGGCGAAGTCGAGCTTCTTGGCGATGCCGCGCTCGAACATGTCCAGGTGCGAGGCCAGCGGCACGCAGGACTGGACCATGTGAAGGTCGTGGATCTCGGCCGGATCGACCTGGTTGAGGCAATCGGCGAGGAAATCGGCCTGCTTCTGGTTGTTGCCTTCGATGTTGACACGGTCGCCGGACCGGATCACCGCCTTCAGCAGGGCGACGGTGTCCTCCGCCTTCACACGCTTGCCGGCGCCGATATAGGCCGCGGCGGCCTCGAGGCGCTGGCGGGTGTCGGCCGCGAGCGTATCCCACCGTTGTTCGGTCTTCATGAGAATGCCCCCATGTGGGTCTTGGGAAGTTGCGAGGCGATCCGGTCCGCGGCCGGAGCCGCGCCGATCTCGCCGGAATGGACGTCGCGAACGGCTCCGGCGGCGTCACGGATTCGCAGCGCTCCGTCGGCGGCGAGGCCGATGAGCGTGGCGCAGACGTCCTCATCGCCATCGGTGAGGCGAACGACGGAGCCGAGCTGAAGGGCGTGGGCGGTCCAGGTCCCGGCGAAGGCGGACAGCCCGTGCCGTTCCCAGAGGGTCACCCAGCGGTCAAAGACGGAGCCGAAGGTCGCCACGAACGCGTCGCGGTCAACCGGACGGCCGGAAAGAGTTGAAAGAGAAACCGCCCTTTCCCGCAGAATATCCGGAAATCCATCATCCGGAACTGACAAATTAAGACCTATGCCGACTACCACGAAGTCGAGATCTCCGCAATCATCGCAAGATGCCTCTGCCAGAATGCCGCAGATCTTCCGACCATCAACAAGGAGATCGTTGGGCCACTTGATGCCGGCGTCGACTCCTGTCTCGGCGAAGACTGCTTCACGCACCGCAACTGCAGCAAGAAGTGTCAGTTGCGCCGCTTCGATCAGCGTGCGCCGGGTCTTCACCAGCACCGACATGCAGAGGCTGCCGTCGGGGGTGGAGAACCACCCCCGCTCGCCCTTGCCGCGGCCGGCGGTCTGATCGCGGGCGACCAGGATCGTGCCGTGGGCGGCCCCGGCCCGGCCGAGTTCGACGAGCCGGCGGTTGGTGCTGTCGACGGACGCGACCTTCATGACGATCCGGCCGATGCCGTCGCCCCGCTCGATCGCAGGCGGCCGCGGGGCGCTGGGATGGTTGGAGGCGACGGGGGGCATGGGACCGATCTCCGTGGAGCAGCCGTGGTCAGTGGGCGGCGACGAGGCCGATGGTCGAGGCGAAGATGCCGACCGCGATGGCGGAGACGATCAGGCCGCAGACGTTGGCCCCCATGGCGACGGGCAGGACCATGGCGTAGGGGTTGTCCTCGGCCGCCACCTTCTGGGCGAGCTTGGCGGTCGTCGGCACACAGGACACGCCGGCGATGCCGACCAGCGGGTTGAAGCCGGTCTTGTTGAAGTACCAGACGATCCAGCCGCCCAGCAGGCCGCCGATGCCGGACACCAGCAGCGCCGTGATGCCGAGGACGAGCAGGATGGCGACGCGGCCGTCGAGCAGGGTCGAGGCTTCGCAGAGCACGCCGAGGACCAGGCCCAGGATGAGGGTCGAGGAGTAGGTGATCGTCTTCTCGAGCAGTTCCTGGTAGGGCTCGATCTCCGCTTCCTTGATGGCGACGCCGAGGAAGAAGGACAGGATCAGCGGCGCGGCCACCGGCAGCAGCAGGCAGAGCAGAGCGGCGGTGACGATGGTGAAGATGAACTTCGACTTCTGCGTGACCTCGGGGAAGTCCATCTCGACTTCCATCGCCCGGTACTTGGCCGGCACCAGCAGCTTCATCAGGTACGGATAGCCGGCGTAGGTCAGCGACAGGTAGAGGTAGGCGATGATCGAGATCGGGACGAAGAGGTCCTTGGCCATCATCAGCGAGGCGAAGAGGACCATCGGGCCGTCGGCGCCGCCGATCGAACCGACAGCCGCCGCCTGGCCGGGGGTCAGGCCGCAGTAGTAGCCGATCACCAGCGTGACGAAGGTGCCCATCTCGGCGAAGATCGCGCAGGTCATCGCCGCCCAGGGACGGGCGAGGATGAACGACACGTCCGCCATCGTGCCGATGCCGAAGAACAGCATGCAGGCGACCAGCGAGTTCGAGAAGGCGAAGTTGTAGATCGGCTGCAGGAAGTAGACCTGCATGTCGTTCACGAGCTGCACCGGATCCGAGATCATCGGATCGAGCATCAGCGTGCCGATCTTCTGCGCCTGCAGGAACATGACGCCGGCGTTGACGCACATCATCGCGACGCCCATCGGCACCATGATGAGCGGTTCGAGCGTGCGCTTGAATCCGAGATAGGCGAGGAAGAAGCCGAAGCCCATCAGGGCGAGGCGGGCGATGGCGATCGTCGGCTCCTGGACGAAGAGCGTGCCGATGCCGGGAAAGACTGTGAAGAGTTGCTGCAACATGGATGATCTCCTCAGCGCACGGCTCAGTCGGCCGAACCGGCCATGGTCTTGTTGAGCAGGACGATCACCCCGATGACGGCGTAGGAGATCACTGCGGTGATCGCGTAGGCCATCAGCGCATAGGCGATGACGTTCATGGGTTTTCTCCTGGAGCGGGTCCGTTCGAGGCGGACATGTCGAAGCGGGACGTGACCTGAGCCGGGAAGCTCCCCGTCTCGAGCAAATGGATGGCGACGGTGACCGCCAGCAAATCGGCGCCACCGCCGGGGCTGAGCCGGCGGGCGACGCAGTCGTCGGCGAAGCGATGGATTTCGGCGAGGCCGCGGCCGGTGAGCGCACCGCCGAGGTCGCAAATGCGGGCGGCACGCTCGCGCACGAAGGCGAGTCCCTCGGGACCGCCGCGCCACAGAACGGTGGTGTCCTCGGCCGCGGCGACGATGGCGATGAGCGCATGCAGCAGCGCGCGGTTGAGCTCGACCTCCTGCGTCAGCGCGGCGCGCAGGGCGGGCAGCCCATGCGCGGCGACGGTCGGGAAGCCGGCCTCGACCTCGCCCCGGATGCCGGTGACGCCGTGACGGTCGAAGAGGATCTCGCCTGCGGTCACGGGATCGCGGCGGCGCGTCTCCAGCTCGCGCTCGACGATGCCGCGCGTGATGGCGGCAGTGGCGGCAAAGACGCGGTCGGGGCACATCGGGCGCCGGTCGTCGTGGCACAGCCCTGCCGCCGCCGCGGTGAGGCCGAGGGCGAACAGCGCGCCGCGCTGCGTGTTGACGCCGTTCGATGCGGCGAGCAGGCGACGGTCATAGTCACGGCCCACGGTACGCACCAGCGCCAGCACGGCGGCCGGATCGTCGGCATGGGAAAGGCCGATGGCGGCACAGCGATGAAAACACGGAGCGATGGCTGCCGACGTCAGCATGAACGTCTGCAGATCCATGTCACGGTGCGCACCCATCGAGCGTGGCGTGACGAGACCGGGCTTGGGGTGGACGGAGACCTCGAGGAGGATGCCGGTCAGGCAGGCCGATCCGATCGTCCAGGTGGCCGGCTCCATCCCTTCGGGACGGGGCGGCGCGATCGGCAGAACGGCAAGAGAAGACATATCCATGACGACAACCCATCGGGCGTCGTCCGTTGGAGCAAAACTCCACAGACGAACCCAATAACGACGCCTGTTCCGCTGAACGCGCGTCGTCCGGAGATCACCGTCACGAAGTCTCTGGTGTCACTTGGTGCTATCCCGGCACGTCCCACTGTCGCTCTGCGCGGGTCAGGACATGTCGGCGTCTGGTGGGTCGATCACATTTCGCTTCGCCGGTCTCGCGACCCCGAGCTGCGGCTTCGATGTGAATGACATGTCCTTCGGGACGAGTCAATCGCCGAACGTCGTACTCCCTGCGCCGATCCGGCAGCCAATCGTATGAAACGGGCGGAACTCCGGGCCTGCGCGGATCCAGTGCGGCAGTATGACGCAAACCCTCCAGGAGGACCGCCTGTGCCGGGCGGCAACGATGCCGGCAAGCCGGCTCACGATGACGGTGCCGCCGACGACCACACGCCGCGCCGCTGCATCCGGTGTTGAACTCGACGGCTGAAGACAGGAAGATGCAGCCACGCGACCGGGGGGACATCGCCCCCACCCATTGCGCCCCCTTCATCAAGACGCGGTTTCCGCTCGGCTGACTGCGAGGGCCGCACACGGGACTTCGGACAGTCCCACCTGCACGAGTTCACCATCATGAGCGTCTTCGCCTCCCTGACCGTCGTCGTCACCGTCATGGCCCCGGTCTTCATCGTCGCCGCACTCGGCTTCATCTGGAGCCGGGCCAAGCTGCCCTATGACAGTGCCTTCATCACGACTTTCGCCATCAATGTCTCCAGCCCCTGCCTGGTCTTCTCATCGCTTACCCGGCTGACACTGGGTGGCGACGAGCTGCTGACCATGACGCTGGCGTCGATCGCCTGCATCACCTCGGCCGCCGTGCTGGCCGTGCCGCTGCTGCTGGCCTTCCGGCTGCCGCTGCGCACCTATCTGCCCGCACTCAGTTTCCCGAACGCCGGAAACCTTGGGCTGCCGCTCTGCCTGTTCGCTTTCGGGGAGACCGGCCTCGGCCTCGGCGTGCTGTTCTTCGCGGTGTTTTCGGTCGCACAGTTCGCCATCGGCCCGGTCGCCGCGTCCGGACAGCTCGACCTGGGGCGGCTGCTCCGCACGCCGGTGATCTACGCCGTCGCCCTGTCGCTGCTGGTGATGCTGGCCGGCGTGCAGCCGCCGCAGTGGGTGGCGAACACCGCGACCCTGCTCGGCAACTGCGCGGTTCCGATCATGCTGCTGTCCCTCGGAGTCGCCCTGTCCAACCTGCGCATGAACAGCCTGATGCGGGCGGGGGCGCTGTCGGCCCTGCGGCTGGTGCTGGGGTTGGGCGTCGGCCTGGCGGTGGCCCACCTGATGCAGTTGACCGGGACGATGCGGGGGGTCGTCGTCCTGCAGAGCTCCATGCCGGTGGCGGTGTTCAATTATCTCTGGGCCCTGCGCTACAACAACGCGCCCGAAGAGGTCGCCGGAATGGTTCTGGGATCGACCGCCCTGGCGTTCCTCGCGCTGCCGGCGCTGCTGCTGGGCGTCATGTGAGCACGGCGGGGGCGCATATCGAGCAGACCTCCTCGAAGGCGCCACCCGCCGAACGGCCGATCCCGACGAGCGCCGTGTCTCCGACACGCCGGCCATAGCGGCAAGATGCGCTGCTGGCCACTGCCACTCGCCAACAACACGCCATTTTATTCCAATACTAGCGCTAACATTGCAATTTTGTTAGCGCAATTGGCGTTCTCCTCGTCCCGCCGCACTGATATGTTAGATATCTACGGTCCAGTTGTTGGACCAAACTGGTGACGCCTCCATGACCGGCATTTCGACCGTTAAGGCCATCTTCGAGGAGTTGCGCAAGGAGATCCCGGAGCGCTACCGCCCCGGCGACATGCTCCCCAACGAGCGGTTGCTGGCCGAGCGCTTCAGCGTCAGTCGCAACACGATCCGGGAAGTCATCATCTTCCTCGAAGCTTACGGCTTGGTGGAGAAGACCAAGCGTGGGTCTCGGGTCAGCAAGCCGGACATCGAGGCGATGTTCCGGGTCATAGACCAGTGCTTTGACCGCAGCATCAAGACATGCCGCGAGGTTCTTCAGTTCCGGCGCATCATCGAGACCGGCATCATGCACGATGTCGTCGACCTGATCACGGATGCCGAAGTCGACAACCTGGAGCGGCTGGCCGACGATCTGGAGCGCCAGTTGACCGTGCGTGAGGCCGCCGAAGCCGACTTCCGCTTCCACGCCGCGATCGTCGCCGCGTCGCGCAACACCATGTTGCAGAAGATGTATCAGGCGATGTCCCAGGCGATGATCTACTACCTGGAAATCGGCAAGAGCAACGTGACCATCGCGCCGGCGACGGTGAACTACCATCGCGAAATCGTCGCGGCTCTGCGCGAGCGCTCCCATTCCCGGGCCCTCGCCGCGAGCAACGCGCACTATGGCTTCAGCGAGAGCGTGTTCAATCAGGAAACCTATCCTATGCACGCGACCGCCACCGACAGCAAAGGACATCGATAATGAAAGCCTTGATGATTGAAGGCGTGAACGCGTGCGCACTGCATGACGTGGAGGAGCCGTCGCTCCGGCCGGGCGAGGTTCTTCTGTCCGTACGTCATGTCGCCCTGTGCGGCAGCGACCTCAGCACCTTCAAAGGGCTCAACCCGCTGGTCGCGCTGCCGCGGATTCCCGGCCACGAGATCGGCGGCGAGATCGCCGCGGTCGGCGAAGGCGTGCCGGCGGACTATGCCGTCGGCCGTCGCGCCATCGTCATCCCCTATACGAGCTGCGGCGTCTGCCCCTCCTGCCGCAAGGGCCGGGTCAATGCCTGCCGCAGCAACCGCACGCTCGGCGTGCAGCAGAACGGTGGGCTGGCGGAGCGGATCGCCCTTCCCTATGGCAAGCTGATCCTCAACGACACCCTCGCCCCGCGCCATCTCGCCCTCGTCGAACCGCTGTCGGTCGGCTTCCACGCCGTGGCCCGCGGCCGGGTCGAGGCCGGCGACAAGGTGCTGGTGCTGGGGTGCGGCATGATCGGCATGGGGGCGATCGCCGGTGCCGTGCATCGTGGTGCCGAGGTGATCGCCGTCGATGTCGGGGCCGCCAAGATCGAGTTGGCGCGCCGCTATGGCGCCTCCCACATCATCGACGCCGCGAAGGAGGACGTCGCCAAGCGGGTCGAGGAGCTGACCGGCGGTGACGGCGTCGACGTGGTCATCGAGGCGGTCGGGCTTCCGGCCACCTTCACGCAGGCCATCGACCTCGTCGCATTCGCCGGGCGCGTCGTCTACATCGGCTACGCGAAGGAGCCCGTGAGCTACAAGACGCAGTTCTTCAACCTCAAGGAACTTGACATCATGGGGTCGCGGAACGCGACCGCCGAGGACTTCCGGAACGTCATCCGTTATTTGGAGTCGCTCGAACGGAAGCCTGACGACCTGATCTCCAAGGTGTTCGCGTTCGATGACGCGGACAAGGCGCTGCCCTACTGGGCGGCCGAACGCGACACCACGCTCAAGGTGATGATCGAGCGGTAACCCCGCGTCATCCCCACCCGGCCAGAGAGACCCCGATCCTCAACCGGAGGCGTGCCGTCCAGTGGACGGCCGCGCCCCGAATCCCTGTCGGCAAGACAGTGCCGGCAACCTGCTCATTGACGTGCCCAACCCGGAGACAATCATGAAACGCTTGTTGATGTCCGCGCTGGCGGCGTGCGCCATGACCATCGGTGCCGCCACCGGTGCGGTGGCCAAGACCGAAATCATGGTCGCGTACGAGAACAATCCGGGCGAGCCGCTCGACCGGGTGATGCATTACTGGGCCGACCTCCTTCAGGAGCGGAGCAAGGGCGAGGTCACCTTCAAGCTGTTCCCCAGCTCGCAGCTCGGCGCCAAGAAGGACGTGACCGAGCAGGCGATGATGGGCATGAATGTCATCACCCTGTCCGACGTCGGCTTCCTGCAGGACTATGATCCTGATATCGGCATCCTGTTCGGACCGTACCTGACCGACGATCCGCAGAAGCTCTTCAAGATCTACGAGAGCGACTGGTTCAAGCAGAAGGACGAGGTCTTGAGGAAGAAGGGCGTGCACATCGTCATGTCCAACTACCTCTACGGCGTGCGTCACATCCTTGCCAAGAAGCCGATCAACACGCCCGCCGACCTGAAGGGCATGAAGATCCGCGTTCCGAACAACGTGATGCAGATCAAGACCATCGAGGCGATGGGCGCCACCGCGACGCCGATGCCGCTCGGCGACGTCTATCCTGCGCTGACCACCGGCCTCATCGACGGCGTCGAGAACCCGATCTCCGTGCTGTACGGCGCCAAGCTGCACGAGCAGGCCAAGTATCTGAGCCTGGTGGGTTACCTGACCAACACCTCGGTGTGGATCGGCGGCGAGGCCTACTTCAAGACGCTGCCGCCGGACGTGGTGAAGCTGGTTCATGAGACCGGCTACCAGGCCGGCCTGTACAGCCAGAAGGTCGCGGCCGAGCAGGACGCCGAGTTCATCGAGAAGATGAAGGCCGCCGGCGTCACCGTGATCCAGCCGGACGTCGCCGCCTTCCGCGAAGCGACCAAGCCTGTCTACAAGCAGTTCCCGAAGTGGTCTCCTAACCTTTACGAGACGATTCAGAAAGAGCTCAAGTAAAGGCGAGCGGGCGCAGGCGACGAATCGAAGTCGCCTGCGCCTGGGAGGACAACGTCATGAACATCATTCGACGCCTGCCATCGATCGTCGCAGGAAGCGCACTGGCCATTCTGGTCGTGATGACGATCGCGGCCGTGATCGCGCGTTACGTCTTCGATGCCCCGCTGCACTGGGGCGAGGAGATATCCGGCCTTCTGATGATCTGGATCATCATGATCGGCGCCATCGTCGCCGAGCGGGACGGACAGCATCTGACCATTCCCCTCCTGACCGATCTGCTGCCTGCGCGTCTGAGGGCCGCGGTCGATCTGGCGGTGTCGGCGCTGTCCATCGCGGTGCTCGGCTATGCCGGCTACCTCGGGTACCGGCTCGCCGAGAGCGCCCAGTACAAGCTGACCGAGATCCTCCAGATCTCCTGGTTCTGGATCGATGTGGCGGTGCCGGTCGGGACTGCCGGGGTCATCATCTACCTTCTGCACCGGTGCTTCACCAACCTCATGGTGATCGTCAGGGGGCCGCTTGAGGAGGCCGCGACCGGCCGGGACCAGCATCCGGCCGCCCGTTCCCTCCAGGCCAATCCGCAATTCGGCTCGAACGGAGACGCGCTATGAGCTGGCCCGTCATCATCCTCATCATGCTGTGCCTGTTCGCGCTGAACATGCGGCTCTACGTGGCCATCCTGGCCTCGGTCCTGGTCTACTTCGTGTTCTTCAGCCGGGTTCCGGACCAGATCGCCGTGCAGCGGCTGATCGGCGCGTCGCAGAACCTGTCGCTGCTGGCCATTCCCTTCTTCATCCTGCTCGGCACGCTGATGGACCACACCGGCGTGGCCAAGCGCCTGCTGCGGGTCGCCGATCTGGTGGTCGGCAAGTTCACCGGCGGCATGGCGCTGACCAACATCATGCTGAGCACGATGCTGGGCGGCGTCAGCGCGTCCAACCTCGCGGACAGCGCCATGCTCACCCGCATGATGGTCCCGGAGATGGAGCGCAAGGGCTACAACCGGGCCTTCGCCGCGGCCGTCACGGCCTCCGGCGCGCTCGTCACGCCGATCATTCCGCCGGGCATCGCGCTGATCATCTACGGCCTGGTGGCGGACGTCTCCATCGGCGCCATGTTCATGGCCGGCATCCTGCCGGGCCTGCTGATGGCGGCACTGCTGATGGTCGCCGCCTACATCGTGTCCAAGCGCCGCGGCTATCCGCCGTCGCGCAGCTCCTGGCCGACCGCGTCGGAGACGGGAAGCGCGCTGCTCGGCGCGTGGCCGGTGCTCGTGCTCCTCGTCGCCATCATCGGCGGCATCCGCGCCAACGTCTTCACGCCGACCGAGGCCGGTGCGGTGGCCGTCGCGCTCGTCCTGCTGATCGGCTTCGTGGTCTACCGCGAGATGCGGGTGTCGCATGTCGTCGACGCGCTGGTGGAGACCTTCAAGTCCACCTCGTCGGTCATGCTGGTCATCATGGCCTGCTCGGCGCTGGCCTGGATCCTGTCGCTGGAGCAGGCGGCGCAGCAGCTCGCCGTCTATATCACCGCCTTCACCGACGACAAGTACGTCTTCCTGCTGGTGCTGAACCTCGTTCTGCTGATGCTCGGCATGCTGATCGAGGGCAACGCCATCCTGATCGTGATGGTGCCGCTGCTCATGCCGACGGTGCATCAGCTCGGCATCGACCCGGTCCATTTCGGCATCGTCATCATCGTCAACCTGGCGCTCGGCTGCCTGACCCCGCCGGTCGGCACCGTGATGCTGCTCGTCTGCAATCTGGCCAAGGTGAAGATCTCGGACTTCATCAGCGAGTCGGGGCTCCTGTTCCTGACCCTGTTCATCTCCCTGCTGATCGTCACCTTCGTGCCCGAACTGTCGCTGCTGCTCGCCCGGTAATCCCCCGGCGGCGTGCCCGCCGCCTCACCGAAGATCCCGAGACCTCGAAGATCCTGAGACATGGCCAAATATCTGAAAATCCACTCGCAAGACACGGTGGCCGTCGCACTGGAGCCGCTGTCCGCCGGCACGGCGATCGAGGCGCTCGGCATCGTTCTGCTCGACGACGTGCCGCAGGGCCACAAGTTCGCCGTGACGGAGCATCGGCCGGGCGACCGGGTGGTCAAGTACGGCAGCGTGATCGGCATCGCCCGGGACGACATCCCCGCCGGCCGGCATGTCCACACGCACAACCTCAAGACCGCGCTGGGCGGCGTGCAGGACTACAGCTACGCCGGGCCGGTCCCGGCCGCCGCGGTGCCCGCCCGCCCGGAGGTGCCGACCATCGAGGCTTACGTCCGCGCCAATGGCGAGATCGGCGTGCGCAACGACCTGTGGATCATCCCGCTGGTCGGCTGCGTCAACGGGCTCGCCAAGAACGCCGCCCGGCGGTTCGAGAAATCGGGCCTGCTGCCGGACGGCGCGCGGGTCATGGTGCTGGAGCATCCCTACGGCTGCTCGCAGCTCGGCGACGATCTGGACAACACCCGCAACATCCTGCGCGACCTTGCGGTCCACCCGAATGCGGGCGGCGTCCTCGTCATGGGGCTGGGCTGCGAGAACAACACGCGCGAGCTGTTCCGCAAGGGGTTCGAGCATCCCGATCCCCGCCGCCTGCGCTACCTGACCACGCAGGAGGTCGAGGACGAGATGGAGGCGGCGCTGGCCGAGCTGACGGCACTGGCCGAGGTCATGCGTGGCGACCGGCGTCAGCCGGTCGGGGCCGACCGCCTGCGCATCGGCCTGAAGTGCGGCGGCTCGGACGGGTTCTCCGGCATCACGGCCAACCCGCTGCTGGGGGCCTTCTCGGACTGGCTGTGCGGGATCGGCGGGGCCACGGTGCTGACCGAGGTCCCGGAGATGTTCGGTGCCGAGCATCTGCTGATGGCGCGCGCCGAGAGCCGCGAGGTGTTCGACAGCGTCGTCACCCTCATCAACGACTTCAAGCAGTATTTCCTGGACCACGACCAGCCGGTCTACGAGAACCCCTCCCCCGGCAACAAGGCCGGCGGGATCAGCACGCTCGAGGAGAAATCGCTGGGCTGCACCCAGAAGGCCGGCCTGTCCCCCGTCCGGGACGTCATCCGCTATGCCGAGCGGATCCGCAAGCCGGGACTGACGTTGCTTGAGGCGCCGGGCAACGACGGCGTGGCGGTGACCGCCCTGGCCGCCGCCGGCTGCCACATCGTTCTGTTCACCACCGGGCGCGGCACGCCGCTGGGCGGCGTCGTTCCGACCATGAAGATCGCCACGAACAGCGACCTCGCCCGACGGAAGCGCCACTGGATCGACTTCGATGCCGGACCGATCGCCGCCGCCGCCGAAACGGTCGACAGCCTGCTGCCGTCCTTCGTCGACGCCGTGCTGGCGGTCGCCGGCGGACAGCAGGCGCGCAACGAGGAGAACGACGTCCATGACGTCGTGATCTTCAAGTCCGGCGTCACCCTGTAGCGCCCCCGGGGCCCATCACCATGCGCCCATCATCATGCCGAGGATGCCCATCATGGAGAGACTGAACGCCGCCTTCCTCAAGGGGCGCCCCCGTCCGACGCCGCGGATCGTGCAGTTCGGCGAAGGCAACTTCCTGCGCGCCTTCTTCGACTGGAAGGTCGACCGCCTGAACGAGACCACGGGCAGCGACTGGGGAATCACCGTGGTCCGGCCGATCGCCGGCGGCTTCCCCCACAGCCTGGACGAACAGGACGGCGTCTACACCGTCCTCTCGCGTGGTGTTGCCGAAAACGGCGAGAAGATCTCGCAGCCGCGCCTGATCGCCTGTGTGCGCAACGAGGTTGCGGCGCACGGCGACTGGCCGGGCGTGCTTGCGCTGGCCCGCGACCCCAACATCGTGGTGGTGGTGTCCAACACGACCGACGCCGGCATCGCCTATGTTCCGTCCGTCGGATATGCGGATGATCCGCCGGCCTCCTTCCCCGGCAAGATGACCCGCTTCCTGCACGAGCGCTGGAAGACCTTCGGCGGCGCGCCGGAGATGGGCCTGCAGATGCTGGCCTGCGAGCTGATCGACCACAACGGCGACGAGCTGAAGCGCATCGTCCTCCTGCATGCCCGGGATTGGGGACTGGAGCCCGAATTCGTGCGTTGGGTCGAAACCGCCAATGCGTTCTACAACACGCTGGTGGATCGCATCGTCCCGGGGTTCCCGCGCGCCGAGGCGGACGAGCTGCGCCGCGATCTGGGCTATGACGACACCTTCATGGCGGCGGCCGAGCTGTTCCATCTTTTCGTGATCGAGCGCAAGGACGGCATGCCCGAGCTGCGCCTGCCGCTCGGCAAGCACGACGAGGGAACGATCGTCACCTCCGACGTCACGCCCTACAAGGCCCGCAAGGTCGCCATCCTGAACGGCGCCCACACGGGTCTTTGTGCGCTCGCCCTGCTGGCCGGCGTCGAGACGGTGGGCGAGGCGGTGAGCCATCCCGCCGGAGCGCGCTTCCTCGACCGGCTGCTGAACGAGGAGGTCATTCCCTTCCTCACCCTGCCCAAGCCGGACCTGGAGGAGTTCGCCTCCGCGGTGCTGCGCCGCTTCCGCAATCCCTACATCCGCCACCTCTGGCACGACATCAGCCTGAACGGCCTCGTCAAGTACCAGACCCGCAACCTGGACCGCCTGCTGGCGTATCGCGAGCGGTTCGGCAAGCCGGCTCCCCTGATGACGCTGTCGCTGGCGTCCTGGCTCGCCTTCTATCTCGGCCGCTTCCAGGGCGCCGGCAAGCTCCCGCCGCGCGACGCCCCGGCGATCATCGAGCGCATCCGCGAGATCGGCGCGCTCGACGACGGCACGGCCAAGGGGCTCGACAGCATGGTCGGCGCCTATCTCGGCGAGGCGGCCTTCTGGGGGCGCAGCATCGACGACCCGCAGCTCCGCGCCAAGGTGGCCGAGGACTATCTCTTCCTGACCGAACAGCCGTTTTCGTTCGAACGGCTTGCCGCGATCCTCGCCGCATAGCGACCGGACCGGTGAATGAGGGAGGCGGGCGGGACACCGTGCGCCTCCCGAGGCCATCCGATCTCCAGGGTCATTTTCTTCAATACCGCCCCTGGCCCGTTCCGCGACAGTCCGCCGGCTTGATCCACCGTGAGGAATGGGAGCCGGACGTGACACGCTGCGCCTTCATCATCGATCGATCCTTGCCGCCGGGGCTGATCGCCAACACCGCCGCCGCCCTGTCGCTGACGCTGGGGAAGCTGCGTCCCGACCTCGTGGGTGACGACCTGCAGGATGCCGATGGCATCGGTCACCGGGGCCTCACCACCATCGTGATGCCGATCCTGGTGTCGGACGCCGACGGGCTGCGGGAGCTGCATCACCGGGCCGCGGAACAGGGGCCGGGCGGGCTCGGCGTGATCGGCATGACCGACATCGCCCAGCGCGCCAAGACCTACGACGACTATCGCAGCCGCCTGGCGGCGACACCGCAGGCCGCGCTGCGCTATCTCGGCCTCTGCCTGTACGGGCCGGCGGCGCTGGTGCGCTCGCTGACCGGCAGCCTGCCGCTGCTGAAGTAGGACCGGCTGTCGGCCTGCCCGACGCCTACGCCAGCGCGTATTGGCCGGGAGTGGCGGCGACGTGCCGCTTGAAGGCACGCTGGAAGTGGGCCTGATCGGCGAACCCGGCGTCGAGCGCGACTTCGACGATGGGCCGGCCGCGCCGCAGCTCCCGCTGGCCGAACTGGATGCGGCGGTTGATCTGGTAGGCATGCGGGGTCATCCCGAACCGGGCCTTGAAGGCCCGCACCAGATAAGAGGGCGACAGCCCCGAGACCTCCGCGATGTCGGCCAGCCGCAGCGGCTGGGTGCAATGGGCCGAGATGAACTCCGCCGCCCGTTTCAGCGCCGCATGCCCGCCGCCGCTGTCATCGGCCGGCCGAGCCCCCGGCATCCCGTTCAGATCCGTGAAAAATGCCACGGCCTCCTCCCCTTTCGCCGTGGATGGGAGCGCCGGGTCGAACAGCCGGACGAACAGCCGGTCCAGCCGCCGCGCCAGGTCCGGATCGCGGCTGACGGCCGGCGCGTAAGGCTTGAAGAACCTTTCCCCCTGCACCCCCGTGAGCCACGCCACGTCGACATACAGCGTCCGGTAGGACCAGGGGCTCCCCTCCAGCGGGTTGCAGGCGTGCGCCGTCTCCGGGTTCATCAACACGACCGTGCCGGCCGAAACCCGGTGACAGGCCCCGTCCGTGCGGAACTCGCTGACGCCACCGGTCACCAGCCCGATGGAGAAGGTCGGGTGGCTGTGCCAGCCATAACAGACCCTGCGGCCGTCCTCGATCGACCGTGCTTCCAGATGGGGAAGGCCAGGGTCCCGCCAGAAGCGGTGCCTGTTCCTGCCGATGCGCGCCATGCCCGTTCCGCTCCGACATCCGTGTGATCCCTGCACGCCGATGATAGCGCCGTTCCCGTCCGGGCTGAACCGGGTCCGGCCCTCTGGTCCGCGGCAACTGATCCGAAGGGCATCTCCTTTGATGAGACGCCGGCGCAAGGCGGCCGGGCCCCGCGCATCCGCTCGTCAGCCGCGCCTCGCCAGTTCCTCGTGGGTGATCCGCTGGGCGCCCCCTTCATGGGAGACCACATAGACCTCGTCGGCATCGCGGATGGTGGCGAGACGGTGTGCGATGACCAGGGTCGTCCGCCCCTCCGCCAGTTCCATCAGGGATTTCTGGATCTCGCGCTCCGTCTCGGTGTCGAGCGCCGAGGTCGCCTCGTCGAGGATCAGGATCGGCGGATTCTTCAGGAACATGCGGGCGATGGTCAGGCGCTGCTTCTGGCCGCCGGACAGCTTCACCCCGCGCTCGCCGATGACGGTATCGAGCCCGTCGGGCAGCGCGGCGATCAGCCCGTCGAGATGCGCCCGCCGCGCCGCCTCCAGGATCTCGGCATCGGACGCGCCGAGCCGGCCGTAGGCGATGTTCTCGCGGATCGTGCCGCCGAACAGGAAGACGTCCTGCTGGACGATCCCGATCTGCCGGCGCAGCGAGGCGAGCGTCATGTCGCGGATGTCGATGCCGTCGATGGTGATGACGCCCCCCGTTGCCTCGTAGAAGCGCGGCAGCAGCGAGCAGATCGTCGTCTTGCCGGCGCCGGAGGCCCCGACGAAGGCGACGGTGGATCCCGCCCTGATGGCGAGGTCGATGCCCTTGAGGACCGGGCGCCCGCCATCGTAGCTGAACGACACGTTGCTGTAGCGGATGTCGCCCCTCAGCGGCGGCGCCGGGATGGCGTGGGGCGTGTCCTCGATGTCCGGCCGGGTATCGAGCAGGGCGGTGTAGCGGCGGAAGCCGGCGATGCCCCTGGGATAGGTCTCGATGACCGCGTTGATCTTCTCGATCGGGCGGAAGAAGGTGTGGACCAGCAGCAGGAAGGCGAAGAAGCCGCCCTGCGTCAGCTCGCCCGTCAGCACGAAGTGCGCGCCGGTCAGCATGACGATGATCAGGATCAGCCGCATGCTCATGTAGCTCAGCGTCGTCGACGCGGCCATGATCCGGTAGGCCTCGAGCTTGGTCCTGCGATAGCGCTCGTTGTCCGCGGCGAACAGCTTGCGCTCATGGTCCTCGTTGGTGAAGGCCTGCACGACGCGCATTCCGCCGACATTCTCCTCGATGCGGACGTTGAAGTCCCCGACGCGCGAATAGAGCGACTGCCAGTTGCGCGTCATCCGCCCGCCGTAGCGGCTCGTCAGCCAGGCGATCAGGGGAACGACCGCCGCGGTGATCAGCGCCAGCGGCAGATGCACCACCGCCATCAGGGCGAAGGCGCCGACGAAGGTCATGACCGCGATCAGCAGGTCCTCAGGGCCGTGATGCGCGACCTCGCCGATCTCGTCCAGGTCCCGCGTGACCCGGCCGACGAGATGGCCGGTCTTGTTGTTGTCGTAGAAGCTGAAGGAGAGCTTCTGCAGATGGTCGAAGCTCTTCCGGCGCATCTCCGTCTCGATGTTGACGCCCAGCTTGTGGCCCCAATAGACCACCACCGCCATCAGCGCGCCGTTCGCCATGTAGATGGCCAGCAGGGCCGCCGTGGCGGCGACGATCAGCGGCCAGTCCTGCGTCGGCAGCAGCCGGTCCACGAAGGCGCGGACGGCCATCGGGAAGCCCAGCTCCAGCAGCCCCGACAGCACGGCGCAGCAGATGTCGAGGAGCAGCAGGCCCTTGTAGGGACGGTAGTAGGCGAGGAAGCGACGGAGCATGGCTCTTCTCGGTGCAGGTGCGCGAAAGGGGATGGGCCGGGCTAGCCGGCGCGGGACCCGGCCCGGCCGAGCAGCCGGATCAGGTAGGGACCGGCGAGCAGCGCGGCGAACAGGCCAAGGGGAAGCTGGTAGGGAAAGGCGACGGTCCGGGCCAGCCAGTCCGACACCACCATCAGCACGGCGCCGATCAAGGCGGCGCCGGCTCCATGCTCCAGCGCGCGGCCGAGCCCGACCAGCCGGGCGAGATGCGGGGCGATCAGTCCGACGAAGCTGAGCGGCCCGACGAAGAGCCCCGCCGTCGCCGTGATCAGGCCGGCGAACAGCACCAGCAGGATCCGGCAGCGCCGCACCGGCAGCCCGAGCGCGCGCGCCGTCCCGTCGCCGAGCGGCAGGATCTCCAGCCACCGGGCCGCCGGGACCAGGGCGCCCAGCAGCAGGACCGCTGCACCGCCGCAAGCCCAGGCGTCGGCCGGACCGGCGTCGTTGGTCGACCCGCTCAGCCAGCGCAGCAGCGCGAAGGCCTGGGGCGTGCCGGTGGCGATGACCGCGGTCAGGACGGCGCTGCACAGGGCGCTCATGGCGATGCCCGCCAGCAGCAGCCGCTCCGGCCCGAAGCCGGCACGCAGCGACAGCACCAGCATGGCCGCCAGCACCAGGACCGCTCCCGCCGCCGAGGCAGCGACCTGCAGGCCGAAACCGGGTCCGGCGACGAGGAACAGCGCGGCGGTCAGCCCGACGCCCGCCCCGGTCCCGACCCCGAGAATCTCCGGGCTGGCGAGAGGATTGGCGGTGACGCGCTGCAGCAGCACGCCGGCCGCCGCCAGCATCGCGCCGGCGGCGGCGGCCACGGCCACGCGCGGTCCGCGCCAGCCGACCAGCCTGTCGAACTGCCGCCCGGTGGCGAGGGTCCAGCCGTCCGGCCCGTAGCCGACGGTCAGGGCGAGAACCATGGCGGCGGCGAGCGAAAGGGCGAACAGGCCGATCAGCAGGCCGGGCCGCCGGCTGCGGCGCGGGGACGCCGGCCGGTTGCCGAGCGACGGCCATTCGACCATGCGCAGGCGCGGCAGCAGCCACAGCAGCAGCGGCGCCCCGAGCAGGGCCGTGGCGGCGCCGGTCGGCACCCGCTCCCCGCCGGCGCCGGCCAGTGCCTGCACCAGCCCGTCGGTGAGCCAGAGCAGGATGGCGCCGATCAGCGGGGCCGCGACCAGCCTCTGCCGCTCGGTCCGCGCGCCGCTCAGATGCGCCAGCGCCGGGGCGGCCAGCCCGACGAAGCCGATCACCCCGACCTCCGCGGTCACGCCGGCCGCCAGCCACACTGCGACGCCGATGATGCCGAAGCGCGTCAGGTTGAGGGAGATGCCGAGGCTGCGGGCGCTCGCATCGTCCAGCCTCAGGATGGACAGCGGCCGCATCATCAGCACGGCGGCGGCGGTGCCGATCAGCAGCCGGACGGTTACGGAGAGGGTGGGATCCCAGCCTTGCTGCGCCAGTGCCCCGCCGCCCCAGATGAAGAGCGAGAAGAGATACTCTCCATTGGCGAGGATCAGCGCCGCGCTCGCCATCGTCGCGGTCAGCGCGACCATCATCCCGGCCAGCACGACGGCGACCGGCTCCAGGCCGCGCCGCCACGTCATGGCGAGGATCAGCCCGACCACCGCCAGCCCGCCGGAAAGCGCCACGCCCTCGCGCGCCCGCTCCATCAGGGCCGGCGCATGGACCGTCGCCGCCGTCATGGCGAGCTGGGCGCCGGCCGACACGCCGAGGGTGGAGGGATCGGCCAGCGGGTTGCGCAGGACACGCTGGAGCAGCAGCCCCGACAGCCCGAGGGTGGCCCCGCAGACCAGCGCCACCGCGATGCGCGGCAGCAGGCTGTGATGGAGGATGACGGCGTCGAGCCATGCCGCGTCGGACGGGACGCTGCCGGCCGGCGGCGGCACGATCGGCGGGGCGGCATACCCGGCGATCTGCACCAGGGACAGGCAGGCGGCCACCAGCGCCAGGCCGCCCCACAGCAGGATCCGGTTCATCGGCACCAGGGTCATGGAGACACGCTCAGCCATGCCGCGCGCCCTCCTGCCGCAGCAGGGCGGCGGTGACGAGGCGGGCGAAGCGCAGGGCGGTCGGCAGGCCGCCGAAGTGATTGACCGGTTCGATCAGGCTCACCCGCCTGTCCCGCACCATCGGCAGCGCTTGCCACAGCGCGCTGTCGACCAGGGCATGGGCCGCGTCGGACGGAAGCGGAGGCACGACGATGACGGTGGCGTCCGGCAGCCGGGCCAGGGCCTCGATGCCCAGGGGGCCGCCGCGCTGTAACGCGATTCCACCGTCCAGGCGTTCCCGATGCCCAGCCGGCCCAGCACGTCGCCGAACATGCTGTCGCTGCCGAAGGCACGGACGTGACGGGCGTCGCCGAAGTTGATGACCAGCACCGGCCGCCGGACGATCCCCTGGAGGGAGCCGCGCAGGCGCGCGATCTCCGCGGCGGCTCCGTCGACCACCTCCTGTGCCTGCACGCCCCGCCCCAGCATCGCGCCGAGAGTGGTCACGGCGGCGGTGGCGGCCGGATAGGGCGGCAGGCCCGGGCTGTAGATGGACAGGGACAGGGTGTCCGCCACCCGCTCCAGGCTCGGCCGCTGGCCCTCGTAGTAGTTGGAGGTGAGGATCAGGTCCGGCTCCGCCAGGATCAGCGCCTCGTAGTTCGGCGATCCGCGCAGCCCGAGGTCGATGACGGAGGCGGGAACGGCCGGCTCGACGGCGACCTTGCGGAACTGGAGCAGTTCGGTGGCGGCGACCGGCACCACCCCCAGCGCCAGCACCGTCTCCAGCACGGCCCAGTCGATGACGGCGATCCGGCGGTAGTCCGGCGTCGCCGCGGGGCCGGTGCGGGGCGGCAGGACCAGCCCCGCCGCCAGCGTCATGGCGTAGCCGAGCGCCCGGCGCCGCGACATCGCCCCCGCCGTCATAGCACATAGCCGATCGGTTCACCCGTCGCCGGGTGCGGGACGATGCCCATGGGAAGGCGGTAGATCGCCTCCAGCGTCCTGCCGGTCATGATCGCTCCGGGCGGGCCCTGGGCGATCAGGGCGCCCCCGCGCATCGCCAGGATCTCGTCGCAGGTCCGGGCGGCCATGTTGATGTCGTGCAGCACGATGACGGCGCCGATGCCGCGCGCCCGGCTCAGCCGGCGCACCAGCCCCAGCAGCTCGACCTGGCTGGCGATGTCGAGCGCCGAGGTCGGCTCGTCGAGCAACAGGCAACGGGTGTCCTGCGCCAGCATCATCGCCAGCCACACGCGCTGCCGCTCGCCGCCGGACAGGCTGTCGACCAGCCGGTCGGCGAAGGCGTCGACGCTGGTCTGCGCCATCGCCTCCGCCACCTTGGCGGCGTCCTGCGCCGCGAAACGGCCCAGCGCGCCGTGCCAGGGAAAGCGGCCGAGCGCCACCAGTTCGCGCACCGTCATGCCGTCGGCCGGCGGGGTGAACTGCGGCATGTAGGCGACGCGGCGGGCGAAGTCGCGCTCGCCGATCGCCGCGATCTCCTCACCCAGGCAGCGGATGCGGCCACCATCCGGGGGGTGCTGGCGGGCCAGCAGTCGGACCAGCGTGCTCTTGCCCGAGCCGTTCGGCCCGACCAGCCCATAGAGGCGCCCCTGCTCCAGCCGGAGCGACAGGCCCGACAGGATGGGCCGGCCGGCGACCGCGACTCCCACCGCGTCGAGCTCGTACAGGGCCGTGTTCCGGTCCGGGCTGCTCATCGGCTCACCAGGACAGGTTGACGGTCAGCAGCGCCGTCCGTCCCTCGGCGTAGCCGCAGGAGAACTGGGTCTGGCAGCTCGCGACATAGGCCTTGTCGAACAGGTTGGTGACCGACAGCTTCGCACCCCAGTTGTCGCGCTTGTAGCCGATCCGCGCGTCGAAGACGGTCGCCGCCGGCACCTTCAGCGTGTTCTCGTTGTCGGCCCAGGACGAGCCGACATAGCGCACGCCGCCCCCGACCGACAGGCCGGCCAGCGCGCTCTCCTGGATCGTGTAGTCGAGGAAGGCCGAGCCCTGGACCTGCGGCACGACGTAGGGAGTCTTGCCGACCAGGGCGGGGTTGGCGTCCTTCTTGATGTCGAGGTCGAGGGCGGTGAAGGCGGCGGTCGCCTTCAGCCCCGGGGTGATGTTGGCCTTCGCCTCCAGCTCCAGCCCCCGCGAGTTGACCTCGCCCAGCTGGGTTTCGGCATTGAAGGCGCCGGTCACCACGTTGGTGCGGGTCAGGTCGAACAGGGCCGCGGTGAAGAGGCCGTCCATCCAGGTCGGACGGTACTTGACGCCGACCTCGTACTGCCGCCCGCTCTCCGGCTTGAAGACGCCGGCGACCGGCGAGGATCCCAGCACCGGATTGAAGAAGGTCGAGGCGCTGACATAGGGCGTCAGACCGTTGGCGAACTCGTAGGCGAGGCCGGCCCGGCCGCTGAGCTTGCCGGTCCTGCCGTCATAGGCGGGGGTCCCGTCGGCGTCGGTCGAGACGATGTCGTAGCGGCCGTTCAGCGTCACCAGGACGCCGCCGCCGAAGCGCATCTGGTCCTGGACATAGACGCCGAGCTGCCGCATCGTCAGTTCCTGGTCGATGTAGGCCGAGCGCAGGTCCTGCGGCGCGCCGTAGACCGGATTGGTGGCGCTGATCGGCGTCGCGGAGCCGGACATCTGCACCTGGTCCATGGCGAAGTACTTGTAGTCGACGCCCGCCAGGGCGGTGTGCGCGACAGCACCGGTCTGCAGCCTGCCTTCGAGCTGGTTGTCGATCAGCAGGCTGTTGACCTCGGTCCTGTGCTCGAAGTTGATGCGCGACAGCAGGTTGTTCGGGTCGGTCGGCGCCGCCGAGAAGCCGCTGTAGCCGTAGGGATAGACCGAGATCTCGTGGACGCGGCTGTAGCCGTAGCGCGCGTTCTGCCGGAAGATCAGGTCGTTGTCGAACCGGTGCTCGAACTCGTAGCCGACCGACACCTGCCGGCGGCGATAGGTGTCGATCCCCGGTTCGGTGAAGTTGCGGGTGCGGTCGATGCGGCCGAAGGGCGCGTCCACCACCGTGCCGACATAGGGCAGGAAGGCGCCCCCGTTGTGCGTCTCGTCGATGTCGGTGTAGTTGGTCAGCACCGTCAGGCTGTTGGCGTCGTTCGGCGACCATTTGAAGCTGGGCGAGACGGTGCCGCGGAAGCCGTCCGCGAAGTCGGTGGAGGTGTTGCCGCCGGCGATGCGGCCGGTCAGCCGGTAGCTCAGCGTCGGATCGACGGCGCCCCCGACATCGAGGCCGAGATGGGCGTTGCCATGCTCGTTGATGCCGGCTTCGACCGTGCGCACGGTCTCGCCGGGCCGCCTGGTGACGTAATTCACCAGGCCGCCCGGGTTGCTGCCGCCATAGAGCACGGAGGACGCGCCGCGCAGGACCTCGATCCGTTCGAGCGTGTAGCTGTCGACGAACTGGCCGCCGAAGCCGTAGCTGTAGAGCTGCAGCCCGTCCTGATAGACGCCGGACTGCGTCGCCTGGAAGCCGCGGATGAACATCCAGTTGGTGTCGGTGTCCTGACCGAAGGGCTGGGCGAAGACGCCGGGGGTGTAGCGCAGCGCCTCGTCGACCTTCTGGGCGCCGCGGTCGTCCATCTCCTCCCGGCCGATCACCGAGACCGACTGCGGAACCTCCTCCAGCGGCGTGTCGGTCTTGGCGCCCGTGGCCGTGCGGCCGGGCACATATCCCCGCAGCGGGCTGGTCGCCGTGTCGGCAGCCTTGCTGCCCTCCACCGTGATGGGGCCGAGAACGGCCGGCGCGGTCGCCTCCTGGGCAAGCGCATCCCGCGCCTGGGTGACGGCCGGCAGCAGCAGGGCGGCGAGCGCCGTGCCGTTCAGAAGAATACGGATCAGCGGTTTCCTTGAAATGGCGACCATCGCAATCGGCCTCGGACTGTATGCACCACCCGCACAACGCCTCCGGACGGGCTGCCCGAAAGTGGGTCGGTTGTTGCGAGTGATTAGCATATGCACTGAGTCCCGGATTGAACCGTCTTTGGACGGGTTGGACGATCTTTCGACATTCGCCCGGCCCCGAGGCCGCCGCCGCGGCTCACCCGGACTGCTCGCGCAGCCACGCGGCGGGCGTCATGCCGACGATCTGCCGGAACACCCGCGTCAGGTGCGCCTGATCGGAAAAGCCTGCCGTGACCGCCACCGCCGCCAGTGTCGTCTCGGTGGTGACGAGAAGGGTCTTGGCCCGCTCGATCCGCGCCCGCATCTGCCACTTGTGCGGCGGAAGGCCGGTCGACGCCTTGAAGGCGGAACAGAAATGCGTGGCGGAGAGGCCGGTCAGATCGGCCAGTTCCTGCAGGCGGACCACCCGGCCGCAATGCTCCTCGATGTAGTCGATGACCCGCCGCAACTGGCGCGGCGGCAGTTGCCCGCGCTTGCGGTCGGCCGGCGCCTGCCCCTGCAGCAGGCCGACGAGCAGCGCCGCCATCAGGCTCTCGCCGTAGAGATCCTGCAGGGTGCCGGCCGTCCGGCACTCGACCGCGATCAGCCGCGCCAGGGAGAGCAGCCGGTCGTCGGAGAACCGCAGCCGCGGCCGGTCCATCGCCGCGGCGTCCAGCCCCTCCAGGAAACGGCCCGCCAGCACCGGCATGTCGAAGTGCAGGTCGAGGTGGGTGAGGCGGCGGAGGTTCTCCGTACGGGACCAGACGCGCAGGCCGGCCGGCACGAAGCTCAGCGGCTCGCGCCGGCTCACCCGGTGGCCCTCGCCGCGGCCGGGCGACGACATGACGTGGAGCCCGCCCTCCCCCACCTGATCGAGCACCACCACGAGCCGCGGCGCCTGCGACACATACTCGCCGCGCGCCTGCCCGTCGCAGGCGACGGTCCAGACATCGGCGATCATGCCGTTCCAGGCCCGCCACTGGAGATCGCCGAGCACGGTGATCCCCTCCGTCCTGCTCTGCATTCTGGGATGGAACGGCATTGAATGGACTTCCCCGGCCACCGGATCGCGCTACCCCTGAAATCCGTGCTTCACCGACGCACCCTGATAGGATAAAGCGTTGTTGCGAACAAGTCTCATTCTTACTTGGGTGGGCTTATCTAGGTGGGCCTATTTGGGCGGGCATCCCCGGCGGGAGGCCACGCCGTGGGTGGAAACGATGAGCAGCAATCCCTCTGACGGCCTCCGCTGGGTGGAGGTGGCCGCGGTCTCCAGCCCGACGCCCCGGACGCGGAGCATCCTCTTCGGCGGGCCGGAGCTTGCCGGCTTCACGCTCAAGCCCGACGTGCTGGCCCCCCATGTCGGCCTCGTCGTTCCCTCGCCGTACGGCTCGGGCATGGCGCCGCCGCGCATCTATTCGGTGCGGCGCTTCGATGCCGCCGCCCCGACCTTGGAAGTGACCATCGCACTGCACGGCGGGGCGGGCATCGCGTCGGCCTGGGCGGCGCGCGCCCGGCCGGGCGACCGGGTCGGCATCTCGGTGGCGGGCGGCCTGCCGATGAAGCCGGCATCCCGCTATGTCGTCGCCGGCGACCACACCGCCGTGGGAGCCATCGCCCACCTGCTCGACCGCCTGCCGGGCACCGCCTCGGCGGAGGTGTTCATCGAGGTCCCCGACCCGGCCGAGCGGCAGGACCTGCCATCGGCCGCCGCCACCGCCATCACCTGGTTCCATCGGGACGAGACCTCCCCGCCGGAGGCGTCGCGCCTGCCGGAGGCCGTCATGGCGGCCACCGCGGCGACGCCGGACGGTCTGGCCCTGTGGGCCGGCGCGGAGCACCACATCGCGACCCGCATCAGGACCCACGTCCGCCGGACGCTGCGCCTGCCGCGCGAGGCCCACTCGGTCGTGGCCTACTGGAAGGCCAGCGCCAGCCAGGGCAGCTACCGGCATTACGACTGAGGCGGCGGTCCCGGCTCCGCCCGCCTCCGGCAGCCCGGCGTCGCGCAGGCCGGGCAGGACTGGGCGCACTGTGCAGCGCACGGATCGCGCACAATGGAGTCTCTCGCCGTTTTTCCTTACGGATCAGGCGGTTGCCGGATCCTTTCGCATGCGGACATCGTGCATCGCCTGCACAATGGCGCGGTCCCATCGGGGTCGCAGGCGCGAGGAGCCGCCGGCGCGGGCTGCGGGCGCACCTCGCCCACCGTCCGGCCCCAGACTATCCGGCCGGCGGCGGGGCGGCAACAGCGGCGGGCAAAACCCCATGCCGGTCCGGGGCAAGCGGGAGAGCATGCGTCTGGCTCCTCCCGCGGCACGTGTGCTATGCTGCCGCCGCCGTGCGAGCGGTCCGGTACACGCAAAACCCCAGGACCCGCTCGCATCGGACGGGGCGTTGATTTCGCTGGATTCTTGGACATTGTCGGGAACGAAACGGAACCAATTTTCCTGACCAGCCGGTCAGGATCCGGAACCGCTCGAGTCCGCCGCCGATTCGGGCCTGTTTTCAGCAGGGTAGAGGGTACCCTGTCTTCCTGGGCAGTAATGCCCAGGCCTCATTGAAGCATCATCTTGTGCCGCGTGCCGTCCTCCAGGCAGAAGATCGTCTTCCCGGGCAGCAATGCCCGGGCCTCGTTGAAGCATGACGGAGATCACCTCCGGGGCGATCTCGTCCCGTGTCGCCGGCAGCGCTGCCGGGGGCGGCGGCATGCGCTTGCCCGGTCCGTTCCGCTCCCGATCAAGGGCCCGCCGCGGCCGGTGCCGGCTGGCGGCCGGCGTCGCAGGAGCATTCGTTGGTGACGGGATCGCGGTGGGGACAGTAGGCGAGCTTGGAGAAGACCTCGTGCTTGATCAGCTTCGCCGGGGCCGGCTTGTGCAGCACCGTGCAGCCGGCGCTCTCCATCTTCGCCCGCGTCTCCGCACTGGTGTCGCCGGTCAGCACGACGCATTTGGTGTGCGGCGAGCGGTTCTGGAGGGCGACGACGCAGTCCTCGCCGGAAACCCCGCGTTCCATCCGGTAGTCGATGAAGGCGACGCAGGGCCGGTCGTTGGCGACGGCGGAAAGATCGGACGGGGTCAGGCTGGCATAGGTCGAAACGCGCACCCCGAAACTCTCCAGCAGGGCCCGGAAACCGCTGAGGCACGCCTCGTTGTCGTCGATCACGACGATGTGCGGCGCTTTCTTCAGGGTCGTCTGCGACACCCCGTCAGAGGAATGCATGGAAGGTCCTCCCCGGACTCCGTCTGCTGCTCTGGGCAATGATCATGCGTATGCAACACGACATAGTCAATTGTCGACTGACCGGGTCGGCAAGATTGGAATTTTTTTACTTGTAACCTACTTGCCCGGCCAGCCGGCCGTCCGCTGCCGCCGGGCCGGAGGCGCCCGGATAGTCTTGTCCGAAGTCAGTGGGACGAACCGATAGTCGCCACGCCCGGACCGCCGCCCGCCATTACTTGAACCTGTCCATCTGCGCCACCCATGCCACCAAGGCGTGTCCCGCGCCGGGGCGCGGGCGGGGCTATCCTGCCGTCATCCGCAGGGTCCGGACGCCGGCATGGGCGCGCACCGGGACCGGCTGCCGCGCCATCGGCGACCGCAAGCGACCGGCGACAGCAAGAGGAGGATGGCATGACCATGTTCCAACGGACATCGGCCGAGTTCCTGGGGACATTCTGGCTGGTTCTGGGCGGCTGCGGCAGCGCGGTGTTCGCGGCGGCCTTCCCGCAGCTCGGCATCGGGCTGCTGGGCGTCTCGCTCGCCTTCGGGCTGACCGTCCTGACCATGGCCTATTCGATCGGACACATCTCGGGCTGCCACCTGAATCCGGCGGTCACCGTCGGGCTGTGGGCCGGGGGCCGCTTCCCGGCGAAGGACATCCTCCCCTATGTGCTGGCCCAGCTCGTCGGCGCCTTCGCCGCCGCGCTGGTGATCTACGCCATCGCGGTGGGCAAGGCCGATTACAGCCTGGCGCAGAACGGGCTGGCGGCGAACGGCTATGGCGAGCATTCGCCGGGCCGCTATGCCCTGGCGTCCGGCCTCGTCGCCGAGGCGGTGCTGACCTTCTTCTTCGTGATGGTCATCCTGGGCTCCACCGACCGGCGGGCGCCGGCCGGCTTCGCCCCGCTCGCCATCGGGCTGGCCCTGACGCTGATCCACCTGATCAGCATCCCGATCACCAACACCTCGGTGAACCCGGCGCGCAGCAGCGGCCCGGCGCTGGTCGTCGGCGGCTGGGCGCTGCAGCAGCTCTGGCTGTTCTGGGTGGCGCCGCTGCTCGGCGGGCTGGCCGGCGGCCTCGCCTACCGGCTGGTCGCCGCCGAGGGAGCCCCGGCCAAGCCCGCCATCACCGGAGAGCCGCGGCCCTCGGTGTGAGCCGCGGCCCCTCACGCTCCCGGCCGGTTCAGCGCAGCGGGCCGAACTCCACCGGGACCCAGGCATAGCCCTGCTGCTCCGCCCGGACATGGCCCAGCCCCGGGAAGGGCAGATGGGCGCCGGCCACCCACAGCTTCTGCGCCGCCGCCTCGGCGAACAGGCGCTGCCGGGTGGCGACCGCCCGGCTCTGGTCGCTGTCGAACTCGATGGCGACCTCCGGCCGGGGGAACTGGACCGCGTGGTTGTGCACCACGTCGCCCCAGACCAGCAGGCTGCGCCCCTGCGAGGCGAACAGGAAGCCGCTGTGGCCCGGCGTGTGGCCGGCGGCGGCGACGGAGGCGATGCCCGGCAGCAGCTCGCCGCCCGGAACGAAGGTCTTGAAGCGGCCGGCCCGGTCATAGGCGGCGACCACCTCGCGGGCCATGGCGAAGAAGGGCTGGACCTCCTTCGGCGCCTGCGCCGCCGCCTGCTCGTCCAGCCAGAAGCCGGCCTCCTCCTGAGCGGTCCAGACGGTGGCGTTAGGGAAGGCGACGGCGCCCCCGGCGGTCATCAGGCCGGCGGCATGGTCGGGGTGCAGATGGGTGAGCAGGACGGTGTCCACCGCCGCCGGGTCGTAGCCGGCCGCCCGGATGTTGGCGGGGATGGCGCCCAGCGTCGGCCCGAACCTGCCGGCCGCCCCGGTATCGACCAGGACGAGATTCCGGCCGGTATGCACCAGGAAGGCGTTGACCGCGGTCTGCATGCCGGGGGTGCTCTCGACGAACATGCGGGCCAGCAGGCCCTGGATGTCCTCGGCGCTCGCCCGCGTCAGGATCCCGGGGTCGAGGTCGATGTAGCCGTCATAGAGCGCCGTGACCTCGAACTCGCCGAGCGCCATGCGGTAATAGCCCGGCACCTGGGTGCGCTGCTGCTGCGGCGGTTCGGCCGCGGCGGGGCCGGACGGCAGGACGGTGGCGGCAAGGCCGGCGAAGGCGAGGGCAAACGCGGTCCTCGCCAGGGAAACGGGCAGGAGTCGGGACATCGGGGGCCTTCCTCTTCGATGGTCTCGGGACTGTGGGGAGTGCGGGATCGCGGCGGTCTCAGGACGATGACGAGGCCGGCGATGATGGGGACGGCGATGATGGGGACGGCGGCGGCCAGGCCGCCATGGCCTGTTCGGCGATGGCGGCCAGCGCGTCCGGGCCGGCGCCGTCGCGCGCCTGGACCGACATGCCCTGGATAACCGCCCCGTAGAAACGCGCGAGAGCGGTGGCGTCGGTACCGGCCGGCAGTTCCCCGGCCGCGATGCCCCGGGCGATGCGCCCGGCGATGGCCGCGACGGCGCCGCTGCGCATCTCCGCCACGCTGCGGGCGACCGGGCCATGCTCCGGCGCGCAGGCCAGCACGGCGCCGGCGATCATGCAGCCGCCGGGCAGGCTGCGGTCGCAATAGGCCGCGGCGGCCTCGCGCAGGATGCGGGCGACGGCGGCGCGGGCGGTCGGCTCCTCCTCCAGGGCGCGGAAGGCGAAGCGGCCGGGGCCGGCGCGGTAGAGCGCGAGCGTCTCGCGGTACAGCGCCTCCTTGGAGCCGAAGGCGGTGTAGAGGCTGGGCGGCGTGATGCCCATCGCCGCGACGAGATCGGCGACGGAGGTGCCCTCGTACCCCCGCTCCCAGAACAGGCGCAGCGCCCGCTCCAGCGCCGCGTCCCGGTCGAAGCCGAGGCGGCGCCCGCGGCGTGCCGCGGCCTGCCGCGGATCGGGGGACGGAGCCGTTTTTTCCATAGCGGTCACTATGAATGCGCTTGACCGCCACCGTCAAGCGGTGTTGGCTAGCGATCACTACGGAATTCATCCCGCGACACCCGCCTTCCGGAGCAGGAGAGCACCCATGCGAGCGACTGCGACCGCCTTGATGATGGCCATGACGATGGCTGCGACGATGGCCGCCCCGACCCCCGCCTTTTCCGCCGATCCCGGCCTTGCCGCCCGTCTCGACTCGGTCGTCGACCGGGCGGTGGCGGAGCAGCGGATCGTCGGGACCGTGGTGCTGGTGGCGGAGGACGGCCGGATCGTCTACCGGCGCGCCGCCGGCCTTGCCGACCGCGAATCGCGGCGGCCGATGCGGGAGGATGCGGTGTTCCGCCTCGCCTCCGTCAGCAAGCCCTTCGTGACCGTGGCCGCCCTGGCGCTGGCGGAGCGCGGGGCGCTGCGGCTGGACGATCCGGTGACGCGCTTCCTGCCGGACTTCCGCCCCGCCCTGCCCGACGGGCGGCGGCCGGAGATCACGGTGCGCCACCTGCTGACCCACAGCGCCGGGCTGACCTACAGCTTCTTCGAACCGCCGGGCGGCCCCTATCACCAGGCCGGCGTGTCGGACGGCATCGACCTGCCGGGCTTCGGGCTGGAGGAGAATCTGCGGCGGATCGCGTCGGCCCCGCTGCTCTACGAGCCGGGGCGGGGGTGGAGCTATTCCGTCGCCACCGACGTGCTGGGGGCGGTGGTCGAAAGGGCCGGCGGCGCCCCCCTGCCCGACATGGTGGAGCGGCTGGTGACCGGGCCGCTGGGGCTGAGGGATGCCGGCTTCACCGCGCGGGAGCCCGACCGGCTGGCCGTTCCCTATGCCGACGGCTCGCCGCGCCCGGTCCGCATGACGACGCTGCAGGAGATGCCCTTCGCGGCGAGCACCATCCTCTATTCCCCGCCACGGGCGCTCGACCCGACCGCCTTCCCGTCCGGCGGCGCCGGCATGGTCGGCACGGCCGGCGACGTGCTGGCCCTGCTGGAGGCGCTGCGCACCGGCGGCGGCCCGGTGCTGTCGCGGGACGGCGTCCGGGCGCTGGTCGCTAACGCCGTCGGCGACCGCGAGTTGGGGCTGATCCCGCCGGGCTGGCGCTGGGGTCTCGGCTTCCCCGTCCTGCAGGACCCGGCGGCGGCGGGAACGCCGCAATCGGCCGGGACATGGCAATGGGGCGGGGTCTACGGCCATAGCTGGTTCGTCGATCCCGCCCGGCGGCTGACGGTGGTGGCGCTGACCAACACCGCCGTGGCCGGGATGGCCGGCGCCTTCCCCGACGGCATCCGCGACGCCGTCTACGGCACCGGTGCGCGGTGAAGCGCGCTCAGCCCTTCAGCAGCGGGCACTGGGACTCGGAGACGGGACGGTAGGCATCCTCGCCCTTCACCGTCTTGACGATCTCCAGATAGTCCCAGGGCTCCTTCGACTCCTCGGGCTTCTTGACGCGGGCGAGATACATGTCCCGCACCACCCGGCCGTCGGCGCGCAGCGTGGCGTTCTTCACGAAGATGTCGTCGATCGGCGTGCGGCGCATCTCGGCCATCACCGCCTGCGCGTCGTCGCTGCCGGTCGCCTTCACCGCCTTCAGGTAATGCATCACCGCGCTGTAGCCGCCGGACTGGATCATCGTCGGCATGGTCCGGGTCCGCTCGTGGAAGCGCTTCGACCAGGCCCGCGTCTCCGGCGTCATGTTCCAGTAGGAGGCGGTGACCATGTAGGCGCCCTGCGCCCCCTTCAGCCCCACGGCATGGACGTCGGTGATGAACATCAGCAGGGCGGCCATGCGCTGCCCGCCCTCGGTCAGGCCGAACTCGTTGGCCTGCTTCAGCGCCGTGTCGGTGTCGGCCCCGGCATTGGCGAAGGCGACCACGTCGGCCTGCGAGGCCTGGGCCTGCAGCAGGAAGGAGGAGAAGTCGAAGGTGCCGGTCGGATGCCTGACCGAACCCTTCACGGTGCCGCCGGCCTCCTGCACGAAGCGGGTGGCGTCCTGCTGGAGCTGGTGCCCGAAGGCATAGTCGGCGGTGACGAAGAACCACGACTTGCCGCCGCCCTTCACGATCTCCGATCCCGCCACCTTGGCGAGCGCGTAGGTGTCGTAGGTGAAGTGGACGGTGTTCGGGCTGCAGATCCGGTCGGTGATGGTGCTGGAGCCCGGCGCGGTCAGCAGCACCACCTTGTTCTTCTCGCGCACCAGATTGTGGACCGCGATGGCGATGGCCGAGTTCTGCACGTCGACGATCGCGTCCACCTTGCCGTTGTCCAGCCATTCCCGCGCGATCTCCAGCGCGAGGTCGGGCTTTTCCTGGTGGTCGGCGACCAGCAGATCGATCCTGCTGCCGGCGACGGTGGGGCCGAACTCCTCCAGCGCCATCTTCACCGCTTCGACCGAGCCGGGACCGGCATTGTCGCGCCCCCAGGAGCTGATGTCGGTCAGCACCCCGATGCGCACCACGCCGTCGGAGATCGTACCCTGTCCCTGTGCCGTCCCCTGCCCCGCCCCCTGCGCCATCACCGGGGCGGCGCACAGCGCCGTCGCCACCGCGCAGGCGGCCGCCGTCATCCTCATGATGTCCCTCCCGTTTCTTGTCCTTTCCGCGGCGGGCGAAACCGTCACGGATGAAACATTTCTATCTTAAAATTTCGGCGGAGCGAAGTGTTTCTTCAGCCCCTGCCAGCAGCGGTAATAGTCATGCTGGAGTTGCGCCGTCTCCAGCGCGTGGCGGGTCGGGCGGATCGGGGCGCGCGTCTCGACCATGAAGGCCATGGTGTCGGCGATCTTCTGCGGTGTGCGGGTGTCGGCGGCGGTCGCCCTGGCGAAGGTGTCGGCGTCCGGGCCGTGGCCGCTCATGCAGGTGTGCAGGGACGCGCCGCCGGGCAGGAAGCCTTCCTCCTTGGCGTCGTAGACGCCGTGGATCAGCCCC
Organism: Azospirillum thermophilum; assembly: GCF_003130795.1. NCBI lineage: Bacteria > Pseudomonadati > Pseudomonadota > Alphaproteobacteria > Rhodospirillales > Azospirillaceae > Azospirillum > Azospirillum thermophilum. The sequence goes on from NZ_CP029354.1 coordinate 460,952, forward strand.
ATGAACTCGCTGGCGACGTTGCGGTGGAACCAGGGCGGCCGGAAGCTGTCCTCCATCGCCAGCCAGCGCGGCGGGAAGATGACGAAGTCGATGTTGTCCACCCCCGGCGTGTCGCTCGGCGACTGCAGGACCAGGAAGATCGACGGATCGGGGTGGTCGTAGCTGATCGAGCCGATGGTGTTGAAGCGGCGCAGGTCGTACTTGTAGGGGGCGTAGTTGCCGTGCCACGCCACCACGTCCAGCGGCGAGTGATCGATGCGCGCCGACCACAGGCCGCCGCCGAACTTGGCGAGCAGCTCGAACTCGCCCTCCTCGTCCTCGTAGCGGGCTTCGGGCGTCAGGAAGTCGCGCGGGTTGGCAAGCCCGTTGGAGCCGATCGGCCCCAGGTCGGGCAGGCGGAACAGCGCGCCGTAATTCTCGCAGACATAGCCGCGGGCGGTGCCGTCCGGCAGCTCCACCCGGAAGCGGACGCCGCGCGGGATGACGGCGATCTCCTGCGGCTCGACCTCCAGCAGGCCGAGCTCGGTCAGCAGGCGCAGGCGGCCGGCCTGCGGGACGATCAGCAGCTCGCCGTCGGCGTCGTGGAAGAAGCGGCGCTCCATCGGCCGGTTGGCGGCATAGAGATGGATGCCGCAGCCGGTCTGGGCGTCGGGCGAGCCGTTGCCGGCCATGGTCACCAGCCCCTCGACAAAGTCGGTCGGCGCGTCGGGCATCGGCAGCGGATCCCAGCGGAGCTGGTTGGGCGGCGGCGGCACCTCGTCGAAGCGGCTGAGCAGCCGGCCCGGCGCCACCGGGCGGAAGGGCTCGTGCATCACCGCCGGGCGGATGCGGTAGAGCCAGGAGCGGCGGTTGTGCGCCCGCGGGGCGGTGAAGGCGGTCCCGGACAACTGCTCGGCATAGAGGCCGTAGGGCGGACGCTGCGGCGAATTGCGGCCGACCGGCAGCGCGCCGGGAATCGCCTCGGTCGCGAACTCGTTGCCGAAACCCGACTGGTAGCGGGCCTCGCCCTGGATGACGCTGTTCACTGTGACCCTCCTGGTATCGTTGCCGGCCTGAGGCCTTGTCGGCCGGGCGCCTTGCCCGGCGCCTTGTCGGGTGGCGCGCCTTGTTGATTGGTGAATTATACCATTTCATCTGAAACCATCTACAGCCAAGAGGGGGGAACGGTTCCCGCGGCTCGGGAGGGACGGGGAACCAAAGGGCGCTTCTGGAACGGCGTGCGATGCGCTAAGAGAGGGCCATGGCGAGCTTGCGCGAGTTCCAGGACCGTTACGACCTGTCGATGGAGGCGCTGTGCCGGCGCATCCTCGACCGTCATCAGGCGACCATCCGCGTCAGGAAGCCGGCCGTGGCCGTCGCCAACCTCGCCCGCATCATCGAGACGACGCTGACGCTGGCCAACCGCAAGGGCTTCCATTCGACCAGCCTGCGCGATCTCGCCGAGCAGTCGGGCCTCAGCATGGGCGCGCTCTACGCCTATTTCGACAGCAAGGACACGCTGCTGCTGATGATCCTGGGGCAGGTGGTCGGCGCGGTGGAGGAGGTGCTGGAGCGCCCGCCGGCCGGGTCCGCGCCCGATCCGGCGGCCGACCCGGTGACCCGGCTGCGCTGGCTGGTGGAGACGCACGTCTACCTGACCGAGACGATGCACCCCTGGTTCGTCTTCGCCTACATGGAGGCCAAGGCCTTCCCGCGGGAAGGGCGCGATCTCGCCGTGGCGAGCGAGCTGGCGACCGAGCGGCTGATCGCCGACACGCTGGCCGCGGGCGTGCGCGCCGGGCGGTTCCGCGTCGACGACGCGACGATGACCGCGGCGCTGATCAAGCCGCTGCTGCAGGACTGGTACGTCAAGCGCGCCAAGCACCGCCGCCGCGGCCTGACGCCCGAACGCTACGCCCGCGCCGTCACCGCATTCGTCGAGACGGCGGTCGGGCTGCAGCCGGCCTCCCCCTCCCTCACCCCCGCCCCCTGACGAAGAGGATCCCATGGACCCGCAGATGAGCGTCGACGAGGCCGTGGCGACCCGCCGCTCCGTCCGCGCCTTCCTCGACCGCCCGGTGCCGCCGGAACTGCTGCGCGAGGTGCTGGAGCGGGCGGGGCGCGCGCCGTCCGGCGGCAACCTGCAGCCCTGGCATCTGCATGTGGTCTCCGGCCGGCGGCTCGCCGACCTCAAGGCGCTGATGGCGGCCCGCGTGCTGCAGACCAACGCCGAAGAGCCGCTGGAGTACCAGGTCTACCCCTACCCGATGCCGGAGCCCTACAACGCCCGCCGCATCAAGTGCGGCGAGGACATGTACGGCCTGCTGGGCATCGCGCGCAGCGACAAGGCGCGCCGCTGGGACCGCTTCCGCGACAATTTCCAGCTCTTCGGCGCGCCGCTCGGCCTGTTCTGCTGCGTCGACCGCCGGATGGGGGCGGCGCAGTGGGCCGACATCGGCATGTACATGCAGACGGTGATGCTGCTGCTGAAGGCGCGCGGCGTCGACAGCTGCGCGCAGGAGGCCTGGCACCTCTACCACCGCACGATGGCGCAGTTCCTCGGCCTGCCGGAGGAGCAGATGCTGTTCTGCGGCATCGCCGCCGGCTATGCCGACCACGGGGCGCCGGTCAACCGGCTGGTCACCGACCGCGCCCCGCTGGAGGAGTATGTCCGCTTCCACACCGACGAGGCGTAGGAGCGGAGGCTTCCCCCGCGGCCTCACCCCCGGCGCACCTGCGCCACCACAAGGCGCAGGCGGTTGGGGTCGATCGGCTTGGTGAGGTAGCCGTCGAGGCCGGCGGTCATGTGGGCGGCCACCGTCTCGGCGATGGCGTCGGCCGACAGGCCCCAGACCGGCACGCCGGCGGCGGGACCCTCCAGCTCGCGGATCAGGCGGGTCGCCTCGTCGCCGTTCATCCGCGGCATGCGCATGTCCATCAGCACGAGGTCGAAGCCGCCGGGGTTGCCGGGCGACCGGCGGCCGCGGGCGCGCACCGCCTCCACCGCGGCGACGCCGTCCCCGACGCAGGCGATGCGGTGGCCGTCGCGGCGCAGGATCGCCATGATCAGCTCGCGGTTGATCCGGTTGTCCTCGACCAGCAGGATATTGGCGCCGGGCTGGCCGGACGGCAGCTCCGCCGGCGCCTCGCGCTCCGCCGGGGCCGGCATCGCCGGGCGGGCGGGCAGCCGGACGAGGAAGCTGGAGCCCACCCCCGGTTGCGAGCGCAGCGAGATGGTGCCGCCCATCAGCCCGACGATCCGGCTGGCGATGGCAAGCCCCAGGCCGGTGCCGCCGAAGCGGCGCGACACCGATTCGTCGGCCTGCCGGAAGGCTTCGAAGACGTGGGCGGCCTGCTCCCCGGTCATGCCGATGCCGGTGTCGGTCACCTCGAAGCTGACGGTCCCCGCCCCGTCGCCGGACGCCGTCAGGGTGACGCGCCCGTTCTCGGTGAACTTGCAGGCGTTGCTGACGAGGTTGGCGATGACCTGCCGCAGCCGCCCCGGGTCGCCGGCCATGGTGACGGGGGTGCGCGGCTCCACCCGCACCGTCAGGCTGTTGCCGCGCTCGGCCGCGCGCGGGGCGAACAGGTCGGCCACCTGATAGACCAGTTCGCCCGGCACCACGCAGCCCTGCTCCAGCGTCATGCAGCCGGCCTCGATCTTGGAGAAGTCGAGGATGTCGTCCAGCACCCGCAGCAGATCCTTGGACGCCGTGGTGATGGTGTTGGCCCAGGCGCGATGCTCCTCCGAGGCGACATGCTCGGACAGCAGCGAGGCGAAGCCGACCACCGCGTTCATCGGGGTGCGGATCTCGTGGCTCATCATGGCGAGGAACTGGCTCTTCGCCCGCTCGCCGGCCTCCGCCCGCTCCTTGGCGAGCTTGAGGTCGGTGATGTCCACCGCGGTGCCCAGCACGTAGGCGGCGCCGCTGGCCCGGCGGAAGGGCCGCTTGGAGACGCGGTAGTGGCGCGCCCTGCCCTCCACCTCCAGCGTCTGTTCGATCAGCAGTTCCCGCCCGGCCTCGATGACCTGCCGGTTGTCCCTCATCCAGAGGGCGACCACCTCGGGCGGAATGAAGTCGCAGAGGCTGGCGCCCTCGACCTCCTGCGTGGAACGGCCGATCTGCGCGGCGAGCGCCTGGTTGACCAGGACATAGCGGCCATCGGCGTCATGGACGAAGATCTGGTCCGGCACGAGGTCGACCACGGCGCGCAGGAAGCTGCGCTGCTCCTCCAGCTCGATCTCCATGCGGCGGCGGTCGGTGATGTCGCGCTCGTTGATCAGGACGGTGGGCGCGCCGGTGACCGGGTCGATGGCCGGCCGCGCATCCAGCCCGTGCCAGGCCTCGCCATGGACCGTCCGCACCGCCAGCTCGCGGCTGAAGACGCGCCCGCCGGCGATGGCGGACAGCAGGTCGCGGCGGTCGCGCTCGTCGATCAGATGGGCGCCGATCCGGTTGCCCTGCTCCTCCGGATCGATGGGGCCGAAGGCGCGCATCGCCGCCGGATTGCGCATCAGGGGCCGCCCCTCGGCGGAATGGAGGGAGATCATCACGTTGGTGTGATGCAGCGCCTCCACCCCGCGCAGGGTTGCCGGATCGGTCGGCTGGTCGAGGGGCTGCGCCTCGTGCAGCATGGCGCGGCGGCCGTCGGGAAGGGCGATGGCGGTCCGCCGCACCCGCACCGTCACCGGCCGGCCGCGCGGATAGAAGGTCCATTGGTCGACCGGCTGCTCCCCGGCCGACAGCCGCTCGATCAGCGCCGAAAGCCGGGTGCGCGTCGCCTCGGACATGTCGCTGAAGTCCCGGCGCAGGAAATCCTCCAGCGTCGGCGCGTCCCACAGCTCCAGCGCGGCGCGGTTGGCCCAGGCCATGCGCGCCCGCTCGCTGTCGAACACCCAGATGGGCATCCACAGCCGTTCCAGCGCCGGAAGCTGGTCGAACGTGATCAGCCCGCCGCCGTCGGCAGGCGGCGCGGCGGGCGGCCGGGACGCAACATCCAGTATCATTCTGCGATCGCCGCTCAACGTATGACTGGGTGACGGGATTACTTTTAGCCCACGAACCGTTAAGATTTTCTTCCAGAGCAACAATAGATCATACCCGGATACGAGGGAAGTTCTCCTGCGCTCCATGATTCAATTGGTCACATCTGCAAGTTCGTTCGTTTCCTTATTATCGAAACGACCTTTCCCGGCTTCGCCCGCATCATCCGCACGGCAAATCGGTCGGTACGCCAGCAGCTTTCGCAGGGACCTGCCCGCTTCGTTTGCCGGACTTGACCTAGGTCAAGTTCTTCCCGCCCGAAAGAACCGATACTTAAGCATGAGCGGTTGGGCCGTTCGTGCCAGCTCCTGCTGGCCGACAGCCGCAACCGGCTCGATGCCACAGACCTTTCGCCGCCGAACGAGAGCGCTTCCCATGACCCAGACGTCCATGCCCCGGCGTCCATCGCCCCGCAGTCCGCGCAGCAGCCCCGGGGTTCCGCACGCGCGGCCGAGCTTCCGGGCCAGCCGCCGAGCCGCCGGGCAGAGGCGCTGATGTTCCTGGCGCTGGCCATCCTGGTCTGGCCGGTGGTCTCGGTCGGGATCGTCGGGGCCTACGGCTTCTCCATCTGGATGTCGCAGCTCCTCTTCCACAGCCCGCTGCATTGATCCGGATCGCGAGGAGCCCCGCCATGGCCGAAGTCCACATCTCCAGCCTGATCGTCCGGCACCTGCCCGAGCAGGCCGCCGCCGTCCGCGCCGCCGCCGGGGCGCTGTCCGGGCTCGACTGGCATGCCGACCAGGACGGCAAGGCGGTCGTCACGCTGGTGACCGACAGCGCGCGCCGCATCCTGGACTATATCGACGCGCTGAACCTGCTGCCGGGCGTGCTCGGCACGACGCTGGTCTACCACCATTACGAGGATGCCGAGGCCATCGACGGCCCGGCGCCGGACGCGGCCCTGGGGCCGGCGCCCGACGCCGCGACGGCACCCGCCCTGTCCCGCTGACGATACCGACACCGCACGTCCAACGAAGCAGGCCGGCCGGAAGCCCATCCGGAGACGGCCCCAGGAGATCCGCATGCTGCAGTTGTCCCGCCGCGACTATCTAAAGGCCCAGGCCGCCCTCACCGCCGCAGCGGCGGCCGGCGTCAGCCTGCCCGCCGCCGCCGGCAATCTGGTTGCCGGGGCCGATGCCAAGCTCACCTGGTCCAAGGCGCCCTGCCGCTTCTGCGGCACCGGCTGCGGCGTCATGGTCGGGGTCAAGGACGGCCGCGTCGTCGCCACCCACGGCGACGTCAAGGCGGAGGTCAACCGCGGCCTGAACTGCGTGAAGGGCTATTTCCTGTCGAAGATCATGTACGGCGAGGACCGGCTGACCCAGCCGATGCTGCGCATGAAGAACGGCAAGTACGACAAGGACGGCGACTTCACCCCGATCACCTGGGACCAGGCCTTCGACACCATGGCCGCCAAGTGGAAGGAGGTCCTGAAGAAGAAGGGCCCGACCGCGGTCGGCATGTTCGGCTCCGGCCAGTGGACGATCTACGAGGGCTATGCCGCGTCGAAGCTGATGAAGGCCGGCCTGCGCTCCAACAACCTCGACCCGAACGCGCGCCACTGCATGGCCTCGGCGGTGATGGGCTTCATGCGCACCTTCGGCATGGACGAGCCGATGGGCTGCTACGACGACATCGAGGCGGCCGACGCCTTCGTGCTGTGGGGCTCCAACATGGCGGAGATGCACCCCATCCTGTGGACGCGCATCACCGACCGCCGCCTGAGCCACGCCACCGCCAAGGTCGCCGTCCTCTCCACCTTCGAGCACCGCAGCTTCGACCTCGCCGACATCGGCATGGTGTTCACGCCGGGCTCCGACCTGGCGATCCTGAACTACATCGCCAACCACATCATCAAGTCCGGCAAGGTCGACAAGGCGTTCGTCGAGAAGCACTGCGCCTTCAAGCGCGGGCGCGACGACATCGGCTATGGCCTGCGCCCGGAACATGCGCTGGAGCAGAAGGCGAAGAACGCCGCCAAGGCCACCGAGTCCGACCCGATCAGCTTCGAGGAGTTCGCGAAGTTCGTCGAGCCCTACACGCTGGACAAGGCGCATGAGCTGTCCGGCGTGCCGAAGAACCGGCTGGAGGCGCTGGCCGAGCTCTATGCCGACCCGTCGGTGAAGGTCGTGTCCTTCTGGACGATGGGCTTCAACCAGCATGTCCGCGGCGTGTGGGCCAACAACCTCGTCTACAACATCCATCTGCTGACCGGGAAGATCAGCCAGCCGGGCTGCGGCCCCTTCTCGCTGACCGGCCAGCCGTCCGCCTGCGGCACGGCGCGCGAGGTCGGCACCTTCGCCCACCGCCTGCCCGCCGACATGGTGGTGACCAACCCCGAGCACCGCAAGCACGCCGAGGAGATCTGGAAGCTGCCGGAGGGCACCATCCCCGACAAGGTGGGCTTCCACGCCGTGCTGCAGGACCGGATGCTGAAGGACGGCAAGCTCAACGCCTATTGGGTGATGTGCAACAACAACATGCAGACGGCGCCCAACACGTCGAAGGAGACCTATCCCGGCTACCGCAATCCGGAGAACTTCATCGTCGTCTCCGACCCCTACCCGACCGTGACGGCGCTGGCCGCCGACCTGATCCTGCCCACTGCCATGTGGGTGGAGAAGGAGGGCGGCTACGGCAACGCCGAGCGGCGCACCCAGCTCTGGCGCCAGCTCGTCGCCGCGCCGGGCGAGGCGCGCTCCGACCTCTGGCAGCTCATGGAGTTCGCCAAGCGCTTCACCACCGACGAGGTGTGGCCGGACGAGCTTCTCAACAAGAAGCCGGAGTACCGCGGCAAGACCCTCTACGACGTGCTGTTCCGCAACGGGCAGGTCGACCGCTTCCCGCTGACCGACTGCGACCCGGCCTATGAGAACACCGAGGCCAGGCAGGCCGGCTTCTACGTGCAGAAGGGGCTGTTCGAGGAATATGCCTCCTTCGGCCGCGGCCACGGCCACGACCTCGCCCCCTTCGACATGTACCACCAGGAGCGCGGCATGCGCTGGCCGGTGGTCGACGGCAAGGAGACGAAGTGGCGCTACCGCGAGGGCTTCGACCCCTACGTCAAGGCCGGCGAGGGCGTGAAGTTCTACGGCAACAAGGACGGCCGGGCCAACGTCTTCGCCCTGCCCTACGAGCCGCCGGCCGAGGCGCCGGATGCCGAATATCCGTTCTGGCTGTCCACCGGCCGCGTATTGGAGCACTGGCACAGCGGGTCGATGACGCTGCGCGTGCCGGAGCTGCGCAAGGCGGTGCCGAGTGCCGTCGTCTTCATGCATCCCGACGACGCCAGGGAGCTGAACGTCCGGCGCGGCCAGGAGGTGCGCGTGACCTCGCGCCGCGGCGAGGTGCGGGTGCGCGTCGAGACCCGCGGCCGCAACAAGCCGCCGCGCGGCCTCGTCTTCGTGCCCTTCTTCGACCACACGATCCTGATCAACAAGGTGACGATGGACGCCACCGACCCGATCAGCAAGCAGACCGACTTCAAGAAGTGCGCGGTCAAGATCACCCCCGTCAGCGCCTGAGGACGACCACCATGAAGACCCGCTTCCTCCTCGCCATGCTGGCCGCGCTGGCGGCGACCCCGGCGCTGGTCACCGGGGTGACCGCCGCCGATCCCCAGACCGCCAGCGGCGGCCTGAAGCTGCCCGCCGGCCCCCACCCGATCACGCAGGACATGCCGGCGGAGCCCACGGCGCACGAGATCACCGACGACCAGAAGCGCGTGCGCAACTACGCCGACCAGCCGCCGCTGATCCCGCATGCCGTCCGCGACTACCAGATCGACCTGAACGTCAACAAATGCCTGACCTGCCACGACCGGCGCAACACCGCCGGGTCGCAGGCGCCGATGATCTCCGTCACGCATTTCCAGGACCGTGACGGACAGGCGCTGGGACAGGTGGCGCCGCGCCGCTACTTCTGCACCCAGTGCCATGTGCCGCAGACCGATGCCAAGCCGATCGTCGGCAGCAGCTTCCGCGACATCGACAGCGTGCTGAGCGGCAAGGACGGCCCGAAATGAGCATCCGCAGCATCCTGATCCGGCTCTGGCAGCTCTTCGCCCGGCCGAGCGTGCATTTCGGGCTGGGCTTCCTGACGCTGGGCGGCTTCATCGCCGGCGTCATGTTCTGGGGCGGCTTCAACACCGCGCTGGAGGCGACCAACAAGGAGGCCTTCTGCATCTCCTGCCACGAGATGAAGGACAATCCCTACGAGGAGCTGAAGCAGACCATCCACTTCACCAACCGGTCGGGCGTGCGGGCGACCTGCCCGGACTGCCACGTCCCGCACGAATGGACCGACAAGATCGCCCGCAAGATGCAGGCCTCCAAGGAGGTCTGGGGCAAGCTCTTCGGCACCATCGACACGCGGGAGAAGTTCCTCGACAAGCGGCGGGAGCTGGCCGAGCACGAGTGGTCGCGGCTGAAGGCCAACAACTCGCTGGAATGCCGCAACTGCCACAGTGCCGAGTCCATGGACATCACCCGGCAGAACCCGCGCGCCGCCAAGATGCACGAGACCTACCTGTTCACCGGCGAGCGCACCTGCATCGACTGCCACAAGGGCATCGCCCACCGCCTGCCCGACATGCACGGGGTCGAGCCGGGCTGGACGGAGAAGACCAGCGCGCTGCGCTGATCCCTTTCCCCGACAGGCTCCCCGTGTATGGAAGACGCCCCGTTCCGGCCCGTACGGGGCGTCTTTTCTCACACCGTCAGGTACTTGCGCACCTCGCTCTCCTCCAGCCCGTCGCGCGGGCCGGCCAGCATCACCTCGCCGCGCTCCATCACCGCCCAGTCGTCGGCGAGGTCGCGGGCGAACTCGAAATACTGCTCGACCAGCAGGATCGCCATGTCGCCCCTGTCGCGCAGGTAGCGGATGGCGCGCCCGATGTCCTTGATGATCGAGGGCTGGATGCCCTCCGTCGGCTCGTCCAGCACCAGCAGGCGCGGCCGGGTGACCAGCGCGCGGCCGATGGCGAGCTGCTGCTGCTGCCCGCCCGACAGGTCGCCGCCGCGGCGCTCCAGCATGCTCTTCAGCACCGGGAACAGCTCGAACACCTCGTCGGGGATCGAGCGTTTGGCGCGCGGCAGCGGCGCATAGCCGGTCAGCAGATTCTCGCGCACCGTCAGCAGGGGGAAGATCTCGCGCCCCTGCGGCACATAGGCGATGCCGCGCCGCGCCCGGTCGGCGGGGGCGAGCCTCGTGATGTCCGCCCCGTCCCAGCCGATCGAGCCGCCCGACACCGGCTTCAGCCCGATGACGGCGCGCAGCAGGCTGGATTTGCCGACCCCGTTGCGGCCCAGCAGGCAGGTGACCTTGCCGACCTCCGCCCGCAGCGACACCCCGCGCAGGGCCTGGGCGGCGCCGTAATGCAGATCGACCGATTTGACGTCCAGCATGGTTTTGCTCCGGATTCCCTACCGCCCGAGATACACGTCGATGACCTGCTGGTTGCCGCTGACCGAATCCAGCGAGCCCTCGGCCAGCACCGAGCCTTCGTGCAGCACCGTCACCTTCACCCCAGCGCGCGGACGAAGGCCATGTCGTGCTCGACGACGATGACCGAGTGGCGGCCGGCGATGTCGACCAGGAGTTCGGCCGTCTGTTCGGTCTCCGCGTCGGTCATGCCGGCCACCGGCTCGTCCACCAGCAGCAGCTTGGGGTCCTGGGCCAGCAGCATGCCGATCTCCAGCCACTGCTTCTGGCCGTGCGACAGGCTGCCGGCCTGGCGGTCGCGCAGGGCCGACAGGCGGGTGATGTCGAGGATCTCCTCGATCCGGGCGCGGTCGTCGCGGCCGACCGAGTAGGTCAGCGTGTCGATCGGCCGGCGCGGCGCCTTCAGGGCCAGCTCCAGATTGTCCCAGACGCTGTGCGGCTCGAACACGGTCGGGCGCTGGAACTTGCGGCCGATGCCGAGCGAGGCGATGCGGGACTCGCGCAGCTTCGTCAGGTCGGTCCTGCCCTCGAACAGGATGGTCCCGGTGTCGGGCCGGGTCTTGCCGGTGATGACGTCCATCATGGTCGTCTTGCCGGCGCCGTTCGGGCCGATGATCGCCCGCATCTCCCCCGGCGCGATCACCAGCGAGAGGCTGTTCAGCGCCCGGAAGCCGTCGAAGGTGACGGAGACGCCGTCGAGATAGAGCAGGGTGTCTTCCGCGGACATGGTGTCAGGCTCCCTTCCGCTCGGCGGTTGCGTCGGGTGCGGCGGCGAGGCGCTCGCGCCTGGGCAGGCGGGCGGCGACCTGCCCGGCAAGGCCGAGCAGCCCCTTCGGCAGGAACAGGGTGACCAGCACGAACAGGCCGCCGAGCGCGAACAGCCACAGCTCCGGCAGGGCGGCGGTGAAGTAGCTCTTGCCGAAATTCACCAGCACCGCGCCGATGACCGCGCCGGCCAGCGTGCCGCGCCCGCCGACCGCCACCCAGATCACCGCCTCGATCGAGGCGGCCGGCGCGAACTCCGACGGGTTGATGATGCCGACCTGCGGGACGTAGAGCGCCCCGGCCACCCCCGCCATGCAGGCGGACAGCACCCAGGCGAACAGCTTGTAGCTTTCGGTGCTGTAGCCGAGGAAGCGCACGCGGCTCTCGGCGTCGCGCAGCGCGATCAGCACCTTGCCGAGCTTGGAGGCGACGACCGCCGAGGCGATCAGGTAGCCGAGCGCCAGGGCGAGGACCGTGGCGACGAACAGCGCGATGCGGGTCGCCGGGGCCTGGATGTCGGCACCCAGGATCTCCTTGAAGTCGGTCAGGCCGTTGTTGCCGCCGAAGCCCATGTCGTTGCGGAAGAAGGCCAGCATCAGCGCGAAGGTCAGCGCCTGGGTGATGATCGAGAGATAGACGCCCGTCACCCGGCTGCGGAAGGCGAACCAGCCGAAGGCGAAGGCCAGCAGGCCGGGCACCAGCACCACCATCAGGGCGGCGATCCAGAACTGGTCGAAACCCAGCCAGTACCAGGGCAGCTCCGTCCAGTTCAGGAAGACCATGAAGTCGGGCAGCACCGGATGGCCGTAGACGCCGCGCGGGCCGATCTGCCGCATCAGGTACATGCCCATGGCGTAGCCGCCGAGCGTGAAGAAGGCGGCATGCCCGAGCGAGAGGATGCCGCAATAGCCCCACACGAGGTCGAGCGACAGCGCCAGCAGGGCGAAGCACAGGTATTTGCCGAGCAGCGACACGGTGTGGATGGAGAGGTGCCAGGGCGACCCCTCCGGCACCCAGAGCGTCATCGCCGGCACCGCGACCGCGAGGAGGGCGAGCACCGCCAGCATCACGCCGGCGCGGCGGTCGAGGCCCATCAGGAGAAAGCGCGTCAGCATGGGATCAGGCCTCCACCGCCCGGCCCTTCAGCGCGAAGAGACCGCGCGGACGCCGCTGGATGAACAGGATGATGAAGATCAGCACCAGGATCTTGCCGAGCACGGCGCCGGCATAGGGCTCCAGGAACTTGTTGACCGAGCCCAGCGCCAGCGCGCCGACCAGCGTCCCCCACAGGTTGCCGACGCCGCCGAACACCACGACCATGAAGCTGTCGATGATGTAGCTCTGGCCCAGGTTGGGGCTGACGTTGTCGATCTGGCTGAGCGCCACCCCGGCCAGCCCGGCGATGCCGGACCCCAGCCCGAAGGTCAGCGCGTCCACCCGCGCGGTGCGGATGCCCATGGCGTTGGCCATGGCGCGGTTCTGCGTCACCGCCCGGATCGACAGGCCGAACCAGGTCTTCTTCAGCGCCACCAGCAGGGCGGCGAAGACGGCGAAGGCGAAGACGACGATCCACAGCCGGCCGTAGGTGATGGTCAGCCCGCCGAGCTCGAAGGCGCCGGACATCCAGGAGGGCGCGCCGACCTCGCGGTTGGTCGGCCCGAAGAGCGAGCGGACCGCCTGCTGCAGCGCCAGCGACAGGCCCCAGGTGGCGAGCAGCGTTTCCAGCGGCCGGCCGTAGAGCCAGCGGATCACGCTGCGCTCGATGGCGATGCCGACGCCGCCGGCGACCAGGAAGGCGACCGGCAGCGCCACCAGGATCGACCAGTCGAACAGGCCGGGGGCATAGGCGCGGAAGGCCTCCTGCACCAGGAAGGTGGCATAGGCGCCGATCATCACCATCTCGCCATGCGCCATGTTGATGACGCCCATCACGCCGAAGGTGACGGCGAGCCCGATGGCGGCGAGCAGCAGGACCGAGCCCAGCGACAGCCCGTACCACAGGTTCTGCGCCGCGGCCCACATGGCGAGCGTCTGCTCCACCGTCGCGGCGGCGGCGCGGGCGGCGGTCCTGGCCGCGTCCGACGCGTCGGAACCGGCGACCATGGTCAGCAGCGCCAGCGCGTCGCGGTCGCCGCGGTCGGCCAGCGTGGCGACGGCGGCCTGGACATCGGCATCCGGCGCGCCGCCGGCGGTCAGCAGGATGGCGGCGCGGGCCTGCTCCATGGCGCGGCGGACGCCGGCATCGGTTTCCTTGGCGATGGCGGCGGCGAGCGTCTCCAGCGCGGCGGCGTCGCGGCTCTTGAACACCGCGTCGGCGGCGGAGCGGCGCGTGGCGGCGTCGGGGCTCATCAGCGTCAGCGCGCCGAGCGTCGCGCTGATGGCGCGGCGCAGGCTGTTGTTGATCCTGATCTTCTCGACGGCCGCGGCGGGCGCCTCGCCGAGGTCGGCCCTGGTCAGCGGGTCGGAGAGGGCGTAGCCGCCGCCGGCCTTGCGGGCGATGACGACCGCGCCGTCGGCCTTGCGGACATGGAGGTCGCCCGCCTGCAGCGCCTCGATCACCGGAACGGCCGCCGGGTCGCCGGCTTCGGCGAGCCGGCCGAGCGCCTTCTCCGTCCCCGCATAGCCGCCGCTGCCGAGCGCCTGGACAAAGGGCTTCAGGTCGGCCGGCGTCACGTCTGCGGCGAGCGCCGCGTGGGAGCAGAGGACCGCCACGCACAGGGCGAGGCACCAGCGAACTGCGCGTCGCATCTCATGGGTCCTTGGTTCGGGGGAGATACAGGCCCTGCCCCCCGCCGCCCGCGTCCGAACCGTCGGTCGCACGCGGGCGGCGGGGGAGACGGTCACGTCGTCACGAGCCCTTGCCGCCGCACTTGCCGGTCTTCACGTTGAAGTTCCCGCAGGACAGCGGCTTGCGCCAGTCGGCGATCAGGTCCTTGCTGTCCGGCAGGAAGTCCGACCACTCGTCGCCGGGCACCAGGCCGGGGGTCTTGGAGACGATCTCGAACTGGCCGTTCTCCTGCACCTCGCCGATCAGGACCGGCTTGGTGATGTGGTGGTTCGGCAGCATGGCCGAATAGCCGCCGGACAGGTTCGGCACCGCGACGCCGACCATGGCGTCGATCACCGCGTCGGAGCTGGTGGTGCCCGCCGCCGCGACCGCCTTGACCCACATGTTGAAGCCGATGTAGTGGGCCTCCATCGGGTCGTTGGTCACGCGCTTGTCGTTCTTGGTGAAGGTCTTCCAGGCCCTGATGAACTCGGCGTTCACCGGGGTCTCGACCGACTGGAAGTAGTTCCAGGCGGCGAGATGGCCGAGCAGCGGCTTGGTGTCGATGCCCGCCAGCTCCTCCTCGCCGACCGAGAAGGCGACGACCGGGATGTCCTCGGCCTTGATGCCCTGGTTGCCCAGCTCCTTGTAGAAGGGCACGTTGGCGTCGCCGTTGATGGTGGACACCACCGCCGTCTTCTTGCCGGCCGAGCCGAACTTCTTGATGTCGGCGACGATCGACTGCCAGTCGGAATGGCCGAACGGCGTGTAGTTGATCTTGATGTCCTCGTCCTTGACGCCCTTGGACTTCAGGTAGGCTTCGAGGATCTTGTTGGTGGTGCGCGGATAGACGTAGTCGGTGCCGGCCAGCACCCAGCGCTGCACCTTCTCCTTCTGCATCAGGTAGTCGACGGCCGGGATCGCCTGCTGGTTCGGGGCGGCGCCGGTGTAGAAGACGTTGCGGGACGACTCCTCGCCCTCATACTGCACGGGGTAGAAGAGGATGCTGTTCAGCTCCTCGAACACCGGCAGGACCGACTTGCGGCTGACCGAGGTCCAGCAGCCGAACACCGCGGCGACCTTGTCCTTGGTGATCAGCTCGCGCGCCTTCTCGGCGAACAGCGGCCAGTTGGAGGCGGGGTCGACGACCACGGGCTCCAGCTTCTTGCCGAGAACGCCGCCCTTCTTGTTCTGCTCCTCGATCAGCATCAGCATGACGTCCTTCAGCGTCGTCTCGCTGATCGCCATGGTGCCGGAGAGCGAATGCAGGATGCCCACCTTGATGGTGTCCTGCGCAAGCGCCGGGCCGGCGCCCGCCGCCGCATAGAGAGCCAGGCCGGCAAGCGCGCCGAGCGAATAGTTGGTCGCCTTCAGAGTCCGCATTCGTAAGCCCCCTTGTTCGTCAGACGTGGTCGTCCGCGTTGTTCTCTGACGTCTGGCCGGCGGTCTTGACGCCACCGGTGTGGTCGGCCGGAATGCTAGCGCGGGGGTCGGGGCGCGTATCTACGTCAAACGCCCCATATGGCGGTGCAGCATCGGCATGCGGAATGGCCGTCCGCGACCGGAGCCCCGCCTGCGGGCGGCGTGCCCCGGCCGCATGGATCCGTTGCCGATGGGGAGCATCCCGCCCTTGCCAACCGCGCGCAAAGCCCTGACGATGCCGCACGGCGCATCGCCACAGGACCGGACAGGGGGCGGCCGGACGGCCGAACAGATGGGCGCTCGGCAGAGGATCGTTCGGGAACGGCGGCAGTACAACCAGCTCGCCGCCGACCAGACGCTGGAAGACTATGCGCTGCGCTACACGGCGGAGCGGGCGCGGCGCTGGTCCGCCTGGCGGGTGGTCCATACGGCGCTCGGCGCCATCTCCTTCCTCGCCTGCGAGGCCATCGGCGCGGCGGTGACGCTGGCCTACGGGTTCGAGAACGCCATCGCCGCCATCCTGGCGGTGGGGGTGCTGAACATCCTGGTCGGGCTGCCGATCACCTATCACGCGGCGAAGGCCGGCGTGGACATCGACCTGCTGGCCCGCGGGGCCGGCTTCGGCTATCTGGGCTCCACCGTCACCTCGCTGGTCTACGCCTCCTTCACCTTCATCCTGTTCTCGATCGAGGCCAGCATCATGTCGGCCGGGCTGACGCTGGTGCTGGGCATCCCGGATTCGCTCGCCCACGTCATCAGCGCGCTCGGCGTCATCCCGATCGCGGTCTACGGCATCCGCGTCATCAGCCGCATGCAGGTGGCGACCCAGCCGGTCTGGATCCTGCTGCAATGCGTGCCGCTCGCCTATTTCGTCCTGCTCGACCGCTCGGTCTTCGCGGAGTGGACGGGCTTTCCGGGGCTGCAGGGAACCGGCGGCTTCGCCCTGCTGCCCTTCGGCATGGCAGCCTCCATGCTGCTGTCGCTGCTGCCGCAGATCGGCGAGCAGGTGGACTATCTGCGCTTCCTGCCTTCGCCGGCGCGGATGGGGCGGGGCCGCTGGTGGGCGGCGATGCTGGCGGGCGGGCCCGGCTGGTCGGTGATCGGCAGCCTGAAGCTGGCGCTGGGCTCGCTGCTGGCCTTCCTGGCGCTGAAGCACGGGCTGCCGCCGGCCGACGCCATGCAGCCGACGGTGATGTACCACATGGCCTTCTCCGACCTGTTCGGCTGGCCGGCGCTGGCGCTGGCGCTGACCGGGATCTTCGTCGTGGTCTGCCAGATGAAGATCAACGTGACCAACGCCTATGCCGGTTCCATCGCCTGGTCCAACTTCTTCTCGCGCCTGACGCGCAGCCATCCGGGCCGCGTGGTCTGGCTGGTCTTCAACGGGTTGCTCGCCCTGCTGCTGATGGAGATCGGCATCCTCGGCGTGATCGAGAGCATCCTGGCGCTCTACGCCAACGTGGCGGTGGCTGGCTGGGGGCGGTGGCGGCCGACCTCACCATCAACAAGCCGCTGGGCTTCAGCCCGCGGGGATCGAGTTCAAGCGCGCCCACCTCTACGACATCAACCCGGTCGGCGTCGGGGCGATGGGGCTGTCGGTGCTGTCCTCCACCGCCGCCTTCTTCGGGCTGGCGGGGCCGGTGCCGCAGGCGCTGGCGCCCTTCATCGGGCTGGTGGTGGCCATCGCCGCCGCCCCGGTCATCGCCTGGGCGACGCGGGGGCGCTATTACCTCGCCCGCCCGGCCGCCGGCCTGCCGGAGGGGGCGGCGGAGATCCGCTGCTCGATCTGCGAGAACAGCTTCGAGCGGGCGGACATGGCCTTCTGCCCGGCCTACGACGCGCCGATCTGCTCGCTCTGCTGCACGCTGGAGGCGCGCTGCCACGACCTGTGCAAGACGAGGAGCCGCTTCGCCGACCAGATCGCCGGGGCGCTGCGCGCCGTGCTGCCGCCGCGGCTGGCGGCGGGGGTGCACACGCGCATCGGCCATTTCATCGGGGTGATGGCGCTGTTCACCCTGCTGCTGGGCGGGGTGCTGATCGTCATCGACTTCCACTTCGCCAGCGCAGCACCGGAGGAGCTGACGGCGATCCGCGCCGCGCTGACCGCGGTGTTCTTCTGCCTGCTGATCCTGTCGGGGGTCGCCGCCTGGCTGCTGGTGCTGGCGCATGAGAGCCGCCACAAGGCGGAGCAGGAGACCGCCCGCCAGACCGCCATGCTGATGGACGAGATCGCCGCGCACGAGCGCACCGACGCCGCCCTGCAGAAGGCCAAGGAGGCGGCGGAGGCGGCCAACGCCGCGAAGAGCCGCTACATCATCGGCGTCAGCCACGAGATCCGCGCGCCGCTGAACGCCATCTCCGGCTATGCCCAGCTTCTGGAGCGCGGCGCCACCGAACGGCCGCAGGACGCGGTGCGGGTGATCCGGCGCAGCGCCGAGCATCTGTCGAACCTGATCGACGGGCTGCTCGACATCTCCAAGATCGAATCCGGCCTGCGCAAGCTCAGCCGCGACAAGGTGAAGCTGCCGGACTTCCTCGACCAGCTCGCCGACATGTTCCGCATCCAGGCGGAGGCCAAGGGGCTGGAGTTCCGCTATGAACGCGCCCCGCGCCTGCCGGGCTGGGTCCACACCGACAGCCGCATCCTGCGCCAGATCCTGATCAACCTGCTGTCCAACGCGGTGAAGTACACCGAGACGGGATTCGTCGCGCTGACCGTGCGCTACCGCAGCCAGATCGCCGAGATCGAGGTCGCCGACAGCGGCATCGGCATCCGGCCGGAGGATCTGGAGCGGGTGTTCGAGCCGTTCGAGCGCGGGCGCGGCGCCGCCGTGCGGGCGGTGGCGGGCACCGGGCTCGGCCTGACCATCACGCGGCTGCTGACCCAGATCATGGGCGGCGACATCGCGGTGCGCAGCGCCGCCGGCTCCGGCAGCGCCTTCACCGTGCGGCTGCTGCTGTCCGAGGCCGCCCCCGGCGAGGAGGCGGAGCGGCGGCCGGTCGCCGGCTATGCCGGGCCGCGGCTGAAGGTCCTGCTGGTCGACGACGATCCCGAGCAGCTCGGCCTGATGCAGGAGATCCTGCGGCCGCTGGGCTTCCTGCTGTTCACCGCCTCCGACGCCGCGGGCAGCCTCGATCTGGCGGCCCAGTGCCGGCCGGACCTGGCATTGCTCGACATCTCGCTGCCCGGCGAGAGCGGCTGGGACATCGCCGAGGCGCTGCGCGGCCGGTTCGGACCGGCGATCCGCATCGTCATGGTCTCGGCCAACGCCTACGAGGCGGCGGGGCCCGGCGACGGGCGCAGGCCGCACGACGCCTTCGTGGCGAAGCCGATCGACATCGCCCAGCTCCTCGACCGCATCCAGGCGCTGACCGGGCTGGAGTGGCTGCAGGCCGGCGGGCAGGGAGGCGGCGAGCCGGCAGGCGGCGGACCGGGAGCGGGCGAGGCCCCGGCGCCCCCGGCAGCCACGCCGGCGCCCCCACCGCCACCCGGACCGGCAGCCGCGCCGGCGCCGGCCGCCCTGCGTCACCTCGACGACCTGCACCGGCTGGGCAGGATCGGCTATGTTCGGGGGATCGAGGCCAAGCTGCGGGAGATGGAGGCGGAAGACCCCGCGCTGGCCCCCTTCGTCGAGCGGCTGCGCAGTCTGGTGCGTGCATTCGACCTGAAAGGGTATATGAAGGTGGTGGATTTGGCGCGGAGCGATGGGGTCGGGGGATGAAGCGTCGGGACATGATCCTGGTGGTCGACGACACGCCCGAGACCCTGGGATTCCTGACCGACGCGATCGAGGACGCCGGCCTGACCGCGCTGGTCGCCACCGACGGGGACGGCGCGCTGGAACTCGTGGCCCAGATCACCCCCGACCTGATCCTGATGGACGCCATGATGCCGGGGCTCGACGGGTTCGAGACCTGCCGCCGGCTGAAGCAGAGGGCCGAGGTCTCCCACGTTCCCGTCATCTTCATGACCGGCCTGACCGACACCGAGCATGTGGTGCGCGGGCTGGAGGCCGGCGGCGTCGACTACGTCACCAAGCCCATCGTGGTCGACGAGCTGATCGCCCGCATCCGCGTCCACCTCGCCAACGCCCGGGTGTCCTATGCCGCGCGCATGGCGCTGGACGCCACCGGCCGCTTCCTGCTGGCCGCCGACGCCGAGGGCCGCATCCTGTGGTGCACGCCGCAGGCCGAGCGGCTGATGCAGGGCCTGCTGCCGGGACCGGACGGCGCGCCGGCGGCGCAGGCGGACGCGCTGGCCGCCGGGCTGGCCCGGCTGCGGCAGGCGCCGTCCGGCGACGGCCTGGCGCTGACGCTGCCCGACGGCGAGGGCGGCACGCGGCGGCTGGAGTTCTCCTACCTCAGCCCGGCCAATCCGGGGGAGTACCTGTTCCGCCTCAGCGAGCCGGCGGCCGGCCGGCAGGAGGCGATCCTGCGCGACGCGCTGGGGCTGACGGCGCGCGAGGCCGACGTGCTGCTGTGGCTCGCCAACGGCAAGTCCAACCGCGACATCGGCGAGATCCTCGGCATCAGCCCGCGCACGGTGAACAAGCATCTGGAGCAGGTCTTCGCCAAGCTCGGCGTCGAGAACCGCGCCTCCGCCGCCGCACTGGCCATCCGGATGCTGGCGGCCAAGAGCTGATCCTTCCCCCTGCGGCCCTCACCCCCGGCGGCGGGCGGCCAGCACCGCCTCGATCCGGCTGCGCAGCAGGTCGGGCTTGATCGGCTTGACCAGGAAGGCGGTGGCGCCGGCGCCATGCGCCCGGGTGACGATGTCCGCCTCGGTATGGGCGGTCAGCATGATGACGGGGGTCTTCGGGTCGATGGCGTCGGGCGGCACCGGCTGCGCACCCTCCTCCGGCGGCGGGGGCTGGCCGGCGCGCAGCCGGCGCAGGAAGGTGATGCCATCCATCGGCTTCATCCCGATGTCGCACAGGATGACGTCCACCGGGGCGATGCCCAGGATGCGGAAGGCCGCCGGACCGCTCGCCGCCTCGCGGACCGAGCCGACCCCGATCTTGCGCAGGACCGACAGGATCAGATTGCGGGTGAAGTCGTGATCCTCGACCACGAGGACGGAGGCGGCGGCCAGATCGATCGCCATCGTACCAATGCTCCGGGACATGTCCTGCCGACCCCTCTGCCGCGTCTCCGGGAGAATAATTGAAGTAAATTTTCCCTAAAATGCTTTCATGGCCGTGCGGCGAAAGGCCCCATCATTTCCGGTATCCGGCAAAGGACATGGTCGGGCGGTCCCCCGTCAGCCATGCATAACCACGCATGCCAACTTTCCACCAAAACATAAGTGCTCGGCCGAATTCATAACCATTAGGTAATACCCTGGGTGCCAGTATATCAGCACACAGCCGGCCCTTTCGGTTGAGAAGAGCGGCCAGACATGACTGGACCCGACTCCCGGCTTTCGCGTGGGGATCAGCTATGACGATCACCGTCACAATCGCACCTTGCGCGGCAGAACACCGCCCGAAGGTCTATACCGCCACCCGCTCGCCGCTGCTGGACATCGCCCAGGCGATGTCGGACGCCTGCGACGGGCTGCCGATCCGCGTGCTGGACGGCAGCGGCCACCTCGCGGCCGTCATCGGTGACGCGTCGGAAGAGGATTCGGGGGATGTGGAGCTGTTCTGACGAACGGCAGGGGGGCGCCCGCCGCCCTCGGCGGCGCCCGTCCCGGGATGATGTCCGGCCCGGTATGATGTCCGGCCCGGGATGATGTCCGGCCCGGCCGGATGACCGGGATTCGGCCCAAGCCCGCTCAGCGCGTGCGGGAGATGCGGCCGTCGCGGTAGGTCCAGCTCGCGGCGGGGCCGCCGGCCGGGTTGGGCATGGACACGGTCAGCACGCCGTCGGCGGTCGCCACCTCCGGCTCCTTGCTGCAGGTGCCGAAGGGCAGCGACATGCGCGGCGCCGGCCCGGACAGATCCAGCACCCGGTAGCGCGCCGGGCAGTCCTTGGCGTCGCCCTCGTGCTGGAACAGGACCATCCAGCGGCCCTGCACCTGATAGGCGTTGTAGAAGGCGACGGTGTGGCTCTCGCGGTCCTCGAACACCGTCTTCTCGTTGACGACGATGCGGGTGACCTTGGGCTGGTCCTCGATGAGTTGCAGCACCTCGTCGCCCAGCGCCGCCGTCAGGATGGTATCGGATGCCATCGCCCGGCCGCCGGCCAGCGCAACCACCATCGCGCCGGCCACCACCGCGGCGGTCCGTACCGGCATGCTCTTCGTCAGCCCCTTCACGATCACCCTGTCCCTCGCCTCGCGTCACGGCCGCGCCACCGGCATGCGGCCACCATCCCTGATGAGGACGCCACCATAATCGCGATGGCGTCACATCGGAAGCGCGGCGACGGGTCCGGCACGATTCGGTTACCGGAAGGGGATGTTCACCCCGAAGCTGACGCTCGGCGGCGGCGGGGGCGCATAGACCACCGGAGGCGGCGGCACATAGACCGCCCGCGGCCGCGGATAATAGACGACCGGCGGCGGCGGCGCGTAGATCACGGCCGGCGGCGGGGCGCCATAGATCACCCGCGGCCCCTGCCAGCCCCAGTCGCCCCGGTGGTGGCGGTGATGCTTCCAGTCGCCGCGGTCCCACTCCCCGCGGCCCCAGCCGCCCCGGTCCCAGTCATGGGCCGAGGCCGGCGCGGCGAAGCCCGCGGCCAGCGATCCGGCCAGCAGCGCGCCGAGTGCCGCGCCTTTCAGCCCGCGCCATGCCGTGGCGCCAAACCCCTGCCTGTTCTTCCCGGCGACCATTTCCGGATCCTCCTGCGTCAGAGGACGCTGCGTCCTCACACCAGCACGAACGCGGCGCCGCACCGATTCATTCCACGGCCTTCCCGCGCAAAGGAGGTAGCTGCTTCGGCGTAGCCGGCCTTCCCCGACCCGGCGGGGCGGATGGGCGCAAAGGCGGTCTTGTGCCGCCCGTCCAAACATCGGATGTTTGGACCATGTCGATCGTCCCCCCGCCCCCCGCCCCTTCTCCGTCCGGAGCCTGCAGCCTCGCCGCCGTCCCCCGCCGCTCGCTGGTCGAGACCGCCATCGGCATGATGCGCGCCGAGCTGGAGCGCGGCGGCTGGCCGGTCGGCAGCCGCATCCCGCCGGAGGCGGAGCTCGCCGCCGCCCTGCAAGTCAGCCGCAACACGGTGCGCGAGGCGATCCGCGTGCTGTCCCATGCCGGGATGCTGGAGGTGCGGCAGGGCAACGGCACCTATGTCCGCTCCCCCGTCGATCCGGCGGAGACCATGCGGCGCATCGCCCGCACCACGCTGCGCGATCATCTGGAGCTGCGCTGCACGCTGGAGGTCCAGGCGGCCGGCCTGGCGGCGCTGCGCCGCACCGACTCCGACCTGGAGCGGATCCGGGGGGCGCTGGAGGCGCGCGGCGACACCGCCGCCAAAGAACCGGGCGACGCGGCGCTGGAAGCCTTCATCGACCGCGACATCGCCTTCCACATGGCGGTGGCGGAGGCCGCCCACAACGTGGCGCTGGCGGAGCTCTACCGCTATTTCACCGGAACGATGCGCGGCCAGCTCCGCGCCGCGCTGCGCGACAGCGCCCTGCCGGAACCCGACCTGCCGGCCCATCATGCCGTGGCCGACGCGATCGCCGCCCGCGACCGTGCGGCGGCGGAGGAGGCCGCCCGCGCCATCGTCGCCCCGTCGCTGGCGGCGCTGGATGCCCTGCTCGCCCCCTGACCGGCAGTCGCCGGCCTTCGACCGCCGCCCCCCGATCCGCCGCCTTCCGTCCCTCCTTCGATCCGGACCCTCCGCGATGACCGCCAGCCCGTCCGCCGCCCGCGGCCAACCGCTTCCCCACCGCGCCGCCGATCCGGCGCAGCCCGATCACGCCGCCGCCTCCATCCTGGCCGACGACCTGCTGGTCGGGGTGGACGAGGATCCGCCGCCGCCGGCCCGGCGGCCGCGCCACCCCCTGCTGGTGGCGGGCGCCATCGTGCTGGTCGCGCTGAACCTGCGCCCCGCCCTGTCGAGCGTCGGGCCGGTGCTGCAGGAGATGGTGGGGGAGCTGGCGATCTCCGCCACTCTGGCCAGCGTGCTGACCACGCTGCCGGTGCTCTGCCTCGGCCTGTTCGGGCTGAGCGCGCCGGGGCTGGCGCGGCGCTTCGGCAGCGAGCGGGTGATCCTGGCGATCCTGCTGGTGCTCGCCGCCGGGATCGGGCTGCGCGCCGTGCCGTCCTTCCCGGCGCAGATGGTCGCCGCGGTGCTGGCCGGCGCCGGCATCGGCATCATCGGCGCCCTGCTGCCCGGCCTGGTGAAGCGCGACTTCCCCGACCGCGCCGCCCTGATGACCGGCGTCTACACCATGGCGCTGTGCGCCGGGGCGGCGGTGGCGGCCGGCGCCGCCGTGCCGCTGGAGGTGGCCTTCGGCGACCGCTGGAACCTGTCGCTGGCGGTCTGGCTGCTGCCGGCGGTGGTCGCCGCCGCCGTCTGGTTCCCCCTGCTGCCGCCCCGCCTGCCGGCCGGCACGCCGCCCGCCCCGCGGGTGCGCGGGCTGTGGGGCGACGGGCTGGCCTGGCAGGTCACCCTGTTCATGGGGCTGCAGTCCTCGCTGGCCTACATCCTGTTCGCCTGGCTGCCGGTGATCCTGCGCGACCGCGGGGTGGCGCCGGTCGATGCCGGCTTCGTCATGTCGGTGCAGATCCTGGTGCAGGTCGGGGCCGCGCTGGTGGCGCCGCTGCTGGCGGCCCGCTTCCGCAACCAGAGCCTGATCGCCGCCGCCACCCAGGCGATCTCGCTCGCCGGCTTCCTCGGCTGCGTCTATGGGCCGCTCGACCAGCTCTGGGGCTGGGCGGTCCTGCTCGGCATCGGGCAGGGGGCCTCCTTCGCCGTGGCGCTGACGCTGATCGTGATGCGGGCGGGCGACCCGCATGTGGCGGCGCAGCTCTCCGGCATGGCGCAGAGCGTCGGCTACACGCTGGCCGCGATGGGGCCGCTGGCCGCCGGGCTGCTGCACGACCGCACCGGGGCCTGGCACGCCAGCACCGGCCTGTTCGTCTGCGCCGGCCTGTCGGCCGCCCTGTTCGGCCTCGCCGCCGGACGGGCCCGGCTGGTGCTGGAGGGCGGCCAGGGGGAGGGCCGCCGGGGATAGCCGCCCGCCGCGGCGCCGGGCGGCCCGCCGATCCGGCGAAAGTGCGATTTCTCTGGCCTTCGCGCGATAATCGCCCCATGCTGCGGCAAGGACAGCGGGGGGAGGAACGCCATGACCGCGAGGAAGCCGGCCGGTGCGGACGTGACCGGGGAGATCGCCGACGAGGTCTCCGGCGAACAGCCGAACGACCCCAACTTCATGACGTCGCTGGCGCGGGGGCTGGCGGTGATCC
This sequence comes from Azospirillum thermophilum, assembly GCF_003130795.1. NCBI lineage: Bacteria > Pseudomonadati > Pseudomonadota > Alphaproteobacteria > Rhodospirillales > Azospirillaceae > Azospirillum > Azospirillum thermophilum. The sequence goes on from NZ_CP029354.1 coordinate 485,731, forward strand.
GCGCCTTCACGGAGCGCGAGCCCAACCTGACCATCGCCGACATCGCCAGGATCACCGGCCTGCCGCGGGCTGCCGCCCGGCGCTGCCTGCTGACGCTGATGCAGCTCGGCTATGCCGGGACGGACGGGCGGACCTTCTTCCTGCGGCCGAAGATCCTGGCGCTGGGCTATTCCTTCCTGTCCTCCGCCCCGCTTGCCAGCATCCTCGACCCGCTGATCGAGCGGGTGAGCGGGGCCGTGCAGGAATCCTGCTCCGCCGCCGTGCTGGACGAGGACGAGGTGGTCTACATCGCCCGCGCCGCGACCAAGCGGATCATGTCGGTCGGGCTGAATGTCGGCAGCCGCCTGCCGGCCTACTGCACCTCGATGGGCCGCGTCCTGCTCGCCGCCCTGCCGGAGGGGGAGCTGGAGGCCTATCTGCGGCGGGCCGCGCTGAAGCCCTTCACCGAACGCACGATCACCGCGCCCGACGCGCTGCGCCGCGAGCTGGAGCGGGTGCGCGAGCGCGGCTTCGCCCTGGTCGACCAGGAGCTGGAGCTCGGCCTGCGTTCGATCGCCGTGCCGGTGCGCACCGCGGCAGGCGCGGTGGTCGCCGCGATGAACGTCAGCGCCCAGGCCGCGCGCGTCACCTGCCCGGAGATGGAGGTGCAGTTCCTCCCCCACCTGACCCGTGCCGCGGAGGAGGCCCGCGTGCTGCTGGTGCGCACGCGGGGGGTGTGACCTACTCCAGCGGGCAGGAGGCGAATTCCGGCAGCGCCTCCGCCCGTGCGGAGAAGCGCGTCAGCGCCGGGTGGCCGCCCTCCTCCACGATGTCGGGCAGGGCGAAGCGGGAGAAGCGCCAGGCGACCGCCACGGTGACGTCCGCCTGCAGCGGCCGGTCGCCGATCAGCCAGCCCTTGGCCGGCGCCACCTCCTTCTCCAGCACCTGCCAGGCGGCGAGGAGCTGGCCGCGCACCCGGTCGACCCAGGGCTCGTGCTGCTTCTCGCCGGGGCGCAGGTTGCGCTCGTAGACGATCTGCACCGCCTTCTCGCAGGCGGCGAGCGCCAGGCCGGTCAGGCGCTGGCAGCGCAGGAAGTCCGGCAGCGCCACCGGGTTCAGCCGCCGCCCGGTCGGCGCCAGCCGGTCGAGATATTCGAGGATCAGGGTCGAATCGAGCAGGACCGTCCCGTCGTCCGCCACCAGGGTCGGCGCCTTGACCACCGGGTTGATCGCCGCGAAGGCCTCGAAATTGCGGAAGACGGAGAGCGGCGACTGCTCGAAGGGCAGCCCCATCAGCTTCAGCGAAACCGCGACGCGCCGCACATAGGGCGAGTCCATCATGCCGATCAGACGCATCGGAATCCTTCCTTGCAATGGCGGCCGGACCATCGTCGGGCCATGGACTGAACGCGCCACAGCATGATCCGGCTTCGGCCAGGGTGAAAGGGCGCGGATCCCGCCGGCCGGATGCCGGCTACAGCATCGCGTCGGGCGAGATGGCGTCGAGCGAGGCGCGGATGCGCGGCACCAGATAGTCGGCGAAGGCCCGCACCTTGGCCGGCACCAGGGCGCGGTGGGGATAGAGGACGGCCAGCGTCACCGGCTCCGGCCGGAAGTCGGGCAGCACCAGTTCCAGCGCGCCGCGGGCCAGCGGCTCCGCCACCTCCCACAGCGGCTTCAGCGCGATGCCCTGCCCGGCCAGCACCCAGCCGGTCAGCACGTCGCCGTCGTCGGCGTCGTAGCGGCCCGCCACCGGCAGCTTCACCGCCTCGCCGGCCCGGTCGATCAGCGTCCACTGGTGCTGCTGCGTGCCGGGAAAGCGCAGCAGCAGGCAGTTGTGCGCGGCGAGGTCGGCCGGCTCGCGCGGGCGGCCGCGCGCCTCCAGATAGGCGGGGGAGGCCACGAGAACCCGGCGCAGGTCGGCGATCTTGCGCACGACGAAGCTGGAGTCCTTCAGGTCCGCCATGCGCAGCGCCACGTCCACCCCCTCCCGCAGCAGGTCGAGCAGATGGTCGGACAGGCGCAGCCGCACCTCCACCAGCGGATAGGTGGCGCAGAACTCCGGCACCAGCGGGGCGAGCAGGCTGCGGCCGAAGCCCAGCGGGGCGGTGACGCGGAGGCTGCCCGAAGGCACGCCCGATTCGGCGGCGATGCTGGACCGGGCGCGCTCCACCGCCTCCAGCACCTCCAGGCAGCCCTGGTAGAAGGTGAGGCCGGTCTCGGTCGGCTGGAGCTGGCGGGTCGTCCGGTTCAGCAGCCGCACGCCGAGATGGGTCTCGAGCTGCTGGATGCGGTGGCTGACCATCGCCGGCGACATGCGCAGGTTCCGCCCGGCCGCCGACAGGCTGCCGAGATCGACCACCCGCACGAAGATGCGCATGTTCTCCAGCAGGGCCATGACGGCGGCTCAGCTTCCCCGGTAGGTCGAGAAGGCCCAGGGGGAGACCAGCAGGGGCACGTGGTAGTGCTGGGCGGGGTCGGCGATGCCGAAGCGGATCGGCACCTCCTCCAGGAAGGCGATGCCGTCGCCGGTGACGCCGCGGGCGCGGAAGTAGTCGCCGACGGCGAACAGCAGCTCATAGCGCCCGGCCGCGAAGGCCTCGCCCTCCAGGGCCGGCGCGTCGAGCCGCCCGTCCGCGTTGGTGACGAAGCGGCCGAGCACGGCGCCGCCGTCGAGCGAGGTCAGGGTGATGCGCAGGCCGGCGGCGGGACGGCCGGCGGCGATGTCGAGAACGTGGGTCGTCAGGCGGCCCATGATGCATGCCCCATGGCGGAATTCCCCTTCGGGCCGGATTTCCTCTTGCGGCCAAAGGCTTGGCCTCGGGAAACCGGGAGCGTACCCCGTCCGCGCCAGGATGGCGACCCCTGAAAAACCGGAAACTGTCTGAACCGCCCGGCCCGTTGATGCCAAGGCACGCTTTGGCTAGCGTTGCGCAAGGCAGTCCGGCCCCGGCCCTGGGAGATTCCTCGATGACCGCATCCTACCCGCGCGACATGATCGGCTATGGCGCCACCCCGCCGCAGGCCAACTGGCCGGGGGGCGCGCGGGTGGCGGTGCAGTTCGTCATCAACTACGAGGAGGGCGGCGAGAACTGCGTCCTGCACGGCGACGCCGCCTCGGAAGCCTTCCTGTCGGAGATCGTCGGCGCCCAGCCGATCCCCGGCGCCCGCCACATGAACATGGAGTCGATCTACGAGTACGGCTCGCGCGTCGGCTTCTGGCGGCTGCACCGGATGTTCACCGAGCGGCAGATGCCGGTGACCGTCTACGGCGTCGCCATGGCGCTGGAGCGCAACCCGGCGGCGGTCGAGGCGATGCTGGCCGCCGGCTGGGAGATCGCCACCCACGGCTGGCGCTGGATCGACTACCAGCACCTGCCGGCGGAGGTGGAGCGCGAGCACATGATGCGCGCCATCGAGGTCCACACCGCCGTCACCGGCAGCCGGCCGCTCGGCTGGTATCTCGGCCGCTGCAGCCCCAACACCTGGCGGCTGGTCGCCGAGGAGGGCGGCTTCGTCTACAACGCCGACTCCTACGCCGACGAGCTGCCCTACTGGGACCTCAGCCACGGCCGCCCGCAGCTCATCGTGCCCTACACGCTGGACGCCAACGACATGCGCTTCGCCACGTCGCAGGGCTTCAACTCCGGCGACCAGTTCTTCGCCTACCTGAAGGACAGCTTCGACCTGCTCTATGCGGAGGGGGCGACGCAGCCCCGGATGCTGTCGGTCGGGCTGCATTGCCGGCTGGTCGGGCGTCCGGGACGCGCCGCGGCGCTGGCCCGCTTCCTCGACTATGTGCGCGGCCACGACAAGGTGTGGGTGGCCACCCGCCTCGACATCGCCCGCCACTGGATCGCCAGCCACCCGGCCCCGGCCGCCTGAGGAGCCCCGCCCATGCCCGACCGCCCCGCCCACGGCCTCGACGCCGTCAACGCGATGGACCGCGCCGCCTTCGTCGCCGCCTTCGGCGCGGTCTACGAGGACAGCCCCTGGGTGGCGGAGGCGGCCTGGGAGGCCCGACCCTTCGCCGACGCCGCGGCCCTGCGGGCGGCGCTGGCCGGGGCGGTGCGGACGGCGGGACGGGAGCGGCAGCGCGCCCTGATCCTCGCCCATCCCGACCTGGCCGACCGCAAGGCGCGGGCGGCCAACCTGACCGCCTTCTCGCAGACCGAGCAGGCCCGCGCCGGGCTGGACGAGCTGACCGGGGCGGAGGCGGAGGAGCAGCGCGCCCTGAACCGCGCCTATCGGGCGCGCTTCGGCTTCCCCTTCATCATGGCGGTGCGCCACAGCACCAAGCAGCAGATCCTGCAGGCGATGCGCGAGCGCGTCGCCAACGAGCCGGAGGCGGAGTTCGCCCGCGCCCTGCAGGAGATCGACCGCATCGCCGGCTACCGGCTGGAGGAGCTGGTCGCGGGGTGAGCGGCGCCCCTACTCCTCCATGTCCATCTCGCCGATGGTGGCGAGGATGGCCTGGCGGAGCTGCTCCGCCTTGGCCGGGCCGGCGACCAGCTCCAGCAGGCGCAGCGCGTAGAACAGGTTCAGCTCCGCCGCGTCCGCCGCGTCGCGGCTGCCGGCACTGCGGGGATAGTCGTCCAGCAGGGCCTGGGCGCGCCGGGCGAGGTCGCCGGTCATCGCCTTGACCGTGTCGTCCAGCGGCTTCTGCAGCCCCAGCGACTCCGCCAGCGCCTCGCAGCGGCGAAGCGCGCGGGCGTGGTCCTCGGCGGCGGACTGCGCCTCCTCGTCCACCACGGGGACGCCCGCCCCGGCCGGCGGCGGCACGGCGGCGAGGATGCCGCCGGGGGCGGTGTCGAGCACGGAGGCCGAGACCATGTCGCGCACCGCCGCCTTCACGGCGTCCAGCCGCTCGCGGTACATCGGCTCGGCCAGCAGGTCCATGACGGCGTTGGTGGTGTCGACGCTGGCGATCAGCCGCTCGGCGATGGCGATGGCCGCCTCCGGCGAGGCCACGGCGTCCGACGTGCCGGGGTCGAAGCGGGCGGTGCGCTCCTCCAGATTGCTCACCACCAGACCGCTCAGTTGCGCGAACAGCACCGGCTGCTCCTTCCTTGCCCGCCCGAGGTCGAGGTCGTGCAGCACCGTCAGCAGGTCGGCCGGGGTGGCGAGACGGGAGGCCGCGACCAGCAGCACGTAATAGACCGCGCTCGTCGCCTGCCGCGCCGCCGCCTGGGCGGCCTGCTCGATCGCCGCGATGTGCGGCGGCTCCAGCACCGGCACCAGCTTGGGCGACAGGTCGGCCTTCAGCGATTCCAGGACCGGCCCGACCTCCAGGAAGGCGGCGACGTCCAGCGCCTGCCGCCACAGCGCCTCGTCGCCCTGGAAGCGGCGCCACATCAACTGGCGGCCGGCGTCCCGCTGCAGGGCGCCGCGCAGCGCCTCGGCGGCCATCGGCCACAGCTTGCGCCCGACATTGGCCGCCCCGTTGCGGCTGCCGGGCGGCATCTCGCGCACCTGGCGGTCGAACTGGTCGAAGGCGTGGGGGTCCATCGCCTCCCTGACGGTGTCCCAGACCGGCTCGATCACCCGCCGCTCGATCCGGCCGAGCGGCACGTCCACCCCGCCGAAGGTCTCCAGCACGTCCTCGAAGGGCATGCACAGCACGCGTTTCAGCGTCAGGCGGCGGTCCGGGCGGACCTGGACCAGCCGCGGCCGGATGCGGTCGAGCGTCTGGCGGATGTCCGGATGGTCGCGCACCCGCTCCAGCAGCCGCACCACCTCGGCGAACTTCTCGTCCGGAATGTCGAACAGCCGGCCCTCCAGCCCGGGGAGGAGATCGTCCGGCCGGCTCATGCGGCGCGCGCCTTGACCGTCTCGATCCGCCGGATCGCCTCCAGATCCATGCGGCCGGTGCGCCAGTCCTCCAGCATGCGGACGGAGCGGCGGTGGACGGCCTGCAGCTTCTGCGCCTCGCCGTTCAGGTCGCGGCTGGATTCCTCGCGCGGGACCAGCGGGATGATGCGGAACAGCTCGTGCACCGTCAGGGTCTGCTGCTGGCGGTCCTGCGCCAGCGAGGCGTCCCAGGCGTTGATCACATAGTCCCAGCCGTCGAGCAGCCAGGACATGCGGATGGCGTGGCTCCGCACCTCCGCCAGCTCGCCGTCCCAGTGCCGCATCAGACGGCCCATGGCGTCGATGCGGCCGTGGAACGCCTTCAGCACGCCGTCGCCGATGTCGATGGTGTGCTGCGCCACCTCCGCGCAGAAGCTGGCGACCGGCGAGGCGTCGCTGTAGGTCTCCTTCGCCCACTCGTCGACCGAATCGCGGAAGCCCTTCAGCTCGTTGAACACGCGCAGCAGCCGGCCCGGCTTGGGCGACTGGTAGAGCCCGACCGGGGCCACCACCTCCGCCAGCTCCGACAGACGGGCGTACAGCACCGACGGCGCCAGCCGCAGGCTGGTCGCGGCGCGCGTCATCAGGTCGCGCGTGCGCCGCTGCCCCTCGTCGGTGTCGAGGTCGGTGGCCAGCATGTCGGGCGAGGTCATGCCCGCCGCCTTCAGGATGGCGAGGATCAGCAGGTAGTTGGTCAGGGTCCGCTGCTCGTCGTCCTCCTCCAGCGCCGCGCGGGCGGCCTGGGCGGCCTTCGGCCCGGCGAGGCCGCGGCGGGCGACCTTCATCGTCACCCGGCGGATCTCGTGCGGCGAGCAGGCGTCCTCCTTCACGATCAGCTCGTGCAGGTAGCGGTCGTGCATGGTCATCGGCACCATGTCCGGCACCGCCTTCCACGGCACGACATAGATGCCGAGCCCCTCGGACAGGCTGGGGATCAGCACCTCCAGCCGGGAGCGCTCGCCCTTGCGGACCCGCGTCTGCGACAGCAGAGGGGTGGTGAAGGCCACGGCGGCCCCCCGCTCCTCGAAGGTCGACGGCGCGTATTCGATGGTCCCCTTCAACATCCGTCCGGTCCTGGCACGGTCCTGGCCCGCCCCCGGCAGCGGGACCGGCCGACAGCCGCAGTTTGTTTAGACATGGATTATCCAACAGGCGCGGCAAGACCGGTTGCATGAAATTGTTCCAAATTGCATCAAGCTGAGACAGGGCGACGCGGCGTGTTCCCTCCCGCGTCCCGCCGGCGATAGACGCCGCACCTTCCTGGCGATACCGCCACTGCCGCCTCCCTTCCGGTTTCTAGGACTGGTAATGCCCATCCGGCAGGCAAGCCGATACGAAATCATGCAGAAGCCGGGCGGCAGCTCTTGAACCTTTGATTTCTTCTATAGGTGCGCGAAGTATCGATTTTCCGGCGCCGCGCGAACTTTCCGTCCGCCGTCCGCCTTGCCCCTTGCGCTTTGCCGCCGGGGGCGACACCCTGTGCGCCGCCGGACGTTCCGGCAGGCAAACAGGGCCAACCGGTTCCAGATCGAGGGAGTGGCAGAGGGTGAACACCATCGGCATCGTGCTCGGGCGCTTTCATCGGCGCGAGGTGGAGGAGATGCTGGACGAGGCCCGCGCCGTCGCGGCGCGCCGCCAGATCGGCATCGTGGCCGAGGTGTGGGTCCCCGGCTCCATGGAAAAGCCGCTGGCGATCAAGCGGCTGCTGCAGCGCCCGGACGTCGGCGGCGCGGTGGCGCTGGGCATCATCGAGCGCGGCGAGACCGAGCACGGCAACGTCATGGGCCATGCCGTGATCGGCAGCCTGATCAACCTGCAGCTCGAATTCATGAAGCCGGTCGGCGTCGGCATCCTCGGCCCGGGGATCAATCCGTCGCAGATCCCGCCGCGCATCCGCCCCTATGCCGCCGCCGCGGTCGAGGCGGTGGCCGAAATGTTCGCCACGGCATAACGACCCCTCACCACGCGTTGCGGTGTGAAGCAGTTCACTGCGCGCAAGCCTCCGCATGCACATCCTGATGTGCAGCAAGCGATGGAGGCAGCCTTGGAATTCCGCAACGTGAGGGTCAATGGCCGGCGCACCAGCATGCGTCTGGAGACGCAGATCTGGGACGCGCTCGAGGATATCGCCCGCCGCGAGGGAACGGATCTCAACGGCCTGCTGACGCACCTCGACATGCGTCGCGGCAAGTCGTCCCTGGCCAGCGCGGCGCGGCTCTACACGCTGGCCTATTACCGCGCGGCGGCGGAGCAGTCCTTCCCGACCGACTTCGAGCGGCCGGCCCCGATCTTCCGGCCCCAGGGCGCCGGCCACCCCCACCCCCACCCCCATGTCCACGCCGCGTAGGCGGGCACGGATGGTCGGGCGGCCGGGAGCGTCCGCGAGCGGCAGTGGCCGGCCTGCCGCTTTTGCGCGTGCCTCCTTGTCATCACGCCGTCATCTGCGCACCCTACAGTAGGTCCGGGAACATTACCGGCAAGCCCCGCAAATGGGCGGCGAACCAGAACAGCACCCGGAGACGCCCCGGCAAGTCATGCCCAGGACGATCCGGCGACGGCGAGGCCGGTCCCGCCGGTCATACATCCGTATGACGCGGCAATTCCTTGACGGGAGGGGGCGACCATGCCGTTCCGGGTCATCGCAGGGACATTCCAGGCCGTGAACTACTCGCCGGACGGGGATTCCCTCCGGTTCCGCCCCAACGACCCGGAGCTGCTCGGCAGCCTGTCCGGACCGCGCGCCCGGATCAACCGCCGCGGCGACGTCCAGCTCCGCATCGAGGCGATCGACACGCTGGAGACCCACTATTCCGCGGCCGGCGGCGGGACCTTCGGCCAGCCGAAGGACCTCGCCAGGGCCGCCCGTGCCCGTCTGCTGGAGTTCGCCGGCATCACCGACGTCCGGTGGGACCGCAGCGACATGAACGTCGTCGCGGCCCGCGACGGGACCGCAGGCCACATCGTCAGCCGCGCCGTCGACAAGTTCGGCCGCCCCATCGCCTTCGTCTTCGCCGGCGACCCGCCGGAGCAGGACGGCAGCGACCTCTTCCTGGACGTCGCCCGGCTGCGCGAGAGCTACAACCATCTGGCCCTGGCCGAGGGGCTGGCCTACCCGACCTTCTACACGGGCCTGTTCGCCGACCTGCGCGACGCGCTGACCGCGGCGACGCGGCAGGCGCGGGCGGCGCGTCTCGGCATCCATGACCGGGACGTCACCACGGCGGGGTTCGATGCGACCTCCCTGTCGGCGGTGACGGACGAGGCGGTCATCATGCCCAAGCTGTTCCGCCGCATCGTCGAGCATATGGTCGGCCTGGGCACCGCCGTGGGCTTCAAGGACAGCCTGGAAGCCTCGCACGAGCCGGTCCTCGACCTCGCGACGTCCAACTTCACGCATTTCGACAGCTTCGTCGAGCAGGAGCCGGGATCGACCCGGATCCGCCTGACCCGCGAGCCGGAACAGCTCGTCTTCGACGCCATGCCGCAGCGTCCGGCCAACCACTTCGCCGCCCTGCTGTCGGATACCCCGCTCCTGGACGGCGAGCCGCTGCCGGCCTGACCGCCCGTCCGACCGCCCGTCCGACCGGACCAAGCGCCGCTACTGCAGCGGCGGCCCGGCCGTCGCCAGGGCCTCCGCCCGGCGTCGTCCGGGGAAATGGCGCGTCGGCGCCCCACGGCCGTCGTGATGGCCGAGGCTGCGGCCGGTCCGGTGGGCGAGCGACAGCAGGCTGCCGGCCTCGTCCCCGGCGATCCAGCCCGTGCCGGCGTCCAGCGCCAGTTCCAGGATGTCGTCGCCGTCGCCGGCGACCAGGCCGGTCTCGTCGAAGCCGGCACGCAGATAGAGCGCGCGGGCCTTGTCGTTGCCCGGCGTCACCTGCAGCCGGATGCGGCGGCAGCCCTCGCGGTTGGCGAGATGGGTCAGGATGGCGCGGAAGGCGGCCTTGCCGTAGCCGCGGCCCTGCCGGCGGCGGTCCAGCAGGAAATAGCTGAGCCACCAGCAGCTGCGGTCCCGCAGGTCGCGGGTCACCACGAAGAAGCCGACCTTCTCGCCGCCGGCCTGCAGGACGAAGCCCAGCCGGTCGCGGTGCGCGGCCAGCTCGTCGGCGATGTCCGGCAGCGGAACGAACCAGTCGAGCTGGTGCTCCTCGATTTCGAACTGAAGCAGGTCGGACGGGGACTGGAGTTTCGCGAAGACGAGATCCGGGGTTTTGTCGGCCCCCGGGGCCGTGACGGTAGGCATGGGACTCCGCTTGGGAGGACAGGACAGGAGAGGAACCGTTGGCCGCGCGGCATCGCGTCGCGGGGCCGATCCGCCGTCAGGGGCGGACGCGCGGGTTCATCTGCCGGAACCGGACCGATCCGGGCGGAAGGCCCTCCGGGGGGACGATGACGGGCTCATGGGCAGGCGAAGGGCGGCAGGGTCGATCCTGTGCCGCAGCGATGTGAGGGGGTCGCCAGCCGGACGGAAACCTCCGGCACCCTTGTCGGTCCTATCGGCGCCGCCGACCGGGAGGATCGCGGCGCTGCCTCTGCTGAGGCGGGTGGGCATGAAGCACGCTGTGCAGTTTCACCTTCCCGGAAGATGGGGCGGCGGGCGGCGGGCGAAAAGAGGGGGGCGGCTCAATTCGCCGCCGCGGCGGGCCGCAGAGCGAAGCTCCGGCTATGCAGAAAATGCATGACTCCGCCGAGCACCAGCCCCCAGAACGCAGAGCCGATGCCGAAGAAGGACAGGCCCGACGCGGTGACCAGCAGCGTCACCATGGCCGGTCCCCGCGCCTCCTCCTGCTGGACGGCGCCCATCAGCGCACCGCCGAAGGCGCCGATCAGGGCAAGGCCGGCGACCGCCTCGATCAGGACGGGGGGCGAGTGGATGACCAGCGTCGCCGTCACCCCGGCCAGCCCCGCCAGCAGCACGTAACCGACCCCCGCGGTGGCCGCCGCCTGCCAGCGCCGCTCCGGCCGCGGATCGGCGTCGGCACCGGCGCACAGCGCCGCGGTGATGGCCGCCAGATTGATGGTCGGCGCGCCGAAGGGGGCGGCCAGCGCCGACACCGCCCCGGTCAGCAGGAAGATGCCGCGCACCGGCGGCTCGTAGCCGTAGGTCGCCAGCACCGTCAGGCCGGGGATGTTCTGCGAGGCCATGGTGACGATGAACAGCGGCAGCGCGATGCCGACCACCGCCTCCCAGGTGAAGACGGGGGTGACGACCGCGAGGTCCGGCAGCGCCATGCCGGAGACGGCCGCGCCGCCGCTGCCGTCCAGCGCCATGGCGGCGAGCGCCACCACGACCGCCGCCGGCACGGCGTAGAGCTTGGCGACGCGCCCGACCAGCACCCAGGTGGCCAGCAGAAGAAGAAGCACCCCCGGCGCCTTGCCCATGGCGAGGAAGGGGGCGAGGCACAGCTTCATCAGGATGCCCGCCAGCATGGCGCTCGCCAGCGGCTTGGGGATCGCCATCACCCAGCGGCCGAGCGGGGTCCACAGCCCCGCCACCATGATCAGCAGCCCGACCAGGACGAAGGCGCCGACCGCCGCCGGGAAGCCCCCGGCGACCGGCCCGGTGGCGGCGAGCAGGGCGAGGCCCGGCGTCGTCCACACGATGCTGACCGGCATCCGCGTGCGCCAGGACAGCCAGAGCGCCGGCAGCCCCATCGCCACCCCCAGCGCCAGCAGCCCGGAGGCGAGCTGCCGCGGATCGGCCCCGACCCCGGCCAGCCCCTGCACCACCACGGCGACGGAGCTGGCATAGCCGACGAGGGCGGCGATCACGCCGGTGGACATCGCCTGGACCGACAGGCCGCCGGCCGGCGGCGCGGACGAGGGAGGGATGGAGCTGCTCATGGGCGCGACCCTGCTGCGCGGGGTGATGGACATTGTTCGTCCACCCTCTTATATTGGATCCAATATCCGCGCAACCCTTCAGTGAACACCCCTGCCCAGGGAACACGTCCTGCAGCGAGGCCCTTTCCGGTGAAGCCAGCCGTGCCGACGACCAAGCCCTTCGACCTCGCCCCGGTGATCGAGCGGGTGCGCCCGCGCTTCCGCACGGCCACCGAGTTCGTCGAGGCGGTGCTGCGCGAGGCGATCCTCAACGGCACCATCCCGGCCGGCGCGCCGCTGCGGCAGGAGGATCTGGCCGCCCTGTTCGGCATGAGCCGGATGCCGGTCCGCGAGGCGCTGCGCCAGTTGGAGGCGCGGGCGCTGGTCGAGTTCCATCCCCACCGCGGCGCGGTGGCGGCGGAGATCTCGGCGGAGGATTCGGCCGACATCGGCGCCATCCGCGCGGCGCTGGAGCCGGCGGCGCTGCGCCTGTCCCTGCCCCATCTCGGCGCGGAGGATTTCGCGCTGGCCGGGGAGCTGCTGGCCGAGATGGACAGCGTCGACGATCCCGGCCGGCTGGGGGAGCTGAACCGCCGCTTCCACATGACGCTCTACGCGCGGGCGGACAAGCCGCGGCTGCTGGGGCTGGTGGAGCAGCATCTGGCGGCGGCGGACCGCTACCTGCGCTTCCAGTGCGGGGCGCTCGGCTACAACCCGCGCTCCCAGGACGACCACCGCACCCTGCTGGCCGCCTGCCGCGCCGGCGACGCCGACGCCGCCTGCGCCGCCGTGGTGCAGCACATCGAACGGGCCGGCGAACAGCTCACCGCCTTCCTGCGGGGGCGGTGAGGGGCGCCCCCCTCCTCAGGCCGGTCCGAACAGCCGGCCCAGCGCCTGGCTCAACTGCCGCGGGGTGACCGGCTTGTGGATGATGCCCAGGCCATGGGCGGCGGCGTCGCGTTCGCAGTCCGGGCCGGTCTCGCCGGTCAGGATGACGCCGGGGATCGCCTCCTCGTACAGGTCGCGGATGCGCGAGACGGCCTCGGTGCCGAAGCGGCCGTCGCGCAGGCGGTAGTCGGCCACCACGATGTCCGGGCGCTTGCTGGCCTTGCGCAGCCCGTCCAGCGCCCGGTCGGTGGAGCCGGCGACCAGTACCTCGTAGCCCCACTCCTTGAAGATGGTCTCCAGCCCCAGCAGCACGATGGCGTCGTCGTCCACCAGCACGGCGAAGCGGCCGACGCCGGGCGCCTGGGCGGCGGCGGCGGGCTCGGCGCGGGCCGGGCGCTCGCCCAGCGGCAGCTCGATGCCGAAGCAGGCGCCGCGGCCGACGGCCGAGCGCACCTCCACCGGATGGTCGAGCAGGCCGGACAGCCGCTTGACGATCGCGAGCCCGAGGCCGAGGCCGCGGTTGCGGTCGCGTTCCTGGTTGCCGACCTGATGGAACTCCTCCCAGATGCGGTCGAGATGGTCGGGCGGGATGCCGATGCCGGTGTCGCGCACCTCGATGCGCAACCGCCCGCCGGCAGAGTGCCCGCCGGAAGACCCCTCGGCAATGCACCGGGCCTCCACCTCGATGCGGCCGGCCTCGGTGTAGCGCAGCGCGTTCTCGATCAGGTTGCGCACCATGCGCGTCAGCAGGGTGCGGTCGCTGCGCACCGACACCGGCGGGCAGGAGACGAGCAGCAGAAGGCCCTTGGCCGCGGCGACCGGCTGGTAGGCGGCGGCGATGTGCTCCATCAGCGGGCGGATCGGGAAATCCTCGATCACCGGTTCGACGATGTCGGCGTCCAGCCGCGAGATGTCGAGCAGGCTGTCCAGCAGGTCCTTCAGCGCGTCGAGGCCGCGGCCGAGATGGGTCAGCGCGTTGTGCCCGCGCGGCCCGATCACGTGCGGCTTCAGCACGTCGACGAACAGCAGCAGCGATTGCAGCGGCTGGCGCAGGTCGTGGCTGGCCGCGGCGAGGAATTTCGACTTGGCGAGGTTGGCGCGCTCCGCCTCCTCCTTGGCGCGCAGCAGGGCCTGCTGGGCGGTGCGCCGCTCGGTGACGTCGCGGAAGTAGACGGCGAGGCCGGTGCCGCCGGGGCCGCTGGGATGGATGCGCGCCTCGATCCACTGCTGCAGGATGGGCGACAGCGTCTCCACCGTCACCGGCCGGCGCTCGCGCGCCGCGGTCAGGTGGGCCTCGAAGGCCTCGCTGCCGACGATCTGGGGGAAAATCTCCGGATAGATGCGGCCCAGCAGATCCTCGCGCCGCCTGCCCCACAGCTCTTCCGCCTTGTGGTTGACGTAGGTGAAGCGGAACTCGTGGTCCACCGCGTAGAAGGCGTCGCTGGTGCTCTCCAGGATCTCCACCGTGCGGGCGTGCGAGGCGCGCGCCGCCTCCTCGCTCTCGCGCTCGCGGCTGAGGTCGCGCAGGATGCAGAGGAAGCCTTCCATGTCCTCGTCGCGCAGCGGCACCAGCGTGGCGGCGCCCCAGAACCGGCTGCCGTCGCGGCGCTGGTACCAGCGTTCCTCCCGGCAGTGGCCGGCGGCGAGCGCCGCCTCGACCGCGCGGGCAGGCCGGCCGGCGGCGCGGTCCTCGGGCGGGTAGATGACCTCCAGGTGCAGGCCGCGGATGGCCTCGGCCTCCCAGCCCAGGATGCGGCCGGCGCCGGGGTTCCAACTCGTCAGCCGGCCCTGGCGGTCGACGGTCAGGATGGCATGGTCGGTCGCGCTGTTGAACACCGCGCGCAGCCGGCGCTCGCTCTCGGCAAGGGCGCGGCGGCTCTCCTCCAGGTCGCCGTTGACGGCGCGCAGGTCGTCGTTCAGCGCCCTGACGGTCAGCCCGTCGTCCTCCCGTTCCGCCAGCGTCGCCCGCAGCGCCGCGTTCTCGGCCTCCAGCGCCTCTATCCTCTGCAGAAGGGCGGCCGTTCCGGCGGCTGTCTGTGGATCGGACGTCTTCTGCGGGTCGGTCATCGGTGGTGGCGGGAAAGAGGGCGGCCTTTAACACTGCACAACCAATGGGCGTCGTGTAAACCGGCCCAAAGGTGCAGGATCGTCCGGTTTCTCCCCTCCCGGCTGCACGAAAGACATCCATAAGTATGACCATGGCGGTAGTCGCCGCCCGTCGAAAGTGCATTGACCCGGCAGCGGGGCCGTGGATGCTGTCCCGATGACCGCGCCGCCCGCCCCCCGCTTTCCCCTGTGGCTGTTCCTGCTGTGCGCCAGCCGGTTCGGCGCCTCGCTCGCCTTCATGATGTATGCCGGCGCGCTCGCCCCGGTGATGCGGGCGTGGGAGCTGTCGGCCGGGCAGGCGGGATCGGTGCAGACCGCCTTCAACCTCGCCTACGCGCTGTCGCTGGTTCTGTCCTCCTGGCTGGCCGACACGGCGGGGGCGAAGCGGGTGTTCCTGTGGTCGGGCTGGCTGACCGGGGCGGCGGGCATCGCCTTCGCGCTGTTCGCCCGCTCCTACGGCAGCGGGCTGGCGCTGTTCGCCCTGCTGGGGCTGGCGCAGGGCGGCACCTACGGCACGGCGATCATGCTGGTGGCGCAGGGGGTGCCGCCGGCCCGGCGCGGCGCGGCGGTGGGCTGGCTGCTGGCCGCCGGCTCGCTCGGCTATTTCGCCTCCATCGCGCTGGCCGCCGGCCTGGGGGAGGCGCTGGGCTACCGGGCCGCCTTCCTCGCCTGTGCCGCCGGCCCGGTGGCGGCGGCGCTGGCGGCGAGCGTCGCGCTGCGCGGCCGCCCCAACCTGACGAGCTTGCGCAGCCCGCGCGGCCGGGGCGCCTCGCTGCGCGTCCTCGCCGACCGCCGCTCCGCCCTGCTGACCGCCGGCTACACCGCCCATTGCTGGGAGCTGCTGGGCATGTGGGCCTGGCTGCCCGCCTTCCTCGGCATGGCGCTGGCGGGGAGCGGCGCGGCCGTCCAGGGGTTGTGGATCGCCGCCGCCATCCACCTGTCCGGCTGCCTCTCCTCCTTCACCATGGGGCGGGCGTCGGACCGGCTGGGGCGGCGGGCGGTGCTGGCCGCCATGGGGTTGCTGGGGGCCGCCTGCTCCTTCACCATCGGCTGGACGCTGGGCGGACCGATCGGGCTGGTGCTGGCGCTGGGCGCCCTCTACGGCTTCTCGGCACTGGGCGATTCGCCGGTGCTGTCCACCGCGATGACGGAATCGGTGGAGCCCGGCAGCCTGGGGGCGGCGCTGGCGGTGCGCTCCATCCTCGGCTTCGGGGCCGGCGGGCTGGCGCCGCTCGCGGTCGGGCTGGTGCTCGACGCGGCGGGGCGGGACGCCGCCGGCTGGGGCTGGAGCTTCGCCCTGCTCGGCGTCGGCGGAGCGCTGGCGACGCTTGCGGCGCTGCTGCTGCCGGCCGACCGCCCGAAGCCCGGGTGACGCGCCCGGTCAGTCGGCGCCCAGCAGCCGGTCCGGATCCGCCAGGGCTGCCGAACGAGAGGCCGAACGAGAGGCCGAACCAGCGGCCGGCCGCGGCGCCGGCAGGTCGCTCAGCATCGCCTCCAGCGGCAGCTCCTTCGGCGCATCGCTGCCCGGCACCGGCCGGTGGGCGTCGATCACCGCCAGCAGGGTCAGCAGGGCCAGCAGCAGGGCGACGGACTCCAGCCAGGGGAATGGCTGCGGGGCGGAGCCGGTCCTCAACATCGCGGGAACCTCCTGTGGCGGGGCGGCGGCGGTCGCCTCTGCCCATCGGCGTGTGCCCACCAGCTTGCCTGCCGCGGCAAAGCGTCACAAGCTGGATTCGCCGCAGCCTGCCTTCGCCTCCCGCGAAGGCTGCGCCCGCTTCAGGCCGGGCGCCGGCCGTCCTGGGCGGCGCGGCGCCGGGCGACGGCCGCCGCCGGGTTCGGCGGCTGGTAGTCCGGCGCGTCGGCCGGCCGGCCGAAGAAATAGCCCTGCGCCAGCTCGAACCCCCAGGCGGCGAGCTGGGCCGCCTGGTCGCCGGTCTCCACCATCTCGGCGATCACCTGGACGCGCACCTCGCGGCACAGCCCGACCATCGCCCGCAGGATGGCGTCGTCGCGCGGGCTGCCGCCCAGCCGCTTCACGTAGCTGCCGTCGATCTTCACGAAATCGACCGGCAGCGCCTGGATATAGGGGAAGGACGCCGCCCCCGCCCCGAAATCGTCGAGGCAGATGCGGTGCCCGGACCGGCGGAACTCCTCCAGGATGCGGGCGGCGCGCGGCAGGTCGGACAGGCCCGTGGATTCCGTGATCTCCACCAGCAGGCGCGAGCGCAGCGTCGGGTCGCGCGCCACCAGCCGCTGGAAGGAAGCGACGAACAGGTCGCTGCCCAGCGAGGCGGCCGACATGTTGACGGCGATCTGCAGGGACGGGTCGCCGCGGGCGGCGGCCAGCAGCTCCAGCGCCTTCTCGCAGACCAGCAGGTCGACGTCGTGGACGATGCCGAGCTGCTCGGCGAAGGCGATGGTCGGGCCGGGCGCGCCGCCGGGAAAGCGGGCCAGCGCCTCGTAATGGTGCAGGCCGCGCGTGGCGAGCGAGACGATCGGCTGGAACTGCAGCCGCAGCCGGTCGTCCGACAGGGTGCTGCGCAGCGTCGTCACCCGCGACACCGTCTGGTCCACCAGCATCCTCACCGCGTCATGCATGGTGGCGACGTCGAAGGAGACCGCGTCCTCGGCGAAGCTCTTCACCGTGAACATCAGGACGCGGCCGGCATCCTCCGCGCTCAGCCCCGGCGGCTCCATGTCCAGCGTCAGGTTGTCGGCCCGCAGCCGCGGCCCCTGCGGGTCGAGCTGCGCGCCCGACGCCGTGATCTCCGCCGCCAGCGTCGCGCCGTTGACCCCGGCGCCGTGGACCACCCCGAACCGGTCCTCGCCCAGCCGGGTCGCCATGGTGTCGTCGGTGGCGTGCAGGCGCAGCAGCGCCCCGACCTCCGCCAGAAGCCGCATCGTCAGGTCGGGGCCGAGCCGCGACTTCACCTCGCCGAAATCGGCGATCTTGAGCAGGGTGAGCTTCGGCGCGCCCATCTGCACGTCCAGCCCGAACCGCTCGCCGAGCTTCATCTGGAAGGTCTCGGCGTCCAGCAGCCCGGTCTCCTGGTCGCGCGCCAGCATGGAGGCCGGCACCGCGCTGCCGGCGCGGGTCAGGGTCAGCTGCACGTTGGGCGAGCGGCCGAGCCGGTAGCCGGACAGCATGGCCCGCACCCCGGTCAGCCCGCTGTGCAGCGTGACCGCCCGCGGCTCCAGCCGCATGTTGGCCCCGATGGTGTGCAGCAGGCGGCGCACCAGCCCGCGGTCGCACGGCGCGATCAGCATGTCGAGCGACTGGCCCAGCACCTCCTCCTCGCGCAGGCCGAGCAGGCTGTGCAGCGCCCCGGCGGCGAAGCCGATCATGCCGCGCCCGTCCACCTCGACCAACACGTCCGCGTTGGCGAAGGCAAAGCCGAGGAAGCGGGCGACGTCCGTCGTCATAAGGGTGGGCACCGGGGCGGGCGGAGAGCGAAAGCGCCCCCACTCTCGGGCGGCAAAGGTTAACGAAACATTACCCGTAGGGTTTCTATCCACAAATTCGTAGTAGTGGCCGATCGCCCAGGCTGTCCGGACGAGGACTGCACGGGGGAAATTCTGCGGTTCGACTGCCGGCGACTGCGGCGAACCGGCGCAGGAGGGCAACTCCACTCGCCGCGGACGGTGCAAGGACGAACGGGAGAGGAACAGGCGGGGCGCATGGCCGGAAGGGGAGAGACTCGGGAGGGCACGCCTGCCGGCGTCCGTCCCTGTCCCCTCCCCCGCCCGCCGGGCGGCGCCGGATCTCCGGATCGTCAGATCTTCAGCACCACGCGGCCGCGGATCCGGCCGGCCAGGATCTTCGCGGCGAGGTCGGGCAGCGCCTCGAAGGGCTGCACCTCGTACATCGCCGCGAGCGTCCGCGGGTCGAGGTCGCGGGCCAGCCGCTCCCACGCGGCGGTGCGGCGTCCGGCCGGCGCCATGACGGAATCGATGCCGATCAGCGTGACGCTGCGCAGGATGTGCGGCAGCACGGTGCCCGGCAGGTCCGACGAGCCCGCCAGTCCGCAGGCGGCGATGGCGCCGCCCCAGACGGTCTGCGACAGGGCGTTGACCAGCGTGAGGCCGCCGACCGAATCCACGCCGCCGGCCCAGCGTTCCTTCTGCAGCGGCGGCCCCTTCTCCAGCAGGGCGGCTCGGTCGATGAAGCCGGTGGCGCCGAGGCCGCGGAGATACTCGTGGGTCTCCGGCCGCCCGGTCGAGGCGGTGACCGGATAGCCCGCCCTGGCCAGCAGGGCGACGGCGACCGATCCGACGCCGCCGGCCGCCCCGGTGACCAGCACCTCCTTGCCGCCGGGGGCGATGGTCCCCCATTTCACCAGCGCCTCGACGCAGAGCGACGCGGTATAGCCGGCGGTGCCGATGCCCATGGCCTGCTCCAGCGAGAAGGCGTCGGGCAGCCGGGTCAGCCATTCCGGCTTCACCCGCTGGAAGCGGCCGTAGCCACCCCACTGCGTCTCCGACAGGCCCCAGCCGTTGACCACCACCCGGTCGCCGGGCTTCCAGTCGGGGAGCGGGACTCGACCACGGTGCCGGACAGGTCGATGCCGGCGACCATCGGCAGCTTGCGGGCGATCCGGCCCTTGCCGGTGACCGCCAGCCCGTCCTTGTAGTTGACGGTGGAATAGGCGACCTCGACCAGCACGTCATGGTCCGGCAGATCGGCGAGCGTCAGGCTCCTGAAGCCGCCCTTGGGCTTGCCGTCGACGTCCTCGATCACGAATGCGGTGAAGCTCTCGGTCATGGCGCTTGCCTTCTTCAGTGCCCGTTGGTTCCGTGCCCGCCGGCGCGAGGGGAAAACGCTAGGACCGCGCGCCGCCGCCTGTCAAAGGCTCGATGGCGGGGGCAGCGGCTGGGGCAGCGGCTGGGGAAGCGGCGGGATGCGCGCGACGAAGCGGCCCCTGACGCCGGACGGCCACTCGCGGAAGGGAACCTGGCCGTCGCCGGTGCGCAGGTAGGCGCGCAGATAGGCCGTCAGCGTCTCGACCGAGGATTCATCCGCCGGCAGGTCGCCCAGCACATAGCCCATGCGGCCGGGACCGCGGACATGCACCGCGCAGGCGCGCTTGCAGCTCATCAGGCAGCGGATGGTGGAAAGCCGGACGGCGGACAGCTCGGGATCGGCGGCGAAGGCCTCCCGCACCTTCTCCGCCAGGAGGGCACCCGGCCGCGGCTCCCCCTCCGCGCCGGGCGGGCCGGAGGGGCGGCAGGTCTCGCACAGGATCAGCTCGACGGTCATTGCGGCGCTTTCGCTGGGAACGACGGGCCAATCAGCTAGGCGGCGGACGCCCTCCGGTCAATGGCGGGCGCCGCGCAGACCGGGGTTGCGGGGCCGGTCCGGGAGTAATCCGGCGCATCCGGGCGTCCCGGGACCGGCGGGACGGGCTCTCCTTCCCTGCGGCGCGCGATGCACGGCTGCAACAGCCGCGCGAACAGCCCAGGTGACACCAAATGTCGCTTGCACCGCAGCGACTCGTGGTCGAAGGATAGCCCGACTCGAGATTCCCGGTTACCGTCGCGGCATAAGGTCCCATGCAGACCCTCACGCATTCCATCCTCGGACGTACTGCTTCCATCGGGCGTGCGGGCTGCCTCATCGGCATTCTGCTGGCGGTCCCGCTGCACGCCCCGCTGGCGGCGGCCCAGCCGGGGACGCAGGCCGCGGGCGGTCTGCCGGCCGCCGGACCGAGCAATCCCGAGCCGGCGAAGAAGCACGCCCCCACACCCCCCGCCCCCGCAACCCCCGCCGCCGCGCGGCCGGCGCCGCTGGCCGGCGGGCCGGGGCTGATCGCCGCCTGGGCGGCGCGGCTCGACCAGCGCGCGGCGGAGATCGAGGCGGCGCCCAAGGTCAAGGCGACCCGCGTCGGCTACGGCACCGTCCTGAAGAAGGGCGACGGCGGGATGATCGAGATGGTTGTGCCGCCGGTCGAGGTGCCGCCGCCCGGCGCCGCCCCGGCGGCCGGCGAGCCCTCGCCGCTCGCCGACGTCCTCGCCGCCGTCCCGGTGGAGCCGGCGCCGCCGGCCGTCATCAGCGTGCGCTCGCCGCTGGCCGACCGCGTCGGCCGGGTGGCGACCCGCCTGATCGAGCTGGGCTACCTGCAGCCCGACCAGTGGACCGACAGCTTCGACGACCGCGTCGAGACGGCGGTGCGCGCCTTCCAGATCGTCGAGGGGCTGCAGCCCGACGGCAAGGTGGGCGAGGTGACCCGCCAGGCGCTCGACCGCACCCCGGCCCAGGCGGTCGCCATGATGCGCCGCGCCGCCGCCGCCATGCGTTCGGCGCAGCAGGCCATGCCCGACACCGTCGTGCTGGTGAACCTGCCGAGCCAGACCGTCACCTATGTGGAGCGCGGCAAGCCGGCCTTCGCCATGCGCGCCGTGGTCGGCCGCCCCTCGCGCAAGACCCCGCTGCTGCAGGACCGCATCACCAGCGTCACCATCAACCCGACCTGGACGGTGCCGCCCACCGTCCTGACCGAGGACAAGCTGCCGGTCCTGCGCAAGAAGGGCAACACGGGCATCAAGAACGCCATCGTCTATCTCGACGGCAGCCCGGTGGTGCCGGAGACGGTGAACTGGTGGTCGGTCGATCCCGGCCGCATCCGCATCGTGCAGAAGCCGGGCGACGACAACGCGCTGGGCCGCTTCCGCTTCAACCTGACCAACGGCGACGGCATCTTCCTGCACGGCACCAACGACCCGCGCCTGTTCGACCGCGACCTGCGGGCGGCCAGCTCCGGCTGCGTGCGGCTGGCCGACGCGCGGCTGATGGCCGACACGCTGCTGTCCGCCGCCAAGCTCAACCCCGCCTCGATCACCCAGCAGCTCGACAGCGGCGAGACGAAGACGGTCCGGCTGCCGAACGCCATCCCCGTGCGCTTCGTCTACTGGACCGCCTCGGTCGACACCGACGGGACGGTGCGCGTGCATCCGGACATCTACGACGAGCCGCCCGCCCCCGCCCCGGCCACCACCCCGGCGGCCTCCCGGCCCAAGCCGGCCTCGCAGCTTCCGCCGCAGCCGGCGCCGGTTCCCGGCACGCCGCCGATGCGCACCGTGTCGGACCAGCCGGCCGCCCCGGCGCCGGCCCGGATGTAACCCTACAGAAGGCGGGGCAGCGTCACCCGGACGCGCAGGCCGCCGCGCAGGCAATTCGACATCTCGATGCGGCCCTGGTGCGCGTCGATGATCGACTTGACGATGGCGAGGCCGAGGCCGCTGCCGCCGGTCTGGCGGTTGCGCGACGGCTCCAGCCGGACGAAGGGCTTCATCACGTCGGCCATGCGGTCCTCCGGGATGCCGGGGCCGTCGTCGACGATCTCGACCACCACCTCGTGGCTGTCGGCATGGACCGACACGGCGGCCCACACCCCGTACTTCACCGCATTCTCGATCAGGTTGGCGAAGGCCCGGCGCAGGCTGCGCGGCCGGCCGCGCAGCAGCAGCGGGCGGTACTGCTCGAAGCTGACGCGCCCGCCGGCCCCGCCGAACACCGTCCGCACGGTCTCGAACTCCAGCGGCGCCGGGGCGGCGAAATCGACCGGCATCCCCATGTCGGCGTAATCGTCGCACAGGCTCTGCAGCAGGCTGGAGAAGGAGACGACCTCCACCTCCTCCCGCATCACGTCCTCGACCAGGAAATCGAGGATCGAGGTGATCATCTCCTGCATGTCGTCGAGGTCGGACAGGAACTTGGCGCGCAGCGCCTCGTCGTCGATGAACTCCGTGCGCAGCCGCAGCCGCGTCACCGGCGAGCGCAGGTCGTGCGAGATGGCGGCGAGCAGCCGGGTGCGCCCCTCCAGCATGTCGCACAGCGCGACGCGCGTCTGGTGCATGGTGTCGGCCAGCGCCGCGACCTCCTGCGGACCCTGGCGCGGCAGCGGCTCGGGCTTCAGCGGGTCGCTGGAGCGGGCGACCGCCTCGGCCAGCCGCTCCACCGGGCGGGCGAGCAGCCCGGCGGACCACAGCGCCAGCGCCAGCGCCGCCCCCATCAGCGCCGCCACCGTCAGGCCGATCTCCACCGGCGTGGCGCGGGCCCGCCAGTAGCGCGGGCTGGACAGCTCCAGCCAGCTTCCGTCCGACAGCTCGAACATCAGCCGGGCCGGCCGCAGCTCGCGCGCCAGCGCGGTGGACAGGGCGGCCAGCCCGGTCTCCAGGTCGCCGTCGCGCGGCAGCGGCGCCGTGAAGCCCTGCACCGTCCCGCCATCCACCGCCACGAGGGCGGAGCGCGGCCCGCCCTCCCCCGCCAGCGGCACCGGCAGGCTGCGCCAGCGCTTCGGCACGCCGGGCTCCGGGCCGGGCTGCCAGCGGGCCTGCAGCGCCTCGCCGTCGGTCGCCGGCAGGGCCGCCACCACCGGCCCGCCGGTGGCGAGCGCCCGCTCGCAGTCGCGCAGGATGCGGGCGATCTGCGGGCCGAGCCGGTCGGCGGTCAGCAGGTCGGCCTGGCGCCGGCCGAGATGGTCGGCCCCCGCCAGCATGGCGGCGAAGACCAGCAGCAGCACGGCGGCGGCGACCGCGGCGATCCGGTAGCGCAGGCGCCGCGGCAGCAGCGCGTCGGCGAGCGCGCCCGCCGCCACGCCGGTCAGCGCCTCTGCCCGGCGGAGGGGGCGGCCAGCGTCTCCTCCACCGGGACGGTGAACTGGTAGCCGAAGCCGCGCACCGTCTTGATCAGCTGCTCGCCGTTGCCGCTGACCTCCAGCTTGCGGCGCAGCCGGCTGACCTGGATGTCGATGCTGCGGTCGAAGGCCGACACGCTGTCCTTGCGCTGGGCCAGCAGCTCCTCCCGCCCGATCGCCCGCTGCGGGTTCCTGAGGAAGGTGCTCAGCAGGTCGAACTCGCCGGAGCTGAGATGCACCACCACCCCGTCGGGCGAGCGCAGCTCGCGCTGGCCCTCGTCGAGCAGCCAGCCGGCGAAGCGCAGCAGCTTCGGCCGCACCGTCGCCTCGGCATGGGTGGTCCGCCGCAGGACCGAGCGGATGCGCGCCAGCAGCTCGCGCGGGCTGAAGGGCTTCACCAGATAGTCGTCGGCGCCGACCTCCAGCCCGACGATGCGGTCCACCTCGCTGTTGACCGCCGTCAGCATGATGACGGGGATGTCCGACTTGGTGCGCAGCGTGCGGCACAGGCTGGTCCCGTCCTCGCCCGGCAGCATGACGTCCAGGATGATCAGGTCGATCACCCGCTGGTTGAGGACGTTGAACATGGCGACGCCGTCGCCGGCGGTGGAGACGCGGAAGCCGTTCTTGATCAGGAAATCGTGGAGCAGGTCGAGCAGCTCGCGGTCGTCGTCGACGACCAGGATATGACGGTCCCTTTCCATGCTGCGCGCCCTCTCCCGCCAGCGTCACCGCGACAACCGACGCCGAACCCTAGCCAAAAGCCGGGGATCCCGCCAGTGGCAACGACGCGCCCGGCCCTGCTGTCAAAGTCGCCGCCCGGTCTCCGGATCGAACAGGCTGGCCTGCAGCATGTCGATGACGAAGTCGGCGGTGGAGCCCTCCGGCGGGGCGTCGCCCGGCTTGACGCGGGCCGTGGCGCCGGCGTCGCCGAGGTCGATGTGCGTCAGCGTGTCGGCGCCGGTCGGCTCCAGCACCCTGACCCGGCACTCGATGCGCACGCTTTCCGGCTCGCCCGCCGGGGCGCCGCGGCCGCGGGTGATCGCCTCCGGGCGCAGGCCCAGCACGACGCCGCGCCCGACGCCGTCCGGGGGAAGGTCGGCATAGCGCCCGGCCAGCGGCAGGAACTGCACCGTCCGGCGGCCGTGCGCGAGGCAGCGGACCATGACGCCGAGCCGCCCGTCCTCCACCCCCAGGGTGGCCGGCAGCAGGTTCATCGGCGGCGCCCCGATGAAGCCCGCGACATAGATGTTGGCCGGCTCCTCGTAGACGCGCTGCGGCGGATCGACCTGCTGGATGACGCCGTCCTTCAGCACGGCGATGCGGGTCGCCAGCGTCATCGCCTCGCTCTGGTCGTGGGTGACGTAGACGATGGTGGCGCCCAGCCGCTGGTGCAGCCGCTTGATCTCCGTGCGCATGTCGACGCGCAGCTTGGCGTCGAGGTTCGACAGCGGCTCGTCGAACAGGAAGATGCGCGGGTTGCGGATGATGGCGCGGCCCATGGCGACGCGCTGGCGCTGGCCGCCCGAGAGCTGCGCCGGCTTGCGGTCGAGCAGATGGTCGATCTGCAGCATGCCGGCGACCCGCTGCACCGCCGCCGCCCGCTCGGCCCGCGGCACGCCGCGCATCTCAAGCCCGAAGCCGATGTTCCGCGCCACCGTCATGTTGGGGTAGAGCGCGTAGGACTGGAACACCATGGCGACGTCGCGGTCCTTGGGCGGCACGTCGTTCATCAGCCGCCCGTCGATGCGGATGGCGCCGCCGCTCACCGTGTCGAGGCCGGCGATCAGGTTCAGCAGGGTCGACTTGCCGCATCCCGACGGGCCGAGCAGCACCAGCAGCTCGCCGTCCTCCAGCGCCAGATCGATGCCGTTGAGCACGTCCTGCCCGGCGAAGCGCTTGCGGACGTTCTCGAGCGTGAGGGTCGCCATCGTGACTATCCCTTGACGGAACCGGCGGTCAGGCCGCGGACGAAGTAGCGGCCGGCCAGCGCATAGACGAGCAGCGTCGGCAGGGCGGCGATCATCGCGCCGGCCATGTCGACGTTGTACTGCTTCACGCCGGTCGTCGTGTTGACGAGGTTGTTGAGCGCCACCGTCACCGGCTGGGCATCGCCCGCGGCGAAGGAGGCGCCGTAGAGGAAATCGTTCCAGATCTGCGTGAACTGCCAGATGACGGTGACCACCAGGATGGGCCGGGCCAGCGGCAGCATGATCTTGAAGAAGATCTGGAAGAAGCCGGCGCCGTCGATGGTCGCCGCCTTCACCAGATCGTCGGGCAGGCTGACGAAGTAGTTGCGGAAGAACAGCGTGGTGAAGGGCAGCCCGTACACCACATGGACCAGGATCAGCCCGCTGGTCGTGCCGGCGATCTGCAGCCAGCCCAGCGTCTGCGCCATCGGCAGCAGCACGAGCTGGCTCGGCAGGAAGCTGCCGAACAGGATCAGGGCGAAGACGGCGTTGGCGCCGCGGAAGCGCCACTTGGTCAGGGCATAGCCGTTGAAGGCGCCGATCAGGGTGGAGATCAGCACGCTCGGCACCACCAGCAGCAGCGAGTTCCAGAAATAGGGGGCGAGGCCGGAACAGTCGACGCCGATGCAGGCCTTGTTCCAGGCATGGCCCCACGCCTCCAGGCTGATCTCGCGCGGCAGCGACAGCAGCGAGCCCGAGCGGATCTCGTCGATGCTCTTCAGCGAGGTGGAGAGCATGACGAGCAGCGGCGCCAGATAATAGAGCGCGAACAGGCCGAGCACGGCGAACAGGGCAAGCCGGCCGGCCAGTGCCGCCGGCCCGCGGCCGGGCGGCGGGGCGGCATCGTCAGACACGCTTGCCCCCCCTCAGTTCGGAATAGAGATAGGGCACGATGATCGCCATGACGGTCGCCAGCATCATGATGGCGCTGGCGGCGCCGACGTTGATCTGGTTCCGCCGGAAGGTCATCTCGTACATGAAGGTGGCCGGCAGGTCGGTGGCGAAGCCGGGGCCGCCGCCGGTCAGCGCCACGACGAGGTCGTAGCTCTTGACCGCCAGATGGGCCAGGATGACCACCGCGCTGAAGAAGACCGGGCGGACGGCGGGCAGGATGATGCCCCAGTAGATCCGCGCCGTGCTGGCGCCGTCCAGCCGGGCCGCCTTGACGATCTCCCCGTCCACCCCGCGCATCGCCGCCAGGAACAGCGCCATGACGAAGCCGGAGCTCTGCCACACCGCGGCGATCACCAGCGTGTAGACCGCGAGGTCGTGCCGCACGATCCAGTCCAGCGTGAAGTCCTCGAAGCCGAGGTCGCGCACGAACTGCTGGATGCCGATGGTGGGGTTCAGGATCCATTTCCAGGCGGTGCCGGTGACGATGAAGCTGAGCGCCATGGGATAGAGGTAGATGGTGCGCAGCAGCCCCTCCGCCCGGATGCGCTGGTCGATCAGCGCCGCCAGCAGCACCCCCACCGCCAGCGAGACCAGCACGAACAGCCCGCCGAACAGGATCAGGTTGGTCATGGCGATGTGCCAGCGCCCCATCTGCCACAGCCGCACATAGGCGTCGAAGCCGGCGAACTCGTAGACCGGCAGCAGACGCGAGGGCGTGACGCTGATCCAGGTCGTCCACAGCACGAATCCGTAGACGAACAGAAGGATGGCGGCGCAGGACGGCGCCAGCACGATCTTCGACATGTGCCGCTGCAGCAGCATCCGCCAGCGGGTCCGCCGGACGTCCGGCGCCGGGTCTGCCGTCGGCCCCGTCATCGCGCCAGCCCGATCGTCGCGACGAGGCGGTCCACCGCCTGGGCCGAGGTCATGCCGGTGTTGAAGTGCTCCGTCACCACGTCCAGGATCGCGCCGCGCACCGCGCCGGGCACGGCGATCTCGTGGGCCATGCTCGGCACCAGCGACCGGTCCTCCATGCTGCTCTTCAGATCCTCCATGGCCTGCTGCGCGCAGACGTCGAAGCGGTCGCGCGGCGTGTCCAGCCGGGCGGGGATCGACCCCTTGTAGAGGTTGAAGGTCTCCTGGAACTTCGGCCCGAAGACCAGCCGCGCCAGCAGCGTCTGCCCCGCCGCCTGGTCCGGCGTCCTGCCCTTGAACATCACGAAGCTGTCGCTGTTCAGGATGAAGCCCGGCGCCCCCGGCGCATGGGCGCACAGGAAGTCGCGGCCCGGCTGCCTGCCGGCCGCCAGGAACTCCCCCTTCGCCCAGTCGCCCATGATCTGCATCGCCGCCTCGCCGTTCATCACCATGGCGGTGGCGAGGTTCCAGTCGCGGCCGGAAAAGCCGGGATCGACATAGCCGCGCAGCCGCCGCATCTGGTCGAACACCCGGATCATGGTGTCGGAGCGCAGCGCCGCCTCGTCCAGCCCGACCAGCGCCCGGCGGAAGAAGTCGGCGCCGCCAATCCCCAGCACCACCGTCTCGAACAGGGTGGCGTCCTGCCAGGGCTGGCCGCCGTGGGCGAGCGGGACGATGCCCGCCGCCTTCAGCCGGTCGGCGGTGGCGTTGAACTCCTCCCAGCTCTGCGGCACGCGGGCGCCGACCCTGGCGAGCACCGCCGGGTTCGCCCAGATCCAGTTGACCTTGTGGATGTTCACCGGCACCGCGACGTAGTGCCCCTGGTACTTCACCACCTCCTGCAGGGCGGCCGGCTGCAGCGCGTCCCAGTGCTCCGCCGCGGCGACGTCGTCCAGCGTCACCAGCACCCCTTCGGAAGCCCAGTCCTTGATGTTCGGCCCCTTGAGCTGCACCACGGTCGGCGGCACCCCGGCCAGCGCGCGCGAGCGCAGCACCGTCGCCGCCGCGTCGCCGCCGCCGCCCGCCACCGGGGCGTCCTTCCAGGTGCCGCCCGCCGCCTCGAAATCCTGCTTCAGCACGGCGACCGCCCGCGATTCCCCGCCCGAGGTCCAGTAATGCAGCACCTCGACCCGCGGCTCGGCGGCGGCCGGCCCCGCCGACAGGGCGGCGGCGGACATCATGGCCGCGGACATCATTGCCGCGGACAGGGCGGCGGAGGCGGACATCATGGCCGCCCGCGGGCGGGATCGGTGGGACCGGTGCATGGCTTTCCTTCCGTCCACCGCCCGGCGGCCGGGCGTCTGGAGATGGGGAAAGGTGACCGCTTGCTCTGCCATGCGCCTTGATCTGCCACAGTGCCCCGGACGACGTCCCGCCCTTTTACCAGACCGCCCCCGAAGTACCAGCCTCCTTGCGCCCGCGCGCCCGCGGCCCGGACCGCTCAGTCCGCGTACCACACCGTCGTGCGGCCCGGACGGTCGAGCACGACGCGCACCGGCGCCTCCGCGACGCTGCGGCTGGCGAGCGCGCGGTCCAGCGCCTCGCGCTTGGCCGTCCCCTGGATCAGCAGATGGACATGCCCGGCGGCGCGCAGGCAGGGGGCGGTCAGGGTGATGCGCCGCTCGCCGTCCGCCGGCGCCCGGACCGGCAGCAGCGGATGCTCGCCCGCCGGGTCCAGCGCCGCCGCCAGCCCGGCGGCCCCGGGGAACAGCGAGGCGGTGTGCAGGTCGTCCCCCATGCCGAGCACGCAGACGTCGAGCGGCAGCACCGCCCGCGCCAGCTCCGCCGACCAGACGGCCAGCGACTCCTCCGGCGGCAGCGCCGGGTCGTAGAGCGGCACGAGGCGCGCGGCCCGCGCCGGCCCCGCCAGCAGCGTGGCGGCGACCAGCCGGTAGTTGGAGCGCGGATGGTCGGCGGGCACGCAGCGCTCGTCGCTGAGCGTCACCGTCACCCGCTCCCACGGCAGGGGTTCGGCACCCAGCCGTTCCAGGAAGGGGCCGGGCGTGGTGCCGCCGGGCACCGCGAGCGAGGCCCGCCCGTGGGTGTCCAGGGCGTGGCGCAGCTCCCCGGCGACCTCGGCCGCCAGCCGGGCGGCCAGCGCCCCGCGGCTCTCGGCGACGATCATGTCCATCGGCATCACCTGGGTCATCACGTGCGGCATGAGGTTCGGCATCACTCGATCTCCCTCCAGCGGCGGCGGTCGCGATGCAGCAGCATCAGCGCGTCCTCCGGCCCCGAGGAGCCGGGATCATAGGGGTGCGGCCGGTCCTTGCGGTCCTCCCAGTCGGCGATGATGGGATCGACCCAGGCCCAGGCGGCCTCCACCTCGTCACCGCGCATGAACAGCGTCTGGTCGCCGCGCATCACGTCCATCACCAGCCGCTCGTAGGCGTCGGGCATGCGCAGGCCGTGCTCGCGCAGCGTGGCGTCGAAGGTCATGTCCAGCTCGGCCGGGGCCAGCCGCATGCCGCCGGGACCCGGATCCTTGATCGTCAGCCCCAGCTTGATGCCCTCGTTGGGCTGCAGGCGGATGCACAGCACGTTGGGGCCGGGATGGCGGCTGCGGCTGCGGAAGATCGAATGCGGCGCCTCCTTGAACTGGACGACGATCTCCGACATGCGGCTGCGCAGCCGCTTGCCGGTGCGCAGGTAGAAGGGAACGCCGGCCCAGCGCCAGTTCGACACCTCGGCGCGCAGCGCGACGAAGCTCTCGGTCCGGCTGTCCGGCCGCTCCGCCTCGTCGTGGTAGGACGGGGTGCGGCTGCCGCAGCGGTACTGGCCGCGCACGACGTGCAGCGGATCGGTGACGGGCGCGAGCGAGCGCAGCACCTTCAGCTTCTCGTCGCGCACCGCGTCGGGGTCGAAGCGGGCCGGCGGCTCCATCGCCACCAGGCAGAGGAGCTGCAGCAGGTGGTTCTGCACCATGTCCCGCATGGCGCCGACGCCGTCGTAATACTGGCCGCGCCCGGTGATGCCCACCGTCTCGGCGACGGTGATCTGCACATGGTCGATGTGATGGCCGTTCCACAGCGGCTCGAACAGCGTGTTGGCGAAGCGCAGCGCCATCAGGTTCTGGACCGTCTCCTTCCCGAGATAATGGTCGATCCGGTAGATCTGCGTCTCGGGGAAGCGGGCCGACAGGCTGCGGTTCAGCGCGCGGGCGGTGGCGAGGTCGTGGCCGAAGGGCTTCTCCACCACCAGCCGGAACCGCTCGTCGGCGATGCCCAGCGCATGGGTGCGGGCGGCGATCGGCTCGAACAGGTGCGGCGCCACCGACAGGTAGAAGGCGCGCACCGGCCGGTCGGAGGCGTCGAGCCGCGTCTTCAGCATCTCCCAGCCCAGCTCGCCGCCGGCATCGATCTGCTGGTAGCCCATGCAGGAGAGGAAGCGGCGGCGCGTCTCGGGGTCGAGCCGCTCGGGCTCGACGAACTCCGTCAGGGCGGAGTCCACCGTGCGCAGATACTCCTCCTCGCCCATGTCGGAGCGGGCGACGCCGACCACCCGCGCCCCGTCCGGCATCTGGCCGTCGCGGAAGCGGTGGTAGAGCGCCGGGATCAGCTTGCGCCGCGCAAGGTCTCCGGTGGCGCCGAAGACGATCAGGTCGAAGGGATCAACGGGAACGACATGGGCCACCATCGGCACTCTCCTGTCGGTATGGGTCTCTGGTCGGATGGGGACGGGGGATGCCGCCGGTGGGGGTCAGTCGCCGAGGCTGATGCCCAGGCCGCGGGCCGTGGTGATCAGCGGGTCGTCGGGCAGCACGCGCGCGTTGCGGGCGATGGCCTCGGCCAGCGGCACGCTGTGGACGCCGCGGTTGGACCAGGCGACCATGCGGTCGAACTGCCCCTCGGCGATCAGGTCCACGGCATGGACGCCGAAGGCCGAGGCGATCAGCCGGTCGCGCGGGCTGGGCGGGCTGCCGCGCTGGACGTGGCCCAGCACGGTGACGCGCGTCTCGGCCCCCGTCGCCTCGCTGATGCGGTCGCCGATGTAGCTGCCGATCCCGCCATAGCGGGTCTCGCCGCCATGGTAGGCGCGGGTGACGCCGGATCCGTCGAGCGTCTTCACCGCCTCCGACACCACGACCAGCGCGAAGTTGCGGCCGGTGGAGCGGACTTGGCGGATCTTGGCGGCGACCGCCTCGATGGAATAGGCGATCTCCGGGATCAGGATGACGTCGGCGCCGCCGGCGATGCCGGCCGCCAGCGCGATGTGCCCGGCGTCGCGGCCCATCACCTCCAGCACCATCACGCGCTGGTGGCTGGCCGCGGTGGGCTGCAGCCGGTCCAGCGCCTCGACCGCCACGCCGACCGCCGTGTCGAAGCCGACCGACACCTCGGTCAGGCCGAGGTCGTTGTCGATGGTCTTGGGCACGCCGACGAAGGGGATCTCCGCCTTCTGCGCCAGCCGGCGCAGGATGGCGAAGCTGCCGTCGCCGCCGATGCCGATCAGCGCGTCGAGGCCGAGCTCGCGGAAGCCGCCGATGACCTCGTCGGAGCGGTCGCGGACCGTGCCGTCGCCCATGGGATAGGCGAAGGGCTCGCCGCGGTTGGTGGTGCCGAGGACGGTGCCGCCGAGCCGCAGCATGGCGCCGTCCACCATGCCCAGCGACATGACCTGGTAATCGACGGGCCGCCGCAGCAGGCCCTGGGTGCCTTCCCGCAGCCCGATCACCGACCAGCCGTAGGTCAGCTCCGCCCGGTGGACCGCGGCGCGGATGACCGCGTTCAATCCGGCGCAGTCGCCGCCGCTGGTGAGGATGCCGATACGCTTCTGAGTGCTCATAACCGCCTCTTCGACGCCGTCCCGCTGAGGGGAGCGGGGGCCCGCCCCTTCCCCCGGCTTCCTGCCGGGGTCGGGGGCGGGAGTGGGACGTGGATCCGGTCAGGCCGCCTGCCGCTGCTCGGCCGGCAACCCGACGATCAGGTGCAGGGTTCCGGCAGCCAGGGTCGCGACGGCGAGGACGCCGGCACGGCCGAGGGCCTCCTGATCGACCAGCCCGCCGTCCAGCAGCTCGACGCGCAGCCGGGTCAGGGCGATCGGCTCGATCGCCTTGATGTTGGCCTCGCCGCCGAGCGCCTTGCGGAGCGCCGGCGAACCGGCGGCCCGCCGCAGGGCGGCACCATCGTCGTCCGTCGCCGGGGCTGCGGCCTCGGGCTGGGCCGCAGCCGGGGCCGCAGCCGGGGCCGGAGCGGACTCCGGAGCCGCCAGGGAGAGGCCGATCTTCTTCAGGAACGAGAATGCGGACATGTGCGGATCTCCTGCTCGGGTGCCGTCAGCCTGCCGTCACGGCCGCCTGGGACCGCGTCCCGTCGGCCGAGCCGGCGGTGGCCTTCAGGTACTCCTGCATTTCGGTCTTCAGGTTCTCCGACAGCGGGCCGAAGATCGCCTGGATGCCGCTGCCGACCACGAGGACGCCGGCAGCACCCATCGCCTTCAGCTTGGCCTGGTCGACCTGCTTCGGGTCACGCACCGCGACGCGCAGCCGGGTGATGCAGGCGTCGAGGCTGGCGATGTTGGCCCGGCCGCCGAAGGCGCGCACCAGGTCGCCGGCCCGGCCGCCGGCCTCGTCGCCGGACACCGCAAGGGCGGCGGTCTCGGCGGCCTCCACCTCGCGGCCCGGGGTCTTCAGGTCGAACATGCGGATGGCGGCCCGGAACACGGTGTAGTAGATGCCGGCATAGATCGGGCCGAGGATCAGCACCAGCCACCAGCGCTGCGCGTTCACGCCGAGCGCGTTGAACAGCACGAAGTCGATGCCGCCCTGCGAGAAGGTGAAGCCCATGTGCATGTCCAGCGTGTTGGCCAGGAACTGCGTCGTGGCGGCCAGCACGGCATGGATCAGGTAGAGGACCGGGGCGACGAACAGGAAGGAGAACTCGATCGGCTCGGTGATGCCGGTGAGGAAGGAGGCCAGCGCCGCCGACAGCATCATGCCGCCGACCTTGACGCGCTGCTCGGGACGGGCCTCGTGCCAGATGGCGATGGCCGCGGCCGGCAGGCCGAACATCTTGAACAGGAAGGCACCGGCCAGGATGCCGGCGGTGCGGTCACCCGCGAAGAAGCGGTTGATGTCGCCGTGGACCACCTTGCCGGCGGCGTCGGTGAAGCTGCCGATCTCGAAGAAGAAGGGCACGTTCCAGATGTGGTGCAGGCCGAAGGGGATCAGCAGACGCTCGACGAAGCCGTAGACGGTCGCCGCCAGACGCGGGTCGCTCTCGGCGGCCCAGTGCGAGAAGACGTCGATGCCCGACTGGACCGGCGGCCACACCACCGACAGGGCGGCGCCCAGCAGGATCGCCGACAGGCCGGTGATGATCGGAACGAAGCGCTTGCCGGCGAAGAAGCCGAGATAGGCCGGCAATGCGATCTTGTAATAGCGGTTGAACATGAAGGCGGCGAGCGCGCCGGCCAGGATGCCGCCGAACACGCCCGTCTCCATGGACGGGATGCCCATGATGACCTTGGGCGTCAGGCCCCAGACGCCGGCCATCACGCCGAGTGTCGCGAGCATCACCATGTAGCCGATGGCCGCCGCGATGGCCGCGACGCCGTCATTCTCGGTGAAGCCCAGCGCCACGCCGATGGCGAAGATCAGCGGCAGGTTGCCGAAGATCACGTCGCCGGAATGCTTCATCAGGCTCGACATCAGTTCGGGCATCCACCCGAAGTCCGCCGCGCCGATACCCAGAAGCAGGCCCGCCACCGGCAGAACCGCGACCGGCAGCATCAGCGATTTGCCGATTTTCTGCAGAAATGCGAATGGAGACATTTCCACCCTCCAGTTGGGCAAAGGTCTTGCGCATCCCGACCGGGCGGATTGCCCGGCCGGGTCCCTCATTCAAAAAACTCGGTCCTGGGAGGCGCCCCGGCCGGTCAGCCGCCGTAGGGGGCCAGCCTCGCCCGCACCTCGGCGGCCGTCGCCATGCCCAGCACCTCGCGCGCCAGTTCCTGGCACTCGGCGCGGGTGACGCGGCCGATGATGGCCTTGACCGCCCCGATGGCCGGCACGCCCACCGACAGCTCGTCGACGCCGAGACCGATCAGCACCGGCACCGCCATGACGTCCGACGCGATGCCGCCGCACACGCCGACCCACTTGCCGTGGGCGTGCGCCCCCTCGACGGTCATGGCGATCATGCGCAGCACCGCCGGGTGCAGGCCGTCCGCCTGCTTGGCGAGCTGCGGGTGCCCGCGGTCCATCGCCAGCGTGTACTGGGTCAGGTCGTTGGTGCCGATCGAGAAGAAGTCGACCTCGCGGGCCAGCACCTCGGAGAGCACCGCCGCCGACGGCACCTCCACCATGATGCCGACCTTGGCGGTGACGCCCAGCGCGGCCTGCTCCTCCTCCAGGATGGCGCGGGCGCGCCGCAGCTCGTCGATGCCGGCGACCATCGGGAACATGATGTGCAGGTTGGCGAGCGGTGCCGCCCGCAGGATCGCCCGGAGCTGGACGCGCAGCAGATCCTGCCGGTCCAGGCTGACGCGGATCCCGCGCATGCCGAGGAAGGGGTTGTCCTCGCGCGGCAGCGGCATGTAGGCGAGCGGCTTGTCGCCGCCGGCATCCAGCGTGCGGATCACCAGCGGCCGTTCGCGGCCCAGCGCCTCGGCGACCTCGCGGTAGGCGGCGGCCTGCTCCTCCTCGCTCGGCGCATCGGGCCGCTCGTCGAACAGGAACTCGGACCGCAGCAGCCCGACCCCCTCGGCGCCGCCGGCGACCGCGGCGCGGGCGTCCTCGCCGCCGCTGACGTTGGCGACCACCTCGACGCGGTGGCCGTCGCGGGTCACCGCCGGGGCGTGGGCGGCCTGCTGCTCCAGCCGGTGGCGCTCCACCTGCTCGGCCAGCCGGCGCTTCGCCTCGGCCAGCTCCGCCTCGTCCAGATCGCGCTTCAGCGTGCCGCGGCTGCCGTCGAGCAGGACCGGGGTACCGTCGGCGAGGTCGAGGACCCGGTCGTCGGCGCCGACCACCGCCGGCAGTCCGAAGGAGCGCGCGATGATCGCCAGATGGCTGGTGGCGCCGCCGCCGACGGTGCAGATGCCGCGCACGCGGCTGCGGTCGAGCCCGGCGAGTTCCGAGGGCGACAGCTCCTCCGCCACCAGGACGGCGTCCTCCGGCAGGACGACCTCGTTGCTGCGGGCGCCGACGAGCTGGACCAGCACCCGGCGGCCGACGTCGCGGACGTCGGCGGCGCGCTCGCGCAGCAGCGGGTTGTCCAGCATCTCCAGCCTGGCGGCGCAGCCGGCGAAGGCCTGCTGCCAGGCATAGGCGGCGCTGTTGCCCTCGCCGATGCGCCGGCGCACCTCGTCCAGCAGGTCGGGGTCCTGCAGCAGCTCCTTGTGGGCGTCGAGGATGCGCGCCTTGTGCGGCGTCGCCATGTGGATCTTCAGCCCGTCGAGCTGCTCGGCCGCGATGGCGAGCGCCGCCTCGAAGGCTGCGAGCTCCTCGGCGGCCGGGCCGCCGGTCTGCTCCACGGTCAGCCCGTCCTGGCGAACCTGGAAGATGCGCCCCAGCGCCAGGCCGGGC
Source organism: Azospirillum thermophilum (assembly GCF_003130795.1). Lineage (NCBI taxonomy): Bacteria > Pseudomonadati > Pseudomonadota > Alphaproteobacteria > Rhodospirillales > Azospirillaceae > Azospirillum > Azospirillum thermophilum. Next base: position 521,310 of record NZ_CP029354.1, read on the forward strand.
GAGGCGGACACGCCGGTGAAGGTGCGCCCGTCGCCGGCCGCGACGCGCGGCCTGGCGGCCTGCGGTGCGGCGGCGGCGGGGGAAGAAACGGGTGCGGCAGGCGCCTGCCCCGGCGCCTCGCCGCACCCCTCGGCGAGCAGCATGGCGAGGGCTTGCACGGCCGCTTCGGCGTCCGGCCCGCTTGCCCTCACCCGCAGCCGGTCGCCGAACCGGGTGGCGAGCCCCATGATGGCGACGACCGACTTGCCGTTGACGGCGGTGTCGTCGCGCAGCAGGGCGATGTCGGATGCGAAGCTCTTGGCCTTCGCGGCGAAGACGGCGGCCGGGCGGGCGTGCAGCCCGGAGGGATTGGGCAGAGCCACCTCCGGCGACAGCAGCGGCTCCGCGCCCGCGGCGGCCGGACCCTGCCCCGCCCCGCCCTGATTGGCAGGGGCCGCGTCGCTTCCCGCGAGGCGCAGGCGCAGGATCGGGGTCTTGCCCGCCTCCACCAGCCCGCTGGCCGGCGCCATCTCCAGCACGCGCTCGCCTTCGGTGATGACGATCTGGGTCAGCAGGCTGCGCGCGCTGCGGCCGACCTGGTCGAGGTCGAAGACGATCAGCGGCTGCCCGGCATGGACGCGGTCGCCCTCCTGCACCAGTGGGGCGAAGCCCTCGCCGCGCAGCATCACGGTGTCGATGCCGATGTGCAGCAGCACGTCGAGCCCGTCGTCCGTGTGGATGGTCACGGCGTGGTGGGCCTTGTGGAGCTGGGTGACGACGCCGTCGACCGGGGCGAGCAGGTTGTCGGAGGTGGGATCGAGCGACACGCCGTCGCCGACCATCTTGTTGGCGAAGACGGGGTCGGGAACGGTTTCCAGCGGGACCAGGATGCCGGAAAGCGGTGCGGTGATCTCGCGCACGGTGTGCTCGCGCAGGGACGACGCAGACGTCATGGGTGCTGTCCTATGGGCAGGCGGGACTGGCCGGGGTCCGGGCGGAGGCACGCACCTGCCCGCCGCCGGAACGATCATGGTCCCGGCGTGGAGGCCGTGCCGGGCGCACCGCGGCGCGCCGGCCTCTTCATGTCCCGTGAGGGGTGTCGCTCGATTGGGTGCCGGTGATGCGGCGCCGCCGGAGAGGCCGAGGGAGGAAGCGGGCCGCCCGATCGTAGCGCTGCGAAGGCCGGCCCGGCTTAAGGCGCGGGGACGGCCGCCGGCAAGGGCGGTCGCAGGCGCTTCTTCGGGCTCGCACTGCCGGTGATCCGGCGTGCCGGACCTGCCCCGTCAAGGGAACGCAGGAGCCCCGGTCGCGAGTCTTCCATGGTGTTCCTCCAGCTCTCGGAGCCGGCCCAGGACCGGCACCCTTTCTTGATTTCCCTTATATCTGCCGGAGTTTACCCACGGCCGGCCGTTGGCGGGCGAACAATGTTGTATCAGTCGGGTAACAAGCCCGGCGGGCTGATACAAAAAGTTACAAAGCCGCCCGCCACGCGGCGGCGGGCCCGTCAGGCGACGCCGAAGTGCCGTTCCATTTCACGGCGCAGCACGCCGGGCGGCACCGGCTTGTGCAGCACGGGCAGCCGCTGCGCCGCCGCGTCGTGCAGCGCCTCGCCGCCGGTCTCCCCGGTGATGATCAGCGCCGGAACGTCGGCGCCGACGATCTCGCGGATCGAGCGGACGGCCTCGGTCCCGACCCTGCCCTCGCGCAGCCGGTAGTCGCACAGGATCAGATCCGGCTGCCGGCCGAGGCGCCGCAGCCCGTCCACGGCGTCCGCCGAGGACTGGGCCGCCAGCACCTCCAGCCCCCAGGAGCGCAGCATGGCCTCCAGCGCCCTCAGCACGACGACGTCGTCATCCACCAGGACGACGAAGCGGCCGGACGGGCCCGCCGGCACCTCCTCGCCGGCCGCTCCGCCGGCCGCCCCGTGGTTGTCGTTGGCCCGCACGGAGTCGAAGGCGATGGGCAGCAGGATGACGAACTCGGTGCCGATGCCGGGCTGCGAGCGGACCTCGACCGGATGATCGAGCAGGATGGACAGGCGGCGGACGATCGCCAGCCCGAGGCCCAGGCCCTTGGTCCGGTCGCGCTCGGGATTGTCGACCTGATGGAACTCCTCGAAAACCAGTCCCAGATGGTCTTCCGGAATGCCGATCCCGGTGTCGCGCACGGTGATCCGGACGCGGTCCCCCGCTTCCTGGCAGTCGATGGAGATCTCGCCGCTGCGGGTGTATTTGACCGCGTTGTCGATGAGGTTGCGCAGCATCTGCGACAGCAGCACGGGGTCCGTCCGGACGGGAAGGGGGCAGCCCGCCGCCCGCCATCCGATCCCCTTGGCCGCCGCCGCCGCGGCATAGCCGGCCTCGATGTCGGCCAGCACGTCGTTGAGGACGGTCGGCTGCATCAGGGGATGCACGGCCCCGGCGTCCAGCCGCGACACGTCGAGCAGGCGGTTGAGCAGCTCGGTCAGGACGTTCAGGCCCTGCTGGACATGGTCCAGCGCGTCGAGGCCGTCGTTCGACACGTGGCGGCGCAGGATTTCCATGAACAGGTACGTCGCCTGGAGCGGCTGGCGCAGGTCGTGGCTGGCCGCCGCCAGGAACTTCGATTTCGACAGGTTCGCGCGCTCGGCCTCGGACTTCGCGCGGTGGAGGCTGTCCTCGGCCTGGCGGCGGCTGGTGATGTCCCGCATGATGCCGGTGAAGCGGCGCTCGCCCGCGACCGTCCATTCGGCGATCGAGAGTTCCAGCGGGAACACCGATCCGTCCTTGCGCCGGCCCAGGACCTCCCGCCCGATGCCGATGATCCGCCGCTCGCCCGTCCTCAGGTAATGGCCGAGATACTCGTCGTGCCGGGACCGGTCCGGGTCCGGCATCAGCATGCGGACGTTGCGGCCGGCCATCTCCTCGACGGTATAGCCGAACAGCCGCTCCGCCGCCGGATTGACCGCCTGGATCACCCCCGGTCGTTGATGATCACGAAGGCGTCCACCGCGGTATCGACGATGGAGCGCAGGCGCGCCTCGCTCAGCCGCAGGGCGGTCTCGGCCTCCTTGCGGATGCGCGCCTCGGTCTCCAGATCCTCGGCCAGGGCGTCGAAGGCCTGGCCGACGGCGATCATCTCCGTGCTGCCGCCGGTCAGGCCGGCCCGCGCCGAATGGTCGCCGCGGCGCCATCTTGCGGTCGCGGCCACCAGGGCGGCCACCGGTTCGGCGATCTGGCGCTGCATGTCCCGCCAGACCAGCAGGAGGCCGGCGACGGCCAAGATGGCCGTCAGCACCGCAAAGCGGATGGCGGCCTCGTCGACCGGAGCCAGCACCGCCTCCTCGTCGAGGCCGACGGCCACGAACAGCCCCTCCGCGCCACTGGCCAGCGGGACGTATCCGAACAGCCGCCTCACCCCGTCGAGGCCGGCCAGCTCCGTGGTCCCGGCCTCCGCCGCGCGGATCATCGCGATGTAGTGGTCGGGAAGGCGGGTTCCGACCAGCCCCGGGCTCTCCGGCAGGCGGGCGAGCAGGACCCCGTCGCCGTCCGCGATGTCGACCACCGCGTCGTTGGGCAGGGGACGGGTTCTCAGGAACTCGGACAGCCACCCCAGCGAGAGATAGGCGGTCACCAGCCCCGGGCGCCCGTCCGTTCCCTCATAGCGGATGGCGAACGGCAGGGCGGGCTCTCCGGTCGTCCGCACCCGGATGTAGGCCCCGACCGTGAAGTCGCCCGACTGCAGGGCCGCCCGCACATGAGGACGGTCCGCGATGCTGATCCCCACCGAAGCGGCGTCCGTCGCGCACCGGATGACGCCGTCAGCGTCGGTCGCCTGGATCTGCAGATAGCCGGGGAATCCCCGCTTGGCCTGCGTCAGGACCGTCTGGCATGCCGCGAAGTTGCCGCTGCGGATGATCGGCAGGGTCCTCAGGATGCCGAGCGCCTGCTCGGCTCCCTGGATGATCTGATCCTGCGCGGCGTCGATCAGAGTGGCCAGGTTCAGGACCTGCTGCCGCACCTCCTTCACCCGGATCTGGCGGATGGAAACCTGGTTGTAGGTTTCCATGGCGGCGATCGGCACCATGGCCAGGATCACGAACAGCATAAGACGCCGCGTCAAGCTCATGCCGCCCACCGCCATTCTCCCGCACCGAAAGGGGGAGCTTCCAAGCCAACAATGGTGTCCTCTTACTAGGCTTTAGTCTAGAGAGATGAGCAGCACCATACAAAATAGTTGCGCCGATGGAGACGATTTCAAAGATCTAGGCCCGCTCCGCTTCATGCCCGCGGCTATGGACTTTCCCGGAAAGGCGGACGGCTCTGCCGCCGGGGGCAAATGCGGAGGGCGGGAGCGTCCTCCGTCCGCTCCCGCCCCCGCTTCCGTCTCCCGTGCCTTTTCCGGCCGCCCCGCGGCCGCCGCTACCCGGCGGCGACCGCCGCCACGCCCAGCCGCCGGGCGACGCCGGCGCCGTAGCGCTCGTCGGCCGCATGGAAATGCGCGAGCTGGCGCTGCCGGATGGCCGCCGGCGCGTTGCGCAGGGAGCCTGCGATGTTGTCCATCAGCCGCTCCTGCGCCTCGGTCCCGATCAGGCGGAACAGGGCGCCGGCCTGGGCATAGTCGTCGTTGCCCGCGCGGTGGTCGTAGCGGGCGGCGTCGCCGCCGATGCGCAGCGGGGGTTCCGCCGCCGCCGGGGTCTCGGTCGGCCCGCCGAAGCTGTTGGGCTCGTAGTTCGGCCCGCCGCCGCCGTTGCCGTCGAAGCGCATCGCCCCGTCGCGCTGGTAGGTGTGGACCGGGCAGCCGTGCGGCCGGTTGACCGGCAGCAGGCCGTAGTTGCCGCCCAGCCGGTAGCGGTGCGCGTCGGCATAGGCGAACAGGCGGCCCTGCAGCATCTTGTCCGGGCTGAAGGAGATGCCGGGCACCACGCTGGCCGGGCTGAAGGCGGCCTGCTCCACCTCGGCGAAGAAGTTCTCCGGGTTGCGGTTCAGCATCATCTCGCCGATCTCGATCAGCGGATAGTCGCCGTGCGGCCACACCTTGGTCAGGTCGAAAGGGTTCAGGTGGTAGGCGTCGGCCTCCAGCTCCGGCATGATCTGGACGGAGACGGTCCAGGCCGGGAAATCGCCGTCGGCGATCGCGGCGTAGAGGTCGCGGGTGGCGTGGTCCGGGTCGATGCCGGCCATCCGCACCGCCTGCTCCGCCGTGAAGTTCCCGATCCCCTGGCGGGTCTTGAAGTGGTACTTGACCCAGAAGCGCTCGCCGGCCGCGTTGATCCACGAGAAGGTGTGGCTGCCGAACCCGTCCATGTGGCGGTAGCTGCGCGGCGTGCCGCGGTCGCTGAACAGGATGGTCAGCTGGTGCATCGTCTCCGGCGACAGCGAGAAGAAGTCCCACATGGCGGTGGGGTCCTTCAGGTTGGTCGCGGGATTGCGCTTCTGCGTGTGGATGAAGTCGGGGAACTTCAGCGGGTCGCGCAGGAAGAACACCGGCGTGTTGTTGCCGACGAGGTCGTAGTTGCCCTCCTCCGTGTAGAACTTGACGGCGAAGCCGCGCGGGTCGCGCTCGGCGTCGGCCGAGCCCTTCTCGCCGCCGACGGTGGAGAAGCGGACGAACACCTCGGTCTCCTTGCCGACCGCCGACAGGAAGGCGGCGCGGGTGTAGGGCGTGACGTCGCGGGTGACGCGGAACACGCCGTAGGCCCCGGCCCCCTTGGCATGGACCACCCGCTCCGGGATCCGCTCGCGGTTGAAGTGGGCCAGCTTCTCGATCAGATGGAAGTCCTGCAGGAGGACGGGGCCGCGCGGCCCGGCGGTCAGGGAGTTCTGGTTGTCGGCGACGGGCTGGCCGAAACTGGTCGTCAGGCCGGTCATGGGGCTCTCCTTGTCTTCGATCTGCTGTCGTTGTTCGCTGCCCCTGGTTATCCGCCGGCGATGGCGATATATCAAAGACATGGTTCCACATGATCCGATAGACGATCCCTATGAATCTGGCCGGCCTTTCCCTGCGTGACCTGGACTATGTCGTGGCGGTGGCGGATCTGCGCCATTTCGGCAAGGCGGCGGAGCGCTGCGCCGTCAGCCAGCCCTCGCTCAGCGCCCAGGTGCGCAAGCTGGAGGACCAGCTCGGCCTCACCCTGTTCGAGCGGACGAGCCGCCGCGTCCTGCTGACGGCGGAGGGGGAACCGGTGATCCGTCAGGCCCGCGTGGTGCTGGAGGAGGCGCGGCGCCTGCTGACGCTCGCCCGCGGCGGCGGCTGTCCGCTCGGCGGGCGGCTGACGCTGGCGGCCATCCAGACCCTCGGCCCCTACCTGTTCCCGCATTCCCTGCCGCCGCTGCGCGCCGCCTATCCCGACCTCGCCCTCACCCTGGCGGAGGGGCGCACCGAAGGGCTGCTGGAGGAGCTGCGGGAGGGCCGGGTGGATGCGGTGCTGCTCTCCCTGCCGGTCGTCGGGGACGGTCTGGCGGCCGAGCCGCTGTTCACCGAGCCCTTCCTGCTCGCCCACCCCGCCGGCCACCGGCTGGCGGCGGTGCCGTCGCTGGGGGTGGAGGACCTCGACCCGGCCGACCTGATCCTGCTGGAGGAAGGCCACTGCCTGCGCGATCAGGCGCTCGCCGCCTGCGGCCTGCAGGCCCGCGGCGGGCGTCACGCCACCGGGCTGGAGACGCTGCGCCACATGGTGGCGGCGGGGGCCGGCTGCACGCTGATGCCGCTGCTGGCGACCGGCGACGCCCAGCGCTTCGGCGGCCTGCTCGGCTACCGCCCCTTCGACCGCGGCGAGCCCGGCCGCGTCGTCGGCCTCGTCTGGCGGGCGAGCGACCCGCGCTCGGACGAGTTGCGCCGGATGGCGGCGCTGCTCCGCCGGCATGCGCCTCCCGGAACACGGATGGCCACAGCGGAAGCGGCCGAAGCGGAGATGACCGAAGCGGAGATGACCGGCCCCCGTCCGGCCGGCGCCTGATGGCCGGGTTTTCCATTTCTGGAAAACCCTCTTGCGGGGTTCTCGCTTTTTGCCGCCATTTCCGGGGGATAGATCTGGCGCCACGGAATTCGGCAAACGGAGGACCATCATGGCGCGGAAACGGCAACTCGGCCCGTCGCTCGGCGTATCGCCCATCGGGTTCGGCTGCATGGGCATGTCCGACTTCTACGGCAACCACGACGACGGCCAGTCGGCCGCGGTGCTGGAGATGGCGGTGGAACATGGGGTGGACCTGTTCGACACCGCCGACACCTACGGCTTCGGCCACAACGAGACCCTGCTCGCCCCGCTGCTCGCCCGGCACCGCGGCCTCAAGGTCTCGACCAAGTTCGGCATCGTCCGGCAGCCGGGCGCCTACGAGCGGCGGATCGACAACAGCCCGGCCTATATCCGGCAGGCCTGCGAGGCGTCGCTGCGCCGGCTGGGCGTCGAGGCCATCGACCTCTACCTCGTCCACCGGCTGGAGGCGGAGCGCCCGGTGGAGGAGACGGTCGGCACGCTCGCCGAACTGGTGCGCGAGGGGAAGATCCGGACCATCGGCCTGTGCGAAGCCTCTGCCGCCACCATCCGGCGCGCCCATGCCGTGCATCCGCTGGCGGCGGTGCAGAGCGAATATTCGCTGTGGACCCGCGATCCGGAGGCCGACGGCGTGCTCGACGCCTGCCGGGAGCTCGGCATCGGCTTCATGGCCTATTCGCCGATCGGCCGCGGCTTCCTGTCCGGCGCGCTGACCGACGGCGGCCAACTGGAGGAAGGCGACATGCGCCGCGCCCTGCCCCGCTTCTCCGGCGACAATCTGGCGCGCAACCGGGCGCTGGTCGAGCGGCTCGCCGCCTTCGCCGCGCGCAAGGGCTGCACGCCGGCCCAGCTCTCGCTGGCCTGGCTGCTGCACCGCGAGCCCTTCGTCGTGCCGATCCCCGGCATGCGCCGCGCCCCGCACCTCGTCGAGAATCTGGCGGCGGCCGGGGTCACCCTGACGGCGGCGGACATGGCGTGGCTGGACGAGACGCTGCCCGTGGGGGCGGCGGCCGGCGAGCGCTACACGGCGGAGGGCATGAAGGGCGTCGGCATCTGACGGCGGCGGCGGGGGTCGAAGGGAGCGGAGGGGGCCGGCGGGGCTGTTGGATTTTTCCAACGCTGTTGCCGTGGCCCCGCCCCGCGGTTAGGCTGGAACGGTCGCCGGCCGAACCATGCCTGCCGCCGGTCGATCGCCTCCCTGCCCTTCACCCTCCCAGCCCTTCATTGTGCATCCCCCGCACAACGGCAGCCTGCGAACGGTCGCGGCAACCCGTTGAACCGAAAGGACAAATCGCAGACTCACCCATTGTGCGGCGGAAACACGCTGCACAACGCGCACAAGGATGCCCGGAAGAACGCCCGGCAGCAGGTCCCGGCGGGCAGGTCCCGATCCCGGGTCCGGCGCGGCGCAGGCTTCCCTGGCGCCGGGGAAAGCAGGATGATGGACGCGGAGTCCCCGAACGGAAGACGGCGCCGCCCGGCATGCTCGACTGGAACGATCTGCGCTATTTCCTCAGCATCGCCCGGACCGGCAGCCTGACCGCCGCGGCGGCGGAGCTGCGGGTCAGCCCCTCCACCGCCGGCCGGCGGATCGAAAGCCTGGAGCAGGCGCTGGCCGTCACCCTCTTCGCCCGCCACCAGACCGGCTACTTCCTGACCGACGCCGGCCGGGCGCTGCTGACGCGGGCGGAGGCGGTGGCGGACGGGGTGGCGGCCCTGCAGCGCAGCGCCACCGGGCTCGACGGCGACCTCGCCGGGACGGTGCGGCTGGCGACCGCCGAGACGCTGGCCAACAGCATCCTCGTTCCCGCCCTGCCCGCCTTCCGGGCGGAGCACCCGCGGCTGGCCCTGGAGCTGGTGACGGGGATCACGACCATCGGGCTGTCGCGGCGCGAGGCCGACCTCGCCCTGCGGCTCGTCCGGCCGGAGGAGCAGACCCTGCACCTGCGCCGGCTCTGCCGGCAGGGCTACGGGCTCTACGGGGCGGCCGGCTATCTGGAGGCGCGGCCCTGGCGCGGCGTCGAGCGGCTGGCCGACCATGCGCTGGTCGGCTGGGAGGAGCGCTTCTCCCACCTGCCGGCCGCCCGCTGGCTGGCCGGCGCGATGGCGGGCGGAATGGCGGGCGGACCGCAGGACGGGGCACCCTGGCTGCGCACCACCAGCCTGTCGGCGCAGGCCGCCGCCGCGGCGGCCGGGCTGGGGCTGGCGGTGCTGCCCTGCTTCCTCGGCGACGGGGAGCCGGGGCTGCGCCGCCTCCTGGGACCGCGGGAGGTCTTCGCCGAGGATCTCTGGCTCGTCCTGCATGGCGACCTCGCCCACTCCGCCCGCGTGCGGACGGTGGCGGAGTTCGTCGCCGACACGGTGCTGTCCCGGCGCGCCCTGCTGGAAGGCGACGGCTGACCGGCGGGCGTCAGCGGCGGCGGCCGGCCCCGGCGATGCGGCCGGGCGGCGGCGCGGCCTCCTGCCGATTCTGGGATGGCCGATCCGGCACGGGCCGCTCCGGCAGGGACCGGCCCGGCAGAGGTCCCAGCACCGGGGCCATCGCCATCCCCATCACCAGATAGAAGGGGATGGACTGGAAGGGCGTCTCGAAATAGTTGCTGAAGAAGGAGATCGCGATCCCCGCCACCCAGTACAGCATCCCGAAGGGCTGGCCCGACCGCCGGTAGGACCGCCATTGCAGGGCGAGGATGGAGAGCTGGAAGAAGGCGAACAGCAGGACGCCGACCCAGCCGGTATAGCCGAGCGCGTAATAGAAGACGTTGTGCGGCGTTCGGACATTCTCATGCTCCTGCCCGGCCCGCACGCTGGGCGGGGCGAGGCTGAACAGGTCGAAGCCGTAGCCGTGGCCGAACAGCTCGAGCTGCGGGTCGGAGTTGGCGGCGGCCCAGATCGTCTCCCACCAGGCCTGGCGCCACTTCAGCGTCCCGCCGTCCTCGGCGGCATAGGGGCTGAACTCGGAGGCCAGCTTCTCGTCGAAGGGGGCGACGGCCCGGCTGATGATGCTGGAGACCGAGACCTCGCCGCGGCCGGCGATCTGGACGCCCGACAGCTCGACGAGGCCGAGCAGCGCCAGCCCCGCCGCCCCCAGTCCCAGCACCCGGCCGATCCGGCCGGTCAGCAGCGCCCACAGCAGGATCGCCAGCCCCAGCCCCAGCCACTCCGCCCGGACCGAGTTGCCGAGCAAAACGACGATGTTGAGGAGCAGCAGATGCCAGACGCGCTCCAGCCGCGGTTCGAAGCAGACCAGGCCGAGCACCGCGGCGGCCGAGGCGTTGGCCTGGCTGAAGACGCGGACGTTCTCCGTCCCCGGCAGGAAGATCCCGACGTCCTTCAGCGCCACCAGATAGAGCAGCCCGTACACCCCGTTGACCCAGGCGATGGCGCGCAGCGTGCGGGACAGCAGGGTCGGGTCGTCCCGCCCCGCCCACAGGCCGAAATAGAGATAGAAGCTGTAGTAGTTGAAGACGAAATACTTGATGACGTCGAAGCCCGAGCCGGCGAACAGCCCGCGCACCGCCTGCAGCACGCCGCAGATCAGGAACAGGTACTGCGCCAGCGACAGCATGGCCAGCGGCGACGGGCGCAGCAGCGAGGCCGCCCACACGCCGATCGCCGCCTGCGGCTTCGCCAGGATGAAGGCGCCGAGCGCCAGTTCGCCGATGAACAGCTTGGCCTGCGGGATGCCGAGATAGGCGAAGGTCCGCCCCAGGCAGAAATAGCCGACGGTCAGGAAGCCGACGAACCGCCCCCACATCGCTCCCCCCGCATCGCTCAGGTCCGGCCGGAACCCGCGGCATCCCGCGTGCCGGCGGTGAAGGAGAGGAAGCGGCTGCCGGTGTCGTGGCCCCATTCCCAGTTGGCGAGGATGCCGACCCGGCGGATGGTCAGGCCGGGGAAGCCGGGATAGATGTCCGACAGCCGGCGGTACAGCACGGCGCGCCCGTCGACATGGACGCGGTAGCGGTCGCCGTCGCTGACCACCCGCAGGGTGACCGGCCGGCCCGGCCGGATGCCGTCGCCGACATTCGTCCAGGCGGCGTCGTAGATGTCCTCGAAGCCGTTGAGATGGAAGAAGGAGGACACGGCACCGCAGTGCTTGAAGCCGCCGCTGTGGCTGTTGTCCAGCCAGCTGTTGACCATCAGGTAGTTGTCGGGGTCCTGCCAGAAGATCAGCCCGGCCCGGCCGCGGCACTCCTCGTCGCCTTCCGCCTCGGGGGGCCGGATGACCGCGCTGAGGTCGGCCAGCTCCGGATGCGCCCAGTCGATCCCGTAGGCGAGGCGCCGGCGCACCGGTCGGTCCGGGCCCGCCATCACCCGGGCTCCGCCGGTCCCGTCGAGCGCGATGCGGTCGATGCCCGTCAGCTTGCGCCACACCAACCTGCCGCCCGCCCCGCCGCCCGCCCCGCCGCCCGCCCCGCCGGAGTCATACCCGTCGAGGTCGTCGCGCGGCGGGCCGGTGAACAGCTCCTCCACCACCTTGCGGCTGCCGGCGTCGGACCAGGGGGCGGTCAGCCGCAGGGCGGCCGGGATCGGCACGGCGCGCGGGTGGGCCTCGAACTGGCGGACGAGCGGCGGATCCCGCCCCTCCACCGCCGGCCCCTCCGCGGCCAGCCCGACGCCGCAGCCCTCGGCCAGCAGCGTCCCGTCCGTGGCAAGCTCGGACAGCTCCTCGCCGTCCAGCACGACCTGGATGCGGCAGCCGTCGTCCATCACCTGGACGTCGACCGCCCGGCCCGGCGTCAGGCCGCGGCCCTGCACCGCGCACAGCATGCGGACCGTTCCGGCGCTGCGCACCTCCAGGCTGCAGCGGCCCTCCTCCAGGCGAAGCTGCCAGCAGTTGCCGGCATCCACCGCGCGCCAGACCAGCGTCACGGCGCCGGACCGCCCGGCCGCCTCGACGACGGCGCGGATCAGGCCGGAGGGGACGAAGGGCGTCAGCAGCACCGGCCCGGTGCCGGAGGGGACGCAACCCCGGGCGGTCCGCCGGAAGGCGCCGGGGCTGCCGGTCCACAGTCCCCCGGTCTCGGCCAGCGTCCCGGCGAGGTCGCCGGCGCCGGTCAGGCCGTCGGCCGCCTGGGCGGTGCCGTACCAGACCGCGAGGTCGGCCACGTCGGCGACCCGCACGCCATGGACCTGGGTGTCGCCGCTGAAGCCGATCTCGCAGACCGCGCTCTGGTGCAGCCCGGCCCACAGTTCCTCCGCGTGGCCGGACGGATCGATGGCGACCGGCCGCATCATCGGGAAGGGGGCCGCCCCCGCGACGTCCCTGGCGGAGGACAGGTAGTAGGCCGCCCCCTGCTCCCGCAGCACGACGATGTACTGCATGGGCATGTTGGGAAAGCGGCTGTCCACCGGCACCGGCCGGCCGGCACAGCGGCACAGCAGGTGGGCGTTGTCGGGGCCGGCGCCGCGCACCACCCAGGCCCCGCCCTCCTCCGCCGGGTTGGCCGGACGCTCGGCCGCGAACCAGCCGACCGCGAGGTTGCCGCCGAGCTGCTCGGCCGTCACCGTCGTCTTCAGCGCACGGACCCAGCGCAGCAGCCGGCGCGGCAGCGGCTCGCACCGCCAGCGCCGCGGCAGCAGCGCGATCCGCCTGAGGACCGGAGTCTCGCCGCTGCCGAGCAGCCAGCGGCCGACGCGGCGGTGGAAGCTGCCGAGCCTGTAGGGGGCGGAACCGTTGTCGGCGTTGAGGACATGCACCGCCATGGCAAGGCCGGCCCGCCGCCGGAAGGGACCATAGGCGAGCGACGCCCGCCCCCAGCCGGGCTCGGCCAGCGGCCGGATGCGCAGCACGCCGTCACGCACCGTCAGCACGCCCTCGGGGTCGGCGCCCCCGCGGCGATGGCCGTCCGGGGTGGTCGTGCCGATCACGGTGCCGGGCTCGAGGTCCCGGACGAAGTCGTCCTGCAGCGCCACCGGCGCGGCGGGGACGGCCCCGGCGTCGGTGACCGGGCGGGTGAACTGGTCGGGCACGGTGCCTCCCACGGGTGGGGCCATGGATCGGGCCACGGAACGGATCGAGAAGGGGGCCGGCCGCCTCAGACGGCGCGGAACAGGTCGTAGACGTGCCGGATGTGGTCGGAGAAGGCCTTGCGCGCCGGCAGCGGCGGCACAGCCTGGTGGCGGAACAGCGCCTGCATGCGCGGCAGGCCGCAGGGATCGGCGATCAGGCCGCGGTTCCAGCCGACCAGCAGGATGCCGCCGGGCGCCAGCACCTGGTGCAGGGCGTCCAGCGTCTCGTTCATCGGCTCCTCGGCATCCACGCCGAAGCCGAAGACGCCGTTCAGCAGGACGAGGTCGAAATGGCCGGCCGGATAATGGAAATGGATGTTGCGGACGTCGCCGGTGACATGGCGGCCCCGCTCCCCCAGCGGCGGGCCGCCGGGTCGATGTCGGTGGTGTGGTACGCGCTGCCGACCGCCGTGAAGCGTTGCCCGTAATGGCGGGTGTAGCGGCGGCAGCCGACGAAGAGGACGCGCGCCGGGCGGGTCGCCGCGAGCGCCGGAAGAATCTCCGTCTCAAGATAGACACGGTCGGGCTGGGCGGGCACGGCCCGTTCCGCAAGGTAGGTACCGACCCGCCCGAGCCCGGCATACTCGGCCGCCTGTCTCAGGAAAGGCAGCCGCGCGGCAATACCACGAGACATGTCGTAGATCGGCTTCCAGGGATTGACATGCTCTTCCATTCCGCTGACCCGTTATTGGAGAAAGGCAGTATCGGTTCTTCGATATCGCGTGGATTTTAGTTACATTACCAGGAAGCCAATGCACTCGATCCCCTGCAACCGCTCTTCCGGACAGGCCGGGGGCAGGGCGACTGATCCGAAGGATTCCCCGCCTACCCCCACCGTGTAGGCAAAGTTAGAGCTGCAGGCGCAGGCCGACGGTCACCACCGTCTGGTCGAAGCCCGCGTTGGCCGCGGTGGAGGTCCGGTGCAGCGTCCCGACCTCGGTGTAGGCCGCCATGGTGCGGTTGATCAGGTAGCGCAGCCCCACCCCGGCGCCCCAGGTCTTGTCGGTGCGCGGCGTGCCGGCGAACTCGTCCTCCCGGAAGGAGACCTGCGAGCCCACCAGGACGTTGCGGTACAGCTCGTAATCGACCGCGAGCTGGACCGTGGTGTTGAGCCGGGTGGAGGCGAGCGTCTGCTGCGTCGCCTGGGTCGAGCGGCGGGCGGAGGCGGTGACCGTCAGCCGCTCGGTCGGGAACCACCGGGCGCTGCCGTTGATCGCCACGCCGGTCAGGTCCGAATAGGCCGGATCGTCGAAGGTGGCGTAGAGGCCGCCGACCGAGAGGTTGACGATCAGCAGCGAGGCGACCTCGAAGTTGACCCCGACCAGCAGGTTGTACTCCTCGCTGTCGCGGCTGACGCCGTTGCCGCCCGGCTCCTCGTAATGGCGGTCGCGGTAGACCGGGCGCAGGAACAGCGCGATGCGCGGCGAGAGCTGGTAGCCGAGCTGGACCGCCGCCGACATCTCCGTACGGTCGAGCATGCGGTCGGCCGCGTTCTCGAAGCCGTAGCGGTCGTACTCGATCTCCGCCCGCGTCAGCAGGCGGTTGAACGCCTTGTCGTAGCTGAGCTGGAGATACTGGCGGTCGAACAACGAGGGGCGCGAGTTGGCCGGCGCCTCCGGGTCGGTGCGGGCCTGCGCCCCCCGTCCGTAGGAGGCGAAGCCGCTCGCCGTCCCCATCGACGCCAGATCCAGGCTGCCGTTGAGCGAGGCGCCATACTCGTCGGTGTCGGCGACCTCGTTCTCCCAGTAGCGGGTGAAGCGCCCATAGGCGGTGGCGCCGAGGCTGTGCCGCGACCAGTTGCTGGACAGAAGAAGCTGCGGCTGCAGCACCGTGACGAAGTCGCCGCGCGTGTTCCTCTCCGTCGCGAAGACGTTGTCGTTGTAGGACTGGCTCAGCGTCACGGAGGGATAGAGCCGGAACCCGCCGAGCGGCACGCCGGTGGCGTCATAGTCGGGACGCTGCCGGTCCAGCACGCCGGCCGTCCGCCCGACGCTCTGCGCATGGCCCGGTGCCGACGCGGCAAGCACGAGGCCGACCGTCAGCAGGACGAGGCGGAGGCGGGAGCACGGACGGGAGCGGGAATCAGATGATGCGCTCGAAGACATAGATCACGTCCCCCGGCTCGATCCTGGCGCTTCGGCCGGCGCGGCGCTCCACCTTCTCGTTGTCGATCTTGCGGGTGACGGAGACATAGTCGCCCTGCGCACGATAGGTGAAGCCGCCGGCGATCGCGACGGCGGTCAGGACCGACATGTCGGGCACATAGGGATAGGCGCCGGGGCGGGCGACCTCGCCCAGGATGAAGAAGGGCCGCGCCGTGACCACCTCCACCGACACTTCCGGCGAACGGAGCTGCCCCTGCTTCAGCGCCGCCCGCAGGTCCTGTTCGAGCTGCGCGGTGGTCTTGCCGCGCGCCTCCAGCCGCTGGACGGTCGGGATGGAGATGGCGCCGGTGCCGTCCACCTTGAACTGGCCGGAAAGCTGCGGATCGTCCAGCACGATCACCCGAAGCTCGTCCCCGGAATCGAGCTGGTAGGGATGCGCCTGGCTCTCCTGAAGATCCGGCAGGGATCCGCCGGGATTGACCGCGCAGCCCCGAGCGCCAGGGCCGGCAGCAGCAACACCATCACACCGAACAGCCTCTTCATTATGAGCCCCCTTGAAATGAGCGCGCGGAGCCGCGCGGGGTTTATCCTTCGGTCACTGCGCCAGGCCTTGCGCTTCGAATCCGAATTTCCTCGTGGCCTCCGCAAGCGAGCCGGCCGTCTCGCCGATCCAGGAGAAGAGCGGACCGGCCTGCCCGCCCGCCCGCGGAACGAGGTAGCGGTTGCGGTCGATGGCGATGCCGTGCTTGGTCGCGTCGAACCCGTCCCACAGGCCGGGGCCGGTGGCGACCGCCGCGGTGGTCCACCCTCCGCACAGGTTGCCGTGGATCCGCAGATCGCCGAGAAGGGTGGCCGGCGGCTCCCCCCGCGGCATGTTGCGGAAGGCGACGCAGGCGGGATTGTCGAGCAGGACGTTGTTCTCGATCACGACGCCGCTGCTCTCCAGCAGTTCGATCCCGGCGCTGCTGTTGGCCATCACGACATTGTCGTGGACGCGGCCGCGGGCGTCCCGGTTGTACTCGATCCAGATGCCGGGTCCCTCCCAGCCCTCCGCGTTGCCCGTGTTGCGGCGGATCACGCTGTTGCGGATGACGAAGTTGCGGTTGGCGGTGTCGAGCCACAGGCCGGGGCCGACATTGTCCTCGCTGACCAGCCGCTCCACCACCAGCCCGTCGGTGCCGAGGAACTTGGTGACCGCGGAGTTGGCGACGGAGGCGATCAGCCGCTTCGTATTGATCCGGCGGATGGTGACGTCCGCGATGCGCAGGTTGCGCCCGCCCGCCCCGACGATGGCGTGGGCCGTCGGTGAATCGATGTCCTGGAACAGGCTGGCGCTGACCGTCACGTCGTTGCCGCGGATGTTGACGCCGAAGCCCACCTGTTCGAACAGGCAGGACTCGATGCGCCAGCCGGTGGCGGCCCGCACCGCCGGCCGCTCGCCGATCTGCCGGAAGACGAGGCCCTTCAGCGTGACCCAGGGATTGCCGCTGCGGGTTTCCGGGTCATGGTCGCCGACCCATTGCTGCGGCTGGAACCCGCCGGTCTCGCCGCTGATGACGACGGTTCCCGGCTCCTCCGCCTCGAACAGGATGGGCGCGTCGGGCCGGCCGTCATGCACGATCTCCACCGACTCCCGGTAGACGCCCGGACGGATCAGCACGCGGTCCCCCGCCCGCGCCCGGCGGGCCGCCTCCCCCAGGCTGCGCAGCGGAGCCGACATGCTGCCGCGGCTGCGGTCGTCGCCGTCCGGCGCCACGACATGGGTGGCGGAGGCCAGGGCCGCCGACGGCCGGACGGACGGCATGCCCAGAACCGCGAGCGCCAGCAGAGCGCCGGACAGCCGGAGAGGGAGGAGTGCGGCAATCACCGTCGCATCCTTGGGCTAGGGGCAGGGAGTGTCGGCGAAGGCGATCAGGCGGCCCCGTCATGCAGGGCGAGGCCGTGGATCACCGACCAGGGGATGCCCTGGTAGGAGCGCCCGAGACGCTCCACCCGGTAACCATGCTGTTCCAGCCGGCCGGCCAGGGCGGCATATTTGTCCTCGGCCACCGCCGGCTGTTCGTCGTCGACCTCGAAGACGACCATCGGGCGGTGGATGTCGAGCGTCCGGCGCATGCCGTCGAGCACCGCCATCTCCGTTCCTTCCACGTCGATCTTCACCATGGCCGGTACTTCGATGCGGCCGCTTTCGATCAGGTAGTCGATCGACAGGACCGACACCTCCATCGCCCGCGTCAGGTCCGGCGGCAGGTCGGCCGATGACAGGGTCGCCCCGCCGGAATGGGCGGCGAGATAGAGGATCCCGGTGCTGTCCGATGCCCCCGCCGCCAGCGGCACCACCTTGACGTTGCCGAGCCCGTTGACCCGCGCGTTGTCGTGGATGCAGGAGACGTTGCCGGGGACCGGCTCGATGGCGAAGACGTGGCCCCGCGGCCCCACCAGCCGGGCCGCGATGATCGAGAAGAAGCCGATGTTGGCGCCGATGTCGAGGAACACGTCGCCGGGCTTCAGCCGGTCGGCCAGGCACTGCTGCACCGGCAATTCACAGCTGCCGTTCATGTGCTCCCGCGTGGCATTGAGCAAGTGAATCCGCAGTCCCTGACCAACACCGGAGCGGACCGGGACGGTAATGGACACGCCACCACGATTAGCTGTCCTGATAATAAACTGGGCTATTTTCTTAGTAATGGCCATGTCATTACCCCTAAACCAATGGCGTCTTAGTATCAATTCGGCCAACACCACTGTCATGCGCCAAAAAGTAGTCTTGCACTCCTGATCACCGGATATTCCCTTTCGAGGAGCCGACCGACACGAAGGAATAGCCGGCGCTATGCGATTGCGCATAGGAACCCGGTCGATTGCCGCGTCTATCCTGGCCGGACCCGACGCGGTTCCCCAGGAAGCAGAGCAGGTGCCATGCGGTTTATCGTCCGTGCGCGGTCCCTCTCGCGCCACCCGTTGAGCTGGGCGCTCGCCGACCAGGCCGTCGCCAGCGGCGCCAACTTCCTGACCATCGTGATCCTGGCCCGCCAGCTTGGCGTGGAGGGCTTCGGGCTGTTCATGCTGGCCTGGCTGGTGCTGCTGTTCTTCCGGAGCCTGCAGGGCGGCCTGATCATCGCCCCGATGATGAGCATCGGCCCGAAACAGGAGCCGGAGCGCCGCGACGCCTATTACGGCGCTGTCCTGGCCTGCCAGCTCGCCCTGGTGGCCGGGGCTGGCGCGCTGGTGCTGGGCGGCGCATGGCTGCTGGCGCTGCTGGTCCCCGGCAGCGTGCCGGCGGGGCTGGCGCCGCCGCTCGCCGCCGCCTGCGCCGGCGACCAGATGCAGGAGTTCGCCCGCCGCCTGTTCTTCTCGCAGGACCGGCCGCGGCGCGCCTTCCTCGTCGACGTCACGACCTACGGCAGCCGTACCGTGCTGCTGCTGGCCCTCGGCGGCGATGCGGCGCAGGCGTTGTGGTTCGTCTTCCTGTCCTCTCTGCTGGGCATGGGGCTGACGGTCCATGGGCTGGCCGGGCTGCGCTTCACCCGGGCCGGCCTGCTCGAGATCCTGCCGCGGCAATGGCGCTTCGCCCGCTGGACCGTCGGATCCGCCCTGCTGGAATGGGGGTCCGGGCACCTGATCGTCCTGGCGGCCGGCGGCGTCCTGGGCACCGCGGCGGTCGGCGCCATCCGCGCCACGACCAACATCTTCGCCCCGGTCCAGGTGCTGATCCAGGCGCTGAACAACATCGTTCCGGTGCGCGCCGCCGCCCTGCTGGCCCAGGCCGGGGAGGTGGCGCTGGTCCGCTACCTGACCCGTACGACGGCGCTGGCCGGAGCGGTCGGCCTGACGGTTCTGGCGGCCGGCACCGCCTTTCCCGCGCGGATCCTGCTGCTGCTCTACGGGCCGGGCTACGAGCCCTACGCCCATCTCGTCTACTGGTGGGTCGCGATCTATGCCGCGGGCTTCCTGCAATTCCCGCTGGCCGCCGCGCTGTCGGCCATCGAGCTGACGCGCCCCTTCTTCGTCAGCATCCTGTGCGAGGCGGTCTTCGGCATCGTCAGCGCCTGGATCCTGCCGCGCTGGTTCGGCCTGGACGGCACGATGTTCGGCATCCTCGTCACGCGGGCGGCCCCGGTGCTCGTCCTCGGCCTGTTCCTGGCCGGCTGGTGGCGCCGCACCGCGCTTCCCGCGCATCCCGCGCGCATCGAAGAGGGAGCCTGAGGAAAATGGATCTGCTGCTCTCGAAAGCCGTGGACGGCGTGACCAACCTCGGCGATTCCGCAATCCTGCTGCCGCTGTCGGCCGGCATCTTCCTGTGGCTGCTGGCTTTCTGTTCGCGGCAGGCGGCCGGCGCCTGGGCGCTTGCCATGCTGGCGGCGGTGGTGCCGATCGCGCTCCTGAAGTTCGCGCTGCAGACCTGCGACCCGCTGAGCCGGCTGCGGCTGGTGACGCCGAGCGGTCATGCCGCCTTCGGCACCGCCGTCTACGGCGGGCTCGCCATGCTGGCCGCCCGGCAGAGGCCCGGCTGGGCGGTGCCGGCCTTCGCGGCTGCCGCCATCCTCGTCGCCGGCATCTGCGCCACCCGCCTGATGATCGGCGTCCATTCCGAGGGAGAGGTGCTGATCGGGCTGGCGGTAGGCGCGGCATCCCTGCCGGTGCTGTACAACCGCATCCGGCGCCTGCCCCCCTTCGCCATCGACGTCCGGCGCGTCGCGCTGGTCCTGGGACCGCTCTCGGCCGTCATCCTGGCCTGGATGCTCTATCACGACTGGGGGCTCTCGCCGAACGGCGTGATCCGGGAAGCCGCCCTCAGGCTTGGCGCCGCAACCATGCACTGCGAGGTACGATGACGACCGGGCGACAGCTCGTCCTGGCTGGCCTGCTGCTGACCGCCTTTCCGGCAGCCGCGGCCGACTTCAACCTCCGTATGGAGATCGTCGACCCGGGAACAGCCGGCGACGTCAAGATGGTCGGGGACATCGACGGCGACGGACGTCCCGACCTCGTCGTCGGCGGGTCCAGGAACGACAAGCTGAACTGGTACCGCAATCCGACCTGGCGTAAGACCGTCATCCTGGCCCCGATGACCGAATTCACCACCGACGGCGCGCTCGGCGACATGGACGGCGACGGCGACCTCGACATCGTGATCTTCGACGGCGAAGGCTCGAAGAACCTGCACTGGTACGAGAACCCCCGGCCGAACAACAATCCCATGGCCGGCTTCCGCTGGCGCCGTCACATCGTCGGCGGGACGGGAAGCTGGGGCAAGGACGTGGAACTCGGCGATTTCGACCGTGACGGACGGCTGGACATCGCGGTGCGCAACGCCGACGCGCTGTCCGTCTTCTTTCAGGACGCCGACGACCAATGGACCCGGCGCACCCTGCCGGCCCGCCGGCTGGGGTCGGAGGGGCTGGCATCGGGCGACATCGACGGCGACGGCGCCGTCGACCTCGTGCTGGACGGTGCCTGGCTGCGCAACCCCGGCGGGGGCGAGGCGCGCGACCCGCGGGCCTGGAGCGAGCAGGAGATCGGGCCCGCCTACGGCACCTTCAAGGCGGTCGTCGCCGACTTCGACGGCGACGGCCGGCCGGACGTCGCCTACTCCTCCTCGGAAGGGACGGCGGACGTCGCCTGGTACGGCCAGGGGGCGGACGGACGCTGGGCGCGCCACGTTGTCCTGGCGGCGGTCGAGCGCGGCCATACGCTGCAGGCCGCCGACATGGACGGCGACGGCGACATCGACCTCGTCATCGGGCAGATGCACAGCAGCGACGCGAAGAAGATCCTTCTGGCGGAGAACCAGGATGGTCGCGGAGCCGACTGGACGATCCACGTCATCGGCACCGGCGGCCTCCACAACGGGGTGGTGGCGGATCTGAGCGGCGACGGGCGGCCGGACCTGTTCGGCGCCAACTACACCGGCACGCCGCCGGTGCGCGTCTGGCTGAACCTGCCGCCCGACGAACGGCAACCGCAAGAGTGAGCGGAGGAACGACGTCCATGGACGTGGCGCGCGGCCTCTATCGCACGAGCCTGTTCAAGAGCGGCTATGCCGCGGGCATGTCGCTGTACCGCCGGCTGCTGCTGGCGCGCGGGCTGGACGACACCGCCCGGTTCGAGCGCAGCTCCGCCCTCGTCCTCGCCCCGCACGCCGATGACGAGACGCTGGGCTGCGGCGCCACCATCCTGCGCAAGCGGGCCACCGGCACGGCGGTCCATGTCGCGATCGTCACCGACGGCGGCGCCTCCCACCGATCCGCCCTGCTCAGCCGCGAGGCTCTCATCGCGCTGCGGCGGGAGGAGGCGCTGGAGGCCACCCGCATCCTCGGGCTGCCGGCGGAGGCTGTCCGCTTCCTCGGCTACCCCGACGGCGGGCTTGCCGACGCCGGGCAGCGCCTGGACGAGGACCTCCGCCGCCTGATCGTCGAGCTCGCCCCGCAGGAGCTCCTGATCCCGTCGGCCATCGACGGACATGCCGACCACCGGGCGCTGAACCGCGCGGCGCACCGGGCCGCCGCCGCGGCCGGGCGGCCGGTCGCCATCTTCGAATATCCCGTGTGGTTCTGGGACGCCCGGTCCTGGATCGACATGGAGGCCCCGGCCGCCGCGAAGGCCTGGCAACTGCTGCACCGGCCGGCGCTGTCGCTGCGGCGGCTGAAGCCCCTGCTGGTCGCCACCGGCCCCTTCCTCGGCCGCAAGGGCATGGCGGTCTCCGCCTACCGCAGCCAGATGACCAACCTCACCGGCGAGCCCGACTGGCCGGTGCTCGACCCGCGCTTCCTCGAACAGTTCCTGCAGGACCACGAGATCTTCTTCGCGGCCCCGGAGGCCATGCCATGGACATGACCATGGCCCTGCCCCACAACCGGGGATCGGGCGACGCGGTACCGGACAGGCGGCCGACGATCCTCCATATGCTGCCGGATCTGGCGCTCGGCGGCGGGCAGGCCCTTCTGCTGCGCAACCTCGTGCGGATGCAGGATGGACCCTTGCGCCATGTCGTCGCGTCGATGGGCGGCGGCCCGATGGAACCGGAGTACCACGCCGCCGGCCTGCCGGTCTTCCGGCTGCCGCTGGAGCGCTGGAGCGCGCTGCCCACCGTGGTCCGCCGGTTGACGGAGATCGTGCGCGACCAGCGGGTCAGCCTGATCCACACCAACAACACGCCGCGCGACCGCATCCCGGGACAGCTCGCCGGCCTCCTCCGCGGCCTCCCGGTGGTCAACAGCTTCCATGCGCTGGCCCCGACTCCCCTGCCCGTCCCGGACCGCCCGCAGGCTCTGCCGCGCTTCCTGCGCCAGCGGGCGACGCGGCTTGTCAACCGGGCGCTGATCGGCCTCAACCTCACCGGGCTGGTGGCCGTGTCGGAGACGGTGCGGACCAGCCAGTCCGCCTGGCTGTCGCTTCCCCCCGACCGCATCCGTGTCATCCACAACGGCCTGCCGCTCGGCGAGCCGCTGGACGACCATCGCGACCGGATGCGCACCGAGCTGGGGGTCGCCGGACGCCATCCGGTGATCCTGACGGTCGGCCGGCTGGTCGAGGGCAAGGGCCAGCGGCTTCTGGTGCCGATGATGGCGGAGCTGGTACGCCGCCGGCCGGACGCCTGCCTGCTGCTGGCCGGCGAGGGGGAGGACCGCCCGCTGCTCGAAGCGATGATCGCGCAAGCCGGGCTGGAGCGGCATGTCCGCCTGCTCGGGCAGCGCTTCGACGTGCCGATGCTGCTGGCCGCCTGCGATCTCTTCGTCAGCTCCTCCCACTATGAAGGGTTCGGTCTGGCGGTTCTGGAGGCGATGGCGGCGCGGCGCCCGGTGGTGGCGTTGTTCACTCCGGCGCTGCTGGAATTCATGGTCGATGGCCGGTCCGGCCTGCTCGTCCGCCACCCCGATCCCTTGGCCCTGGCGCACGCCGTGGACCGCGTCGCGGCGGATCCCGGCTTCGCCGCCGGGCTGGGAGCGGAGGGGCATCGGCTGGCGCAGTCCTTCAGCGTCGATGCCACCGTCAAAAACATGCTGGACCTTTATACGGAAATCCTCTCCAGGCACCCGATAATCACAAAATGTAATGCCACATTTTGACAGATAATCTTGGCAAAGACTGTCATTATCCCTGAGCATTACTTTAGAACTGCGGCAGTGGTTAAGTCTATTGCGGTACCTCTCCACTCTTATTGATGGGAAATATTCGCCGTGATACGACGACCAACCTAGAATTCTCGTTCACGAATCCCCCTACAATTTGACCAGTCACGGGAGCGTCGGGCTTGTTCCGGCGATGAAAGCGATGGAGATCAAGCGCCCTCAGCCGCAGATTCACCCGGTCCTGCTGTGCGGGGAGAATGACCACGGCCTGTGGCCCCTGTCGCGGGAGCTGTTCCCGAAGGAGTTCCTGCCGCTGCTGGCCGGCCGCTCTTTGCTGCAGGAAGCGGCGGAGCGGGTGTCGGCCAGCGGTCCGGTCGCCGCTCCGATCATCGCCTGCAACGAGGAACACCGCTTCATGGCGGCGGAGCAGCTTCGCCGGGCCGGGGTTTCGCCGGCGGTGATCCTGCTGGAGCCCGTCTGGCGCGGCGCCGCGGTCACCGCGGCCGCAGCCGCGCTGATGGTGGCCGGCGATGATCCGGACGGTCTGCTGCTGCTGGTTCCGGTCGCCGGCGCCCAGTCGATCGGACCGGCCTTCGCCGACGCCCTCGCCACGGCCCATCAGCAGGCGGCGGAGGGCAAGCTGGTGTCGATCGGCGACCCGGCCGGAGGATGCTGGCTGTTCCGCGCCGCCCGCTACCTGGAGGAGCTGGCGCGCCATGCGCCGGAGACGCTCGCTGCCGCACGCCAGGCGCTCGACGGCCGGACGGCCGGCGGCGGCTTCCTGCAGATGGGTGCGGCGCCGGCATCCGCCCCGGCCCTGTCGGTCGCGGCCGCCATCGACGGCAAGACCGACCATGCCGCCGCCGTCCCCTGCGAGATCGACTGGAGCGGCACCGGCAGCTGGTCGACCCTGTGGAACGCCGGCGGCAAGGACGAGGACGGCAATGTGCGGGTCGGCGACGTGGTGACCTCCGGGACGCGCAACTGCTACATCCAGTCGGACGGCCACCTCGCCGCCGTCGTCGGTCTGGAGGATGCCGTCGTCGTGGTCACCGACGATGCCGTGCTGGTCGCCCGCAAGGACCAGGAGGAGACTGCCAAAGCCCTGCTGCGCACGCTGAAGGACCAGGGCCGGTCGGAGGTGCTGAACCACCGCAAGGTCCACCGCCCCTGGGGCACCTTCCAGTCGCTGCATATGGGCAAGCGCTTCCAGGTCAAGTGCCTGACCGTCGAGCCGGGTTGCCGCCTGTCGCTGCAGCGCCATCATCACCGGGCGGAGCATTGGGTCGTGGTCCAGGGCACCGCGCTGGTGACCTGCGGGACCGAAGTGCGCCTCGTCTCCGAGAACGAGTCGGTCTACATCCCCATCGGCACGAACCACCGGCTGGAGAATCCCGGCAAGGTGCCGCTCAGCATCATCGAGGTGCAGTCGGGCTCCTATCTCGGCGAGGACGACATCGTCCGCATCGAGGACGTCTACGGCCGGGTGGAGTGCGCCTGACGCAGCGCGTGCCGACACAGGAAACCCCCCGGCCGACGGACCGTCGGCCGGGGGGTTTTCCGTTCGGCGCAGCCGTCAGCCCGGCGCAGGGCGCATCCGCTGCCAGTCCTTCAGGAGCTCGCGCCACAGCAGGTCGAGACCGGCCATGTCGAACGACGCGGCGATCATCTGCGCCATGGCCGACATCGCCCGCCGCTCCTCCGCCGTCAGGGCCAGGAACCGGCGGATGCCTCCGGAGACGCTGGCCGGCGTCTGCTCCACCGCGAATCCGTCGACGCCGTCCACCAGATACTCGTCGATGCCGTGCAGCCGCGGGGCGATCACCGGCAGACCGGACGCCGCCGCCTCCAGGCTGACCAGCGAGAAGGACTCGTAGAAGGAGGGGAAGACGAAGGCGTCCGCCGCCCAGAGATAGGGGCGGACGTCGCTGCTGCTGCCGGTGAACAGGACGCGCCCCGCTCCCGGCTCGGCGGCCATGGCCCGGTAGGGCCGCAGACCCTGGTCCGACCCGCCGACCACCAGCACGACGGTCCGCGGGTCGGCGAGCTGCCTCTGCGCCGCCAGCAGGACGGGCAGCCCCTTGCGGTCGAAATGGCCATGGGCGACGAACAGCAGGACGGTGTCCCGGTCGTCCAGCCCGAGCCCGGCACGGAAGGCGGCCCGGTCGAAGCTGTCCGGCCGCCGCAGGCGGCCGACGTCGATGCGGTTGTGGATGACCCTGGTCTTGCCGCCGGTTCCCGGAAACGCGTCGTCGAGCTCCCTCGCCAGCCCTTGCGACACGGCGATCATCGAGGAGGCGCGGCGGAAGACGAACGGCTCGACCGCCGCCTGCAGCGCGTGGTTCGCCCAGTGGAGGATCCCCATCAGGCTGTCGCGCCGGATCGGGCAGGACGTCATCCTCAGGAACGCCCGATTGCAGAAGTGGATGTAGTAGATGTCGGCGAACAGCACGATGGCGTCCGCGCTCAGGACGAAGTCGAAGGGCCGCCCGCGCCGCAGCCGCTCCACCGCGTAGCGCAGCGCCGCAACGGCATGGAAGCAGCCATACTGGACGACCAGCGGCCGTCGCGTCACCGGCACGGCCACATGGCGGATCCGGTCCGGCCGCGGGTTGTCGAAGGAGATGGCGAAGACGGTGAAGTCGCACTCATCCGCCAGCGCCGACAGCAGGGCCAGCGTCCGGCTGCCGACCGGATTGGTCGGGACGACATGGTGGTCGAACACGGCGATGCTGGGCCGGCCGCCGCCGGCGGTGGTGCCGTCCAGCCTGGACAGCCGCGCACGCAGCCGCCGCGCCACCGCACCGCCGGCGGCGCTTTCGCTCTCGTGGATCATGTCCGTCCTTCGTCGGCGGAGCCGACATCGTTGTCCTTCGTCGGCAGAGCCGACATGGTTGTCTTTCGTCGGCGGAGCCGGCCCCTAGGCGCCGCCGGCCACGCCGGTCCGTTCCTTCCCGGCAGCGCCGGCGTGGTGCAGGCCCGGGCGTTTCGGCAGCGGGCCGGCCTTCGCGCTCACGATGACCGTGTGCCCGAAGGCGATCTTGCGGTCGGTCTCCAGGGCCGGGGCGAAGAGCAGCCCGAGGAGGTGGGAAACCGCATGGAGCAGGGTGAAGAGGAGCCCCCGCTCCACCGGCCGCGGCGCCCGGCGCAGGAGACGCCAGTAGAGGGCCCGCAGGAAGAACTGCCGCGAGAACCACAGCCGGTGGTACGGCTGCAGCGGCTCGTAATGGATCGCAGCGTTGACGAAGCCGGTCTCCGCCAGCAGCCCGACCAGCGCCTGTTCCGACCAGCGCGAGAGGTGGTGCGGCGGCATGTTCAGCACGTCGTTGACGCACACCCCTTCGAAGCCGTCGTCGTTCGGCACGCTGACGACCAGCAGCCCGCCGGGACGCAGCGCCCGCCGGCACCCCATGAGGAAGTCGACCGGCCGGGTGGTGTGTTCCAGGACCTGGAAGCTGACCACCACGTCGTAATGGCCGGGCAGGCGCCGGGAATGCCACTCGATGGTCTCGTCATGGACCGTCAGCAGGTTGGCCCTGGCCTCCGCGATGGCGTTCTGCGACAGTTCCAGCCCGGTATAGTCGGCTTCGGGCACCGATTCGGCGAAGTTGCCGACCCCGCACCCGATGTCCAGCACCCGGTCCCCCGCGCCGATCAGAGCGGAGGCATGGCGGAACTCGTACTTCTCCCGGTCGTAGTACCGCTCGTGCAGGCGGATCGATTCGTAGAAGCCCTGGCTGCCGGCGACGAGGGGGTGGAAGAACTTCACCCCGCTCTTGCTGCACCGGTAGAGCCCGACCCGCTCGATGCCCTCGAACTCGCGGGTCACGTCGATCGACTTGCGGCGGTAGAGGCGGATGATGTCCTTCACCCTGATGTCGAAGATCAGATGTGCCGGGGCTCCCGGCACAATGATCGACTCCACGGAGGCCATAGGCCCTCTCCCTCACCGGTTGGCGAACGACCGCGTCCGCGGTCAGGCGGCAGCGACCGGGATCGCGATCCGCCCGCCGATACCGGTGTCCGGAACCGGGCCGTACACGTCGCGGCCCTCCGCGGCGAGCTGGCGCCAGATCCAGCCGTAGGTCGGGGCCAGGCCCTGCTCCAGGCTGACGGCCGGCTCCCAGCCCAACACCCGCCGCAGCAGCGTGTTGTCGCTGTTGCGGCCGCGCACGCCCTGCGGCTTGGTCAGGTCATGGCGCAGTTCCACCCGCTTGCAGGCGATGCCGGAGATGACGGCGACAAGTTCGTTGATTGTCACCATGGTATCGGTGCCGAGGTTCAGCGGCTCGGGAAAGTCCGACCGCATCAGGCGGAAGATGCCCTCGACGCAATCGTCGACATACATGAAGGAGCGGGTCTGCAGCCCGTCGCCCCAGACTTCCAGCGTGCCGCCGTCGGGACAGAGCGCGACCTTGCGGGAGATCGCCGCCGGCGCCTTCTCCTTGCCGCCCTCGTAGGTGCCGAGCGGGCCGTAGACGTTGTGGAAACGCACCACCCGCGTCTCGAACCCCCAGTCCTGCCGGTAATACTGGCAGAGCTTCTCCATGTAGAGCTTCTCCAGCCCGTACCCCTCCTCCGGATCGGCCGGCCAGGCGTCGGCCTCCTTCAGCGGCATCACGTCGGCGTCGGTCTGCAGATGCTGCGGATAGACACAGGCCGAGGAGGAGAAGAGGAAGCGGTCACAGCCCTGCAGCCGCGCGGCCTCCAGCATGTGGATGTTGATCATCGTGTCGTTGCGCGCGATCTGCGCATGCTGGGCGGTGATGTAGCCGATTCCGCCCATGTCGGCCGCGAGGTGATACACCTCGTCGATGCCGGTCGCCGCGATCAGGCAGTTGTCGAAGCGGCGCAAGTCGAGCATCAGGAACTCGTGCGCCTCCGTCGCCTCGAACTCCGGCTCCTTCACGTCCACGGCACGAACCCAGAAGCCTCTCCTTTTCAGGGAGGACACCAGGTGATGCCCGATGAATCCGCCAGCCCCCGTGACCAATGCGCGACGCATCGTCCTCTCCTTTTTCAAGATGTCTCATTTGATAATGTTAATAAATAATACAGCACATATTTCCGCTTATGTCGGTACCATTTGGTATTTCCGAAAAGAGCATTCGATATATATAGCGATTTCTGCAGCGCTAATTCTTTAGCTTAAATTCGGGGTTATCGATTTTGTTCGCGGTTGCGATAACATTTATTGTCAAAAGTGGTGGTTTTATCTTTGTATTTATTGACTTTGATGCTGCGGACACCACCAAATTCCATCCGGCAACATGCCCTGTCCTGGTTAGGATGACTTGGCGCGGCGAAGGGCCGCCGGCATGGAGCAGGACGATGACGAAGACCGATGCTGAACCGCCCGCCGTTTCGATCGGCGTGCCCGTCTACAACGGCGAGCGCCTGCTGGCGCGGGCCCTCGACTCCCTCTGCGCCCAGACGTACGCGGATGTGGAGATCATCATTTCCGACAACGCGTCGACCGACGGGACGGAGGCGATCTGCCGTGCCTATGCGGCGCGCCATCCCCACATCCGCTACCACCGGCAGCCGCGCAACCTCGGGGCGGCCGGCAACTTCAACTTCGTCTTCCGGCAGGCGCGCGGCCGCTTCTTCAAATGGGCGGCGCATGACGACGTGCTGGCGCCGGGCTATCTGGCCGCCTGCGTCGAGGCGCTGGAGGCGCACCCCGATGCGGTGCTGGCCGGCACCGACGCCGGGCTGATCAACGACGACGGTTCGCCCCTGGCCTACGACGCCGAGCGCAGGACCTTCATCGACCGCTACGGCAAGTCCTGGTACTGGGCGCCGGAGCCGGACAGCGGCACCAGCTCCGCCGATCCGGTCCGCCGCTTCGCCACGCTGGTGCTGCGCGACAGCTGGTGCCTGGAGGTGTTCGGGCTGATCCGGACCGAAGCTCTGCGCCGCTCCTCGCTGATCGGGTCCTACTACGGGTCGGACAAGATCCTGCTGGCCGAACTCGCCACCATCGGCCGCTTCCACAAGGTGCCGGAGCCGCTGTTCCTGCGCGGCTGCCAGCCGGCACAGTCGAGCTACCTGACGCCGCAGCAGCAGGCGGCCTGGATCCGCGGCAGGCAGACCCGCAGCTTCGACCAGGGCTGGATGGCCTGGCACCTGCTGCGGGCGAGCCTGCGGCCGGAGCTGTCGCTGCCGCAGAAGCTCGCCTGCGCCGGCTGCGTCGTGCGCCATGCGATCAAGCCGGAGAAGCTGAAGCGGCTGGTGGTGCCCGGCCCCAACAACTACTTCGGCATCGGTGCCCGGACGGCCAGGAACTGACCCCCGGGCGGCCGGGTACGAGCGTACCGTCATCTCACCAGTCCCCCGGATAGCGGCGCCAGCCCATCCGCTGCACGAACACCCGCAGCACGAAGCGCGGGTTGTTGGTCAGGTAGCGGCCGGCGAGGCGCCGCGGCTCGGTCGCCATGCGGAAGGCCCACTCCAGCCCGCTGCGCTGCATCCACAGCGGCGCCTGCTTCTTCAGCCCGGCATGGAAGTCGAAGGCGGCGCCGACCCCGATCAGGACCGGCGCCTGCAACCGCCCGACGAAGCGGGCCATCCAGCGCTCCTGCTTGGGCGTGCTGAGCCCGACCCAGACGATGTCGGCGCCGCTGGCGTCGATGCGGCGGACGAGGGCCTCCTCCTCCTCGGCGGTCAGGGGCCGGAAGGGCGGCGTGCAGGTGCCGACCACCTGCAGCCCGGGAAAACGACGGGTCATCCGCGACTTCAGCAGCGCCGCGACGTCCGGCCCGCCGCCGTAATAGAAATGGCGCCAGCCGGTCGCCAGCGAGCGCGCCGCCACCTCCAGAAACAGGTCCGGCCCGTAGACGCGCGAGACATGGTCGAAACCGGCGAGGCGCGACAGCCAGACCAGCGGCATGCCATCCGGCGTCACCAGCCCGGCGCCGTTGTGGATGTCCTTCAGCACCGGATCGCGCTGGCTCTCCATCACGCCATGCACGCCGGTGACGCAGACATAGTGCGGGCTGCGATCGGCGATCCAGGCTTCGATGGTGTTGAGCGCCATGCCCATGTTGATGGCGCTGACGCCGACCCCCAGGACGTTCACCCTGGGAATGGCGGCGCGAGGAGTGTTCATCCGGTCGATCATGCCGCGGCCCGTCCCTGCAGGCGGCTCCCTGCGGCCCGGTAGATGGCCAGGAGCCGGTCGTGGTTGGCGTCTTCGGTGTAGTGGTCCTCGAACTCCCGCCGGGCGGCGGCGCCCAGGGCGGCGCGCCGGGCGGGATCGGCCGCCAGCGCATCCAGTGCTGCGGCGAGGTCGTCCGGGTCGCCGGGCCGGAACCGCAGCCCGGTGCGCCCGTGCGCGACGATCGCCCGCATGCTGCCGAGGTCCGACGCCACCACCGGGGTGGCGCGGGCGAAGGCCTCGACGATGGTGCGGTTGAACCCCTCGTACCAGACCGACGGCAGCACCAGGCAGGTCGCCCGCCCCATCAGGTCCAGCACCTCGGCCTGCGGCCGCCAGCCCAGCCATTCGATGCGCGGGTCGGCGGCCGCCGCGCGGCGCACGCGGTCCGCCTCCGGCCCCTCGCCGAGGATCTTCAGCCGCAGGCCGCCGGTGACGCGCCCCCACGCCTCCAGCAGCGTCGCCACCCCCTTCTCGGGCGTCAGCCGGCCGGCGAACAGGGCAAAGCCGCCGTCCCCCGGTCCGGGATCGAGTTTCGCCGGCAGGAAGTTGGGGCTGACGTGCAGCCGGTCCGCCGGCAGGCCGGCGGCGACGTATTTTTCCAGCGCGAAACCGTTCAGCACGATGTAGGCGTCGACCGCCCGGTTCCAGGTCCCGGCCGCCCGGTGCGCCGCCATGACGGAGGCGACGACGGCGCTGCCGGCCCGGCTGTCGCGGTAGCAGCCCCGCCGCACCCCGGGCAGGGCGAAGCGGCGGCCCAGGCAATCCTCGCACACGGCACCGTCGCGATAGAGGATGGCCGACGGGCAGGCGATGCGGAAATTGTGCAGCGTCTGCACCACCGGCACCCCCTCGGCATGGGCGGCGTAGTAGGCGGCGGGGGAGACCAGCGGGAAGGTGTTCTCGAAATGCGCGACGTCCGGCCGCGTCTGGCGGATCAGCCAGCGCAGGTCGCGGTAGACGTCGCCGTTCCAGAAGGACTTCGCCGCCGTCGCCAGCGCGCCGATCCGCTCCACCGCGTCGTTGTGCAGGGCGAAGGAGACGACCTCGTGCCCGCGCCGGGTCAACATGGCGCGGTTGACGGCGAAGCACTGATCCTCGCCGCCCGCCTGCTGGTAGAAGTTGTGGATCTGAAGGACGCGCATCGGCCTTCCCCCGGCAGTCGTAAGCCCGTTACTGCACCAAGCCGACCGTCGCCGGCTTGCGCACGGCGGTCAGGCGCTGGACGTTGCTGAACATCCGCTGCGACAGGCCGAACTCGCGGCAGAAGTCGATCCAGCCGATGTTGGCGTCGTCGGCCGCCAGCACGCCGCCCGGCGCGATGCGCGGCCAGACCAGACGGAACTGCCAGCGCATCTGGGCCGGCGTGTGCAGGTCGTCGTGGAAGAACAGGTCGACCGGGCCGACCTGGTCGAGCAGCCGCGGCAGGGCGATCCGCACGTCCTCCAGGATCAGGCGGTGACGCTTGCCAAGGCCGGCCTTGACCTGCTCCGGAATCGCCCAGCCGACGCCACCCCTGGGCCAGGCGAATTCACCGCCGTCATCGTGCCGCTTGCGGTCGGGGTTGACGTCGGCCGGCGGCAGCTCGATGGAATAGTGCATGCCGCTGCCGTTCTCGGCCATCGCCGCCCCGATGAAGGAGGTGGAGATGCCGGCGGCCACCCCCGTCTCGATCACCACCCGCGGCTTCAGCGCCCGGCACAGACCGTAGAGGATCATGCCGTCCTCGATGCTGCAGGCGCCCTGGTGGCCCTCGGCCGCCTTCACCCGGCGGATGGCGTCTTCCAGGATGGGGCGCCAGCCCTGGAAGCCGGAGAAGGCGGCGGCCGGATCGATGTCCAGCTCGGCCAGGAACTCCGCCGGATCCTCGATGCGGTGCCGCTTGAACTGAAAGGCCGCCGGCACCTCGCGCAGGGCGTCATGCCAGTTCGTGCGGTAGTAGGGCGCCTGGGCGATCGTCTTCAGGAATGGCGGAATGGCCATGTTGCTGCTCCACACACAGGTGATAGATGTCGGCCATGCGCCGTGCGCGCTCCGGCCAGGATTCGGTCGCCGCATGGGCGCGCGCCGCGGCCCCCATGCGGCGCAGCAGGTCGTGATCCGCCAGAAGCCGGCGCATCCCCTGCTCCAGCCCGGCGATGGCGGCCGCCGGCGAAGTGACGGGTGCCTTGAGGGCGGCCTGATCCGGGATCATCGCCCCCACCCCCTGGTGGTCGAGGCCGAGGACGGGAAGGCCGGCGGCCATCGCCTCCAGCACCACCGACCCGAAGGCGTCCTGCAGGCTGGTGAAGAGCAGGGCGCTCGACCCGGCGAACAGCGCATCCATCCGCTCCCGCGGGACCATGCCGAGGAAGCGGACGCTGTCCTGCAGCCCGAGCGACGCCGCCAGCGCCTGGCAGCGCTGCCGCTCCGCCCCGTCGCCCGCCACGGTCAGCCGCACCGGCAGGGTCCGCATCCGCGCCATGGCGTGCAGCGCCAGGGGCAGGGCCTTGCGCGTCTCGATCCGGCCCGCCCACAGCAGCTCCAGCCGGTCCGCCGGCGGCGCCCAGCCGGCCTGCAAGGCGTCCGGCGTCACCCCGTTGTCGAGGAAGAGATGGACGACGGGACAGCCGGCCCGCTCCAGCAGGCGTGCCGTCTCGCGGTTGGTCGCCAGGACGGCGGCGCTGCGCCGGGCGGCGGCGCGCAGGGAGGGCTGCAGCGGCAGCAGGGCGAGGCGCGTTGCGCGGAGCGCCTCCTTCGCCACGCCGGGACCGAGATAGCGGCGGAAGCGCAGCGGCGCCGACTGGCCACCGCCGATCGGCCCCCAGACGAAGGGCACGTCGAGCTGCCAGAGGCGCGGCGGCGCGTTGATCGTGCCCCAGCTCACATGGTGTGTGACGTCGAAGCGCACCCGCCCGTGCAGCCGGGCGCTCTCGCGGAAGGCGGCATGCTGCCACAGCAGGTAATGGAGGTGGATGCCCCGCTCCCCGCGGCTGCGGTCCCAGGGGTCCCAGGACGGCCCCAGTTCCACCCAGTGGACCGAAAGGCCCGGCACCGGACGGTCCGCCAGGGCGGCCTCCACCCGGTCGCGATGGGCCGGGTGGGCCACCAGCCAGACGTCGTGATGCTCGGCGAGCGACGTCGCCCAGTTCCAGGTCAGTCCGGGTTCGGACCCGACGCCCGGACAGCAGGCATGTCCGACGATCAGCACCTTCAGCCGGCGCCGGAGCACCGGACGCGGCGCCGGGCCGCCGGGCAGAGAGGATCCGGTCAAGGCGCGGCTTTCCTCGGACATGTCCGTCACAGCGTCAGGATCTGCGGATGGCAATGCAGCGCGGCGAGGTCGCGGGCGACCTCCTCGCGGTACTGCGGGTTGACCACGATCACCACGTCGGGCGAGGCGAGCGCCAGCTCCGCCGGCGAGACGATCGGGTGGCCGGAGGTCGGCAGCCAGTAGCCGTGCCGGTTCGGGTTGATGTCGGTCACCATCGCGACCTCTTCCCGGATGCCGAGCGTGGTCAGGAAGGAGACCGCCTTCGACCCCGAGCCCCACAGCGCCACCGTCTTGCCCGCCCTGTGCAGCGCGGCCAGCCGGTCCTTCCAGCCGTTCCGGACCTCGGCCGCCTTCGCGGCGAAGCTCCGGGCCCGCCGGCGCAGTGCCTCGCGGTCGATGCGTGCGGGGATGCCGGAACCGGAGACCGGCCGGGCGGCGATCATCAGATACTGGCCGCCGTAGCCGGTCCACACCTCCTGCGGCTCGAAGCCGGTGCGGACGAACAGCCCGGCCAGCGCGTCGGCGGTGAAGTAGGAGACATGCTCGTAATACACGTCCCAGAAGGCGGCATCGTCCAGAATGCGGTCAGCGTCCGGGACCATGAAGAAGACCGCGCTGCCGCGGTCCCCGATCACGCTGCGCACATGGCGCAGGAAGCGTCCGACGTCGTAGACATGCTCCAGTGTCATCTTGCAGCAGACGAGCGCGCCGGGATCGACCAGGGTCCCCTCGTGGAAATACTCGGGCACCACCTGCAGCTTGCCGGCGACATGCCCGCCGAAACGGCCCGGCTCGAATCCGGGGTCGTACCCGATGCCTTCCGCGGCCCCCTCCTCCACCAGCAGAGCGAGGAACTCGCCCTTGCCGCAGCCGATCTCCAGCACGCGGGCGCCCTGCAGTCCGAAGCGCGCCATCACGTCCTGTGCCAGCGCGCGGTGGAAGGCGTTGAAGGTGGGGGAGTAGCCCTGCGTCTCCTCATAGCCGGCGGCGTAGACGGTCTTGCCCTCCTCCCACCGCGCATTGACGATGAAGCCGCAGTCGCCGCACAGGCACAGCTCCAGGTCGCCGCTCGGGAAGGCGAGCGCCTCGCGGCGGCTGCGGATCAGCATGCAGCTGTTGGTCGGCACGCCGGCCACGCTGTAGAAGGGCTCCATGCCTGCCGCGCCGCAGCTCGGGCAGCGCCGGCCGGCCGGCCCATCCGCCGCCACGCGATCCTCGACAGTCAGCGTCATCAGACGATCCTCACTTCGGGAATGGGGACGAGGAAGCGGCCGCCGGCATCGCGGTAGGCCTGCTGCTGAGCCAGGATCTCGTCGGCGAAGTTCCAGGACAGCAGCAGCACGCAGTCCGGCCGGTCCTCCGACAGCGTCTCCACCGGCAGGATCGGCAGCCGCTGACCGGTCATGTATCTGCCGTGCTTGTGGTGGTTCCGGTCGACCACATAGTCGATGAGGTCGCGGCCGATCCCGACATAGTTGATCAACGTGGCACCCTTCGCCGCCGCCCCGTAGGCGGCGAGCCGCAGCCCCTGGTCGCGCAGCGCGGCCAGGGTAGCCCGCAGGGTCTCGCGCAGCCGCTCCACCCGGACGCCGAAGTCGAGGTAGTAGCCGATGCGGTCGATGCCGAGCGTCCGCTCCTCCGCCAGCAGCGCGGTGACCGCCTCGCCGGGCTCCTCGCGGTGGCCGACATGGATGCGCAGGGAACCGCCATGGATCGGCAGCCGCCGCACGTCGTTGACCCACAGCCCGTGCCGTCCCATCAGCGCGGTCAGTGCCGTCAGCGAGAAGTAGCAGAGGTGCTGGTGGTAGATGGTGTCGAACTCGCAGTGGTCGACCAGATCGCGGACATAGGGCATCTCGATGGAGGCCACCCCGTCCTCGGCCAGCAGGATCGCGATCGCCTCGACGAAGTCGTTCAGGCCGGCGACATGGGCCAGCACGTTGTTGGCGATGATGACGTCCGCCCGGCCCCGCTCGTCGCGGATGCGGCGGGCCAGCGCGCTGTCGAAGAAGGCGACCTCGGTCGGCACGCCGCGGTCGCGCGCCGCCGCAGCCGGTCCCGCCGCCGGGTCGATGCCCAGCACCGGGATGCCGGCCTCGACGAAGTTGCGCAGCAGGTAGCCGTCGTTGCTCGCCAGTTCCACCACGAAGCTGTCGGGACCGAGCCCGCGGCTGCCCATCAGCTCCAGCGCGTTCTCCCGCGAGTGGCGCAGCAGTTCCGGGGAGAAGGAGGAATAATAGGGATAGTCGCGGCAGAACAGGTCTTCCGGCGGCACCGTGTAGTCGATCTGCACCAGGCCGCAGTGCGGGCAGAACACCACGTTCAGCGGGAAGGCCTGCTCCGGCCTGCCGAGATCGGCCTCGGCGACGAGCCGGTCGGCGACGGGGATGGAGCCGAGATCCAGCACCGGAAGGAGATCGGGCGCGGAGCAGGACCGGCAGCGGTCGATCTTCATGGCTGCCGCCTCCGTCAGATCAGCGGACCGGCGGGGAAGACGGGCGCCACGGGCGGAGCCCAGCGCAGCCGCTCGTCCACCAGCCCTTCGGACATCAGGGTCTTGAGATGGGCGAGGCGCTGGTACTTCGGCCCCTCGAAATCCTCCACGGTCAGCCCGACGTTGGAGAAGCTCTCATAGAGCTCCAGGATGCCGCGCGGAACGCTCCACTGCGGACGGAAGCGCGGCAGCTTCGAGGCGATCTTCGAGCAGTCGACGCGGTAGCTGCGGCGGTCGGCGTCGGACTTGTCCATATAGGCGATGCGGGCGCCGGGAACCGCCTCCTCCACCAGCTCGGCGATCTCGCGGACCAGATAGTTCTCGGTGGTGACGCCGACGTTGAAGACCTCGCAATGCACGGTGTCGCGCGGCGCCTCCAGAGCGGCGACGAAGGCGCGGCTGATGTCCTCGATATGGACCAGCGGGCGCCAGGCCATGCCGTTGCTCTTCAGCAGCACCTGCCCCTTGGCCACGGCATAGGCGGTCAGGTTGTTGACCACCAGATCGAAGCGGATGCGCGGCGACAGGCCGTAGGCGGTGGCCGAACGCAGGAAGACCGGCGAGAAGTCGTCGGTCGCCAGACGCCGCAGATCCTCCTCCGCCCGCAGCTTCGACACGGCGTAGGGAGTGACCGGACGGGGCTGGGACTCCTCGCTCACCCAGTCCTCGCCGGCCGCACCGTAGACGCTGCAGGTCGAGGAGAAGATGAAGCGCGTCACGCCGGCCTGCCGGGCCAGCCGGGCCAGCCGGGTCGTCGCCTCGTGGTTGATCTCCAGCGTCACCTCCGGCATCAGGTCGCCGAGGGGATCGTTGCACAGGCCGGCCAGATGCATCACCGCGTCGAAGCCCGCGAGGTCGGAGGCCTCCAGTTCGCGGATGTCCTTGCGGATGCCGGTCACCAGCGGCGCGTCGGGCGCCCCGTAGGTGCAGTCGTCATAGAGATACATGTCGGCGCCGGCCACCTCATGCCCTGCCCGGCGGAGCAGACGGACGAGGGCGGCACCGATATAGCCATGGTGACCCGAGACGAAAACGCGCATCTGCCTGCCCCTCCAATCCACATCGTTGCCGAATTGTCCGATGGTCTTCACGCGACACCCGCGCCGCCCCGGTTTTCCCTGCCGGAGCACGCACAACCGCAAGAGGACGGGCCTGATGCCGCCCGTACCGTGATGATCATCCAGTCATGACCAGGATAAAGCTGCCGGAAACCGCTCAACCATCATTGAGATGGTTATGTATCGACAGCGCCTCTCCTTAAGAAGACTCGTTCGCAACTCCGAGGTTCGGCAAGCAACCAGACTTTTTGCAGGTCAATAAAGAGTAGCCACACTTCCGGCTATGACATTCCTCATGTGGACGTCGGCCAGCCGGGGCTATACCTTCCGAGAGTTCCTTGTTTTTCATATCCTTGATTAGAGCCAACCGGTACTATTAAGTATCGTAACAATATAAACGCTATTTTATTTGCTAGATTCTATTGTCGTTCCAGTAACGCCGGTTACCGTCTTAAAATGCGGAGTCCGAGGGCGGGATTGCGATTTCGGAGCGGAATGGAGAGCATCCCACCCGAAATTGCGGCCCCCGCCCGCTCCGATGTGATTCCGGAGCCTCTTTCGGGTCGTACTGCGGACGACGCCAAGACCAAAAGGGGCTAGTATCCTTTCTGGGGCATGAAGTGCCATCCCGTTCTTCGGATAATGAAATCGGGATTTGAGGCAGGCTTTTACCGAACGCTGCTTTTTCAAATTCCCCGTCTACTTCCAAGTCCGGCGCAATTCCGCCGCCCGTAATCGTTATCTCTGGAAATAACCAGCGGATCACTTCTTCCGTCGGCTCGGCATGGTCCTGGCCCAGACCCTTCATTGGGGGGATTGCGAGCATGAACTCGACCATAAAGCTCTATGTGCGGGATCTTGCGAAACGCGGATCGACGCGGAGCCTTTCGCCCGATCTCGCCTCGGGAGTCGTCGCCATCTGCGATGCCGCGGTGCTGTTGCTGGTGGCGCTCGTTCCCGTGGCGCTCAATGTCGGGGGACAGCTCGGCCAGGACCGTTCGACGATCTACCTGCCGCCCAGCCTGATGGGTACCGGGCTGATGATCGCCATCCTGCTGAATGTCGGGCTCTACCGGATCGACTGGGTGGTGGACGTCTACCGGCAGCTCCCCCGGCTGGCCACCGCCTGGGCGGCGTCGGTGCTGACGGTGCTGTTCTTCGGGTTCCTGCTGCAGGTGCTCGACCAGTATTCCCGGCTGTGGGCGCTGATCTGGGTGTTCGGCAGCTTCGCCGGCCTGGTCGGCGGACGCGCTGCCGCCTGCCAGCTCGTCCGTCACTGGATCGCGGCGGGTCTGCTGGCGCGCCGCGCCGTGATCGTCGGCGATCCGCAGGAGATGCGGCGGCTGCTCGACCATCTGCGGCCGCGCGACGGGCAGGATTTCCAGATCCTCGGCCTGTTCACGACAGAGCCGGATACCGGCCAGGGACAGCCCCAGGGCAAGCCGGTGCTGGGATATCCGGTGATCGGCACGGCGGAAAGCCTGCCCGACTTCCTGCGTACCGACCGGGTGGACGATGTCTTCGTCGCCCTGCCCTGGACCGATGGCGAACGGATCAATTCGCTGATCTCGCGGCTGCGCATGCTGCCGGTCGACGTCCGGCTGGTGTCGGACGCGCTGGTCTTCTGCAAGCCGAAGCTGACGGCGACCCGCTTCGGCACCGTGACCGTGCTGGAGGTGGCGCGCCGCCCCCTGCGCGACTGGGACGCGCTCGCCAAGCGGGCGATGGACATCGGAATCGCCGGGACGGCCCTGTTCATCCTGGCGCCGCTGATGGCGCTGATCGTGCTGGCGATCAAGCTGGACAGCCCCGGACCGGTGATCTTCCGGCAGAAGCGGTTCGGCTTCAACAACAGCGTCATCGAGGCGCTGAAGTTCCGCACCATGTACCACGACCGCGGCGACCCGTCGGGCGCCGCGCGCACCGTGCGGCAGGATCCGCGGGTGACGCGCGTCGGCCGCTTCCTGCGCGCCTCCAGCCTCGACGAGCTGCCGCAGCTCGTCAACGTGCTGCGCGGCGAGATGTCGGTCATCGGCCCGCGCGCCCATCCCATCGCCATGAAGGCGGGCGACCAGCTCTACCACGAGGCGGTCGCCGAATACGCCGCCCGCCACCGGGTGCGGCCCGGCCTGACCGGCTGGGCGCAGGTCAACGGCCTGAGGGGCGAGATCGACTCCATCGAGAAGGCCAACCGCCGTGTCGAATACGACCTCTACTACATCGAGAACTGGTCCATCTGGTTCGACATCCGAATCCTGATCCGCACCCTGATCACCGTGCTGCGGCACGGCGCTTACTGAGACGCGGGATTCCAGGCCCCAGACTTCAGGCAACAGAGGCAATCCGATGAAAGTCGCAATCCTGGCCGGCGGCAAGGGCACCCGGCTCGCCGAGGAAACGGTCTACCGCCCCAAGCCGCTGGTGGAGGTCGGGGGACGGCCGATCCTGTGGCACGTCATGCGCTATTTCGGCCATTACGGCTTCAAGGAGTTCCTGATCGCGACCGGCTACAAGAAGGAGATGATCGCCCGCTATTTCGCCGACTACCACATGGCGAGCCGGAACCTGTCGGTCGACCTCTCCACCGGCAACATCTCGGCCCATGGCGGCGAGGTGCTGGACTGGCTCGTGCACCTGATCGACACCGGCGACGAGACGATGACCGGCGGCCGCATCAAGCGCCTCGCCCCCTATATCGGGAACGAGACCTTCCTGCTGACCTGGTGCGACGGCGTCGCCGACATCGACCTGGACGAGCTGATCGCCTTCCACCGCGCCCATGGCAGGCTCGCCACCGTCACGGCCGTCCGGCCGCCGTCGCGCTTCGGCAAGCTGCAGATCGACGGGCGCGCGGTGACCGAGTTCACCGAGAAGCCGGCCGACGGCGAGAGCTGGATCAACGGCGCCTTCTTCGTGCTGGAGCCCGGCGTCTTCGACTATATCGACGGCGACGAGACCATGTGGGAGCAGGAGCCGATGCGCCGGCTGGCCGCCGACGGGCAGGTGATGGCCTACCAGCACGGCGCCTTCTGGCAATGCATGGACACGGTGCGCGACCGCGACACGCTGCAGTCCCTGTGGGACGCCGGCAAGGCGCCCTGGAAGGTCTGGGCATGAGCGCCGCCGCTCCCCTCACGCGCTGTCCCGTCTGCCGCGGCACCGATCTGCAGGCGCTGGTCCGGCTGCCGGGCGTCCCGCTGTTCTGCCACATGCTGGTGCGGTCGGCGGAGGAGGCGCTGGCCGTGCCGCGCGGCGACATCGACCTCGCCGGCTGCCGGACCTGCGGCCATGTCTTCAACCGGGCCTTCGATGCGGAGCTGCTTCGCTATGGCGGCGCCTATGAGAACTCGCTGCATTTCTCCCGCCACTACCAGAGCTATGCCGAGGAGACGGCCGACCGGCTGATCGCGCGCTACGGCCTCGCCGGCCGGACGGTGCTGGAGATCGGCTGCGGGCGCGGCGACTTCCTGCGGCTGCTGTGCGGGCGCGGCGGCAACCGCGGCCTCGGCTTCGACCCCAGCCATGTCCCGGCCCCCGGCAACGCGGAGCCGGGCGACCCGACGATCCTCGCCCGCCCCTTCACGGCGGCCGACCTGCGTCCGGCCCATCTGGTGGCCTCGCGCCATGTGCTGGAGCATCTGTCGGACCCGACGGAGCTGCTGGCGCTGATCCGCGAGGCGGCCGCCATGGCGGAGGGCGGCGCGGTCTTCATCGAGGTGCCGAACGGCCTCTACACCCTCGACCAGGGGGGCATCTGGGACCTGATCTACGAGCATGTGTCCTACTTCACGCCGGCCTCGCTGGCTGCCGCGATGAGCGACGCCGGCCTCGCGGTCCGCCAGATGGACAGCGCCTTCGGCGGCCAGTTCCTCTGGGTCGAGGCGGTGCCGGCGGAGGAGGCGCCGATCCCCGCCGCCGGGACGGAGATGGCCGGGCGCTTCGCCGCGTTCCCCCGCCGCTTCGCCGCCACGCTCGGCCACTGGCGCTCCGTCGTCGCAGAGGCGGTGGCGCGCGGCGAACGGCTGGCCCTGTGGGGCGGCGGCTCGAAAGGAGTGACCTTCCTCAACCTGCTCGGCCTCCGCGCGGGCGAGGGGGTGGACTGGGTGGTGGACATCAACCCGCGCAAGGCGGGCGCCTTCGTCCCCGGCACCGGCCAGCCCATCGTCCCGCCGGAGCGGCTGCGCGCGCTGAAGCCGGACCATGTGGTGATCATGAACCCGGAATACCGGCGGGAGATCGCGGCGCAGCTCGCCGCCCTCGGGCTCGACTGCCCGGTGCTGGTGGTGGCCGACCTGGACATGGAACCGGAAACTGCGGTGTTCGACGATGCGGTCTAACCTGATCCTGCGCGACGACGCCGTCCCCGCCCAGCCGAGGGTTGGCCAGACCCGCAAGGGCGGCGCCACGGCCGAGCCGGGGGACATCGACGTGCGCAGCTTCCTGCGCGCGATCCTCCGGCACAAGCTGATGTTCCTCGGCGTGGTGGTGGTCGGCATCGCGCTCTGCCTGTGGTGGATCAACACGGCGACGCGCCGCTACACGGCCGACGCCGTGATCATGATCGAGAGCCGGCCGTCCAGCATCGTCGTGGTGGACGAGGGCCGGCAGGAGCTGGCAACCGAACTGGTTGCGGTGAACACCCAGATCGCGGTCCTGAAGTCGCGCAGCCTCGCCGCCAAGGTGATCGACGAGCTGGAGCTGGAGGACGATCCGGAATTCGCCTCCGGTGACAGCGGCGAGGCGAAGCCCCTGCCCCAGCGGGTCACCGCCAAGCTGGAGGAGCTGATCAGCCGCTTCGATTCCCCGAAGACCGCGGCGCGGTCGCAGGACGCCGCCCAGCTCGCCGGCGCCAGCCAGACCGGCGCGGGCCAGGGCGACGGCAGCAGCGGTGCCGCCGGCGACGGGGGCGAGATCGACCGGCGCAAGCGGCCGGTGGTGATCAACAATTTCCTCGGCCGGCTGGTCGCCAGTTCGGAGGGCCAGTCGCGCCTGATCACCATCAGCTTCGAATCCGGCGACCCGGTGAAGGCGGCCAAGATCGTCAACAAGCTGCTGGAGGTCTACATCCAGAGCCAGCTCGCCGCCAAGACGGAGGGCGTGCGGCTGGCCGCCAAGTGGCTGGAGACCCGGCTTGCCGAGCTGGGCGAAACCGTCCGCCAGCTCGAGACCAAGGTGCTGGAGCAGCGCGCCCAGGTCGGCCTCGTCCAGGACGGCGGCGGCGACGTCGCCACGCTGCGCCTCAACCAGCTCAACGCCGAGGTGGTGAGGATCGAGGCGCTGCGCACGGCGACCGAGGCGCGCTACCGCCGCGTCCGCCAGATCCTGGAGAGCGGCGCCGACACCGCCGCCCTGCCGGAGGTGATCGCCTCGCCCACCGTGCAGACGGAACGCGGCAAGCTGGCGGCGCTGGAGGCGCGGCTGTCCGACCTGTCCACCCAGTTCGGCGACGGCCACCGCAAGATCATTGCGCTCCGCTCCGAGATCGCCGAGACGCGCCAGCACCTGTTCCAGGAGGTGCGCATCGTCCTCACCAGCATCGGCAACGAACTGGGCCGCATCGTCGAGCAGGAGAAGGCGCTCAAGACGCAGCTCGACGAGGCGGCGAAG
The DNA here is from genome assembly GCF_003130795.1 of Azospirillum thermophilum. Classification (NCBI taxonomy): domain Bacteria; kingdom Pseudomonadati; phylum Pseudomonadota; class Alphaproteobacteria; order Rhodospirillales; family Azospirillaceae; genus Azospirillum; species Azospirillum thermophilum. The sequence continues at coordinate 564,028 of NZ_CP029354.1, forward strand.
GACGTGGCGCACCTCAATACGGCGAGCCTCGCCATCAGCCAGCTCAGCACGCAGCTCCAGGCCAACCGCAGCCTCTACGAGACCCTGCTGAAACGCTACACCGAGACGGTGGCGCTGCGCGACAACCAGCAGCCGGACGCCCGCGTCATCTCCGACGCCCAGGTGCCGCTGTCGCCCTCCTTCCCGAAGGAGGCGCGGACGCTGGCGCTCGCCTCCATCGGGTCGGTCGGCTTCGGCCTGTTCCTGGTCTTCATGGCCGAGCGCTTCCGCAACCGGCTGACCACCGCCGAGGACGCCGAGCGGCATCTCGGCACCTATGTCCTGGCGATCCCCGAGGTTCCGCGCCTGCGCCGCATGATGAGCCTGGCGGCCCAGGCGGAGGACATGGAGGTGCCGCCGCTGTCGGAGGCCGGCAGCGTCTTCCAGCGGCTGCGCGCCATCATGGCGCTCGACAACGGGCGGCGCATGCCGCAGGTGATCCTGGTGACCTCGCCCGCGGCGGGCGAAGGCAAGACGACCGTCGCGGTCTGCATGACGGTCGCCAGCGTCTCCTCCGGCCAGCGCACGCTGCTGATCGACTGCGACTTCCGCCAGCCGCAGATCCACCGCATCGCCGGCATCCGCAACGACCTGGGGCTGAGCGAGCTGCTGGCCGGCATGGCGGCGCTGGAGGAGGTGGTGGTCCCGCTGTCGCCGACCCTGTCGGTCCTGCCGAACGGCACCATGCAGAGGGGAAGCCTGGACATGCTGAACTCCGAGCGGATGCGGCAGCTCCTGGGGGCGCTCGGCAAGCAGTACGACCAGATCATCCTCGACTCCGGCTCCGTCCTGCAATGGTCGGAGCCGCTGCTGCTGGGCGGCCTCGCCGAGCGGACGATCCTGGTCACCCGGCGCAATTGGACCAGGCAGGAGGATGCGGCGCTGGCGGCTTCCCAGCTCATGCTCTACGGCGCCGAGCTCGGCCCCGTGGTGTTCAACCGCGCCACCGCGAAGATGACGCAGGGCCAGCGCATCGGCCGCCGCGCCCACGCCTGATCCCGGCGCGAAGACCGGGAAAAGTCGGAAAAAAAGGAATGAGGGGTCCATCCATGGTTCCAGGGGTGAGCAAGCGACGGGCCGCCAGCCTGCCGGGCGGCATGCTGGTGCTCGGCCTGCTGGCAGGCGGCCTGCTGCTGCCGGCCGGCTTCGCCGCGGCGCAGGACGTTCGGCCCGGCCCGGCGAGCGGCGCCGACGGCCGGTTCTCGCTGCAATGCGACTTCGGGCAGACCCTGGTCGGCATCCGCGGGCAGGCCGGCGAGTTCATCGACCGGATCGGCGGCCTGTGCGCCGGCCGCACCGGCACGGTCGCCGAAACGGGAGCCCGCGGCGGCACCGGCGGCGGCGGCTTCGAGATCCGCTGCGCCACCGGGGCGGCGGTCACCGGGCTGGTCGGCACGCGCGGCACCTACGTCGACTCGCTGTCGCTGGAATGCCGGCCGATGCGCAATGCCCAGCCGGCCGGCGAGGCGGCCTTCACCGCGTCGGTCGGCGGACGGGGCGGCCAGCCCTTCGGCCCCCTGCGCTGCCCGGCCGGGCAGGTGGCGATCGGGCTGAAGGGCCGCGCCGGCACCTTCGTCGACGAACTGGAGCCCGACTGCGCGCCGGCGAGGCCGGCGGGCGCCGCCGCGGCGGTCTGGGTGTCGCCGGCGGCCGGCGGGAAGCAGGGCAACGACATCAAGCTGGCCTGCGGCGCCGACGAGGTGCTGGTCGGCACCGCCACCCGCAACGGCAACTGGCTCGACGCCATCGCCGCGCTGTGCGTGCGCGTGACCGACGACGGCAACTGGGCCGGCGAGCCGCGCTCCACCGACCATGCCGGCGGGGCGGGCGGCGTCGCGCTGACCCGGAGCTGCCCGCGCGGCCAAGCCGTCGCCGGCATTTCCGGCCGGTCGAGCAACGTGGTGAACCAGCTCGTCTCCGAGTGCCGGCCGCTGGTGTCGGCCAAGGCGGTGCAGGGTCCGTCCCAGAAGCTGGAATCGGTCGGCGGCACCGGCGGCGATCCCTTCGGCCCCTATCCCTGCCCCGGCAACCTGCCGGCCACCGGCCTGAAGGTCGGGGCCGGCATCTATGTCGACCGCGTCCAGGTGGTGTGCGGGCGGGAGTAGGCGAAAGGGGGAACGGGGAGCCGCCGCGCCCCCGCTCCCCCGGCAGCCCCGGCGCCTACACCGCGCCCGCCTTCGAGAAGGGCAGGTCGTGGAGCGGCCGGCCGGTGATGGCGAAGACGGCGTTGGCGACGGCCGGGGCGGCGGTCGGCACGCCGGGCTCGCCGGCCCCCGTCGGACGTTCCATCGAGGGAACGATGTGCACCTCGACCCGCGGCATGTCGGACATCCGCATCGGATGGTAGCCGTCGAAGTTCGCCTGATCGACCAGACCGCCGGTCAGCGTGATCTCGCCGCGCAGCGCGTGGCCGATGCCCCAGCCGGTACCGCCTTCCATCTGCGCCCTGACGACGTCGGGGTTGACGACCTGTCCGCAGTCGACGGCACAGACGATGCGGTCGATGGTCATGCGCCCCTTGTCGGTCATCGACACCTCGGCGACATGGGCGACGTAGGTGCCGAAGCTCTGGTGGACCGCGACGCCGCGGGCCTTGCCGGCCGGCAGCGGCTTGCCCCAGCCGGCCTTCTCCGCCGCCAGCCTCAGCACGCCGGCCAGCCGCGGATGGTCCTTCAGGAGGGCGAGGCGGAACTCCACCGGATCCTTGCCGGCGGCGCGCGCCAGCTCGTCCATCATCACCTCCTTGGCATAGGCGGTGTGCGTATGGCCGACGGAGCGCCACCACAGCGTGGTGACCGGCGAGGGCGGCGAGTGCAGGTCGACCGCGAGGTTCGGCACGGCATAGGGCAGGTCCGACACGCCCTCCACCGACGTCTCGTCGACGCCGTTCTTCACCATGGCCGATTCGAACGGCGTGCCGGCCAGGAAGCTCTGCCCGACGAGGCGGTGCTGCCAGGCGACGAGGTTGCCCGAGGCATCGAGCCCGGCGCGCACGCGGTGGAGGAACAGCGGGCGGTAGCGGCCGCCGCGGATGTCGTCCTCGCGCGTCCACATCAGGTGCACCGGCGCCTTGCCGTAGGCCTTGGCAATGGCCGCGGCCTCCAGCATGTAGTCGGCGTTCGGCGTGGCGCGCCGGCCGAAGCTGCCGCCCGCCCAGACCGTGTTGATGGTCACCTGGTCCGGCCGGCAGCCGAGCACGCCGGCCACCACCATCTGCTCGACCCCCTGGAACTGGGAGCCGGCCCAGATGGTGCAGCCGCCCTCCGGCTTCAGCTCCACCACCGCGTTCAGCGGCTCCATCGGGGCGTGGGCGAGATAGGGGAAGGTGAACTCCGCCTCCACCACCCGGACCGCCCCCGCCAGCGCCCTGGCGGCGTCGCCGCGGTCGGTGGCGACCGCCCCCGGCCGGTCGGCCAGCTTGCGGTAATCGGCCAGCATCTCGGCGGTGCCGCGGGTCTCGGCCTTGCCATCGTCCCAGACGATCTTCAGCGCCTCGCGGCCCTTCATGGCGGCCCAGCTGTTGCGCGCCACCACCGCGACGCCCATCGGCAGGGTCAGCACCTCCAGCACGCCCGGCACCGCCCGCGCGCCGCCGTCGTCCACGCCCTTCACCGTGCCGCCGAAGCGCGGCGACCGGGCGAGCACGGCGGTCACCTGACCCGGCCGGCGGACGTCCATGGCGAAGACGGCGCTGCCGTCGGTCTTGGACTCGTTGTCCAGCCGGTGCAGCGCCGGGTTGCCGATCAGCGTGTAGTCCCCGGCGTCCTTCAGCGCGACCGACTGCGGCACCGGCAGCGTCGCCGCGTCGGCGGCAAGCTCGCCGAAGCCGGCGGAACGGCCGGAGGCGGCATGGCGCACCACACCCTTGGCGACGCCGATCTCCCGGACCGGGACGCCCCAGCGGGCGGCCGCGGCGGCGACCAGCATGGCGCGGGCGGCGGCCCCGGCCATGCGCAGCTCGTCCCAGCTGTTGGCGACGGCGGTCGAGCCGCCGGTGCCCTGCAGCCCGAAGAAGTGGTTGGCGTAGAGCTTGCTGTCGGCCGGCGCGAAGGCGCTGCGCATCTGCGACCAGTCGGCGTCCAGCTCCTCCGCCACGATGGTGGCGAGGCCGGTGGCGATGCCCTGGCCCATGTCGAGATGCTTGATCAGCACCGTCACCGTGTTGTCCGGGGCGATGACGACGAACAGGTTGGGGCGCGGGTCGGCCGGACCCATCGCCTTCGGCGCGGCGGTTTCGGCGGCGAGGGCGGGAAGCTGCGCGCCCAGCACCAGCGCGCCGCCGGCGCCCGCCGCCACCTTGAGGAAGCCGCGGCGGGAGGGGGCGGCCTGCCGCAGCAGGGCGGCAAGGCCGGACGCCGCCGGGTCGCTGCCGGACATCCGGCGGAAGAGAGGATGCGGCATGGCTCAGGCCCTCATCGTCTGGGCGGCGTCCTTGATCGCCGCGCGGATGCGCTGATAGGTGGCGCAGCGGCAGACGTTGCCGTCCATCGCGGCGTCGATGTCCGCATCGCTGGGGTTCCGGTTGCCGGCGACGAGCGCGATGGCGCTCATGATCTGGCCGGACTGGCAATAGCCGCACTGGACCACGTCCAGCTTGCGCCAGGCGGCCTGCACGGCCTCCGCCGCCTTGCCCGAGATGCCCTCGATCGTCGTCACCCTGCTGCCGGCGGCCAGCGTGCCGACCGGGGTCTGGCAGGCGCGGACCGGCGCGCCGTCAACATGCACGGTGCAGGCGCCGCACTGGCCGACGCCGCAGCCGAACTTGGTCCCGGTCATCCCCAGCTCGTCGCGGACGACCCAGAGCAGGGGCATGTCTTCGGGCACGTCGACGGCCCGCTCCTGCCCGTTGATGGTCAAGCGGATCATGTGTCTCTCCCATTCCCGTGGCGCGTAGGCGGGGAACTGTCGTTTATTTTTAAGGAAGGGGGGCCAGGGCCGCGTTGCGCGCCGTGTTGTACCGAACCAAGGATTGCAGATACCCCCACCCGCCTGTCAAGCGGCACCCGACTACTCCGCTCAGGTATGACCCGGCCTATCCGGATGGGCAGGGGCCGGAGCCCGTGTGTCGGGTGGTGTGCGGGCCGTTGTGGGGGCCGTTGTGCGGATTGTGCAGGCGTTCTCTCCCGCACAATACGGTGGAGGCGAAAACAACGCTGTCATATCAACGGTTTGCCTAAGGTCATTTGCGCACCTCCGTTGTGCGGCGGCTGCCCGGCCGTGACGGTCCCGACGCCAGGGAACGCCGCTCCCGCCGGATCGCGGCCTGTGCCGCACCGGGAGACGCGAGGGCGCCTGTGGACCAAGGCGCCTGTCCGCTGGTGATGGGGTGGTTGATGAACCGAGGATAGCGGGTGGAGGGGAATGAAGCAAGAACGTCGCCGTCGGCGCGCTTGCGGTCAGGCGAGGTCGAAGACCAGCACCTCCGCCCCCTCCCCCGCTCGAACCGGATGGCGTCCTCGTCGCTGAAGGCCGCGCCGTCGCCGGCGGCCAGCGCCGTTCCGTTGACGGCGAGCCGGCCGCGCGCGACCTGCACCCAGGCATGGCGGCCGGGACGCAGCGTCAGCGTGGCGCTTTCGTCGCCGTCCAGCAGGGCGGCGTAGAGGTCGGCATCCTGGTGGATGGTCACGCTGCCCGCGCGCCCGTCCGGCGAGGCGACCAGCCGCAGCCGGCCGCGCTTGTCGGCATCCCCGAAGCTCTTCTGTTCGTAGCCGGCGGGCAGGCCGCGGCGCTCCGGCAGGATCCAGATCTGCAGGAAATGCACCGGCTCCTCCCGGGAGGCGTTGTATTCGCTGTGGCGGATGCCGGTGCCGGCGCTCATCCGCTGCACGTCGCCGGGCCGGATGACCGACCCGTTGCCCAGCGAATCCCGATGCTCCAGCGCGCCGTCCAGCACATAGGACACGATCTCCATGTCGGCATGGGCATGGGTCGGGAAGCCGCCGCCGGGGGCGACGCGATCCTCGTTGATGACCCGCAGGGTACGGAACCCCATGTGGCGCGGGTCGTGGTAGTGGCCGAAGGAAAAGCTGTGCCGGCTGTCCAGCCAGCCCATGTCGGCCACCCCGCGGTCGCCGGCCCGTCGGATCGTCATCATCGTCCTGGTGCTCCCTCTGCCGCCAGCCTCCGGCCGGAGGCATCATATGGCGGCCGGGGCCGGCGGAAACAACGGGAGCTGGGCAAACGGGAGCTGGACAGGGCCGCCGGTCAGGCGGCCCGCGAGCGCTTCAGCTCCGCCCCCAGACGGTCGAGGCCGGCGACCACCTGACGGGAGAGCTCCTGCAGTTCGCCCATCCGCTGCTGCGCCTCGTCGTGCCGGCCTTCGGCCAGCAGCGCCAGCGTGTCGCGGCCCTTGGCGTGGACCTGCCGGTGGATGGGGAACAGCTCGCGGAAGGAGGCCAGCGCCACCATCGTCTCGTCGGTCACGCTGTCGTACCAGCGGCCGAGGCGGCAGGTATGGTGGGTGCTGAGGTCGGCCGGCAGCAGCGAGATCTTTCCGGCCACCGCATCGGCCACCTTGGCGACGAAGGCGCGGTGGTCGTTCTTGGTCATCTCGATCAGCTTTTCGACGCTGGTGGAGCAGAGCTGTTCGACCGTCGCGGTCGGAAGCCCGTCGCCGATGAAGTTCAGATGGTGGAAGCCCTCCTTGCAGGCGACCGCCTGCACCTCCAGCCGCACCCCCGCCGCCGGGATGGCGAGCGTCATGCGGGCACCCTGCGTGCAGGGCGCCGAGGAGGCGGCCATCGCGCCATATTCCGACAGGTCGTAGAGCAGGACCTGCTCCACCTTGCCGTCACGGTGGAGCTGCGCCTCGACCATGGCGGCGCGGCGGTTCTCCTTGCGGCGGTCGGCCAGCTTGGACGAGGTGCGGACCGCCTTCACCAGCAGCTTGCGCATGCCGCTCATGGATTCGTCCATGCGGTCGGCGCTCTCGTTCACCGTGTGGGCGACCTGATCGGCGCGGCGGACGCTGTCCTCCACCCGCTCCATGATGCGGTGGACGTCCTTGGCGCGCTCGGCGGTGATGCCGATGTTGCGGGCGATCTCGCTGGTGGCGGCGGTCTGTTCCTCCACCGCGGCGGAGATGTCCGCCGCCCCGGCCTCCATGCGCGAGATGGCCTGCGATACCGCGTCGATCATCTTCAGCGTCTCGCGCGTCACCTCCTGGATGGCGCCGACGCGGCCGGTGATGTCCTCGGCGGAGCGGGCCGACTGGTTGGCGAGGTTCTTGACCTCGCCCGCCACGACGGCGAAGCCCTTGCCGGCCTCGCCGGCGCGGGCGGCCTCGATGGTGGCGTTCAGCGCCAGCAGGTTGGTCTGGGCGGCGATGGAGCCGATGATCTCCACCACCCGGCCGATCTCCGCCGCCGCGCTGTCGAGCCGGTCGAGCACGGCGCGCGCCCCGCTCATCTGTCCCACCGCGTCGTGGGCGATGCGGGCGGTCTGGCTCACGCGGTCGGCGATCTCGGCGATGGAGGCGTGCAGTTCCTCGGCCGCCGCCGCGACCGTCTCGGCCGAGGACAGCGCCTCGCCGGCGGCGCCGGAGGCCGAGGCGGTGCTTTCGCCGACGGTGGCGGTCACGCCGGACATGGTCTGGGCGCTGCTGACCAGATCGTCGGTCAGGACGGTGACGCTCTCGACCGTCTCGATGACCTGCGTGTCGATCCGCTCGATCATGCCGTCGACCGCGGCGACCGTCTCGTGCGTCAGCGAATCCCAATAGGCCGACATGGCGAGGTCCATGTCGAGCAGGACGGCGCGGCTGACCGCGCGCAGCGTGTCGCCGAGTTCCCGGCGCCGGACGGCGGTGTTCAGCAGGCCGGGCTGCGCCGCGGCGACCGCCGCCAGCAGCTCGCCCAGGATGAAGGCGTAGCCCGACATGTACCATTGCGGCGTCAGGTCGATGCGGTGGTGCGCCAGCCCGATCCGCCGGGCGGAGTCGAGGTAGCGTTCGTCGAACCGGCCGTCGAACAGCATCGACCAGTGGCGCGCCTGCGCATCCTTGGCCCGCTGCCGGGTCTCGGCATTGGGGAACCTGGCGGCCAGCTCCGGAACCGCCATCGTCCGCTCGTAGAACTGCCCGAGCAGACCGGGCAAGACCTCCATAAGGACAGGCTTCACCCGACGCAAGACGTCGCCCGAGGACTCGTCAATTCCTATGTATGCGAACTGTTTGCCGGAGGCTGCCCGATGATTGCCGGTATCCATGTCATCCGCCCGTTTCCTGACGACCGCCCCCTTATGTCGCCGGAAAATGCTAATCATTCGTTATAGGCGGAACGGCGGAGCAGCGGAACGGGCGGGCACTATGTCGCGGGCGGCGGCTCCGTCAACGGCAGCGATACGATAAGCTGATCCAGAAGCAGCTCGTCCTGGACAGGAGGGGCAGACTCGCCGTCGGGAGGCTCCGCTTCGCCAAGCGCCTTCATGGCGATCGCATCGGACTCCCTGGCCGCCCGCCATTCGTCGGCGAGGTGCCGGACATGGGCTTCATAATTGTCCGGCGGCATGACAAGCAGAGGCTCGAAATCAGTCAGGATGAAGGGGCGGATCATGTTGGATTTGTGCCGGGCGAAGAACTCTTCGCAAAATTCCTTCACGTGGTCTTTGGGAAGCCCTTTCTCCGAGCGTCCCTCAAGACTGTCCTCCAGCCGGGTCAGCTCATCATCCATCTGCGTGTCGATCCAGAAGATTGGGTAGGGCTTTCCTCCCAGCACACCCTTCAGCGTCTCACGGCCATCATATCGGAAGACGATGTCGTTCATATCCCGTTGCATTTGCGGCAGGGAGAGAATGAACGCCGTCTCCAGCGAAAGGGTGAATTTCCTGGGAGTGGCCTTGGACGCGACGCGGAAACCCGTATCGATCGATGGCCCGATGTAATCGATGCTCAGCCCTCTACGCCCCTCATCCCCGGAGTGCCAGCGGTCGAGCAGGTCGTAATGGACCAGTTCCGGAATCTCGTCCTCGCTCTCGACGGTCTGGATATCGGAGGGTGGCTGGAAGATGACTTCGGAGTTCACAACGGGAAAACCGGCCACCCAGGCTGCCATCTTTACGTCCAGCGAGGAGCCCTTGTCCCGCAACTGCCGTCTATATTCCTTTCCGGAGCGCAGCCAGCAGATCACCGTAGCGGCGCACTCTTTGGCGGTGGTGATCTCCATCACGTAGATCAGCTCGTCGCCGTTGCTCTTCCATAACTGCGGCGTCTCGCCGGTCGGCTGCATCGGTTCGGACGCGACGGCGGAGCAGTAATGCTGCCAGTGTCTGGCGAATTTCGCCTGGAACTCCGTATAGAACTTGGTGATCTCGACGAACCAGCGCGACCCGGCATCGGTCATCCGGTCGCCATCGTTCGGCGCCTGGATGGGAAAGGACCCGCTCTGCTTCAAGGCGGTCGACCCGACAAGGTCGATGCTCATGAACAGACGCATCCGCGGGTGCAGGAACTTCGGGATCCCCTCCAGCTTCATCCGGTACTCTCTCGCAGCCCCAACGCCTCAGCCCGTATCCGGGCCGCTTTGGTCGAGACGCCGAATCTCTCGGCGACGGCGAAGACGTCTTGCCCCAGTTCCTCGTATGCCTCACGGAACTCCTGCTCCGGCATCAGGAAGGCCGCCGCGAACCAGTTCGCCTCCCATTCCGTTCGATCCGAACCATATCGGGCTGCCGCCATGGCCTGGATCGGCGACCCGTTCTGGCGCGCCAGGAGATAGTGCAGCACATAGTGGCCGATCTCATGCGCTATGGTGAACCGGTCCCGTTTCGGGCTGGTGTTCTTCGCGATGACGATGTCGAAGTCGCCGGGCTGGCGGACCAGGAGAGAACCGGAATCGGTCTCGTCGATCCCGGAGAAATCCTTGTAGGCCAGCCTGCCCCCAAGCTTCTTGAGAACCACGAACAGATCCCCGCCGGGTTCGAAGGACAGCTGCCCCGCAACGTTCTCGGCAAGGCGATGAACGGCCTGTTTGGTCAGGCCGCTCTCCTTCGGCGGAGAGAAGTCGTGGTCTGCCATGGATGCCCTCCCTGGTCGAGCGCAATCTAGCTCACACACGCGCCGCGTCACCTGCGGCAGAGTGAATCACATCACCGGCGGCCGTAAAGGGTGTCGTCGAAAACCGGCCACTCCCATGCAGCCAGCCGGCCGCCGGCAACCGCGCCCCCTCCGGGAGGCGGGCACGGTCGGCGTCAGCCGAAGCGAAGTCCTCAGACCAGCTCGACCCGCTGGGCCACCGGCCCCTGGTCGCTGTCGAAGGCGACGTAGCGGACGTCCTCGCCGTCGGCGACGATCTCCAGGCCCGACTTGCGCAGGATGGTGCGGTCGAAGAACACAAGGTCGCCGTCGTCCCACGGCTCGATCAGGCCGGACTGGCTGTCCAGATTGTACCAGCGCACCGTGCCGTAGGCCGGCTCGCTCGACACCGGCGCGGCGGACGCCGGCTGGCGGGCCGGGCGGCGTTCGCGGCGCTGGCCCTCGGCCGGAGCCGGGGCGGCAGCGGAACCGGCGGCGGCCGGCGGAGCGACCGCGGGCTGGTCGCCGGCACCGGGATCGGCGGCGCGCTGGCGGCCGCGCGGCTTGGCCGGCTTCGGCGGGCCGGGGTCTCGGGCGGGGTGACGGAATGAATGGCGGCGACCTGCCGGCCCTTGGGGTTCTCCGCGACGTCGCAGACGAGCGTCGCCCCTTCCGGCAGGGCGGTCAGGCCAAGCGGCACCAGGACCGAGGAATGCACGAAGGCGTCCGGGCTGCCGTCCGGGAACCGGACGAAGCCGAACCCCTTGTCCGTCTTGTACCACTTGACCGTTGCTTCGACGTTCTTGGCCTCTTCGCTCACAACTCGCTCTCTCTGCACCAGCCCATTCGCGCGGAAGATGGGCGCAATGCCGTCCGGACGCAATGGGGGAATGACCGACAGACCGCGTTCCGGCGCCATTTTTCGCGCCGGAACGCGGTCCGGAGGGGCGGGGACGGAGGGCCGGACGGGTCAGGCGCTGCGCCGCCGGCCCTCGCCACCCTGCTCTCCCCCCTGCCCGCGCAGGCCGCCGAGCAGCTCGTCCCAGCGCCGCTCCGCCTCGCGCACCGCCCGCTCCTTGACCGGGCCGAAGCCGCGGATCTCCAGCGGCAGGGCGGCGAGCTCGACGGCGGCGGCATGGGTCTGCGCGGTCAGGTGCCGCAGGATCTCCTCCACCGTCTCCTCGTAGCGGGCGATCAGGCGGCGCTCCGTCCGCCGCTCCGCCGTGTAGCCGAACAGGTCGAAGGGCGTGCCGCGCAGCCGCTTCAGCCCGGCGAGCAGCCGCAGCACCGGCAGGATGCGCGGCCCCAACGCGATCTTGTGCGGCTCGCCGAAGCCGTTCAGCCGGCGCGCCAGCATCGGCGGGGCGAGGTGGAAGACCAGCGTCCAGTCGCCGTCGAACTGCTCCTCCAGCTTGCGGCGGAAGCGCGGGTCGGCATGAAGCCGCGCCACCTCGTACTCGTCCTTGTAGGCCAGCAGCTTGTGATAGCCGCGGGCGACCGCCTCGGCCAGCGCGGTGGAGCCGGGGAGCACCGCCGCCTCGGCCGCGCGCACCCGCTCGACCAGGGCGCGGTAGCGGTCGGCATAGGCGGCGTCCTGATAGTCGACCAGGAAGGCGGCGCGGCGTCCGACGATGTCGGCCAGCGTCGAGGCGGGCTTCTCCTCCTCCTGGCCGAGGCCGGCCAGGATCTCCGGCCGGTGGGCGGCGAGCCGGCCGAAGGTGAAGGCCCGCTGGTTCGCCTCGACCCCCACCCCGTTCAGCGCGATGGCGCGGGCCAGCGCGTCCAGCCCGACCGGCAGCAGCCCCTTCTGGAAGGCGAAGCCCATCAGGAAGACGTTGGCGAGGATGCTGTCGCCGAACAGGGCGGTGACGACGCGGTTGGCGTCCACCACCTCCACCCGGTCGGGTCCGGCGGCGCGCTCCAGCGTGCGTAGCAGGCCGCCGGCGTCGGGGCGCTGGGCCGGATGGCGGGTGAAGGCGCCGGTCGGCGCGACATGGGCGTTGGCGACCACCCGCGTCCGGCCGGCCCGCACCGTGCGCAGCGCGTCGGGCGAGGCCGCGACCACCATGTCGCAGGCCAGCACGACCTGCGCCTGGCCGGGATCGATGCGCGTCTGGTTCAGCCGCTCCGGGCCCTGCGCCACCCGCAGGTAGCTGTAGACCGCCCCGCCCTTCTGCGCGAAGCCCATGAAGTCGAGGACGGAGGAGGCCTTACCCTCGAGATGCGCGGCCATCGCCAGCACCGCACCGATGGTGACGACGCCGGTGCCGCCGACGCCGACGATCAGGATCTCCGCCGGGTCGTCGCCGACCGGGCGCAGGGGGTGCGGCAGCTCCTCCAGCGCGTCGCGGAAGCGGGCGGCGACGGCGGCGCTGTCGGGCTTGCGCAGGCTGCCGCCCATGACCGAGACGAAGCTGGGGCAGAAGCCCTCGACGCAGGTGTAGTCCTTGTTGCAGGAGGACTGGTCGATCTGGCGCTTGGTGCCGAACTCCGTCTCCTTGGGCAGGATCGACAGGCAGTTGGACTTCCTGCCGCAGTCGCCGCAGCCTTCGCAGACCAGCTCGTTGATGACGGTGCGGCGCGCCGGGTCGGGGAACTTGCCGCGCTTGCGGCGCCGCCGCTTCTCGGCGGCGCAGGTCTGCTCGTAGACCAGGGCGGTCACGCCGGGGATCTCGCGCAGTTCGCGCTGCAGCGCATCCAGCTCGTCGCGGTGGTGGACGGTGGTGTAGGGGGCGAGGCCGGAGCGGGTGTCATAGGTCTCCGGCGCGTCGCTGACCACGGCGACCCGCCCCACCCCCTCGGCGCGGAGCTGGTGGGTGATGGCGGCGACGGAGATCGGACCGTCGACCGGCTGGCCGCCCGTCATCGCGACCGCGTCGTTGAACAGGATCTTGTAGGTGATGTTGGCCTTGGCGGCGACCGCCTGGCGGATCGCCAGCAGGCCGGAGTGGAAGTAGGTCCCCTCCCCCAGGTTCTGGAACATGTGCGGGCGCCTGGAGAAGGGCGCCTGCCCGACCCAGGTGACGCCCTCGCCGCCCATCTGGGCGAGGCCGCCGGTGTCGCGGTCCATCCAGGAGGCCATGAAGTGGCAGCCGATGCCGGCGCCGGCCTTGCTGCCCTCCGGCACGCGGGTGGAGCTGTTGTGCGGGCAGCCGGAGCAGAAATAGGGCGTGCGCGGGGTGGCGGGCATCGGCGCCCTGGGGGCCGGCAGCAGCTCGGCCAGCAGCGCCTCGAAGTTGCGGTCGGGGAAGCGGGCCTGCAGGCGGGCGGCCAGCGCCTTCGCCACCATCCAGGGCCGCAGCTCGCCCGCCGCCGGCAGGAGCTCCGCCCCCGTCTCGTCGGTCTTGCCGATGACGGCGCGCGGCCTCTCGCCGTCCGGCAGGTGGAACAGCAGGTCCTTGAGCTGCCCTTCGACCACCGGCGCCTTCTCCTCGACGACGAGGATCTGTTCGGCGCCGCGGGCGAAGGCGAGGATGCGCTCCGGCTCCAGCGGCCAGGACAGCCCGACCTTGTAGACGGAGAGGCCGAGCTGCCGCGCCTCGCGCTCGCCGATGCCGAGCTGGCGCAGCGCCTCCATCAGGTCGAGATGCGCCTTGCCGGTGGTGACGATGCGCAGCCAGCCGCCCTGCCCGCCCCCCTGGCCCATCACCCGCCGGTCGAGCGGGTTGGCGCGGGCGAAGGCCTTCGCCGCGGCGACCTTGGCGAACAGCCGCTCCTCGATCAGCGAGCTGGGAAAGTCCGGCCAGCGGTAATGCAGCCCGCCCGGCGGCGGGGTGAAGTCCACCGGCATCCAGCCCTTGTCGAGCGGCGGCAGCGTCACGGTGCCGGAGCTCTCGACACTCTCCGAGATCGCCTTGAAGCCGACCCAGGCGCCGGAGAAGCGCGACAGCGCCCAGCCGTAAAGCCCGAACTCCAGGTATTCGCGGATGCCGGCCGGGTTCAGGACCGGCATCGACCATGCCATCATCGAGATGTCGCTCTGATGCGGCATGCCGGAGGAGACGCAGCCATGGTCGTCGCCGGCCACCACCAGGACGCCGCCGCGGGGCGAACTGCCATAGGCGTTGGCGTGCTTCAGCGCGTCGCCGGCACGGTCGAGCCCCGGCCCCTTGCCGTACCACAGGCCGAAGACGCCGTCGAAGCGTCCCTCGCCGGAGGATTCCACCTGCTGGCTGCCCAGCACGGCGGTCGCCGCCAGCTCCTCGTTCACCGCCGGCAGGAAGGTGATGTCGTGGGCGGCCAGATGGTCGCGCGCCTGCCACAGCGCCTGATCCACCCCGCCGAGCGGCGACCCGCGATAGCCCGAGACGAAGCCGGCGGTGTTCAGCCCGGCCCGGCGGTCGCGCTCGCGCTGCAGCAGGAGCAGGCGGACGAGCGTCTGCGTGCCCGACAGGTAGACCTGCCCCTCGTCTCGGGTGTAGCGGTCGTCGAGCCGGTAGTCCCGGTCGATCCGGGCCACTGCGCCGTCCATCTCTCGTCTCCCGGTGTCTTATTTGTTTGAACACTCGAAGGCCAGTGTGCGCCGCAGATCGGAAAATGGTTTTGCTTGTTCAGCGAACAAATGAGGGAGTCGGAGAAGGATTTTTCCGGACGGGGCGGTTTCGGGAACGGAGCCACCTAGACCGGAGCGGAAATGGGGGTATTCCTTGCTTTCGCGGCCCACGGCAAAAAATCCGCCGCCTGCCCTGTCGATTCCGGCGAGGCTCGTGCGTCTTTGGGGTCGACGGGGCCGCGAGCGGCGCGGCCGTCCCAACCGGCAAGGAAGCCAGCCCATGCAGTACATGCTGATGATCTACGAGGACGAGACCCTCTACGGCCCCGACAAGGACAACGGGCTGCTGCAGGAGATGGTGGGCCGGCACATGGCCTTCGTGCAGGAGCTGGGACCGGCGCGGATCGGCGGCGCCGGCCTGAAGGGAACGCGGACCGCCACCACCCTGCGCGAGGCCGGCGGCAGCCGCACCGTGCATGACGGCCCCTTCGCGGAGAGCCGGGAACAGCTCGGCGGCTTCTACCTGATCGACGTGCCGGACCTCGACGCGGCGATCGCCATCGCGCGCAAGGTACCGCTGGCGCCCGGCGGATCGGTGGAGATCCGGCCGCTGCTGGCGGGCGAGTGAGGGCCGCCGGATGACGGCGGGGCTCCTCGACCGCGCGGTCCGCGAGGCGGGCGGGCGCATCGTCGCCGCCCTGGCCGCCCGCCTGCGCGACCTGGACGTCGCGGAGGAGGCGCTGGCGGAGGCCTGCCTGCGTGCGGCCGAGGCGTGGCCGCGCGACGGGGAACCGGCGGATGCCGCCGCCTGGCTCTACCGGGTGGCGGAGCGGCGGGCGCTCGACCTGATGCGGCGGCGGCAGGTGCGGGACCGGCTGGTGCCCGATCCGCCGCCGCCCGACCCGACCGCGGAGGAGCGGCTGATGGACGACTCCCGCCTGATCCCGGACGAGCGGCTGCGGCTGATCTTCATCTGCTGCCATCCGGCCGTGGCGGCCGAGGCGCGGGCGGCGCTGACGCTGCGGCTGGTCTGCGGCCTTTCCACCGCGGAGATCGCCCGCGCCTTCCTGCTGCCCGAGCCGACGCTGGCACAGCGGCTGGTGCGGGCCAAGCGCAAGATCGCCGGGGCCGGCGTGCCCTTCGAGGTGCCGCGGCCGCAGGATTGGGCGGAGCGTCTCGACGCCGTGCTCTCCACGCTGGAGCTGGCCTACGCCAAGGCCCACGAGGATGCGGCGGGAACCGGCCCGCATGCCGGTTACGCCGCGGAGATGCTGGGGCTGACCGCCCTGCTGGCGGCGCTGGTCCCGCAGGAGGCGGAGGTGCTGGCGCTGGCCGCCCTGGTCCGCTTCGCCGAGGCCCGGCGGCCCGCCCGCCTGGACGGCGACGGCGCCATGGTGCCGCTGTCGGAGCAGGACCCGGCACGCTGGAACCGGGCACTGGCGGACGAGGCCGGGGGTTCCTGAGCCGGGCGCTGGCACTGGGGCCGCCGGGGCCGCGGGCGATCCAGGCGGCGCTGCACGGCGCCTGGATCGCCCGGCGCAGCCTGTCCGACCCGCCGCCCTGGCGGCGCATCCTGGCGCTCTACGACCTGCTGCTGACGCGGCGCGACGATCCGGTGGTGCGGCTGAACCGCGCGGTGCCGCTGGCCGAGGTCGCCGGGCCGGCCGCCGCGCTGGCCGAGCTGGAGGCGCTGGACGCCGGCCGGCTGGGCGGCGTCCTGCCCTACCACGCCGTCCGCGCCGACCTGCTGCGCCGGCTCGGCCGCCGGGCGGAGGCGCTGGCCGCCTATGACGCCGCACTCGCCCTCGACCCCACCCCCGCCGAACGCCGCTGGCTGGAGCGCCGGCGGGACAAGGCGCCGGATATGCCGGCGGGCGCCGGACCGGGTCAGTGAGGCAGCTTGCCGTCGCAGCCCGCGGGATCGGCCGGGCAGCCGTGGGTCATCGCCCAGACGGCGATCTGCGTCCGGTTGGCGACATGCAGCTTGCGCATGACGTTCTTGACGTAGAACTTGACCGTCGGCTCCCGCAGGCCGAGCGCGAGGCCGATCGCCTTGTTGCTGTGGCCGCGGACGATCATCTCCAGGATCTGCCGCTCCCGCGGGGTGATGTCCTGGTCGAGATCCGCGGCACCGGCAGGCGACGGCGCATGGGAGTCCGGCAGAAGGTCGAGGGCGAAGCTCGGCACCAGGATCTGGCCGGTCAGGATCAGCTTCAGCGAGAGGACGAGCGCGTCGGCGGACAGGTCGGGACCGAGGATGCCCTGCGCGCCGAACCGCAGGATGTCGATCGCCTGTTCGCGCGAGGTCCGCCGCATCAGGAAGACCAGGGCGGCGCCGGGAAACCGCTCCTGCAGGAGCGAGCAGGCGGTGTGCTCCCGGCCTTCCGCCTCATCCACCAGGATCAGCCGCGGCTCCTCCCCCCACCGGAGGGCCTCGGCCACCCCGTCGGCCTCCACAGTGATGACGAAGCTGCTGCCGAGGAGAGCCTTGACCCCTTCGCGATACAATTGGCTCTCCGCGATAAGTCCCGTGATCGTGTCAGCCATGATTCTGCCCGCACCGTTGGGAATATCACCGGCAAAAGCGCAAGCCGCGGAGGAAACCGCGTGTGGAAATGACTGTCGCACCTTCTTTGGTTGCGATCTTTGAGGTTCTATAAGATTGCGTCGCAACTTAGACGACGGTCTGACTGTAACCGGTTTCGGCCTTAGTTTGCCTCTTGCATTAGAAAAATATGCATAAAATATGGTCGTCCGTCAACATAATACCCATTATGATACTATCGTCGGTTGCCGCAGAGTATTACTGCGGAATCGCATAGTCCAGCGCAGCCGTTTCAAATGAAAAAGCTCTCCTGATGGACATTCCAAGGAGAATGGTTACCGGCTTCTTCGCCCGCCCATCTTTTCCCGGTAGCGCCCCGTCCCGCCGCACACTTCCGGTAGAAAAACAAGGCTGCGAGATGTTGTGGCAGGGAAAGCCCGGCAATGCCGCCGCGACCGGCTTCCCAGCCGGCGCGGCGCCGGATCGGCCCTACTCGCGCCCGATCTCCTCGAGCGCCAGCCGTACCGCCGTTTCGGCGCAGGCGATCGCCTCGTCCAGAGGGAAGGCAAAGTGGAAGCGGTAATAGTGCCAGGTGGATGCCGCCAGATAATAGCGGATGTTGGCGGCCGCGATGCTGCGGTCGCGCTCGGCCCGGTGGGGAGCATGGGCATCGATGAGGTCGCGGACGGCCCGCCAGCGGTCGACGGCGACGCTCTCGCGCACACGGCGCAGCAGTTCGGTATGCAGAGCGGACTGGACGAGGGCCGACTTTTCCTCGAAGCGGGTGTAGAGCGGGCGGACATAGCCGGGCAGATCCCCGATGCGGGCGGGGGCCGGCGGCGTGCCGATGTGGCGCACCACCTCGGCGGCCACGGCGTCGAGGAAGGCGTCGCGCGAGGCGTAGTAGCGGAACACGGTGCGCTCCGACATGCCGGCCTGTTTCGCCACGGCGCGCACGGTCAGGTCGGGCACGCCCGAATGCTCCAGCAAGTCCATGGCGGAGGACAGGATCAGGCGCTGGGTCGCGTCGGTATGGCGTTCGGTCAGGGTGAGCGCGCTTGACATGCTGTCTGCCTTGATGTCAGTGTGTATGACACCGTAGCACGGAGGGACGCCATGGACAAGCAGGCTGTGACGGTGAAGGACGGTGAGGGCGAGGTTCTGCAGGTGCTGGGAGCCGACGTGCGGTTCCTGCTGGAGGCGGCGGCGACGGGGCACCGCTTCTCGATCATGGACGTGACGCTGCCCAAGGACCAGGGGCCGCCTCCGCACGAGCACCCGTGGGACGAGGCGTATTTCGTCCTCTCGGGCCGGGTGCGCTTCGTCATCGGCAACGCGGTGCGGGTGTTCGAGGCGGGCGACTTCGCCTATGTGCCGGGCGGCGTGGTGCACGGCTTCAAGGGAGCCGAGGAGACGCCGGCGCGGGTGCTGGTGTTCGACGCGCCGGCGACGGCGGAGGGCTTCTTCCGCGATGTGGACAAGGAGACGAAGGCGGTGCCGGGCGTCGCGCCGGACATCCCGGCCATCGCGCAGCGCCACGGCATGCGCTTCCTGCCGCCGGCCGCATGACGCCGGGGGACGGCGAGGGGCACCGAGGGGCCGGGGCGCCTCACTCCGTCGAAAAGCCGTGCGGCGGGCGGCAACGCCCCCGCCCGGGGTCAGGCCGGCAGGACCTGTTCCACCAGCTTGACCCAGAACGCCGCGCCGATCTCCAGCGCGGAGTCGTTGAAGTCATAGAGCGGGTTGTGCAGCGAGGCGCGGTGCAACTCGTCGGCGACGCCCATGAAGATGTAGGCGCCGGGCAGCCGTTCCAGCATGAAGCCGAAATCCTCCGACGCCATGGAGGGCTGGCAGTCGGTGACGACGCGGTCGTCGCCCACCACCGCCCGCGCCGCCCGGGCCGCCTTGTCGGCGGCGGCGGGGGCGTTGATGGTGGCGGGATAGCGCCGCTCGTAGGTCAGGTGCGCGACGGCGCCATGGGCTTCGGCGATGGAGCGCACCAGCTCGCGCATCCGGGCCTCGATCTCGTCCTGCACCCGCGGCGACATGGAGCGGGCGGTGCCGCGCAGCACCGCGCTGTCGGGAATGACGTTCCAGGTATCGCCGCCATGGACCTGGGTGACGCTGACCACCGCCTGGTCCATCGGGCTCAGGCGCCGGCTGACGATGGTCTGCAGCGCCAGCAGGATCTGCGCCGCCGGCACCAGCGGGTCGATGCCCGCCTCCGGCATGGCGCCATGGCAGCCGTGCCCGGTCACCACGATCTCGAAGGTGTCGAAGGCGGCCATCATGGTCGCCCGGTTGATGGCGAACCGCCCCAGCGGCAGGGCCGGCCAGTTGTGCAGGCCGTAGACCTCGCTGCAGGGGAACCGCTCGAACAGGCCGTCGGCGATCATCCGCCGGCCGCCGCCCTCGTTCTCCTCGGCCGGCTGGAAGATGACGTGCAGCGTGCCGCGGAAGTTGCGGCTGCGGGCGAGCTGGCGCGCCGCCCCCAGCAGCATGGTGGTGTGACCGTCGTGGCCGCAGGCGTGCATCTTGCCGGGATGGCGGGAAACGTGCGGGACGGAGCCCTTCTCCTCGATGAACAGGGCGTCCATGTCGGCGCGCAGGCCGATCGCCGGGCCGTCGCCGTTGCGCAGGGTGCCGACCACCCCGGTTTCGGCCAGCCCGCGATGAACCTCGTAGCCGTCCTCCGCGAGCCGGGCCGCGACGACGTCGCTGGTGCGCCGCTCGGTGAAGGCGGTTTCCGGATGGGCGTGGAGGTCGTGCCGCCACCCCTGCATCGCGCTGGCAATGTCCTGGTCGAGCATGCTCGTCGCTGCCTCGTCGTTGGGGAATGTCATCAGTGCCGGAAGAACTGGGCGATCAGCGTAGCACCGAGGAAGGTGCCGGCGTTGGCCATCAGCGAGGTGACGATGATCGGCCAGCCGAGCCGGCGGAAGGCCGGCACGTCCTTCGCCACCGACAGGCCGGCATAGGCGAGGATCGGCGTGATCAGCGCCAGCACGTTGACCTTGGCGGTCAGCGCCGCCGCTTCCGCCGCGAAGGGAACGCCGGGATAGGTCGCCAGCATGGCGACCAGCGACACCCAGCAGACCAGCGGCATCTTCGACCAGACCAGCCGGTAGAGGGCGAAGCCGACCATCGTGCTGGCGAGGATCACCGCCATGCCCGGTACCGCGTCGGCGATCGGCGTCTTCAGCCCCAGCCACTGGCCGACCAGCGCCATGGCGCCGGTGACCACCCAGGCGAGGATCCATTCGGGGACGCCCAGCGCCTTGTGCGGGTTGGCCGCCTCGGCCCGGCCCTCCGCCCCTTCGACCACCGCGACGCGCGGGCGCATGCCGATGCGGCCCAGCACCGGCTCCAGCACGCGGTAGGCCCAGATGGTGAAGGGCAGCGACAGGAACATGGTGAAATAGGTGCCGATGGTGGTGGTGAGCAGGTTCGCCGCCCCGGCGAACACCGCCACCTGCTTGGCCACCTCCGGGCTCTGCTGCGCCGCGATGGCGCCGGAGGCCGCCGCCATCATGCTGCCCGAGCCGACGCCGGCCCCCATGGCGAGCGCGATCGGGTCGAAGATGTTCAGGCTGGCGATGAAGCCGGCGAGCAGCCCGATGAAGACGGCGCCGAAGACGGTGCCGGTCAGGTATTCCGCCAGCACGCCGCGCCCCTCGGCGGAGGCGAGGCCGAACCGCTCGGCGATGATGGCCAGGCTGGGTTCGCGGCCGACCGAGAAGGTGGCGCCGATCGCCTCGCGCTTGATGCCGAGCAGAAGGGCGACCGGCAGGCCGAAGATCATCGTGCCGAAGAAATGCCCGAACTCCTGGAAGACCAGCGGCCAGCCCATCGCCAGCACGCTGGGCAGCGAGGCGCCGACCAGCAGGCCGAGCTTGGTGATCAGCAGCATCAGAGCCGGCTGCAGCAGCCCGGCGCCGTACCATTGGGTGCTGGCGCCCGCCCGCAGCGGCGCCGGGGCGTAGCGCGAGAAGATGCTGACCACCCCGCCCAGCGCCACCGCCCAGACCAGCGGCATCAGCAGGATCTTGCCCGGCCCCACCTGAAAACTGATGGTCCCGATTGTTTCTGCGACCAGAACGATTATGAAGGCAAACCCGAACAGCCGGACCTTGCTCGCAAGCAGGGACTCCCGCTCCAGAAGTTGTACTCCCATCACCAGCCTCCTGTTACGGCGCCGTTGCATCTGGCGCCTTATCTGTCGGCGGGACCGCCGGGGGACCCCGTCGCCCGACCACCGTCCCGCACCGAAAATCAGGCCAGCATGGCACAGGGCCGGCGATGCAAGGCATGCCGTAGGATCTTCCTTTTCGTTGCATGGGATGCAACACTCGCTTCCGGCGCGGCCCTCAAAGACGGCGGTTCATGGACGAGCAGCGCATCATCTATCTCTACGAGACCGCCCGGGCCGGCAGCATCCGCGGGGCGGCCGACCGGCTGCAGGTCAACGCCTCGACCATCAGCCGGCAGATCGCGCTGCTGGAGCAGGAGGTGGGGATCACGCTGCTGGAGCGGCTGGCCCGCGGCGTCCGGCCGACCGAGGCCGGGCGGATGCTGATCGACTACCACGCCGGCCAGCGGATCGCGCAGGCCGACGTGCTGGCGAAGATCCAGGAGCTGAACGCGCTGACCCGCGGCACGGTCCAGCTCGTGGTCGGCGAGGGCTTCATCAGCGACCTGCTCTCCGGCCCGCTGCAGGAGTTCTGCCGCAACTATCCGGGGCTGGCGCTGTCCATCGAGATCATGGCGACCGACGGCATCATCCGCGCCATCACCGAGGACGAGGCGCAGATCGGGCTGGTCTTCAACCCGCCCTTCGACGAGCGGCTGAACACCATCTCGCGGATCAGCTCCTCGATCTGCGCCATCGTTCCGGCGGGGCATCCGCTGACCCGCCTCGGCCGCCGGCCGGCGCTGGAGGACCTGCTGTGCTATCCCATGGCGGCGCTGAAGCCGACCTTCGGCGTGCAGCGGGTGATCAACCACGCGCTGGAGCAGGAGCGGCTGCGCCTGCGGCCGACGATCTCCACCAACTCCTTCACGCTGCTGCGCCGCTTCGTCACCTCGCAGCTCGGCATCGTCCTGATGCCGGCCTTCGTCGCGGTGCAGGAGCTGGAGGAGGGGCTGGTCCAGGCGCTGCCGGTCGCCAGCGACATCCTGAATGCCGGCGAGATCCACATCGTCACCCGCCACGGCCGCCAGCTTCCCCCCTCGGCGCTCTGCCTGCTGAGCCACCTGCGCTCGCACCTGAAGGCCTTCGGCCCGGACCGCCGCCGCGGCACGGGGCGCGGGAGGATCACAGCTCCGCGGGAGTCCGGGCCGGCAGCCGGATCGTGACGGCCGTACCGCCACCGGACGCGCCACCATCCGCACCGCCGGCCCCTGTGATGGCGAGCGTCCCGCCCAGCCGGTCGGTGACCAGATTGTAGATGATGGTGAGGCCGAGCCCGACCGAACCGGTGGCGCGCCGCGTCGTGAAGAAGGGCTCCAGCGCCCGGCCGGCCACCCCGTCCGGCAGGCCGCAGCCGTCGTCGGCCACCGTCAGGCGCACCGTCCCCTCGCCCGCCGCCGCGGCCTCCAGCGTGATCAGCCCCGCCTCGCCCTCGCCGTAGCCATGCTCGACCGCGTTGCGCAGGAGCTGCTCGATGATGGACGAGAGGATGTCGGGATAGCTCTCCATCGCCAGCCCGGCCGGGCAGGACACGGCGACGCGATGGCCGCGCGGCTGCCACAGCGGCCGCTGGTTGACGGCGGCAAGCTCGAGCAGCGGCCGCAGCGGGACCGGCTGGCGCACGCCCCCCGGATCGGCCGCCACGCCCTTGAAGTACCGCACGATCCGGCCGGCGCGGACGATGCTGCCCGACAGCAGCCCGGCGAGGTCGGCGGCGCTTTCCAGGAAGCGGTCGAGGTCGCTGCGGCTCAGTCGGCCGTCGGCCAGACGCTGCGACAGCTCCGCCACCCGGTCGGCGAGGTGCGAGGCGCTGCCGAGCGCCACCCCGATCGGCGTGTTGATCTCGTGCGCGACGCCGATGACGATCTGGCGCAGCGCCGTCATCTTCTCCCGCTGGGCCTGCGCCAGCCGCCGCGTGCGCTCCTCGACCAGCGATTCCAGATGCTCGTTCTCGTCGCGCAGCCGCCGGTTGGCCCGGCGCAGCGACAGGTGGGTGGCGACCCTGGCCCGCACGATGGCCGGGCTGAAGGGCTTGGTGATGTAGTCGACCGCTCCGATCTCCAGCCCCAGCGCCTCCTCCTCCGGACCGGCAAGGGAGGTGATGAAGATGACGGGAATGTCGGCCGTGGCCGGATCGGCCTTCAGCCGGCGGCAGACGGCATAGCCGTCGAGGTCGGGCATGACGACGTCGAGCAGCACGAGGTCGGGCGGATCCGCCGCGGCAAGCTCCAGCGCGCGGGCCCCGCTGGTGGCGAAGCGGATCTCGTGGCTGTCGCCCAGCAGGCTGGTCAGCGCGCGGATGTTGGCGGTGTCGTCGTCGACGATCAGGATGCGGGCGCCGTTCATGCCGCCGGCTCCAGGGCGATCTCCAGCTCGGCGGCGAGGCGGGCCAGCGCGGCACGCGCCTCGGCGAAGTCCAGGGCGTCCACGCTGCGCTCGATGGCGGCGGCGGCTGCTTCCTGCCGGCTGCCTTCGAGGCCGGCGAGCAGGGCGGCGACCCGGTCCACCGCCTTCATGCTGCCGAGCCGCAGCGCCTCGTCGAGGGCGAGCACCAGCGGCTCCAGCGCCCTGAGGTCGGACGGGGCGAGCTTGCGGGCGGGGGGCGCCGCAGCCGGTGCGGCGGCCGGCCGGGGCACCAGCGTCGCCGCGGCGGCCAGCGCCGGGACGAGCGCATCGGCAAGGGCGGCGAGCCGGTCCGGCAGCGCGTCCCGGCGTCCCTGGCGCAGCGCGCGCTCCAGCAGGCCGGCGGCCTCGAAGACGGCCATGGCGCCGACCGTTCCGGCGCTGCCGCGCAAACCGTGGACGAACCGCTCCATGCCCTGCCAATCCCCGGCCGCCAGCATCCGCCGCAGCGTAGCAGCGCCGTCGCGGTAGCGGTCATGGAAATCGACGATCGCGACCCGCAGCGTCCGGCCGTGGCCGTTCATCCGCGCCAGTGCCGGACCGAGCTGGAAGCCGTCCAGCTCGGCAGGCAGTTCCGCGGGCACCTCCGGGGGCAACCCTGGAGGCAACCCTGGGGGCAGGGCCGCGGCGGCGGGCGCGTCGGCCTGCCGGTCCGTCGCGGCGGACCCGTCCCCGGGCAGCGGCGCGGCGCAGGGCTTGAGCCAGCGGTCGAGGAGGGCGACGAGGCGGCGCGGCTCGACCGGCTTGGCGATGTGGTCGTCCATCCCGGCCTCCAGGCAGCGGCGCCGCTCCTCCTCCAGCGCGTGGGCGGTCATGGCGATGATCGGCAGCCGGTCGGGGCCGAGGTGCCGGCGAACCTCGCGCGCCACCTGATAGCCGTCCATGCCCGGCATCTGGATGTCGGTCAGCAGCACGCCGTAGCCGGCACCGGGGGCGAGCGCCCGCCGCACCGCCTCCTCGCCGCTGGCGACCACGGTGACGACCAGCCCGGCATCCTCCAGAAGCTCGCGGGCGACCTGCCGGTTGATCGCGTTGTCGTCGGCGACCAGCACCCGCTGCCCGCGCAGCGGTTCCGCCACGCGCAGGTCTCCGGCGGGAACCGGCGCCGGCTCCCCCGCCGTGACGGCGGCGACCGTCCCGCCGTCGCGCACCCCGACCGACACGGTGAAGCGGAAGACGCTGCCCTCGCCGGGCCTGCTCTCCACCGCGATGTCGCCGCCCATCATCCGCGTCAGCCGCCGGCTGATCGCCAGCCCGAGCCCGGTGCCGCCGTAGCGCCGGGTCGTCGAGCTGTCGGCCTGGCTGAAGGGCTGGAAGAGGCGCCCGATCTGCTCCGCCGTCATGCCGATGCCGGTGTCGCGGACGGCGAAGGCCAGCTCCGCCTCCCCCTCCCCGGACCGTGCCATGCCGACCGCGACGGTGACGCCGCCCTGCTGCGTGAACTTGATGGCGTTGTTGACGAGGTTGAGCAGCACCTGCCCCAGCCGCAGCGGGTCGCCGGTCAGCGCGGCCGGCACGTCGGGACCGACGTCGATCCGCAGATCCAGCCCCTTGTCGCGCGCCGACAGGCCGGCGACGGTGGCGAGGTTGCCGAGCACGGCGGACAGGTCGAAGGGCACCTGCTCCAGCGTCAGCATCCCCGCCTCGATCTTCGAGACGTCGAGGATGTCGTTGATGATGCCGAGCAGCGTCGTGGCCGACGTGCGGATCTGCCCCAGATAGGCCCGCTGGGCCGGCGGCATGTCGCCGCGCAGGGCAAGGTGGCTGAGCCCGAGGATCGCGTTCATCGGCGTGCGGATCTCGTGGCTCATGTTGGCGAGGAAGTCGCTCTTGGCGCGCGAGGCCTCCTCCGCCCGCTCGCGCGCCTCCTCGACCTGCTGCTGACGCCGGGCGATCTCGTCCAGGAAGTGGCGGATCGAGCGCGCGATGGTCGAGATCTCGTCGCTGCCGTCCTCGGGCAGCGGGGTCTGGCGCCCCTCCACCCGGTCGAGCACGGCGCCGTTCAGCCGGACGAGCCGCAGGGTGACGAAGCCGCGCAGGTAGAGATAGACGCCGGCCGCGATCAGGAAGCCGAGCCCGCCCAGCCCGATCAGGACGCTGGTCTGGCGCGCCGCCATCGCCGACAGGTTCGCCGCCTCCCCCGCGGCGGTGGCGTTGATCCGCTCGAACAGCGAGCGGGCGATCTTCACCACCTCCTCCACCATCACCACGACCTGCTGCGTCAGCGCCTTGCTGCGCGCCGTCGCGGTCTGGCGCTCGACCAGGCTGGGCAGCAGCCCGTCGCGGCCGAGCAGGGCGGCTTCCAGCCGGCGGTTCAGGCCGGCGAAGCGGGCCGCCTGTTCCGGCGGCAGGGCGGCATAGCGGGCCGGCAGGGCGGCCAGCACCGCCGCCGCCTCCTTCTCGACGCGCAGGATCTCCCGCTGGTAGCGCGAACTGCCGGCATGGGTGCTCTCGGTCAGCACCCGGTTGACCTCGGTGGTCCAGGCGGCCAGGGCGCCGAGATGCTCGGGCGGCAG
Source organism: Azospirillum thermophilum (assembly GCF_003130795.1). Classification (NCBI taxonomy): domain Bacteria; kingdom Pseudomonadati; phylum Pseudomonadota; class Alphaproteobacteria; order Rhodospirillales; family Azospirillaceae; genus Azospirillum; species Azospirillum thermophilum. The sequence continues at coordinate 590,221 of NZ_CP029354.1, forward strand.
GGTCGGCAGCACGGCGGCGACCAGCCGGTCGGCCTCCGCCGACAGCCGGCGCGCCTCGTCCAGCGCGGCGTCGGCCCGCGCCGCGGCGTCGATGCGGCGGGCCACCAGCCCGTCCAGGTCCTTGACCGTCAGCGTCAGCGTGCTGAGCACGCCGGCCAGCGTGGCGCTGCCGTCGATGTCCGACAGGTCGCGGGCCGACAGGACGACGGCGTCGAGTTCCCGCATCAGGGCGTCCAGCGTGACGCGCCGCTCCGGGTGGCTGGCCGCGGCACCCAGCCGCGTCGCCTGCGCCAGCACCTGCTGCAGCCCGCCGGTCACCACGGCGCCGGTGGTGATGCGCGGCAGCGCGCCGTTGGACAGGGTCGACAGGGCCTGCCGGAACTGCGCGAGATCGTAGATCGCCGCCCCCGACACGGCCAGCAGGACGGCGACCATGAGCGACAGGCCCAGCCCCATGCGGCGGCTGACGCCACCGCGGATCGGCAGGCCCCGCGGCGAGCCGCGGGCCTTGCGGGCGAGCCAGCCGCGCATCAGCGCATCGTGATGCGGCCGTCGAGCCGGGGCGCGATCGTCCCGAGGTCGCCGAGGCGCTGCGCCATGATCTCCCACAGCAGCTTCGCATTCTCCGCCGGGGAGGGCGGGCCGCTGCGCTTCAGCATGGCGTAGCCGTCGCCGCCCTGGGCGAGATAGCTGGGCAGCCCGACGGAATACTCCGCCTCGGGATCGAGCGGCTTGCCGCCGACCTTGACCGAGACGACGCGGCTGCCGGCCGGCTGCTTCAGGTCGTAGACCACCTCCATGTTGGAGACGTGGAGGAAGCCGCCCTTCAGGGTCTCCACCCCCGCGGCGCTCACCTCCAGCGCCTCGCGCAGCGCGCCGCCCTTCAGGCGGGTGCGGGTGATGATGTCGCGGAAGGGCAGCTCGCGCTGGATGTCGCGGCGGGTCAGCACGGTGTCCGGGGCGTACTGCCGGTTGCCGCGGATGTTGCCGCCGTTGAAGAGGGCGACGTCGGTGCCGAGCACCATGCGCATGGTGTCGGCGATGAAGGAGGCGAAGGCGTTCTCGCCGCTGCGCACGGCCTCGCGCCGCGTGTCGAGCGGCGTCGCGGTCACCCCGACCTTGATGTCCAGCAGGTCCGACAGCCGCTTGCGGTAGACGTCCACCCGCGTCGTCATCTCCGGATCGGCGGGAACCCCCGCCAGCTTGACGATCTCGCCGCGGGCGAGGACCGGCCGGCCGGCGCCCTCGCGCTCCAGGCGCATCAGGAAGGCGGTGCCCTTGACGTTGGAGTGGACGCCGAAGCCCCGGCCGTCCGCCACCTCCAGGCTGTCCTTGCCGCTGGCGGCGAGCTGCACCAGCAGGTCGATCGCCGGCTCGCGGCGCAGCTCCTCGATGACCTCGGGCGTGTTGTCGACGACGGCGACGACGAACTCCGCCCCCTTCCCGCGCAGGCTGCGCGCCACGGCGGCGGCGTCGGACGGCGGCAGCACCTGGATGTCCGGGACGATGTACTGCACCGTCAGCTCCGGCGAGGTCACGGCGACCACGCCGATCCTGCCGACCACGGTGTCGATCAGCAGGGAGGGCTCCAGCCCCTCCAGCACCTTGCCGGTGCGGCGGTCGATGGCGTTGGCGCTCAGCAGCGGGAAGCGGGCCTCGTAGCCGCGCAGCGTCAGCTCGTCCGTGCCGAAGGCCAGGTCGCGCTTGGTGACCGCCATCATGTCCGGCTGCAGGTCGTTCAGCAGGTCGATCATGTGCGCGCCCTTGTCGAAGCTCGACAGGACGCCGGCGGCGAGCGAGGCCCCGCCATGCAGGAACAGGGTCGGCCCCTCGCCGCGCCGGGCCCGCAGGAAGGTCGCGAGGTTGACGAGCCCGCCTTCATTCTCCACCGGCTCGATGTCGGCCATGGTCGAGGTGAAGACGAGCGACAGCTCAGTTGCTGCGGCCGGCGAGGCAATGCTCGCCACGATCATGACGAGGACCGCGGCAATAGACGAGCCCGTCCGGGCAAGTCGCCGCATCACGCCCCCTGGTTGTGTATCTCTACGGTTCCGCATAGGCCATCCTCCCGTTGCCAGGATAGCTCATGCGCCATTCGGGGGATACCTTTCAAGGTACAACGGATGGACGGCCCTGCCATGTGACGTTGCGCGCCGCATCGCCGGGGAAGCCATCACCGGGTGGCGACCTTGATGGCGGCGCCGGCCCCCGTCTGGGTGATCCTCACGCCGTTCTGCAGGATCGTCTGCTGGCTCTCCACGCTGTTGTTGGCTCCGCGCTGGACGACCTCGATCCCGTCGCCGCCGGACTGTTCCACCGTCGTCGCGTTGCGCGTCCCGTACTGTGCGGTGCGCGCGCTGTTGCCGCGGCCGGTCTGCGCGACCGCCGACAGGTTGTCGCTGCCGTCCTGGAGCTGGATCGCGCTGTTGGACGAGCCGTCCTGGACCGCGATGGCGCGGTTGGCGATGCCGTACTGGATCTGGCGGATGCGGTTCTCGTAGCCATCCTGCCGGCCGGCGGCGTCGTGGCCGCTGCCGTCCTGGACCAGGGTGATGACGTTGCCCGCGCCGGACTGCTGCGCCCGCGCGCGGTTCGCGCTGCCGCTCTGGTACTGGTCGGTCAGGTTGCCCGCCCCGATCTGCAGGATCGCCGCCGAATTCTCGCCGATCTGCACCTGGCGGGCGCGGTTGCTGGTGCCGTACTGGCCGACGTCGGCCCAGTTGGTCCCGGCGGAGGCGGGAAGCCGGTCGGCCATCTGGTCGATGTAGGCGGGGCTGCCGCCGGCCTGCGCCGGGGACGGGGCGGTGAGTCCCGGGGCGAGAAGGGCGAGCCCGGCCATTGCGCCGGCCACTCCGCCAGCCATTCGGATCGGTTTCGTCATGGCCTTCCTCCTTCATGGATGCTGCGGACGACGATGCGCCCGGCGCGGCACGCCGAAGGGAGGGGCTTGCCGCCCCTCCCCCTCGGGCACCGTCCGGGACCGGTCCTCACCGCTGGAACTGGGTGCTGTAGTTCGACACGCCGGTCTGGTTGGCCGTCGCGACGTTGCCGCTGCTCATCTGGGTCTGATAGGCGGTGTTCAGCATGCCCTTCTGGGCGACGGCCGCCTGGTTCAGGGCACCGTCCTGATACTGCGACGCGAAGTTGCCGGCCGGCGCGACGCCCCAGCCGAACGGGCCGTCGAAGCCCGACTGCACGATCGTCGCGTCGTTGGCGAGACCGAACTGCTTCTGGTGGGCGGTGTTGCCGGCGTCCGACTGGTCGATCCTCGCGACGTTGTCCACGCCGTCCTGCACCTGGTTGGCATAGTTGCGGGCGCCGTTCTGGTTCGCGAAGGCCCGGTTCATGGTGCCGTCCTGGTAGGCGACGGCGGTGTTGTGATCACCCTTCTGCCAGTTGTCGGACAGGTTCGCGCGCCCGTACTGGGTCTGCGAGTTGCTGTTCAGCGCGCCGATCTGGTCGATGTAGGCGGCGTTGCCTCCGTTCATCGGAACCGGCTTCGTGCCCACGGGGTCGGCGAGCGCGGCGCCGGCGGCCAGGGTGGCAAGGGCGGCGATGGAGGAGAGGAGAATGCGTTTCATGGTGATGCCCTCATGGTTGGGTTGCGATGGAACCGGTGAACCAAGGTTCGCTTGCGCGGGCCTTGCCCACTGCCGGCGGCTCACCGGGCGCTGCCTTTCAATGGGCTAACGAATGACGCCTCATGATATTGATTTTCCTTGATAATCCTGGGCGGCTGCCCGCCTTACCGCGGTGTGGCCGGGGGGATGGGGCTGCGGGCGCGGTCCCCGGGCAGGACATAGACCGGGCCGGTCTCCTGCTTCTGCTCCTGAGGGAGCGGGGCGATCTTCTGCTCGTCCGGGGCGGAGGCGGAGGGGGTCTGGCCGGCCGGGGGCGGAACCGCCACCGGAGGCGCCATCGGGGGCGCCATCGGGGGTTGGCCGGCCTGCGCGTCGCGGACGACGGCGACGTTGTAGAAGCCGTCGCGGTCCTGCAGGTAGCGCTGCAGGATCTTCTCGCCCTTGGCCGTGTCCTGGAAGGACCAGTAGCCGTCCAGCACGCCGTCGAGGACGAGATTGTAGACCGCCTTCTCGACCGCCTGCTTGACCGCCAGGGTGGCCGGCTCGTTGGTGGTGACGCCGGTCTCGATCTCCAGCAGGTCCTTGAAGCCGATGTAGCGGAAGGCGCTGCCGCCGATCGCCGCGGAATAGATGGTCTTGCTGGCGTTGACCGACTTCAGCACCTCGCCGGTCTGCACCGAGACGGCGCGGATATAGACCGTCACCGTGTCGCGCCGGTATTTGACGTCGCCGCCCACCCCGAGGAAGCGGGCGCCGAAGCCGCCGGTGAGCGTGTTGCTGTCGTAGCCGATGATGCCGCCGTCGATCAGCAGGCCGGCATAGAGGAGCGGCGGCAGCGGCGGCAGGTTGTCGCCGCCGTAGGCCTGGCGGGTCTGGCGGATGATCTGCCGCTCCTGGAGGAGCTGCGCCAGCGAGCTGCGCTCGGCGACGCGGAACCAGCTGCGGTCGCCGGTGCGCTTCAGCGCGTTGATCAGCACCGAGTTGCCGCCCTGCGTCACCGCGCGGGAGTATTCGGAGAAATTGTCGTTCGGCTTGTTCTGGCCGGTCTGGTCGGTGAAGGCGTAGACGGCGACGGTGAGCTGGCGGGTCGGCGGCGGCAGGGTCAGCAGGCTGTCCAGGCTCTGCGTCTTCTGCTCGTTCAGCGGCTGTTCGGAGAAGGCCATTTCCGGCCGGGCGGAGGCGCAGCCGGCGAGCGAGAGCGCGCCGAGAGCGAGGACCACTGCAAATCCGGATGGCTGGGTCGCGCGGGCCATTGCCTTGGTTCCTGTTCCTGGGGACGCACCCGGCCTGCCCGCCGGGCCGATGACCCGGCGGCCGCTTGCGGTGCCGCCCGTTGTCCGGTGACGCTTGCGCCGAGGCCGCCGGCCTCAATAGGCCGGCAGCTCGATGATCTGCGTGCTCTTGCCGTTGTTCAGCGTCAGCTTGATCTGGCCGTTCACCTGGGCCCACTGCAGGGTGGTTCCCCCGACGACCGCGGTGCCGCTGGTCTTGGCGTGCTCGCCGTAGATCTGGTCGGCGATCTGGCTGGCGACGCGGCTCAGCACGCTGGCCTGGATGGTGTTGGCGAAGCTGTCCGTCGCGTCCAGCGTCGTCGCGGAGGCCGAGGATTTGGGATCCTCGAACTTGTTGATGGCGTTGGCGATGCCCAGCAGATGGCTGCTGTTGAAGGGGTCGCCGCCGAAGGACGGGTTGATCGGCCGGTATCTCAGTTCACCGGCACAGGCCGGTCCGGCGGCCGGTCCGACCAGCGCGGCGAAGCCCAGGGCGCCGAGCGCCAGGATGATCGCGGACTTGCGCATGGGAAGTCCTCCCGATGGCTGTTCACGATGACGATCACAAGAAGCTGCGGTCGAACCCGGCGATCTCCGGAAAATCCGGAAGAAACGCCCACGAAATCAGGCTTCGTTCCAAGCAGATGACTTCATGGGCGGAAGAGTATGACGGGATGAAGATACCACCGGGCTGCTTCTGCGTGATGCGATCACCATCGCCTCACAGGAAATATTTATATCCCTGAGAACGGGAAAAGTATCCGTATCTTTGGCATCGCGGCAGCCCCTGCTTGCGGAAGGGGGGCCGGCCGGGCCTATGCGCCGGGATGGGGGAAACGACCCTCCCTGCGGCGGCGCATGGATCGCCAAAAGATAAAATACCGCCCGAATGCCATCCATTCCGCCTCGTCCGCAGCACCTCCGGCCGGGGGAGGCATAGCGTCCCGCGGCCGGGCGGGGGCCGCCGTCCTCCCGACGGACGGGCCGGACCCGTTCCGGAGAGTGGCCGTCTTCTGAAACAAGGCCGGGAGTCACGATAAGTTTTACTCTGGTCCGCATCCCATGCTCGACGGGCAGAAGGGGTGCACCATGCTTGGATTGCCAGGAAGACCATCCGTTCCCACCGCGGGGCCGGCCGATCCGCTCGCCGGATCCCCCGACCTGACGCTGGTCATCGCCGAGCTGTGCAAGGCGCAGGAGCATCTCGACCGCGTGCAGGGGGTGGTGATCACCGCCCTCGTGCGCTGCGGCGTCCTCGACCTGACGCCGCGCCAGCTCGCCATCCTCTATCTGCTGAGCCTCCAGGACCAGCAGCCGAGCAAGCTGAGCAAGGTGCTGTTCCACCGCGACAAGCAGATCGCCCACCATGTCAAGCAACTGCTCGCCCGTGGCCTGGTCGAGGAATACCGGCACAGCGTCGACCGCCGCGCCAAGCTGCTTCACCTCACCCCACGGGGGCTGGAGCTGCTGCGGCGGCTGGGCATCGCGGAGGGGGCGGCGCGGACGGACGGCGGCGCCGCGTGAAAGCCCGTGAGCCTGCGGGTCCGGCCCCCCACCCGTCATCCCCGCGAGGCGAACGGCCGCCCGGTCAACGGGCCCCTGTGCCGCCGGTCAGGACGACGGATCGATCCGCCTCATCGCCTTGCGGCAATGAACCAGCGCGTCGCGGATCATGTAGTTGACCAGCGTCGGCGACACGCCCAGCGTCGCCGCGATGTCCTTCTGGCTGTGGCCGTGGATCCGGTGCATCTCGAAGGCATAGCGGGTCCGTTCCGGCAGATCGGCCAGCGCCGATTCCAGCGTCTGCAGGAGCTGGCGGTTCACGTTCACGCTTTCCGGCGACGCCGCCTCCGGCGTGCTCACCGCCTGCCCCTCCTCCTCCGCGGCCAGCAGGCGCGACTCCAGACCCTTCCGGCGGTAATGATCGATCGCAAGGTTGCGGACGACCATCATCAGGTAGCCCGCCTTCGCCCGGATGGCGCTGGTCGAGTCCGCCCCCAGCAGCTTCAGGAAGGCGTCCTGGACGACATCCTCGGCGTGGTGGCGGCAGCCGGTGATCCGCTCGGCCATCCCGACCAACGACCGGCGCTGCGCGGTGAAGATATCGGACAGGGTCTGGCTATCGGCGGGTCCTGCCTGTCGCATGGAAAGGTCCTTGTGCAGAGTGACGCCGTGGCGGGGCTGCGGTCCCCAGGGCTTGACAAGCAGTCGCAAATTAATGCAACTAACAATCATTTGCAAATAGGGAAATGGCGGCCCCTGCCGGAGAGATTGCTATTTCAGATTGCTTGAGCCTTGGATGACCGATCGTCCCGCAACGTTCCGCCCGGCAACCCGAGGCCACCGCGCCGGCCGGACGGCACGGGCGAGGCTGGCGGTCGGCTGGCTGGCGCTCGGCTGGCCGTTGCTCGCCTGGCCGTTGCTCGCTTGGCCGTCCTCCGCCCTCCCGTTCCCCGGGGATCCCGCCCCTGCTCCGTCCGGGCCGGTACAGCCCGCGGCGCAGGCCGTGCTGCTGGAGATCCCGGCCCTTCCCCTTCGCGAGGCGCTGACCAGCTTCGGCCGCCAGACCGGCCTGCAGATCCTCTACAGCCCCGACCTCGTACCGGACCGCCGGTCGCGCGCCCTGTCGGGACGGATGGACCCGGCCGCCGCCCTTTCCGACCTGCTGAGCGGGACCGACCTCGCCTTCGAGATGCGGGACGGGATGGTGACGATCGGCCGTCTGCGGGAGAGCCCCGGCTTTCTGCCCGGCCTGACGGTGGAAGGCCGTCCGCCGCCGGCGGGACCAGCGGCGGTTCCGCCCGACCGCGGCCGCGGCACCGGCAGGTCCGGAAGGCCGGCCGAGGATCCGCCGCAGGGCCTCTCCACCGTCACGCGCGAGGAGCTGGACCAGCGGGACGTCCAGGACATCAACGGCGCCCTCGCCTACAGCGCCGGCGTCCGTCCCATCGACTATCCCGGCGGCCAGGGCGCCATCGACGTCTTCATCCGCGGTTTCCGCCAGAGTTCCGAATCCGTCATGATCGACGGGCTGCGCAGCGGCTACAACCCCTACGGGCTGGAGTACGAGCCCTTCGGCGTGGAGAGGGTGGAGGTGCTGAAGGGGCCGTCCTCCGCCGTCTACGGGGCGATGCCGCCCGGCGGCGCCATCGCGCTGACCAGCAAGCGCCCGACCGACGGCCCGCTCCACCGGCTCCAGCTCCAGGGCGGAAGCCACGACCGGCGGCAGGTCACGGCCGACCTCAGCGACCGGATCGACGCCGACGGGTCGCTGCGCTACCGGCTGACCGCGCTGTCGCGGCGCAGCGGCACGCAGATCGACCGGACGCCCGACGACCGCCTCTACATCGCGCCCGCCCTGTCCTGGGCCGCCGGCGAGCGCACCGAGATCACCCTGCTCGCAAGCCTCCTCGATTTCCGCAAGATGGGGGCGGAGCAGAGCTTCCCGGCGTCGGGAACGGTGCTGGACAATCCCCATGGCCGCCTCGAATCCAGCCTGTTCCTCGGCTATCCGGGGCTGAGTTCCTACCGCTCGCGCAGCCTGTCGGCGGGATACGACCTCCGGCACGCCCTGACCGCGGACTGGACGCTGCGTCAGACCCTGCGCTACAGCCACAGCCGCGTCGGCTACCTGTCCAACTGGGCGCCGTCCGGCCTGCTGGAGGCGGACCGCCGTTACCGCTTCGGGCTGCAGGACCGGCCCAAGACCAGCGCGACCCTGCTGGTGGACACCGCGCTGCAAGGTGCCGCCACCACCGGGCCGCTGCACCACAGCCTGCTGGCCGGCATCGGCCATGGCCGCCACCGGGCGCACGAGACGCGGCGCAACGGCACGGTGGCCAACGCGATCGACGTGTTCGATCCCGTCTATGGCGGCCCCTATGCCTGGGACGCCACGCCCGCCCGCGATCTGACCGACCGCATCCGCCAGACCGGCCTCTATGCCCAGGACGAGATCGCCTTCGGCGGCTGGCGGCTGACGCTCGGCGGGCGGCTGGACTGGAGCCGCACCGGCACTGCCGGCCGCCTGTCCGACGGCCCGCCGGTGGAAACGACGCGGTTCGACCGGGCCTTCACCAAGCGCATCGGGCTCACCTACCGGTTCGACGGCGGCCTGTCGCCCTACGCCGGCCATTCCACCTCCTTCCAGCCGAACGGCGACAGCGACGTGCAGGGCCGCCCCTTCCTGCCGAGCCGCGGCACGCAGATGGAAGCGGGACTGCGCTACCGGCCCGAGGGCTTCGACGGGCTGTTCACCCTGTCGCTGTTCCGCGCGGTCCAGCGCAACCTCACCGCCGCAGACCCGGACAATCCCGGCCATTCGGTCCAAACCGGGCAGATCCGGTCGCGCGGCGTCGAGCTGGAGGCGCGGACGGCGTTGAGCGACACGGCCGACCTGACGGCGGCCTACGGTTACGCCGAGGCGCGGGTCACCCGAGACACCGCCTACCCCGGCGGAACCGACAAGACCGGAAAGCGGGTGGCCTCCGTTCCGCGTCATGCCGCCGCGGTCTGGCTGCGGCAGCATTTCCGGGAAGGGCCGGCGGACGGCCTGACCGCCGGCATCGGGATGCGCTATGTCGGCGCGACCTACAATGCGGCGAACAGCGTGCGCGTTCCCTCCTACATGCTGGTCGACGTCAGCCTGGGCTATGATCTGGGGCGGCTCTCCCCACAGCTCGACGGCGTCGGGCTGAGCCTGAGCGCGACCAACCTGTTCGACCGCCGCTACTTCTCGCCGGGCTTCTACGAGAACTCCGTCTTCTTCGGCAACCGGCGGGCGGTGCTGGCGACTCTGTCCTACGGCTGGTGACGGCGCGCCGCCGCGGCCGGGCGGGCGCCGGGTTCAGCGGGCGGAGAGAAGGAGTTCGCCGTCCTTGGCGACGAGCGTCACCGGCAGCACCCGGGGAAGCGACGCCGCCACGCGGTCGAGGTCGGCGACATCGTACACGCCGCCGATGCGCATCGCCCCGACCTTGCGGTCCGCCAGCCGCAGCGGCTGCGACAGGTAGGGGTTCAGCAGCGGGACCGCCTCGGCCAGGGTGATGTTGTCGAACACCAGCTTGCCCTCCCGCCAGGATAGGACCCGCAGGGGATCGACGCGCGCGACGCTGCCGAACCGGCTGTCGCGGGCGAAGCGGCCCTGCATGCCGGGCGTCAGCCGCAGGGGCTCGCCGCCCGCCGCGGCGGAGGTCACGGTGACCGATCCTTCGGCCAGCGTCACGGCGAGTTCGCCGTCATTGGCCCAGACGTTGAACACCGTCCCCGTCACCCGGATCCGATGGCCGGCGGTGAAGACCGTGAAGGGCCGCCCGGCATCGTGCGCAACCGCGAAGAAGGCCTCGCCATGGTCCATCAGGACGCTGCGCCGGTCGCGGAACTGGGCATAGAACAGGGTGGTGCGGACGTTCAGATCCACCCTGGAACCGTCGGGCAGTTCGACCATGCGGTGCCGTCCGCCGCCGAGAAAGACGTCGACGCGGCCGGGCAGCAGGCCGGCCGACCAGCCCACCGGCCAGCAGGCGGCCACCGCCGCAGCGATGCAGGCCGCCATCGCCCAGCGCCGCCGCGGCCGAGCCCGGACAATGGCGGGCTGCGCCGTCACTGCGGGAGGCACTGCGGGGGGCGCTGCGGGGGCCGCCGCTGGAACCGCGGTTGCCCGCGGCGGCAGGCCCGCGGACAGGCCCCAGATCTCCCGCATCGCGTCGAATTCCGCCTGATGGCGCGGGTCCTCCCGGCACCAGCGCTCGAAGGCGGCCCGGTCGGCGTCGCCGATGTCGGCCGCCTGCAGGCGCAGGCACCAGTCCGCCGCCTGTTCGGCCACGCGGTCGTCGTCGGGGGGATGTGACGGAGGCATACGGGCGCGCTCGGCTCCGGAAGGCGTTCGGCAGCTATAGAGCAGGCGGGGGCCGGACCGCAAGGCGAGCCGGACCGGACCAACTCTACGCGAGGTGTCCACCGGGGGGAACCCCGGGCGCACGGCGGCGCCCCATGACCGGCCGCGGCAGGGGGGCGGCCGGGGGAAGCGGCTTCAGTTTCGCGCCGCCCGTTCGTCCTAGTCAGGGCGGCGCTGCGCCTCCGCCGTCGTGGCGGGAGGCCACCGTGCCGGCCGCCTTCGTTCCCGTCCCTCAGGAATCCCGATGCCGACGCCATCCCGCACCAGCCTCGCAGCATTGCTCCGGCTTCTTCGCCCCTTCTGGCCGCTGCTGGCCGCCGCCACCCTTCTGGGGGTGCTGGGCGGGCTCAGCGTGACCGGGCTTCTCGCCGCCATCAACCACATCCTGCGCGCCGGAGAAGGCCCCGGCGCCGGAATCCTCCTCGCCTTCGCCGGCCTGTGCGTCCTGGCACTGGCCGGCTCGGTCCTGTCCGACATCGCCACCAACCGGATCGGGCAGAAGGTCGTCGCGCGGCTGCGCAAGGATCTGGGCGACCGCATCCTGACCGCGCCGATCGACCAGCTCGAGCACTATCGCAGCCACCGCCTGATCCCGGTGCTGACCCACGACGTGGACACCATCAGCGACTTCGCCTTCGCCTTCGCGCCGCTGGCGGTGTCGCTCAGCGTCACGCTGGGCAGCCTGTGCTATCTGGCGGTGCTGTCCTGGCCGATGTTCCTGGCGACGGCCGCCGCCATCCTGATCGGCAGCGCCGTGCAGTATGCCGCGCGCGTCCGCGGCATCGAAGGCTTCCAGGAGGCCCGCGCCTACGAGGACGAGCTGCAGAAGCACTACCGCTCGCTGGCGGAAGGGGCGAAGGAGCTGCGCATCAACCGGCCGCGGCGGCTGCGGCTGCAGAGCGAGGCGCTGCGCGGAACCATCGACCGCATCTGCGACATCCAGATCCGGTCGATCAACCTCTTCGTCGTCGCCAAGGGCTTCGGGTCCACGCTGTTCTTCATCGTCATCGGGGTGGCGCTCGGCGTCGAGGCGCTGTGGCCCAGCACCGACCGCGGGACGCTGAGCGGCTTCATCCTGGTCCTGCTCTACATGAAGGGGCCGCTGGAGCATCTGATCGGCACCCTGCCCATCGTCAGCCGCGCCCAGGTCGCCTTCCGCCGCATCGCGGAGCTGGCGGCGGAGTTCGCCTCGCCGGAACCGCATCTGCTGATGAAGGACGGCGCCCGTCCGCCCGCGACCATCGACTCGCTGGAACTGCGGAATGCCCGCTACGTCTACCCGCCGGCCGGCCCGGACGCCGAGCCCTTCGCGCTCGGCCCCGTCTCGCTGCGCGTCGGCCGCGGCGAGATCCTGTTCATCGTCGGCGAGAACGGCTGCGGCAAGACCACGCTGATCAAGATGCTGCTCGGGCTGTACCCTCCTCACGAGGGGCAAATCCTGCTGGACGGCAAGCCGGTGACGCCGGAGACGCGCGACGACTACCGCCAGCTCTTCACCACCATCTTCGCCGACTATTTCCTGTTCGACGACCTGATCCAGGCGGGCGACGGCGTGCCGGAGGACGCCCGCCCCTATCTGGAGCGGCTGGAGATCGCCCACAAGGTCCGCGTCGTCGACGGCGTGTTCAGCACGACCGACCTGTCCACCGGGCAGCGCAAGCGGCTGGCCCTGCTCCAGGCCTGGACGGAGAGGCGGCCGGTTCTGGTGTTCGACGAATGGGCCGCGGACCAGGACCCGACCTTCCGGCGGATCTTCTACACCGAACTGCTGCCCGGCCTGAAGGCGATGGGCAAGACCATCATCGTCATCTCCCACGACGACCGCTATTTCCATGTGGCCGACCATCTGCTCCGGCTGGCCGCCGGCAGGGTGGCGGAGGATCGTCAGCCGGCGGCGTGACGCAAGCCGGCCGGGGCCGCATCCGAAAAAATGCCGGGAGGACAGATTCCCCCTTAATTCTCCCCTACCCCCTTCGTCTTAGAGCCGGGAGACGGGCTTCGCCTGGACGCGGAGCCCGCCGGATCGAGTGTCAGTTCGGGGGAATGGAGATGGAGATCGAGGGTGGGGCGGCCGCACCGGCCGGCCGTCTGGCGACGGGCAAGCGCGGGCGCCCGAGAACCGTCCTGCTGGGGACGACGATAGCCGGACTGGCGTTGCTGGCGAACCAGCCGGCCGGGCTGGCGCAGCAGGCGGCGGACGGCGCACCGGCCGGCAGCGGCGACAGCATGCTTCTCGGCCCGATTTCGGTGCAGGGCGTGGTCGGCGGCACCGAGGGCTATGTCGCGACGCGCAGCGCCGTCGGCACCAAGGTCGAGACGCCGCTGATCGAAATTCCGCAGACGATCTCCGTCGTGACCCGCAAGGAGCTGGACCAGCGTGCGGTCCAGGACTTCGCCGGCGCGGTGGCCTACTCGCCCGGCATCGCCGTGGTCGATTATCCCGGCGGCCCGGGCGCCCCGGATTTCTCGATGCGCGGCTTCCGCGACTTCAACCTGTTCGGCATCTACCGCGACGGCCTGCGGGCGGGCTTCAACAACTACGACACCAGCTTCGAGCCCTACGGGCTGGAGCGCGTCGATGTCGTGAAGGGGCCCTCGTCGGTCCTGTTCGGCCAGACCTCGCCCGGCGGCGTGGTGAACCTCACCACCAAGCGGCCGACCGACAAGCCGCTGCATGAACTCCAGCTGCAGACCGGCAGCTACGACCGCCGGCAGGCCGCCTTCGATTTCGGCGGGCCGGTCGACGGCGACGGCAAGGTGCTGTACCGCCTGACCGGTCTCGGCCGCCTGTCCGACACCCAGGTCGACCATGCGCCGGACGACCGCCTCTACATCGCGCCGGCCGTGACCTTCAAGCCGGCCGACAAGACCAAGATGACCCTGCTCGCCAGCTATCAGAGGCTGAAGATGAGCGGGTCCGAGCAGAGCATTCCACGCAACGCGACGGGGCTGATCGGCACCGATCTCTATTTCGGCGTTCCCGGCTATTCCGACTGGAAGGTGCAGAACACCTCGGTCGGTTACGAGCTGGAGCATGAGATCAGCCCGAACTGGACCATCCATCAGAACGCCCGCTACATGCATTCGCGGGTCAACTTCGTCAGCGCCTTCAGCACCGCCTGGCCGGTGCGGCTGGTGGACGGCCGCTATTATCCGGTCGGGGTGCAGGACCGTCCGAAGACCACCGAAACCTATCTGCTCGACACCAACGTCCAGGGCAAGGCGACCACCGGCCCGGTGTCGCACACCATCCTGGCCGGCGTCGACTACGGCTACTACATCGGGCGGGAGACGCGGCGCAACTCGCTGAATGAGCTGGTGATCGACGTCCTCAACCCGGCCTATCCGGGGACCGGGTTCCTCTATGGCAATCCCTGGGTGGACGGAAAGAGCAACCTGACCCAGATCGGCGCCTATCTCCAGGACCAGCTGCGCTACGAGAACTGGATCCTGACGCTCAGCGGCCGGCAGGACTGGGTGGCGGGCAAGGAGATCGACAACCTGTCCCGCGGCTTCCAGACCGCGCGCGACAGGCAGTTCACCGGCCGCGCCGGCATCGGCTATGTCTTCGACAACGGCATCGCGCCCTATGCCAGCTACGCGACCTCCTTCCAGCCGACCACCGGCACCTATGCGCCGCAGCGTGGCGGCGGCACCTTCCAGCCCACCACCGGCACCCAGTACGAGGTGGGCGTGAAGTATCAGCCCAACGGCTGGAACAGCTTCATCTCCGCGTCGCTCTACCACATCACCCAGCAGAATGTTGCGACCAACGATCCGGTCTACAGCGGCTATTCCGTGCAGGACGGCGAGGTCCGCAGCCGCGGCATCGAGCTGGAAGGCAAGATGGAGCTGACGGAGGAATTCAGCCTGATCGCCTCCTACGCCTTCGTCGATGCCGAGATCACCAAGGACAATCCGGCGGTGGGATCCACCGCCAGCTCGGTCGGGCTGCGTCCGAAGGGGATCCCGCGACACATGGCGTCGGCCTGGGGCGACTACACCGTCAAGTCCGGCCCGCTCACCGGCCTCGGCCTCGGGGTGGGGCGCGCTATGTCGGCACCGCCAAGAACGCCGGCAACACCGCGACCATCCCCGACTACACGCTGATCGACGCCGCCATCCGCTATGACCTGGGCGCCCTGCGGTCCGAACTGGCGGGGGCCAGCGTGGCGCTCAACGTCAGCAACCTGACCGACAAGACGTATTCCTCGGCGGGCTTCTACGACAACACCGTGCTGTACGGCAACCGCCGCCAGGTCCTGGCGACGCTGAAGTACAGCTGGTAGGGCGG